>JBFHIG010000031.1:0-1824 GCA_041596615.1 Candidatus Moraniibacteriota bacterium | reverse complement strand
GTCAAATTTATTATTTGATTCATGCACTTCATCAATTTCATCGTCGTAATCCACCTCCACGGTATAATTATATTCTCCTGGTGTGCCAGGAGCTTCGGTGTGTTTGCTTTCCCATTTGCTTTCTCCTGGGAGCAAATTTTCTCCACGAATATTATCAGTTCCAAGGTTTACACGATCATCTTTACTATCGATGTGTTCACCTTTGGAACGCCAATATTTCAGGCCGATGTCTTTTGAAGTGTCATCATCTCCTTTGTTTTTGATTCGAGTGAAAATCTCAGTATCTTCATGTGGGCGAAGAACTTTTTTGTGATGATTGGTGAAAACTTCACGAACTACAAAGTCTGGGTCGCCTGATTCGACTGCGGTACTGACTGGAGGATTGTAGATGCCCTCGTTGTACCAGCTTTCCCCCGTCTCGGAATCCTCAGAATCTGAAGGATTGATCGATGGAGCGTTCCACGGTGATTGATAGCATTCAGCAAAAACGATTTGCCAATAAAACATCGCGAGACAAATTAAGATTAAGCGCAAGATAAGCCTAACTTTCATTTAAAATCCTCCTCTTTTCTTTAAACTCAAGGCCTCGACTTACAAGAACCTCCAGTAATTTGTATATCCACAAAATAGTTTGAAAATAATTTAAGCTTTTCTTCTTGGTCTCCTTTGTAATGTTCAAGTGCAAAGGAAAAATAGTTTGCTATCGCTTGTTCGCTTGGCTCTATTGAAGTATAGAGCATATCCCACGCAGTATACCAACCATACCCAATTTCGAAATCATCTCCTGGATTATAATCCAAATTCCTAGATTTCCAGACATCAATATTTAATCTGATTTGCAAAGAAACAGTGAATGGAACTGGCCACACATTATCACTTTTTCTCATTTTGATAAAAAATTTATACCATCGTCCTTCCTCTAGATAGTGAGGATTGATAATTCCAATTCCAAATTTATCAGCAGAAAAATCAGCAAGATTTGAATCGAAATAAGCACGGGGTTGGTCTATACACTTATTGTCAGTTCCAAAATCCCAATATTGTCCCCTAGATTTATTAATTTCATCAGCAAGCGCTTCTATTTCCCCCTGATCTTGAGCTATTAACTTCATTTCCAAGATAAATGGAAATGGATACATTCCAACTCTCCAGTTTCTGAAAAGATCAGTCTTACCGACTTTAAATGCTACTTCAAAACCATCAAACTCCCCATTTTCATAATGAAAATTTATACAAACCTCCTCTGGCAACCAATATTCTTGATTTAGATACTTCATATCTCCAGTTCTCTCGGATGCATAAACAGGAGTATTTGAAATCAATAAAACCATAACAAATAAAACATTGAGCAATCTTTTCATGTTTTCTCCTTTGGCTTCTATTTTAAAAGGACTTCTAAAAATATTATTCCCATCTCATCACAAACATTTATGGTGAGATCTTAATAATATTTTGAACTTTCTAGCCTTAAGCTATTTGCAATCCCGCTATCTCAAAAACTATCTATCAGAAAGAATTTTACATAACTTTTTTAACTTTGCTTTATCTCCATGGTAAAGCCCTCTGGAATAATTACCCTCTAATTCGGGATTACAAAAATTAATTACATATTCAGAAAACGTATTTTCATTAGCATGAGATAGCTTGTCATCTTCCGTTTTTTTTCCAGATAAATAAATATTATTTTTATCAATCCCATATGTATATTGAGGAGTGACAATAAATGTGTCTGGGTCAGCACCTTCAACCTTTTTGAACCCAAAAAACATCTTATGAAGCTCATCAAGTTCATCACCATATTTATGATAGCAAACATTCTTGTTT
>JBFHIG010000030.1:0-2548 GCA_041596615.1 Candidatus Moraniibacteriota bacterium | reverse complement strand
TCGCCGATTTTTACTCCGTCTAGATAATAATACAGTTTTACATCAGGCCCAGGCGTGGCACCATCATTATCTGTAAATGCTTTTATTTGAAAAATATCACCCGGATTTAAACTGGTTCCTCCTATGACAGAGAAACTAGATAAAAAGAGTTGTGGTTTTTTGACCTCAAAAACAAACGGTGGGTCAAATTTATTATTTGATTCATGCACTTCATCAATTTCATCGTCGTAATCCACCTCCACGGTATAATTATATTCTCCTGGTGTGCCAGGAGCTTCGGTGTGTTTACTTTCCCATTTGCTTTCTCCTGGGAGCAAGTTCTCTCCATGGATATTATCAGTTCCAATCCTTACACGCTTGTCTTTGCTGTCGATGTTTTTTCCATCAGAACGCCAATATTTCAGGCCGATATCTTTTGAAGTGTCGTCATCTCCTTTGTTTTTGATCCGAGTGAAAATCTCAATGTCTTCGTGCGGACGAAGAACTTTTTTGTGATGATCAACGAAAACCTCGCGAACTACGAAATCTGGGTCGCCGGATTCGGAAGAAGTGCTACTTGGAGGAATATAAATACCTTCATTGTACCAGCTTTCTTGAGTTTCTGAGTCTTCGGGGTCGGGGATATTGATTGCTGTAGCATTCCAAGGGTCACTTCCGAAGCTACAGGAGTAAGGTTGGTAATCACCCCATGGACCTTTTGCCATATCCCACAAATACCTATCATATCCTACAGTTGTGCCTTCTGGCCATTTGAAGAACTTGTTAGCGTGAAAAGCTGTCCAAGATGGTCTGATGGGAAAGAAGTTATTTCCATCTGCATCAACTTGCCCATCATCAAAGTTGAACCAGTAATAACAACTAGACTCAACGTCCACTCCATAACCATTATAGATATCGTGGTAGTCATCTCTGAGCTTGCGAATATCTCCTACTAATTCCACTATCAACTCGAATGTAGCCTCACCCACATCAACATAATGTGAAAAATTGAATGTTACGGTATACCAAGTATCCTGTTCGAATTTAGTTGGATCATTGATACCCACCGTATATAAATGGTCGCTATCACCCATGGAATTATCATCATATCTCACACCACTTGGAAAATTAGGCCCCGGCACAATTGAGATAAGATTATTACGATTAAATACACCATCGGGGTCATTGATGTCGAGTTCAAATCCTATGGGCTTTCTTTCGCCATCGGAAAAAGTTTGACTATAGAAGCTCATATTTCTACTGTCCAGATAAAATCCGACTATAATCTTTCCTTCCGCTTTGCAGACCTTAATACCTCCTTTTTTTGGTTTGAATCTTTCGTCACCCTCAACTCCCCATACCGCTGGACCTTGTTCTTCAAATGCCTCAAGGACAATTGCATGCGAAAATAAAGGATAAAACACCAACGTCATAAAAACCGTACCGATAGAAAATAGCCTCTTCATTTATTACCTCCACTTGATTTAGTCTAGTTTAACTGCTAATTCATCTCTATTGCAAAAATGTTGTTCCAAACACTTTTTCTTGATTTTGTTTAATTTTCAAAGTTCTGATTTTGAAGAAATAATACTCTTCTTAGAAGAGACTTCTGAATTGAAATCTCTTTTGGAAAAATATTATTCTGCTGTGAATTGAAATGTCTCTAGAATTTTCTTGGCAATAGGAGAATCATATCCTTCATCGTTGTACCGTATAACAAAAAGCCATCTCGAATCATCTTTGGCAAACATATAATTTCGCCATTTATACCCCAGTGCATTTAATTCACATGCCTGAACAGGATAGGAGATATTAAATTCTAAAAGAGGAATTTTACGTTCATCACTATTGGAGCAAGAATATTCGGGAATTGCCCACGACCAAAGAGATGAGGCTCTTAGTTCATTATCTGGTTTATCACTAATATTAACAGATAAAAATTCGTCTTCGCAAACATCACCTTTGTATTTCAAACATTCAGTTTTATTAAAATGGAATGATTTCCAAGCCGTCACGTCATTTCGTTCCATATTCCATTCTTTCGGGTGTCTCAATTCAAATCCATATTCTTCATTTTTATAAGTCTGCCAATTACTAGTATCAACCTCCTCAGTTTCTTGAACCTCTTTATTTAGTTCTTCTTGTTTTTGCTCTGGTTGTTCAACTTGCACTGGTTGTTTTTTGCCACACCCAACCAAACCAAAAACAGCAACAACCAAAAGCAAACTCAAAAGAACTTTCTTTAGATTTATTTTTTGCATATTTCTAAACTAAAACTTATAATTCTATTCTAACAAAAAATACCCTTTTGGATAGTATTTCTAAAATCATTATTCATAAACATTTAAATATATACAATAAATAAATCTTTGTCAAATTTTATAACAAAAAAATGGCTCAGGTAAGCCATTTTAATGAAAATGCGGGGACGACGGGACAATCTTCGAACTCTTTCGCTTTCTATATTGGATAATCTTTGTCTTGAGCGTAGTCAAACTTCCTTTAATATTTTAGAAATAAAAAGAATTCTTTCAAAGAAAAAAGCGAAATTCTGTTTTTAGAATTTCGC
>JBFHIG010000029.1:0-2878 GCA_041596615.1 Candidatus Moraniibacteriota bacterium | reverse complement strand
TTCTAACCATATCAACAGCCCGAGCCCTTATTTTTGGAAGGTATGGATTCTTTGTATAAGGCATTTTCATAATAGTTAAACTTTATGGTTTATATATTATAAGTGTTTCCAAGCTATTGAACCATTACGCAAACCTTGACAAAAGCGCTATATTAGCGTATAAATTACTACAAAGTTCTTACGATTATCTTATAATTCAAATAACGAAGCAACCCAACCAACTCGAGGAGGAGACGTAATGACAGAAGCAAGTGTACTTTTAAACTTAATTGAAAAATTATCTTTGGATGCATTAAAAAGACTACAAAGAAGTGTAGTACTTCTAACAGATTTCGGAACCAATGATGGTTCAGCTGCTTGTCTGGAAGGGGTTATCACATCAATCAACCCCTTCGCTAAAATCATCCACATGAGTCATGATATTCCAAACTGGGATATCGCCACGGCTGCAATGTTTCTTGAAGTTTACGTAAAATACTATCCCAAAGGAACAATATTTCTTTCAGCCGTAGATCCTGGGGTTGGAACAAGCAGAAAGATTCTGCTGGCAGAGTGCGGTGGCTATTTCTTCGTTGGCCCTGACAATGGAATTTTTGGACGTGTTTTTGAAAAATTCCCGCCCAGAATAATCGTTTCTCTGACCGAAAAGCAATATTGGTTGCTAGATCCCTCAAAAATTTTTCACGCCAGAGATATTATGGCCCCAGTTTGCGGACATCTCTCAAAAGGAGTCTCCTTGCCTGAATTTGGAGTGGAAATTCAAAGAGCAAATCTAGTGAAACTTAATCCGTTCTCAAGAAGTCTTGAGGACAGAATTGAAACAAAAGTCCTCTATGTTGATGGCTTTGGGAATTTGGTCATCGGAATTACCACAAAGGAGTTTGATATTTTCCTGGGAACAAGTTCCTTTTTTCAGCTGAGGATAGGGGATCATTCGGTCACGGAAGTCGCAGAATATTTTGCAAAAATCAAACCTAAAGAAATTGCTTTAATATTTGGTGGCGATTTCGGAGATTACGGCACAATCGCAATGAACATGAGTTCAGCAGCAGAACTTATCGGCGCAAAAGAAGGAACCTTTGTGCTTTTAACGAAGTGATGCAAGAATAAATTCACACAAGCATTCCATTATTACCCCTGGGGACAAAATTTATTGTCTTCAGGGGTTATTGATTTAACTTTTAATTTGGCACTTTCAGTAACAAAACCTGCAAACTACTAAAATCTCCTTCTAAAAAAAGGAAGTCCCCACCTTCTCTAACTCTAGCACTAAAATTTTTAATCCAAAATAAAAAACCGCTATAAACGGTTTTTTATTTATATACAAACCTCAAAACTAACTCATAAGTGCCTCATGATTCTTGGCCCAGTACATTATCTTATTAGCATACCAATCATACTTCCCCGAGGTTGTACCCGATAGATACATCTTGGCAGCATTTTTTTCCGCATAATAATTGTGTTCTGTTACACCTGAAGTATCTGACAGAAGAAGCGCCATAGCGACTACTCCATCTTTTAGAATCCAGGGGTCGGGATTGTCTTTCCCGACTACTTCAGATATCCGGTCTTTATAGTGAATCCACATATCTGGCATAAACTGTGGCACACCCATGGCCCCACCAGTTCCTACATACTTTGCAGGGTTACATGAAACACCAAGTTCCTCATAATCACGCCCAATTTCTTTCGCAATGTTCTTGATATACTCCCTTCTTTCAATGAAAGTGTTGTATGCTTTTTGGCCCAGAAGACCATTTTTATATGACTTTTCAGCGCCTTGCTCAACTTGAGCATAAGTACATTTTCCTGTATTTCGTCCAAGATCAGACTCAACGGTTAACATACCAAATAAGAAATCTTCTCTCACACCAGTCTTTTCACTGGCAAACCTCACAGCCTCCTTCAACTCTTCCATGTGAGATTTTCCATCCTGAAGATCGGAATCAATTTTTTTCTCCTCGCTTGATTGCCTCTCCTCTACCTTATCATAATTCTCAACTTTTTTAACTTTTTTGAGCCTCTCTTTAGAAAACTCAGCAATGCTCTTTTCTGACGAATCCTCGGCCAAAGCCACGGAAAAGAAAGCTGTTGAGCTGATTGCTACTAGTACTAAAGCGATTATTGTCTTCGCTTTCTTGCTTAGTTCTTTTCGAATTTTTTTAATTTATTTATTACTCTTAACCAGCTTTTTTCTAAAACAAGGTAAGGCATGAAACGAATGAAAATTTGTTTTTTATTGACAAGTTTTTTTATCTTGAAATAAAAAAGAGTCCCGACATAGAACTGCTATCATTTTTTTCAGCCTGACGATTCTATCACAGATGTGTATTTTGTCAAGGAAAGCAGTGGTTGATTTTAGGCGTCAAAAAACCCCTTAAATAAGAATCTGAGGGGGCCTATATTTTCAAACTTTCTATAGTATTTTTTCACTAAAATTCCAGATTTAGATAATCATCTCCTTTGCGCTGGTCCGAGTTTGTAACTCGGACTTTTTATTTCAAAACACAATAAAAATACAAATAACTTACAACACCCTCATCCGCGTTTTAATTTAATCTGATTCTCTCGCGTCACCCTTGGGGGCTCCTTGTCCAGACACGTCGCTCGCGAGCGACGTGTCCAGGGTAGCGCTGAATGCTGTCGCATCCATCGGCATTCGCTACGTTTCTTTTTTGCTAAAAAGAAACTACCTCATTGCTACCCGCCCGCCTGAACGATTCATTTGGGCAGGTTCGAATCCCTCACCAACAGATAAAATAAAAATAGCATCCTCATTAGAGAATACTATTCTTATTTTTTGTTAGGGTTGTGGGAGGAAGTTAGGACTTTTTTAATAATAATTGTCAAAAAATAAAAGCCCAGTAGATGTCTATTG
>JBFHIG010000028.1:0-4497 GCA_041596615.1 Candidatus Moraniibacteriota bacterium | reverse complement strand
GCTTCGGTGTGTTTGCTTTCCCATTTGCTTTCTCCTGGGAGCAAATTTTCTCCACGGATATTATCAGTTCCAAGGTTTACACGATCATCCTTACTGTCGATGTGCTCACCTTTGGAACGCCAATATTTCAGGCCGATGTCTTTTGAAGTGTCATCATCTCCTTTGTTTTTGATCCGAGTGAAAATCTCGATATCTTCATGTGGACGAAGAACTTTTTTGTGATGATTGGTGAAAACTTCACGAACTACGAAATCTGGGTCGCCGGATTCGACTGCGGTACTGACTGGAGAATTGTAGATACCCTCGTTGTACCAGTTTTCTCCCGTCCCGGAATCTTCGGAGTCGGGAGGATTATAGCTGCTTGAATTATCATAAACGTAATATTCCCCAAGTTGAGCTAAGAACATATTTTTGCAACGATCTTTTCCACTATACTCATGGATATTGATGCCTACATCTTTATCAATTTCATCATCCCAACAAACAATCTCATCTGATGAGCCAGTTGTATACCTGCCTAATTCAGAAACGTCCGAGGGTGCGGCTATAAAATAATACCAACCATTACGAGCTCCAGAAGGTATATCCCAGGAATAATTATAGGGCATAGAGCTATATCCGCTGCTATATTCACCATTGTCGACACCATCTTTGATACCATCGATAGTTCCCATAAGATCACACTTATCAGAAAAGCCTTTTTGCATAGCCGAAATCCACTTATAATTTACACTTAATTGCCAAACCATACGTAAATTTCCACTTTCATAATAAGGCACGTTGCCAAAAGGAGTGAAAACAATTTCGTACAAGATTCCACTTTGTAACTTGTCTGGTCTAACAATAAGTGCTGAAAGCTGGTTAATGCCATCCGATGCACTAACATCGACCACAAGCTCTGCTTCGCTTGGAAGATTTGAGCCACTGATGTCAAAATCATTTTCCCCAGCTTCTCCAAAAAGACCCTCGTAATCAATAATATCAATTTCCAGAGCAAAAGGTATGCGCGTTGAAGTATTTTTAAATTTAGCGCTCCTAAAGTAATCAATATCCTCATTGGAAAATTGAAATCGCATAACAATCTTATGGATTCCGTTGTATTGCAAAACTTCAACACCAGCCTGATCGGGCGCCCAATTTTTTTGTGGAACATTGTGCAAACCCCAAGCCTTTTTTGCCCATTCAAAATCGTCCAACTCTCCACTAGCATCTAGAAATCCCCAGTTTCCAGCGCATAATGCAAGAGGAATGTCACTTGTATTGATTGATATTGCTTGCACATAAGAATTGGATAAAACAATACAAACAAAACCAAATAGAACCAAGTTTTTTGCTCTTTTCATAACGCAACCTCCTTTGTATTTAGTTGTAGAGAACTATTTAAGAAAAATTTCCTCAATGTCAAAATAGCATATATTCAAATAAGCTACTTATATCAGTGCGGAAATTATTTATTAAAACTTAATGTCTGAATGATTGTATGAAAAATCTCTGGGGCAACTGAATTTTTTTCTGAAAAATTATAATCTGTTGATTCAATCATGCGATTATTTCTGGCATTAAAAAAAATACCCATTGAGCTACGAGAAAACATTAACGCTCTACCATCAACAATAACATATTCTTTTATGCTGGTTGATGCTGGCTTCATGTGTGTTTCGGTCCACAAATCCCACGCCGTTCCATCATATCCGCTCCAAGTTGGAATGGATTCGCTAAATTTAATATTGCAGTTTTTTATATCAAGCGGAGGAGATGTTTTTACAGGATTTTCAGTAAAATCGGCGTATCTTTCATTATCGGTTAAACAAAGAAATTCATATGACTGAATTTGACCCTTAATTGAATCATTCCAAAAGCTTGGTTTTTCATTCTCTTGAGCAGTTTCCTTAAGAGGATCATCGATAGCTATTACCGTCCAGTTTCTAGGATATTTAAAAGAGAAACCTCTTTCCGTGTCTTTATACATCTGCCAATTTGTTACATCCAACATCGGTAATTCAATCTCTTTCCCGTTCTCTCTGAGGAATTCTTCAAATCTGCCATTATCAGCGGTTTTAATGCTTTGAGATTCTTCTTGAAAATCTTCAATTTCTGATTTTTTTTGTAGAAAAAATACTACGATCAAGACCGTAAGAAAGATAATTAAAGCTGATATAATTAAAAAATTTTTAGACATACTTTAAGGTTAACTCTTACAAAATGTTGTTATAATAATATCCCAAAAAATAATTTTTGCCAATATATGTAGCACTGCAGCGTCAAGTTTATAACTTTCTATTTTTCCTGCGCCCGAGCAAGCTTGTAGCCCGAATTTTGTTGAAATATTCGACTATTTGTTATACACTTTATTTATTAATAATCCAAGTATTTCTACTAGAATTATTTAAAAATTATTCTCTTTCAAATGAAAATCCCAACAAAAAAGCTGCTCTCTTATTCTTTAATATTTGTTGCGCTACTTGCGATTATTGTTATTATCTTAATATTCGCTTCGCCTTTTTTAGTTAAAAAGACTGGAGTTTGTACAGATTGTACTTCCGAAGAAAAAAAGGTTTGTTATGAAGCGGAAGAAATACGTTCTGGAGATTATTACAAAACCACAACAAAGGGTGTTTGCGTTGATGACTATGTTTGTAAATATTTTGAAGGATGCGAAAGCACTCACGGAGGAAGTGGATCATGGTCAGTTCTTAAAGATGAATCCTCTGAAACTTTTGAAATTGAAAAGGTAGATATCAAAGGAGAAGGGCTAGCTTATATCATCTCCAGCTCCAAAGGAGATTTTTTCTGGTGGCCAACCAAAGGAAATGGAAGAATAAAAAACATCGACAAAGCTTCTTTTGAATATCTAGGGGAAGAATATTGCAAAGATAAAAAAGGCATATACCATGGAAATAAGGAAATAGACAACGCTGACCCATCTTCATTTGAAGTAATAAAAGAAGATTGGGCAAAAGATAAAGACGGATTTTTCTATAATGGAGAACGAACCCTAAAAGATGCACCTCTTTAACTGCAAAGCAAAAATTTGATATTAAAAACTAATTTATTTTCCAAGAACTTAGCATTTTATTCACAACTCCCATGCCATCATCAAAATTAGTTGAATAATTTTCATATGAAAATCTAGTCATGTTATCGTTTCTTAATATGTAAATCAACCCTTTCTTTTTAGAACCTGATTCCACTTTGAGCTGTTTTCCGGTAGCAATTTTACCATCGGAAAGATTATAGTTAAAATCACCTTCTTCATAAATCTTCCACCCGTCTTTTATAAGTGAATTTTTAGCCTCAATGAGCATGTCTCCAATTGAATGAATATCGGAATTTTGATCTGATTTTATACTAAATATATTAATTAGCGGAAGCGAACCATCCAAATTGGGACTAACTTGCATGTTCCAGATAAAACCGCCTGGGGAATCAGAAATTTCCATCTTTTGATAATCTAAAAGGGTCCATTCTATGGGGTATTCAATAGAATAAAATTCATTATAAACGCTTGGATTACTGGCCTTATTTGTATTAAAATCTGCTTTTTTTACAGAAGATAGGAATGCCTGATTTTTTTCCGGATTTATTGAAAAAGTAAGCATCTCTATGTCTTCGTCACTATAGCAATTAAAAAACACCTGCCACTCCCATCCAAAATCTTCATCCTCATTGACATTTACATCAAAATCCTCCATGCAATTAGGATTAGAATTCTTGTATTTTTTATAATCTTCATTTTCATAAAGAACTGTTAAAGATTTTTCAATTCCATAATCAATAAGAAAATCTGGTATCTGGTTTTGAGATTTAATTCCCATATCTACACCTATTTCTGTAAATATTTTTGGACTGTCACCGCTGTATTCAGTAGCAACAGATAATATCTTATTGTTCGAATAAAAGGTGTACATAACTTGTCTGAAGCCTTCCTTTTCTGAAAGAGGATCTACCGAAAGTGATATGTCAGACAAGATATAACCATTCCTATTTGAAATAAGATTTAAAGAATTGTTGTATCCGTTTCTTGTATTTATGGAGATCGCTGGTACCAATTACTGTTCTTCGCTATCTACCCCAAGAGCTATTTGATTAATCTCTCTATTGTCTTTTTTAATACACCCCGATAAAAAAAATATTGCAAATATTGCAAGGACTAAGATTGTATTTCTTTTCATTTTTTATTTTATTTTTTAGATACATCTATAGGGAGATCTGTAGATGTATTTATGATAACAGATTACCCATAAAAAACAAAAAGCCCACGATTGACGTGACCTCACCAGATTTAGCGGAACGTCTCTTGAACGTTGACCGGGCCAAATGTGGCGGGCCACGTCGCTCGCGAGCGACGTGGCGGGTACGACGGGACAATCTTCGAACTCTTTCGCTTTCTATATTGGATAATCTTTGTCTTGAGCGTAGTCAAACTTCCTTTAATATTTTAGAAATAAAAAGAATTCTTTCAAAGAAAAAAGCGAAATTCTGTTTTTAGAATTTCGC
>JBFHIG010000027.1:0-5916 GCA_041596615.1 Candidatus Moraniibacteriota bacterium | reverse complement strand
CGGTAAGTGTTAAAATATATAATAAAGCCTTGCCTGAGTATTTAAGATACTACAATAATGAGAGATTACATCTTGGAATTAACCTACAAACTCCTAATGAAATTTTAGCAAAGTGTTTCCAAGGTATTGAATAGAAAACGTTATAGCATTGTCTTTGTGTGATTGTCCATGTTATAATCAAAAAGTGAAAAAATCAAAGAAAGTTCTAGTTTTATAAAAGTATAATAAAAATTAAAAAAGTAAGAATGATGAAAAAAGAAATCGCTGTTTTTGGTGTTGCAACACTTGTTGTTGCGTTTGGTGTTTGTTTTTCTGCACAAGCCACTTCCTTAAAACCGACCGCAGAAGAGATAGAAGCAATGAGGGCAGAAAGAAATGCAGTAAGAACTGAAATGCAGGAACAAAGAGAAGGGTTAAAAGAAAATCGGGCAGAACTAAGAGAAGAAAGAAAAGAGGTTCAGCAACAAAGAAAGGAGCGAAATTGTGAGAATATTCAAAATAGAGTGCGTACAAGAATAAATAGATACGAGAACAAGCAAGAACAGCACAGCAATGTTTTCGGGAAATTAGTGACCAAAGGCGAGGAAATATCAGCAAAATTCCAAGAGAAGGGGCTAAACACTTCAGCGCTAGATGATTCATTGGTGACTTTAAAAGAAAAAGTTAAGACATTAGTAACTGAACACCAAACTTTTATTGATGAACTAGAAGCAACAGAAGTTATTGCTTGTGGTGAATCAGAAGGTGAATTTAGAGAGAATCTTGGAGAGGCGAGAAAAATGTCAACACAAATTAGAGCTCAGTTAGTGGAGATAAGAGAGTATTACCAAGTAGTTGTAAGGGATGAAATCTTAAAACTAAGAGCACAGTTAATCTCGACTGATTCAAACGAGGAGAATTAATAAAAGATAGGAAAATAAATTGTTTTTGTTAGTTCCTAAATATTTTTCAAAATAAATTTAAAAAAGATGATTAAAAAGAAAACAAAATTCGCATTGATAATGATGGCTATTTTTATCATTCCATGCACACTTTCAGCTTGCGGAAAAGCAAATAACGAACAAATAAACTCAAGTAATTTGGATGGCATGGTGCCACCAAACAATGACATTGTCAAAGATCAAGAAATGATGAACGAGGAGGTATTGCCAAGTGATAAAATAGAATTCTCAGATCCCGGGAATGATGAAATCGGAAACGATGTTAAAGAAATGGATGCTCTTTTGAACCAAACAACTCCTAGTGAATATGATGAAGAAGACCTTTCAGACAGTGCTGTTGAAGATGAGGTTGAGTTGAAATAGCGCTTCATAAAATCAGTAGGCACAATACTTATTATAAAAAGACTTTGCTTTTGCCAAGGTCTTTTTTTGTAGGGTAAACTCCGGTATAATGAAATTGTCTAGATAAAAATTGAATATAAAATAAAAATGTTTAAAAATCTTTCGATTATAATTTTTCTAGCGATTGGTTCGTTGTTTGTTTTTGCTGGAAATGTTGGCGCCGTAGATAATCGCGGTGCCTTTGTTATTAAAAACTTTGATGTTGGGATTTTTGTCAAAAAAAATGCAATCATCAAGATAGAGGAATCTATTGACGTTAATTTTTCTCAAAAGAGGCATGGGATTTTTCGAAAAATCCCAGTTAAATATACAGACGACAATGGTTTTAAATACAAAATGAGAATGCGTAATGTTTCTGTCTCTGATGGAAACGGGCATAATATTGAATTTACTAAATATAATGAAGGAAATAATATCGTTTTGAAAATTGGGGACCCAAACGCAGAAGTAATTGGAGATGTGAAATATAAAATTCAATATGAAATCCAAAGAGGCATGCGCTTTTTTGATGATCACAATGAGCTTTATTGGAACCCAATTGGTACTGATTGGCCAACGACAATCAAAAACGCCTCTAGCAAGGTCACTTTTGAGGAGAGTCTCATCATTCCAAAAGAAAGTGTGGTCTGTTTTACTGGTGGATTTGGGTCAAAAGAAAGTAACTGCAGGATTAGCGTTTTATCTGATCGAGAAGTAAAATTTGAAACAACTAAAATATTAAAGGAATTTGAGGGGCTGACAGTTGCTGTTAATATCCCCAAGGAAATGGTCAATGAGCCTTCAAGATGGGAATATTTTTTATTTTTCTTAACAGACAACTGGGCTTTTATTATACCCATCTTTGTTTTAGGAGGAATGTTTTACCTTTGGAATCTAAAGGGTAAAGAGATTGATTTAAGAAGCGTGATTATTGCTCAATATGGACCACCAGACAAATTGACTCCTGGCGAGATGGGGTTTTTATTGAAGGAAAAATATTCAAATGAATTCGTTTCCGCCGATATTGTGAATTTGGCAGTGAAAGGTTTCATAGAGATTAGGGAAATTGAGAGGAAAAGTTTTGGTCTCGAAGTTTTTAAAACGGTAAATAAGGTTGCAGGTCGGGGATTTATGGTCCTTAAGATAATTTTTCTGATTTCCGTGGTAGCGCTTGTAGTTTCGTCTGTTTCTAAAGAAAATTTTAGTTTTGATTTTGTCGCTTCGGGGATAATTTTCTTGATAGTCATCTCAACCATCCTTTTCTTTAATGGTAAAAAACTAAAACAAGGCATTTCCATAGTCGGATCACCTGACTATGAGCTTGAGAACAAAAAAAATTGGAGAGACGACAAAAATTTAACAGCGCATGAAAAAGCTTTAATGGAAGGTCTATTTGGTGAGTATCTTTCGGGGAAAGTAAAGCTCTCTAGTAAGAAAGAATTTTACAAAGATGTAAAAAAAGCTGCGAAAAAAGTTGGGGAACAAATTGATGCAAAAGGCTATTTTGAAAAATCCAAATATAACGAAAAAGCTTTGTATATAACAGCCGGAATCATTTTTGGTTTTGGAATGTTTTTTTTGGGATCTTTTTACCAAAGGGTTGATTTTTTCATCAGCGCAATTTTAGTTGCAATTATTTTGATTGGTTTTGGAGTTTTAATGTCAAAGAAAACGCTAAAAGGGGCAGAAGCCTATTGGCACGTGATTGGATATCAGTATTATATTGATGTTGCCGAGACCCAGAGAGCAAAGTTCAATGAGAGAGAAAATATTTTTGAAAAGACATTACCATACGCAATGATTTTTGGAAACGCGGACAAATGGGCAAAGGCATTTGAGGGAATAACAAAGGAATCACCAAATTGGTATCATTCTAATAACGGTGTAGTTTTTAGTCCTGCATTGTTTACAACATCTTTAAATCAAAGTTTTACCACAGCAACAAATTCAGTTTCGGCATCACCCAGCTCCTCATCCTCGGGCGGTTCCTCTGGTGGAGGCGGAGGAGGAGGCGGAGGAGGAAGTTGGTAGATAATCTAATTTTAAAGTTTTTTTAAAGGGAAGTAGTTTTTTTTGGGCATATTTTTGAAAACTTAAAATATAAGTTGCGTATTTAATTTGTGAAGTGGAAAACACAAAGTTGTGTTTTTTTGTTTATATTAAATTTAACTTGGAATTTTAAAAAAATGAGTAGTATTAAAAAAATAGGAGGTTGGTTCTGGGGTAATAAGATTAAACTCATCCTTCTTGCTGGTTTGGTTGGTGGAGGTTTTTATTACTGGCAGAAAAAACAAAGTACCGCAAGCTCTGCAGGCACCAATAAACTGAAAACAGCAGTTGTTGAAAAAGGCGATATTGAAGTTTTAGTCTCTGGAAGTGGTCAAGTGGAGGCTGCGAGTCAAGTTGATCTTAAGCCACAAGTAGCTGGTGACGGACTCGACATCATAAGCGTTGAAGTGGAAAACAACCAAGAGGTCAAGAAGAATGACCTTATTGCAATATTAGACACCACGGACGCTCTAAAAACTTTGAGGGATGCAGAACTTAGTTTACGGGCCTCAGAAATTAAGCAGACACAAGTTAATGATGCAAGCGATAATCAAACAAAAGAAGACAAGCTTATAAGACAAACTCAGGAGGCTGATGTTCAACAAAAAGTAAATAAACTTACTGATGCGAAAAGTGAACTAGAGGACTATTATATCAGGGCTCCATTTGACGGTGTTGTTACGGGTCTTGATTTTTCGGCTGGAGATTCGGTTTCTCGAGATGAAATTTTAGCCTCTGTTATAACAGAAGAAATGATAGCAACAATTTCTTTAAACGAAGTTGATGCGGTAAAGGTTGAAAAAGGAGCTGTTGTTAATTTGACATTTAGCGCTTTAGATGATGTTAAGACGACAGGAGAAGTTTCCAAAATTGACACAATTGGAACTGTTTCACAAGGAGTGGTCTCTTATGATGCGGAAATTTCTTTTAATGCAAGTAAAGTTGTTGGATTAAAGCCGGGCATGAGTGTTGAAGCTGAGATTATTACAGAATCAGCAGAAAATGTTGTGGCAGTACCTGTTTCAGCTGTTCAATCAAATCCAAAGGGAGAAGACTATGTGATTATTGTTGAAAAAGGCCTTATCTTTGAAGAACTATCTGCTAGGATAAATTCTGCATCGGGTCAAACGAAAGGTGTTAGATCGTCAAATATACCGGAAGGATTAAAAATGGTCACAGTAACAGTTGGTGTTACGGATGATGTTATAGTAGAAATCTCAGGAGAAATTTCTGAAGGTGAAACTGTCCTGACTCAAACGATAGAGTCACTTAAGACGGTTAATGCAACCACCAATAAAAGCGACAACTCTTCAACTGCTAGCAAAAGTTTGATTCCAACTATGGGAGGAGGAGGTCAAAGAGGTGGTGGAGGAAGATAGACAAGTCCCTAAGTTTCATAAATAATTCAAAGAAATGATAAAGTGTAAAAATTTAGTCAAGATATATAAAAACGGTGATAATGAAACCTGGGCTCTAAAAAATGTCTCTTTTGAGATTAAAAAAGGAGAATTCGTTGCTATTATGGGACCATCCGGAAGTGGAAAATCGACACTAATGAATATTATAGGTGCATTGGATAACCCAACAAGGGGTTCATATTTTCTTGAAGGGAAAGATGTTGCAAAGCTATCAGAAGATGATCTTGCTGAAATTAGAAATAATAAAATTGGTTTTGTTTTTCAGGCTTTCAACTTGCTTTCAAGAACAACGGTTATGAGAAATGTAATGTTGCCACTTTTTTACAATAAGCTTCCAAAGATTGAAAGGAAAAAACGAGTCGAGGAGTCTTTAAGGGCGGTGAGTTTAGATCCTAATCGCTGGGACCATCTTTCAAATCAACTCTCTGGTGGTCAAATTCAAAGAGTTGCTATTGCGAGAGCCCTTGTGAATCACCCATCTCTAATTTTAGCTGATGAACCAACTGGAAACTTGGATACAAAAACTGGTGATATGGTCATGGACACTTTCAGAAGATTAAACAGAGAAAATGGACACACAATTGTCTTGATTACACATGAACCTGAAATAGCAGAACATGCAGATCGAATTATTCACGTTAGAGATGGTGAAATTGAAAAAGATGTTGAAACTAACAATAAACACTAAATTAGAAAAATGAAGTTTTCAGATTTAATATATGAAACCTTTATCTCGATAGCCACCAATAAGGTTCGTTCAAGCTTAACGGTCTTGGGAATTGTGATTGGGATTGCTTCAGTAATTGTTATGATTGCTATAGGTAGAGGTGCACAAGGGAGTATTCAGGATGAAATTGCAAAAATTGGTTCAAATCTTTTGAGCATTAGACCAGGATCTCAGCAAGGGCCAGGACAACAAGTGAGTCAAGGTCAAGGATCTGCACAATCACTAACAATGGAAGACGCTACATATATAGAGGAAAACATAGAATCAGTAAAGGCCGTAGCACCAGTTGTGTCTGGAAACTATCAAGTCATTGCCACAGGAACAAACACCAGGACCTCTGTTACGGGAACAACTCCAAATTATACAGAAATTAAGAGCTTTGAAATTGAAGACGGATCAT
>JBFHIG010000026.1:0-7162 GCA_041596615.1 Candidatus Moraniibacteriota bacterium | reverse complement strand
GTGTTTTTTTTCAAACAATTAATGGAAGCGGAAATACAAAATTCACTTTCTACATAGAGTTAATCGCCGTTATTGTTTATATTATTTCTGCATATTTATTAATAAAAGTATTTGAGGTAAGTATTTTCTGGGTATGGTCGGTGGAGTATATATACTTTATAACAATGAGTTTATTTTCAGTTATATATTTAAAGAATTTTAAATGGCAAAAGAAACAACTATAGAAAAAAAGCAAAGTATCGTTTTTATGGGGACTCCAGAATTCGCAGTGGAAATCCTAAAGTCGTTACATGAAAATGAAATTGAAATCAAGGCTGTAATAACTGCACCAGACAAACCAGCTGGAAGAGGACGAAAAATTAACCAAAGTGCAGTAAAGATTTACGCTGAAGAAAACAATTTAAATATAATGCAACCTTCGAACCTAAAAGACGAAGAATTCTTATCTGATTTAAAAGAATTGAAAGCAGACCTATTCGTTGTAGTAGCTTTTAGAATGTTACCCGAAGTTGTATGGACCATGCCGCCTAAAGGAACCATTAATTTACATGCATCACTACTACCTAATTATCGTGGAGCCGCTCCAATCAATTGGGCTATTATAAATGGAGAAATAAAAACAGGGGTTACAACATTCTTTATAGAAAAGGATATTGATACAGGAAAAATCATAGATCAAGAATCGATTGACATTGGTTCAGATGAAAATGTAGGTAGTCTGTATACTAGATTAATGGTGCTGGGATCTGATGTTATGCTGCGTACCGTAAACAATATATTTAACAATAAGGTAAATGCAATTGAACAAGGGACTTTTACTGAATCAGCGATGAATCCTGCCCCTAAAATATTCAAACAAGATTGCAGAGTTAATTTTGATAGATCTGTCAGCGATACACATAATTTCTGTAGAGGACTATCTCCATACCCTGCTGCATGGGTAAAACTTACAGATAACGATGGTGAATCTTCCAAAACAATGAAACTTTTCAGAACTAAACCAACTTCAATTAGAGTGAAAGACAATAAAAACATTCTTAAAGGTGAAAATGGTCTTTTATTTCCTTGCTTAGATTTTTATTTGGAAGTGGATGAAATTCAAATTGAAGGAAAACGTAGAATGCACTACAAAGACTTTTTAGCGGGTAACTCAATTGAAAACCTTAAAATCATTGAAAATTAAGATGATTATTTTTAAACGTGTTTTTTTATACGTTGGTCGAAAACACCTTTATTTATCTTGATTTCAGAGGATGTTATCAACAAAAAAGTACTTTTTTCAACAAAAAACGTCATTTTTTCGCTAAAACCCTTGTGTCATAAGGATATTACAATATATTTGTTAAGACAATTTTTTTTTAACAAACTAAAAAAACCAAACTATGAACAAAGCAGAATTAATTGATGCAATTGCATCTGACTCTGGATTATCAAAAGCAGACTCTAAAAGAGCATTAGACGGATTCGTAAACGCAATTTCTGGAGCGTTGAAAAAAGGAGATCGTTGTTCTTTAGTAGGATTTGGATCTTTTTCAGTTTCTAACCGTGCGGCTAGAACTGGACGTAATCCTCAAACTGGTAAAGAAATCAAAATCGCTGCTAAAAACGTTGTACGTTTCAAAGCTGGTTCTGATTTACAAGGAAAAGTAAACTAAGAATATCTTATTTTATTTAAAAGGGAATCTTTGATTCCCTTTTTTTATGCCTAAAAATTACTTTATGACAAAAGATGAGAAAGTATTACACGAATTTTATAAAATAATAACCGAGAACAAAATTGAAAAATACGAGTATATAGCGTCTGAGCGCACCAAACACATCACAATTGTCATGGAGAATATCCAGAAAAATCACAATGCCTCTGCTGTTTTGCGAACTTGCGATTGTTTTGGTATACAAAACCTTCATGCAATTGAAAAATCAGTTAACTATGAAATTCAACGTGATATAGCGCTTGGTGCAGGTAATTGGGTTGACCTCCATTCACACTCTGAAGGTGAACCTCCAACTGTTGAATGTTTAAAAAAACTGAAATCAGAAGGGTACAGAATAATTGCAACTTCCCCCCATACAAATACAAGTATTCAAGATTTAGATATAACAAAGCCCATTGCCTTGGTTTTTGGCACTGAAAAAAGAGGTATTTCAACAGAGGTAAAGGAAATGGCTGACGAATTAGTGAAAATTCCAATGTATGGCTTTACAGAAAGTTTTAACATTAGTGTCTCAGCCGCAATTGCCTTAAACATTTTAAGATCTAAACTTCAACAAAGCGATATTGACTGGAAACTAAGTGATAATGAACAAACACTTTTAAAAATAAAATGGTGCACCAAAATACTACGAGATGGAGAAAAAATCGAGAAAGAAATTCGTGCACGTTTGATTGAATCGGAATAATATTATATTTGTATATCAATGAATTACTAATCAATTTATATTATACCACATTATGGGGAAAGGAGACAAAAAATCAAAAAAAGGAAAAAGAGCAATGGGATCATACGGAGTATCTCGTAAAAGAAAGAGTTCTACTCCAATAGTTGAAGCAGCTCCAAAACCAAAAAAGAAAGCAGCTCCTAAGAAAAAAGCTGAAACTGAAAAAGCTACGACGAAAAAGGTAGCAACAAAAAAAACCGCGGCAAAGAAAACTACTACAAAAAAAGCAGCCGATAAAAAGCCTGCTGCTAAGAAACCTGCAGCAAAAAAAACAACGACTAAAAAGGCCTCCGATAAAAAAGAGGATTAGATATTTTGGCTGCCAATTCGGCAGCCTTTTTTTTTTACATACATTTAGATTTTATTTAATGAAACATAATTTTGGAGCTGGTCCTTGCATTCTTCCTCAAGATGTATTTCAAGATGCAGCTAAAGCAGTAATCGATTTTAATGGATTATCAATATTAGAGATTTCTCATAGAAGCCCAGACTTTGTCCAGGTCATGGAAGAAGCTCAATCACTTGTCAAGAAAGCCCTCAATGTCCCAATTGGATATTCAATTTTATTTCTTCAAGGTGGAGCATCACTTGGCTTTACAATTTCAGCATTAAACATGATGCGTGAAACCAAATCAGCTGGTTATATTAATACTGGTACCTGGGCTAAAGGCGCAATAAACGAAGCTAAAGCTGTTGGAATCGATGTCAATGTATTTGCTAGTTCAGAAGATGAGAACTTCAATTATATCCCAAAGGGGTATGTTGTCCCAAAAAACGTAGATTTTATCCATTACACCTCAAATAACACCATTTTTGGAACTCAATTCCAAGAAATTGTTCATACGGATTTACCTTTAGTTTGTGATATGTCTTCGGATATTTTCTCAAAGGCCATTGATGTAAGCAAATTTGATATTATCTATGCTGGAGCTCAAAAGAATCTTGGTCCTGCTGGTGCAACATTATTTATTGTAAAAGATGAAGTGTTAGGAAAATCAACATCTCCCTTCATGCCTAAGTACCTGAATCTTAAAAATCATGTAGACAAGGGTTCAATGTTAAATACCCCTCCTGTTTTCTCTATTTATACGTCAATGCTTAATTTGAGAAACTTAATCAAAAATGGTGGTGTTGATGCTGCGGCAAAACGAAATGAATTAAAAGCAACTACACTTTATAATGAAATTGATTCAAATCCACTGTTCAAATCTGCGGTTCAAGGTGCTGATCGATCTGTGATGAATGCGACTTTTCTTCTTACAAATGACGGTTTAAAAGAGCAATTTGATCAAATGTGGAATGAAGCTGGAATTGTTGGGTTAAAAGGACACAGGTCAGTTGGTGGATATCGTGCCTCGATGTACAATGCACTAACAATTGAAAGTGTTCAAATTTTGACCGAAATCATGAAAGAATTTACTAGAAAAAACGGATAAATGAATATATTGGCAAACGATGGTATTTCTCAAGCTGGAATTAGTGCTTTAGAGAATGCAGGGTTTAAAGTAATAACTTCAAAAGTAGAGCAAGATGATTTGATAGACTATATTAATTCTGAAAAAATTGAAGCTTTACTAGTGCGATCGGCAACTACTGCAAGAAAAGAATTAATTGATGCTTGCCCAGAATTGAAATTGATTGGTCGTGGAGGTGTTGGTATGGATAATATTGATGTGGATTACGCCAGATCAATTGGTCGAATTGTAATTAACACTCCAGCAGCGTCATCTCAATCTGTAGCTGAGCTTGTTTTAGGACATATGCTGGCCATCTCAAGGTCTTTAAATGATTCTTATAAGCAAATGGAATTAGGCGACTTTAAAACGCTTAAAAAACAATATGCAAAAGGAGTGGAATTGCGCGGTAAAAAATTAGTCATTGTTGGATTTGGTAGAATCGGCCAAAGCTTGGCTTCTTACGCCATTGGAATTGGGATGAATGTATCTGCCGTTGACAAGTTTACCGACCCTCGTATAATCGCATTGAAACTGGGAAATGGAATAGAAACTAGCACTACCATTACTCCAACATCTGACATGATGTCGGAGTTAAAAGATGCGGATTATATTTCATTGCACGTACCTAAGCAAGAAGATGGGTCTGCTGTTTTAGGACACAAAGAATTCAATCAAATGAAGGATGGTGTGCGAATTATAAATGCTGCGCGTGGAGGTGTTATCAATGAAACTGATTTAATAGAAGCTTTAGATCATGGGAAAATTGCTGCTGTTGCCTTGGATGTTTTTGAAAATGAACCTAATCCTAACAAAGCATTGCTTTCTCACCCAAAAATTGCTTGTACTCCACATATCGGAGCCGCAACATTGGAAGCTCAAGATAGAATCGGCACTGAATTAGCAGAGAAAATTATTGCTGAATTTGGACAGAAGTAGTTTCTTTGACTTATATGACAAAAATTAGCCCATTTAAGGCAATTCGACCGATGAGAGATAAGGCACATTTAGTTGCCACACGCCCTTATTATGCATATAAAAAAAGTGTATTAGAGTCAAAACTTAAACACAATCCATATACTTTTTTACATATTATCAATCCAGAATTTGGAAATGACACCATTACAGATATCGAGTCTGAAGAACGTTTTAACTTGATCTCAGAAGCTTACCGAGATTTTTTAGAAAAAGGTGTTTTAATTCAAGATGAAAAACCTCATTTTTATATCTATCGACAAACAAAGGGTAATAATGAATATCTTGGAATCGTTGCCGGAGCGAGTATTGAAGAATACAAAAATGAAACAATAAAGAAACACGAAGCGACAATTACAAAGCGTGAAACAATGTTTAAAAATTATTTAAATATTGTAGGGTTTAATGCAGAGCCGGTTCTCCTTTCCTATTGCGACCCAAAGGGTGAAATTGATGTATTACTGAAAAAGAAAATCGTGGATCGGCCTGAATATGAATTTAGGACTACAGATGAAGTGAAACACGAACTTTGGCTCTTTCACTCCACTGAATCTGAACAAGTCATAAAAGCTTTTGAAGCAATTCAATCTGCATATATCGCTGATGGCCACCATCGTTCCGCTTCATCTGCTGGCTTAAAAGAGTTTAGAGAACAAAAAGGATTAAAACATTTCCCAAATGAAGATTTCTTTTTGGCTTTTTTCATCAATGAAAATAGGTTGCAAATCATGGAGTTTAATCGATTGGTTAAACACTTAAACGGAATAACTAAAGAAGAACTTATTTCTGCTTTGAAGAAAAGTTTCTTAATTGAAAAGCTTCTTAGTGCAGAAAAACCAAAAAAGGAACATGAATTCACGATGTTTATAGATCAAGAATGGTTTCGCTTAACCTGTAAACCTTCAATCATTGATAAATCTCACCCGGTAAAAGGTTTAGATCCTGAAATTCTTACACAATCTGTTTTAAAACCTATTTTTGGAATTTCAAATTTAAAGTCTGATTCAAACATTGATTTTGTGAGTGGTAATGAAGATATCTTCGTAACCGAAGAAAAAATAAAATCTGGAAAATATGATGTTGGCTTTTTCTTATTTCCAGTAAATATAGAGCAAGTTAAACGTGTTGCAGATAACAATATGACTATGCCGCCAAAATCGACTTGGGTTGAACCAAAACTACGCAGTGGATTAACTATTTATAACATTAACGAATGATTAAAGATCAATTACTAGAAGTTAGGAAAAATATACCTGACTCAGTTGTACTTGTGGCAGTATCAAAAACGAAACCTGTAAGCCATATCCAAGAAGCATACGACCTTGGCGAACGAGTTTTTGGCGAAAACAAGGTTCAAGAGTTAGTTGAAAAACAAGCGGCTTTACCTCATGACATCCAGTGGCATTTAATAGGTCACCTCCAAACGAATAAAGTGAAGTTTATTGCACCATTTGTAGCGATGATTCACTCTATTGATTCTATGAAATTGTTAAAAGAAGTAAACAAACAAGCCTTAAAAAATAATCGTGTTATAGATTGTCTTCTTCAATTCCATATTGCAGAAGAAGAATCAAAATTTGGACTTACACTCGAATCTGCAAAAGAAATTTTGGAATCTAAAGAATTTGCCGAAATGAGGAATATTTCTATTGTTGGAGTAATGGGGATGGCAACATTTTCAAACAACGATAATCTCATTCGCGAAGAGTTCAGAACATTGGAGAATTATTTCCACGTCATTCAAAGTCATTTTTTCAAATTCAATCCAAATTTTAAACACATCTCTATGGGCATGAGTGGTGACTATAAAATCGCTATTGAAGAAGGCAGTACCATGGTACGCGTTGGTAGTTTAATATTTGGAGAAAGATGAATCTTTTAAGTTTTCTATTCATCCTCCTCTCCTTTTCATCATTTGGACAACTTTCAAAAGAAGAAATTTTATCTGGTAGAAAATCGCATAGTGATGAACTTCTAGATCCCGATAAAAAGATTTTAACACCAGAGGAAATCGAATCCTTCAATGGCTTAGATTATTTTCCTTTCGATTCAACCTATCAAGTTACTGCAGTTTTTACAAAAGCAAAAGGACCCAAATTCGAAATGCCAACCACTACTGAGCGAAGACCTGTTTATCGAAAATATGGCGAAATCAAATTTACTTTTGCAGATAAAGTTCACGTGTTAAATGTATATCAGAACATTGAGTTAAGTAAATCTAAAGAATATAAAAACTATCTTTTTGTTCCGTTCAGAGATCTAACTAGTGGGAAAGAATCATACGGTGGTGGTCG
>JBFHIG010000025.1:0-7284 GCA_041596615.1 Candidatus Moraniibacteriota bacterium | reverse complement strand
TTAAATTCAAAATGGCACTGGTTTGATTTTGTAACTCGGATTTTTGATTTCAAGACATAATAAGATTTACACTTGCTAAAAAGTGTTAATTTTTTATGTAAAAAGATTGTTGGTGTGGCAGTGCCGCGAGATGAAAATTGCTTTGATTATAAAAAAAGCCACGAAAAATGACTTCGTCATCTCGTGGCTGCGAAAAATTAACAAAAAAGACTACCTTTGCAAGGCAGTCTTTTTTGAATTTTTCGCAGCTCCCCCTGGTGGATGTGTTTAAAAACTTTAACTATGGAAACGTAGCTAAATTGTTTGAAAAATTTGAATTAAATTGAATATAAAAACAGAAAACCTAGTGACAGACTTTCTGTTAGTGTGTCTAGTGCATTTTATTGCAAGTAGATTCTAATATGACTATGAGTTTTTTTTGTGGCAGTTTCGTAATTGAAGTTCATGGTTACGAGGCAAAAAAAGGTCCGCACTACAAGTACGGACCAGTATAGACCTTGAAATAACTTTGAAATTTACAGGCTCAAAAATGAAAGTAGCCAGTTTCCGAAGTTTTTCTTTTCATCCACAACAGCCCCTTTCTCATCGAGTGTAACTTCTGACTCAATATCTACTGGGAAAAGAAAGAGAAATCTTTCCTGGCGTTGCACTCTTGCTTTATTTCCTTCAACACTAACCACGCTATCAAAACCTTCTACGGAAGACACTTGTTTTTCCGATTCCTCACTTTTTTCTGATACTTCTGATTTTTCTGAAATCTGTGATTTCTCGGATACTTCGAATACTACTGATTTTTCAGATATTTCGCTGGTTTCTGCAACACCATTTCCGACTGCTGATCTTCTTTGAGGTGTTACGGCTGATGCCGATTTTTCAGAGATTACCGATTCCTCAGAAATCTCACTTTTCTCTGACGCTGTCGATCCTTCACTTTCTTCTGATTCCTCACTCTCCTCTGACTCTGTCGATTCTTCAGATCTTTCATCTTCTACGGAGTTTTCTGAACTGGAAGAAGATTCGTTTATGGAGGCGGCAAAGATTCCAGAAGGCTTACTAGTAGCAAGAGCAGCAACTAGCATCAAAAGCATGATGCCAACAACTCCTACCAGAACTTTTTCTGTTTTTGCGTTCGATTTAGGCATGGACTTAGACTTAGGTTTAGACTTACCCTTAGATTTGGGTTTAGGCATATTTTTATTTTTATTATTAATAAACGTATTATTTAGACTTTTTAACTCTTTTGGAATAGAGGCAATGTTTTTGTATATTAACATAGCCCAAAATTCCAAGGGAAAGAACTTCCAATATCTCTTCTGTTAGCCTGATTAGATGGAGAACAACGGCATTGCAAGAGGATTCCAAACAAAAAACCAAAGAGGGATTTTTTTGAATAAATCCATCCAAGAGATCTAAGAAAATTGCAACGCCAAGAAAAAAAAGGGCAAAGAAAATCAATTGTTTGGATTTCTTTGAGGCATCTTTCCAAAGGAGGTGAATAAGTGCTCCTAGCGAGAAAACTAAGAGAGGAAAATATATCAGCACCCAAATATAAGAAGGGAAGAAATTGAAAAAAGAAGTGTTGTCTATAAAAAATCCGCTGAGACGTTCATGAAAATATGTTGCATCATCCATGCTAAAAAAGAAAAATGTGACTGAGAGAAAATACCAAATTTTTTTCTTTGTTTCAAGATAGGAACTAAAACAAGAAAGTGCAATAAACAACATGGAAAGGGAACTGATCCAAGTGAGAGGCGTTTGTTCTCTGGTAGCAAGAAAGATATCACCAAATGTAGATCCTTGATAATAAAAAAAAGCGAATAAATCAGCTAGAAAAAGAATGACTACGAGAAGAAAAGCCGTTTTGTATAACCGTCTTATAAATTCCGAAGAGAAATACATATTAAATGGCAAATGTTTTTGTATTTAGTAACGTGTAAATGCATTTTAACATGGAACGAATAAATGTGAAAGTTGGATTGTTTTTGAGCAAAAAGCCTCTGCAGTAGACATTTTTATTTAAAATACAGAGGTCATTTTAGAGTCGCACTTTCCTGCGCTAGAGGGAACTTATGACTCGTTTTTATAGTTAAAAAAGTAGATACAAAAAAACAACATACGAAAAGATTTTTTTTCACTAGCTCCCTCTAAAGGATATGCTCAGGATTTTTGATTGGAGGGAATCCGCAATATCTTTGGAAGAAATTGTTGTTTTCCACCACCCTAACTAGTTTGTGAATTTGGGACAAACGTGGTATAATAATGGACCAATTTAAATGTTTTAAAACATAGCTATTATTGAGCCTTCAAGGTCAATTTCAAGAAGCTTTTTGAAAAACATACTAAGAGTCAAACCTCAGTGATTACAGAAGTGAAGAGTTCCAAGAAGAAATAGTGAAAGTTATGGGTTGATTAACAAGCACTTAAACCAAATATATGGAAAAAATATTCTTTTACTTAGTTCTAATGGTGAGCTTGATAGTTATTCCTTCTGCGAAGACCCAAGCTCAGGAAAATCATGGAGATTCACTTGATAAAGTTTTGAACGAAATTATGCAATCCCAAAACGTTTCATCAGTTGATGCTATTGACCGTGGCAAAATTGCAGATGAGCAGCTTGAAAGGCTTGGAGATGCGGTAATGGGTATAATGGTGCCGAGTGAACGTCAACACGAGTTGATGGATGAAAGGATGGGCGGGGAGGGCTCTGATTCTCTTCGGGCAATGCATATTATGATTGGACAGAGATATCTGGGTTTTTCTGATGGAACAGTTCCTATAGGAGGAATGGGTGGTATGATGGGATTCGGAGGAGGCATGATGAACAATGTAAATTTTGCTGATGTTGGTGTAGAGAGAGGAGGTGGAAATTTTATGAATATGATGAATGGATTTGGCAGTAGTGGCATGGGTTATGGGCTTGGTTGGATTATCCCACTCATTTTCTGGGCTTTGATTATATTTGGAATTGTGCTACTGGTTAGATATCTAGTGGGAAATAAATTTTCTCAAGCTCAAAACAATCCAATGGCAAATGAAAAGTCATCATTGGAAATTTTAAAGCAACGATATGCCAAAGGAGAAATAGAAAAAGAGGAATTTGACTCTAAGAAAAAAGACTTAGAATAAAAAAATTATTATGAAATATGGATATAAAAAACAATCAAATCTTCCATTTAAAGAATCTTTAGAAAAAATAAAGAAAACTTTAAAAAGTGAAGGGTTCGGCATAATTACCGAAATTGATGTCAAAAAAACACTTAAGGAAAAATTGGGGATTGAATATGAGAATTACATTATTTTGGGTGCTTGCAATCCCAACTCAGCGCACGAAGCATTGCAAATAGAAAAAGAGGTGGGGCTTTTGCTACCTTGTAATGTGGTTGTTTATAAGGAAGATGGTAATGTGTATGTTTCCGCGATTCTTCCAACCGTAGCAATGAGTGTAATCGAGAATGATAAGTTGGCTGAGATTGCAAGGATGATTGAATTGAAACTTAAAAGAGCAATTGATAAGATTTGATTATTTGGCGGTGATATGAACAAAATTGCAAAAAGATACAATCGTTATTCATATGTGTATGATTTCTTTGAATTGTTGCCAGAGAAGTTGATTTTTGCTAAGCATAGAAAGAGAATTATTCCTCTGCTTAATGGAAAGATTCTTGAAGTTGGTGTGGGTACTGGAAAAAATTTACCATACTATAATAACGAAGCCGATGTAACTGCAATCGATTTTTCTCCGAAAATGCTCAATCGAGCAAAGTTTAAACTTAAAAAACTTGGAAAGAAAAACATAACACTGCGAGAAGCAAACGTCGAGCAACTTCCATTTTCTGATAATACATTTGATTTTGTGGTTGCTACATGTGTGTTTTGCTCAGTGCCCAATCCAATCCAAGGATTCAATGAAATTAAAAGAGTTTTAAAAGGTAATGGTAAAGCGATATTCTTAGAGCACGTTAGAAGTGAAAATAAAATAATCGGAAAATTACAAGATATTTTGAATCCGCTATCAGTTGGTATTTTTGGCTTCAATGTAAATAGAAGAACTAAAGAAAACATTACGAGAAGCGACTTGAGTTTGATTCAAGACGAAAAGATTAATCACGAAGATATATTGAGATTATTCAAATGTAAAAAAGATGAGTATATAAACAAAAAAGCCCTTAAGTAAAGGCTTTTAAAGAGATTAGCTCCCTCTAATGGACACGTTCAGGACTTTGGAGTTTGGAATGATAGGCGAAGAGCTAGAAAAATGGAGATTGATAACAGAAAATGTCTAATATCAATTTAGTTTATGGTTTTAAGAGTTGATAAAATATAACGATCTATGATTCTGTTTGGACCATAAGAGTTAGAGAGAATAGGAACCTTATTTTTGTTTTTTATGCTGATATTTTCAGGATTTAAGACTTTATCGCTCTCGTAAATTGTTACTAGTTTCGAATCGACGAGAATCGATGAGGGAGAAGATAATTCATATGGTTTTTTGGATAAATCAAGCGAAATACAAGCCAATGCAAGCTTTATTTGATTTCTAGGGTACTCATAATGTCTCCAAATAACTCTGATGGACTAGGATCTAGATCAGGATACCTCTCAAGTAGGTCTGCGGGAACCTTCTTTTCGGATGTCCAAAACTCATAAATCGAATCTCCTTTAATAAAAGTTTGTCTAGTTTCAATTCTTGAGCCCCTCGGCTCGTCAATAGCAATTCCAGAATAAAGAATCTTAAACTCTGCACCATTTATATCGCCCAGACTAATCTCTTGAAAATTTATTAGCTTTCCGCACGAACCTGTTTCTTTGCACATACTTTCCAATGAAACCTCTTTGTACTCTTTCATTCTTCCTTGTTCAACAAGCAATTTTATCTCCCCATCTTTTATTTGATTAATGTTTTTAAATAAAACATTCAGTTGATAGTCAGAATTTTCACTCGAATGAAGTATGTTTGATTTTTCGAATTCCTTCTCCCAATTTGCTGGCACTGAAATCGATATTTTTTCATTTCTAAAAATCTTCCATCCATTTTTCATCTCTCCTTGTAAAGTCAAAAAATCATAAGGTTCTGTTTGCTGAACCGCGTCTTTCTCCTCATTGACCACCGTTCCTATATTATTTTGCTGCTCCTGTTCCTTTGCTTTATTGACTGTACATCCGCTTAGGACAAACAATCCTGCGAGCAAAATTATACTTGCTAGTGTTTTTTTCATTTTTTGTGCAGTTATTTTTACATAAGGAAATAATAGCATTAATTCTATAGATAGAAAAGGCGAAATACCACGATGAGTATTCCGCCTAATAAATCTATTTTGATTTTATCAACGCTCTGTGATTTGAGCGTCAAAGCTTTCTAGCCCACCAAAAATATTTTCACCCGTATAGACCATGAAGTGAAGATGATTTGGAAGGAGGGTTTCGGTTGAAACATTTGAAATGTATCCAACGATAGTACTTGTTGTAACTGAGTTATTTACGCTAACTTGAATATTTGTTAAATGAAGATATCCGCTAAACCAGGCACTGTTTCCAGGTCCATGTCCAATTAGCACTTGTCCTGTGGAGCCACCAGCATTGGTGGCTCCTGCATATGTTGGCATAACAGTTCCGTCAGCAATTGCGTAAACAGGCTTTAAATTATCTGAGTCATAGACGGGATAATCCAAATTTGCATCCCAGGCATATGTGTCATCAGATCCTCCAACGCCTCCGCTGGGCACATGAGCGCCTGTCATATGTTGATTAAAACACCACTCATCGCCACTACAGTCATCTATAGTATTCACGACTTCTAGTGTTCCTTCAACTGGAGACAATATGACGTTTGGAATCTCGTAAAACACCGGTGTCCAAACCACATCATCAGACACAGTCGTGGTCATTGGGTTATTATAGACACAAGTGCTCACTCCATTATCCCAATAATCAAGTACATATCCTGGTTTGGCGGTAGCAGAAAGTCTCACTTGAGTCCCATCAGAAAGCTCTTCAGAGCAATCGTTAATACCATCCCCACAGTCAATGACAACTGAATTGTCACTTAGAAGTTCTCCTGTGACATTCAACCCTTTAGTGTCATCAAATTGAACTTCGAGAACAGCTTTTGTTTCATAGGTAGTTGTGGTTTCCATCGTTACGGATTCAGCTGTGATAGCAAGTGGTTCATTGGAATTCTGTGGCGCAGTTTCAAGATCGATTAATCCAACTATGCTATATGAGAAAGTAACCGTAAGGCTTCCCTCATATGCGACTAGATCAAACCCAGCTGGATTTTCTTCGAAAAGAAAATTACAGGCTTCTCCAATAGCACCAGTTTGATCGGTTTTGACATTTAAAATGCTTCTCCATGCACCAGCAGAGCCTGAACCTACTGCAAAGATTGAATTTTCACCTTCCCCCATAAAGAAGAAAGGAACCCCGTAAGTATTGGCATATTTTCTGATCCAATCAGTACTCCCGTCAGAATGCAAGCGCGAAAACCACATCAAAGAACCAGTGTAAAATGATGAACCACCAACGATAAATTCACCATCACTTGTCTCTGTAAAAGTTTTCGGTTTACCAGATTTGTTGAAATACCTGCATTTAGTCCAAACAGGAGCTCCATTGGGATCTATTTGGTGTAATGTTCCATAATGACTATAACCCAAATAATAGCCCGCAACCATCAGGTTACCATTTGAAAGAGCATAAATCGAAGAATCATATAAAAATGAAGTTCCCATGTGGAACGTTTTCTTCCATTCAGCAGTTCCATCAAAATTTAATTCGATAATCCCGCCACTAGATGTCGCTAAAAAATATCCTTCAGAGGGAATTTCGCAAATGCAATTTTCACCTACATACGCATTTGAATCCTCGATAACAGACTTCCATTCCACTGTGAAGTTTGCTGACAACTTGTATACGACAGGGTAGCTACTATTGTAGAAACCCTCCATTCCTGCAATGATGAGCCCTCCATCACTTGTTGTTTTGACACACTTAAAAGTGAAGGCTCCGGGGAATTCGAGTGCAGTTTGGATATCTCCGCTTGAATTTATTTCAAGCATAATTCCTTTTCCACCCTCAAGACTCCAAGTGCGCCTCCCAACGATTACAACATTTCCATTTGGAAGTTCTGTGCAAGCGTAGAAATCGTTCCCATAGTTTGAGGCGGTTAAATCATACCACTTACACCAGAGCTGATTTCCAAAACTGTCTGTTTTCAATGCGAACAGTCTTTTATATTCCCCTGTGATGAGTTTGATGCCCCTGAACCTTCCCACCGTTATCATTCCG
>JBFHIG010000024.1:0-8407 GCA_041596615.1 Candidatus Moraniibacteriota bacterium | reverse complement strand
GGTAAGTGTTAAAATATATAATAAAGCCTTGCCTGAGTATTTAAGATACTACAATAATGAGAGATTACATCTTGGAATTAACCTACAAACTCCTAATGAAATTTTAGCAAAGTGTTTCCAAGGTATTGAATAGAAAACGTGATTGTAGTGTTACATATGTTGACAAAATAGTCAATTTGTGCCATCATTCATTTTAGTACCCTAAAATTTGATGTTTGTGTTTTATGAACAGGGAAGCGATTCCCCAAAAACTTTTCAGGAGAGAACAAATGAAAAAATTTAGCGAGATAGTCGGGATTTTGGTAGAAGCTTTTGGGAAGGCGCTGAGAGACGGGCAGTATCTGTCTGTACTCTCTTGCTGTATCGTACTGGTTTGCCTGATGATCGCAATGGGGCATTCATTGCGACATGAAGGAATGATGGCGCCCCAAGGGTTTGCTTTGAAGCCAGGGCAAGAAATTAGTGAGGAAACGAAGATAGAGGAAAATCTTCGTTGTGCCGAAGAAAATCTAAAAAAGGGTTATTTATCGACTGCTGAAAATTGTCTCGATATTGCTGGGTCTGATTTTGAAAAAACAGAAACGGCAAAAAGTTCGAGATATTTGCGACTCTTTCGAGAAATTAATAGGCGAGCTTATGTGATTCTTTTGTCAGAAGCTCGTGAAGAGATTGCTGCAAAAAAAGATCTCGAAGCTTTTACATCTTTGTATCTTGCTCATTGGAGGGCTAAGAATGCGGGGATTATAAATATCTCTGAATTGTCTCTCCTGGAGAAAGAATATGATAAGAATTTTCCAGGAAAATAGCAAAGAACAAAGCATCAAAGAAATTGTGGTAATCAAATTGGTTACCACAATTTTTCTTTTTTGCAAACTTTAATTTCCTCTGCCGTATTATACTATAAAGACAGGGGAATCTTTTATACTATGATAAATTAAGAAAAAATGAAAACAAAACAAAACAAAGCATTTTTTGTGATTGGTTCGTTGACTTGTGGAATGATATTGTCATTTTTTTGTTTAATTCCAATGGCAAGAGTTTTAGCTCTTAATTTGCCAGAAGGTGTAAACGCAGGAAACATGGAGGAGATTATGGAGGATGCTCTGGGCGCCTGTGAAGATGCCTCCGCTGGTGACAAATGCTCGGTGAGTCTTGATGATAAAGACATAAGCGGGATTTGCAAGGAGAACCCTATGAGTGCAGAATTGATGTGTTTGCCAGAGAAAACTGGTGGTAAAGCACCAGGGAAAGAACAGGGTGGCAACCAGGGCTTGAATCGTGTTCAAGCTGGAATGAAAAAAGCACAAACGCCAAATGAGCACATGAACGTTGAACAAAGAATGGCAAAACAAAAGACCAACGCCACTAGAACTATAAGTATGGTGGAAAAAATGATTGCATATTTGGAATCCAACGAAGTTGATGTTACAGAAATTAGAAGCGAGCTTGAGGTTTTCAAAACCAAAACCGATGAATTGACTTCTGCTTATACTGAATATTCTGAACTGATTAATGCCTCCGAAGATATTGACAACGAGGTGATTAAGACTGCTAGAGAAAATATCACAACCCTTGCAAAGAACACGAAAGCGTATTTTATGGAGACTTTGAAATTGAGCATTCAAAACGCTCTTTTAGAAATAAGCTAACCCTAATCCTAAAAAATGAAAAAAAATATTATTTTAGGGGTAATTTTGTTTTTACTAATAACAGCTTTTTGTAGTGCTTTATATTATATTGTGTTAATTGATAAGGAATCCAAGAATAAAGAGATGATGTTAAAAGCTCAAGAAGTTGATGTAAAGTCGAGTGAAATGGAAAAAAGTGAAAATAAATCATTGTCTAATGAGAATAACGAAAAGCCCGAAAACAAAAACAACATAAGCAAAGAGACGCCTCGAAATCCCGATGAAGTTATCAATATCGAAAGCAAAGATGATGCTCAAAAAGTTTTGGAAGAAGCTAATGAAATAGTTGAAACGATGGACGATATTTCTTTCTAGCTACAAAACAACTTCTAATAATTCCGGAAATTTTTCAGTTCCCATTTCATCAAGCAAGAAATGACCTTTATCAGTAAAGGTTTTTTTGATTATTCCTGATATATTGCTTTCTATTATTTCCACTGATTTTTGAATATCATTCTCATCATCTTCGGAGACAAATAGATGAATTTCCCCAATCCTTTCCTGCATGTTTTTGTCTATTTCGAAGTCAAAGAAATCCGTTGGCCTTGCTCTGTAAGGATCGAGCCAAGGGGCAACCAGCACAAGCTTTTTCACAGTAACTTTGTTTTCCGACAACCATCTTATCAAAAAGCCACCTCCACAACTATGCCCAACTAAAATAGTTTCTTTGCTAATATCATATCTTTCAAATTCTTTTTTCCATTTTCCATAATTAGGGTCATAGGCCTCTGGTAATTCCGGTGTTTGTGTGAGAATTCCCTTGATTAGGAGCTGTTTTTGAAGCCAAGGAATCCAGCCAAGATTTGATTGGGAAGGGTATTTGTCATTAAAGTATTCTTCTTCGTCGGTAGAGCCATGAAGGATTATTGCGTTTTGCATATTTTTTCCCATGAATTATTATTTCTTTTTATATTTTAACCAAAGCAAAATGCAAAAGCAAACTCAAAGATGCTTGAAAGAACTAATTTTCAATGTTCAACAAATTGGAAGAAATGTGTCATTCCCGCCCCCAATTTCTCGAGGATAAACTCCGGCGGGAATCTATTAGACTGAATGATAAAAAACATAGAACAATATATAAAAAGATTACGTTGAACTCAAACTGGGGTAGTTTGTGCTAAAAATTACTAAATAGAGCCTAATGGACCCATCTCGCCCGAGGCTCACCGAGGCGGATCCCCGTAGGAATTTACCCTGCGAATGCCGGGGCGAGGATGACAAAAGGACACAACGCAAGCCCGGATTCCTGTTTTCACGGGAATGACAATAAGACATCATTACATTAAAAAATTGGTTCAAAATTAGAAATTAGAAACTAAAGCCCCAATGTTCTTGTTAGTTCAGTCTTACCTGTTTCCGTAAAGAAAAGCTAGTTTCTGGAGAGTTTTCTAAAAATACAAATCAGCAAGAAAGTCCCCAAAGATGTTAAGTAAAACAACGTTGGAGACGAAGCCGATTGCAACCAGCAAGACAAATTCTCTTGTTTTGATGCTAGAAAGGCCAAAGGCGAAACTCAAGATATCGACAGGGAAGAGTGGAAAAAAATACATTGCGAACATGAAATATTTATTCCTGTTTATCATATTCTCATATTTACTAATTCTTTTCTCTCCCACAAGCTTTGCGACTAGATATTTTCCGAATTTTCTTGAGATAAAAAAAGCTAGTACACTTCCCGCTACATTTCCAATATAGGCATAGGCTGAGCCCTCAATTGGACCGAAAATAAATCCAGCCACAGTGATGGGGATAAAACCAGGGATTGGTGCGATGACTACTTCTAGGATTATACTTAAAATAATCACAAGTGGAGCTAAAATGCCAAAGCTTCTGACATATTCCAAAAAAGCATCCCTATCGCTGAGCATTCCAAAATTTTCCCGCACAAAAATAAAGAGAAAAATCAGTGAAATCACCGCAACCCCAGCCGCGATATCATATTTATATCTTTTTAAAAATAACATATATTTAGGCTATTTCAGAAAGCTTATTTATGCCTTATTTTAACATGATTAAATAAAAACGGTAAGAGTTTTGTTTTAGTAGTATATTGTAGTGTATAATAGAAATGTTTTTAGCTTAAAAATAAGAACCCCATAAAAATAAAAAATGAGCTGGTTTTACTTTAGTATACTTTCAATTTTTGCACTTGCGTTTGCGGAACTTATGCAACAACATCTTTTGAATCTGAAAAATGCTTTCAATGAAAGGACAAGTGCCGTTTTGACTTTTGGATTTCAGTTTATTTTGAGCATCCCTTTGATTTTTGCTTTTGGACTTGAAGATGAAATTTTTTCAATCTTCAGAACTTCTGCTTGGCAACAAGCATTGTTTGGTACTTTTATCGCATCTTTTGGAATGGTTATGTATCTTAAAAGTTTTAAAGTTAAAAACATAAGCTTCTCAGCCATTCTGATTTCATCTTCGGTAATCATTTCAACTTTTCTAGGCATCATTTTCTTTTCAGAATCTGTTACTTGGTCCAAGTTTTTGGGGATTTTCTTAATTCTGATTGCCGTCGTTGTGGTGAATTTTAAAAATGCTGAGATTGAGAAGAATCACATTTTTGGATTATTTGCAGGTTTGATTTTTGGAGTGGCTTTTACGATTGATAAAAGTATTATGCGAGATATTCAACCGCTGGTGTATATTTTTTGGAGCTTCCCTTTGATTTCGATTTGGGGATTAATATTCGGCTATAAAAAAGTCATAGGTTCACTAAGAAGGAAAAAGTTCAGTGCCTATAAACCAATAGCAATATCAGGAGTTGCCTACTTACTCTATAATATTGCCACTTTTAGCGCTTATCATGTTGGTGGGGAAGTTGGGAGAGTTGATGCCATTAACACTGCTTATATTTTTATCGTGATTCTTTTCGAATATTTCTTTTTAAAGAGCAAAAATGGAGTTGGAAGAAAAATCATTGCCACTGCGCTGGCGGTCTTGGGAATTTTTTTCTTAGGTGTAGCTTGAAAGTAAGCCTTTTTTGAGGATGGAAAAATTTAGAAAACAAAAAACTGCCAATTTTAGCTTGGCAGTTTTCTTTTAAATAATTCCTAAAAATCATTCCAAAGCATTTGATTTGTGATTTCGTGGTGGTAGATGATTTCCGATTCTTCACTTTTGGTCGAGTTCTTTTGGATCTCTGTTGGCAGGTACTTGCTTGAACTGGATGCATTTTTTTATGCTCTATAATAAAAACGCAAAAAATAAAATTATAGCAAAAAATTGATAAAAAAATAAAAAGTTTAAGAAGGTGTGATTTCTAACGCATGTTGATTTATGCTATAGTTACTGTATGTAAAGCTGAAGGATTATTAGCTTATCAATTGAGAAAGAGGATTTTTATTTAATCTTTTTATCAAAAAATAATGCAATCACTTGAACAGCTAATCTTGCATTTAAAAGAAAGTGGAATCTTGAAATCCTTATCTATTGAAAATGCATTAAGAAAAGTTGACAGAAAAAAATTTGTTTCAGAAGAAACGAGGAGATTTGCCTATGAAGATAGAGCGCTTGCAACATTTGAAAGTCAAACAATTTCTCAACCAACAACAGTTGTTTTTATGCTTGAACTTTTGAACTTGAAGGAGGGAGATAGAGTTTTGGATATCGGAGCTGGTAGCGGCTGGGTCAGTTGTTTAATTGCTACAATTGTTGGAAAAAAGGGGTTTGTAGACGCCTTTGAACTTGACAAAGTTGTCGGGGCTTTTGGTTTGAAAAATATAAAAGAAAGTGGGTTGCGAAATATAAATTATCAAATAAAGGATGCTAGTGTTTGCTGGGGGAGAGGTGTTTTGTATGACAAGATTCATGCCGGAGCAGCATTCAAAAAAATCCCAGTTGGTTTATCCGAGAGTATTGAAGAGGGAGGAATTTTCGTGGGACCAACTCAGGATGGTTTTGTTATGAGAATAACAAAAAAGGGCAGAAAAAAAATCCTAGCTGAAGCTTATCCAGGATTTTCTTTCGTGCCTTTTATTGAAAAGTTATGATTTTTTCAATTAAATTATTGCTTTTTCTTTCTTTTTGCTTGGACTCTTTCATTCTCTGTTAGATATTGTTTTCGAAGCCGAACACTTTTTGGGGTAACTTCTAGGTACTCATCTTCGCTCATAACACTCATCCCTCTTTCCAGTGTCAATTCAATAGGAGGGGTTAGTCTAATTGCTTCATCTGATCCAGAAGCTCGCATATTTGTAAGTTGTTTCCCTTTTATTGGATTCACAGTCATATCATCCCCGCTGGTAACATTTCCAATTACCATTCCTTCGTAAACTTCAGTTGCAGCAATAATGTATAAACTCCCACGATTTTGAAGGCTGTATAGTGAGAAGCCAAGAGCCTTTCCTGTTTCCTTTGAAATCATTGATGAGGTTTTGGTTTTTTCAATTTTTCCAGCGTATGGCTTGAAGCCAATAACTCGAGTGTAGAGAATTCCCTCGCCCTTTGTGTCAACTACGAAATCATTTCGATAACCGAGTAATCCACGAGTTGGAATTTCAAAAATGAGTCGAGTCGATGAATTTTTTGTTTCCATGAACATTAAAATCCCAGCTCTTCTTTGAAGTTTTTTGATTACGGTGCCACTCATTTCTTCCGGCACAGAAACCGTTACTTCTTCAAAAGGTTCTAGTTTTTGTCCTTCTTCCTCCTTGACGATTATGTTTGGTTGAGAAATTTGTAATTCAAATCCTTCTCGTCTCATATTTTCAAGTAAAATCGCAATATGCATTTCACCTCGCCCATATACCTTGAAGGAGTCTCCAGCTGAAAAATCAACCTTCAATCCTACATTAACCTCTAATTCTTTTTTCAACCTCTCACGAATTTGTTGTCCAGTCACAAAACTCCCTTCACGTCCAGCAAAAGGCGAACTATTGACCAGAAAATTGAGAGATATTGTGGGTTCATCAATTGAAATTGCTGGCAAAGTTTCAGTTTTTTCATTTTCACAAATTGTTTCACCGATACTGATATCAGGAAGTCCCGCTATCATCACGATGTCACCAGCACTTGCTTCTTTAACATCTTTTTTTTCTAGTCCCGAAAATGTGAAAAGTTTTGTAATTTTTCCAGATCTAATTGTACCGTCTATATTTTTAACTAATATTGCAGATGCGCTTCGAATTGTTCCTTTGTAGATTCTGCAAATGGCGAGTCTTCCAAGAAAGTTGTCATAACCTAAGTTGAAAGATTGCGCGCTAAGTTCTTCTTTCGCAAGCCCTTCCCCTGAAGCTGAGGGAACTCTTTCTAAAATTGCATCCAAAATTGGTGAAAGATCTTTCATGTCGTCATCAATATTTTTCTTTGCAAGACCTTCACGAGCAATCGAATAAAGTGTCTGGAAACTAAGTTGCTCGTCATTTGCCCCAAGATCCAGAAATAGTTCATATACCATTTCCTCAACCTCACTGATTCTTGCTGCCGGCTTGTCTATTTTATTGATTACTACAATTGGTTTTAGTCCAAGTTCAAGTGATTTTTTCAAAACAAATTTGGTTTGTGGCATTGGACCTTCTTGTGCATCAACAACAAGCAAAACGCAGTCGATTGAACGTAAAACTCGTTCAACCTCACTTCCAAAATCTGCATGTCCCGGGGTGTCAACAATGTTGATTTTTGTGTTTTTATATATAACAGAAGTATTTTTTGAATAAATTGTGATTCCTCGTTCTTGTTCAAGAGCGTTAGAATCCATGCTGACATCAGAAGTTGACATTCCGGTCTGTTGCATTAATGCATCGGTTAGAGTTGTTTTGCCATGGTCTACATGGGCGATGATTGCGATATTTTTGATTTCCATAAAAAAAGTAAAACCGCTTCTTAGTTAGTAATTGTCTGGGATCTCCGTACTCTACTGCAAATTCCAGGTTTCGGCTACAAATTATTTAAAATTCGTCATAATAAAACCATTATTATTCCTCATTTTTCATAATTTTCGTTCGAAATCTGAAATTTTCGTTACGAAAGAGAGATTCTAGACAGTTACTCAGAGAAACGGATAAAATTAAAACATAAAATTAGCGTATCTGAAAAATTTGTCTATATAATTGATACTACATTTTAGACTAAATGTCAACACTTTGTAACATTTTTTAGTAAGCATTTGTTCTAATAGAGAAGAAAAAATGTTCTGTCCTCAGAGTTTAGAGAACAGAACATTTTATGGAAGGCGCAACAATTATTACGCCAGATCAATTCAATAGGACAACAGTCCCGTTTTTTGTCAGAGTGCCCCACAATGCAAAAGCGCCCCTTTTCTTGCAAAAGCGCTTAGTACAACCTTCGCAGACGTTTTCCCCTGCCCCGATGACTATTGCTTTTTGATTCCCAGCAAGATTGACTATATCCCCATTTTTATAGGGTGAAATTGCTAAGCAGGCCTCGACAGACGTGTCGATGACACGATCTTTACCATCGTAACAACGGTAAAGTTTTTCTGTGGGTGATAATTCAGACATGAGTGTTTCTCCTTTTTGCTTAAGGTTAACAAACTTTGAAAAAATACCCTCAAAAATAAATATTGCAATTGCAATGCTTGATTTAAGCACAAAAACAATCTTTTGTCAATTATAGCGTAATGGTTCAATAGCTTGGAAACACTTATAATATATAAACCATAAAGTTTAACTATTATGAAAATGCCTTATACAAAGAATCCATACCTTCCAAAAATAAGGGCTCGGGCTGTTGATATGGTTAGAAATGGAAAAAGT
>JBFHIG010000023.1:0-13174 GCA_041596615.1 Candidatus Moraniibacteriota bacterium | reverse complement strand
GGCTTTCCAAATGTTTCATAATCGAAGAAATACAAAGGATAGACCAATTCTGACAGCGTTGCGTCAACAGCGACCTTGTCTATTTGTGGAATCCCACTCTTTTGCAATTCAACTTTGGTTGCTTGCGCATCAGTCATTTTGAAATCATCGGGAACATCGATCGGATCAAAGATTCCATCCTCGATCAAGGCTCGCAATTTCTTTTCTTTAAAAATATGTCCCGTCGAATAGGCTGGAACCTGGGGATTGAAGAATTTGAAACAATCACATCTTTGCCCACTGCTTTTATAGAGACACTCGCAACCGCTAAGATCGATTTCGTCTTTTTTCAACAGCTCTAACGCCTGTGAGATTTCTTGCTCTGTTTCTTTCTGAATCTCACCAATCTCCGCGAAAACTTCATTGAAAACAAAAAGTTTTTCAAGTTCAATCTCTCCAGCTCTTCGATATTCCTTGTTCAAATGCACCAAAAAGCTTTTCCCAATCTCAAGCCCTGTCTTTTCCAATGCGATTTTCTGAAACGCAATATCCTTGATGTGGTTGTGAAACAAGTCGTTCTTGATGCTTGAGCCAGATTTCACTTCATAGAGACTCCAGTTGTTTTCTTTCTCGTTGAATTCCAAAACATCAATCTTGGCAAAAGTTCCATCTTCCGTTTCGATTGTGGCTTGGAAGATTGTCTTTTTCTGCTCAATCAATTCCTTTGTCTCCTCCACTGCCTTCTCCTTCCTGCTCCAAATTGTCACCCCCAAAGGAAAAAACTGTTTGAAATATTCCTCAACTTCATATCCATCCTTTATCAACTTCTTCAAGAACGCAGAAAATTCCCCTTGGACATAGTCATTGGGTCTTTTCTTCTTCAACCAAAGACACTTTGGGCAAATTAGGTATTCTTTGAAGTCTGTTTTGGAGAGGTGTGGCATGATATTTTTATTCTTGTCCTTTTAGAATTAATTCTCGTATATGTGGTGGTTTGAGTTTACCTGTCTCGCTCCAGTGTAATGCTATGTATCTAGCAATTTTTTAATGTTTTTATCAACCAACAGCGATTTCATTTGCACAATTGCCGTTTCATTCAATTTTAGCAGTCTTTCTTTTTGAGTCATCCCCATTTTTATAAATTCAGCATTGATACTTTCCATATTGGCGAGACACACTAATTGATTTACATCTGCATAATCTCGTATATTCCCAGTCTTATTTTTATTTTTGACTTGCCACTGTCTGGCGGTTATACCAAAAAGTGCCATATTCAAAACATCTGCCTCGTTGGCATAGGTCATATTTGCATCTTTTTTGGATAATTTCAAAGGCAGAATAATATTTTCTTTTATCGCATCCGTATGGATTTTATAATTTATCTTCGTCAACATTCTTTTGGCATCCCATCCAACAGCCAGCCGTTCGTTTTCCTCTACCTTAAGCCTTTGAAATTCTTTGATTAAATAAAGCTTAAATTTTGGACTAATCCACATTCCAAATTCAAAAGCAATGTCTTTGTGGGCATATGTTCCGCCGTATCGTCCAGTTGTAGCCCTGAGCCCTATGGCGTTGGTCTTTTTTGTCCACTCCTTGACGCTTATTTTATAGCTATTTAAACCAGCCTGACTTTTAATTATGGCAAATTCGCCATAATTAAAACCGGGGTTATTAATTTGCTCCCAGATTCCAAGAAATTCAACAGTGTTTCTATTCCTAAGCCAATCAGAAATGAAAAAATCACCATCTTTCGCGCGCAACATATCCGTGAGAGAAATATAATCCTGATCCTCTTTGGACACTATATTTATTTCAAACCCTTGAACCTTGATTTTTTTGTTTTTCATGATTTTTTAGAATTTAAAATACTATACTCAATTGATTATTTACAAAACACAAGACAAAAGAGATCCAAGCGAGATAGACAAACCCACTCCAGCGCAAATACTTTTTATTTCTTCCAATCCTCAATGATAATCTTCGAGCCACTTTTGTGGACTGTCATTTTTTGTCGCTCACGGATTCCCAGTTCTTTTACAATTTCCATTGGGATATTTACCCCGTTAAATAAGATTTGAGCCTCTTATTCAAAAACATCTTTCCATGATAAGTTTTGAGATATTTTTCCCTATGAGTAGCATCCTGTTGATTTATACAAGCCTCGTAATATATCAAGCTAAACGGCCTCCTATCTTTGGTAGAATCAACCATTCCTTTTTCGTGTTGCTCAAATCTTAATTTCAAATCCTTAGTATATCCTGTATATAATTTACCATCCTTTTTCGATTTGAGGATATATGTATAATACATAAACAAGATTTGAAATTATTTAATTAGGTGAATTGATAGACTCCGCTTCCCCACACGAGTGACTTTTCTGATGAATTTTTTAAGCATGGTTTTGTTTTTAGGTTGCTACGTAACATGTTACATAGCAGGAATTAAATAGTTGCATAACATTTAATACAAAAGAATAAGAGGTTAAGCCTTTAAATTCTCAAGTCTTTTTATAGATAAGTCTAAATAATTTTTGTCTAGGTCAATTCCTAAAAATTTTCTTCCGTGCATTATTGAAGCAATTCCCGTCGTTGAACTTCCAGTGAATGGATCTAAAATTAGATCTCCCTTCGCTGTACTAGCCAAGACAATTCTCTTTAAAAGGTCTAATGATTTTTGAGTAGGATGCTTGCCAAATATCTTCTCCTCTCTTTTAGGCGTATTAATTGACCAAACTGAGCGCATTTGTTTATTTGGCTTCTTAAATACATCTTCACTCCAATCGCCGCTACGCATTAAATCATAATTGAATTTATGTTTTGATTTTTTGTCCTTTCTTGCCCAAATCAAAGTCTCATGACTAGCTGTGAAGAATCTACAAGAAAGATTCGGCGCAGCATTAGGCTTGAACCAAGATATTTCATTCAAAATATGGTAGTTATTTTTCTGAAGAGCAAATCCGCACTGATAAATTGAGTGATAGGTTCCACTAATCCAAATTGTTCCGCTGGGTTTAAGGACTCTTCTGCAAGCTTCTATCCACTTGCTGTGAAAATTAAAATTTTCTTCATGTCCATTGCCCATATCCCAATCACCTTTTTTCACACTAACCATCTTGCCATTCTGACAAGTAAAACTGCCTCCTGAGAGGAAATAAGGAGGATCAGCAAATATCATATCAAAGTGGTTTTCTGGCAAAGCCCTGAGCAACTCCAAGCTGTCGCCGTGATATAAAAAGAAGTTTTTGTTTTTATAGTATGGTTTATATTTCATATTTCATTTTTTTGGCACAGGCAAGCCAATTTTATGAAGTGGCAAATACTCAAAATAGTAATGACAATTTACACTTATAATATAGTCCAAAACATCTTTGTACTTATCGCTCCGAAACCAATCGCTTAAAACATAAATATACTCAATTTCGAAATTTAATTCTGCAAAAAGTTTTTTATATTGTTTTAATTTAAAGTCGCAAGTCTGTAACTTCTCATCAACAGATCCTTCCACTTGCTGGTATTTAACTTCAATAATAAATAATGTGTTCTCTTTTATTACATAGATTGCGTCGTCAGGAAGTAGCTTTTTAGATAAATGTTTTTTCCAATTTACCCCCTCAGAGGCTAGGAATTTGTATAATTCATGCTTACGAAAAGATCTTGCTACAAGCTCTTCATTATAAAAAATTTCAGCACCAATTAGAGCTTTTTTGACAGAATAACCTTCGACCTCTTCATCTAAAAATATAAGTAAATCTGTTTTATTCTCAAAATGTATGCCTGTTTGAGTGTTGCCTCCGCCTAATCCATCTTTTATCATAACGCTGCGTTTAGTTTTTAGTTATTAACTGGTCAGACTAATAATTTCTTCAATATATGTATCGTATAAAATTTCAAATATTTTATCCCCCCTAGTTTGAACTGCTTCAATAGGGTTGGTTTTTTTGAATTCAGGCATCCACTCTGTTCCAAAATTCTTGTTCGAGATAAAAGCACTCTTGTTATAACCATTAGCTACCTTATCTTCAATACATTTATTTTCGATATCATCATTTAGTTTCTTATTTAATAATGTTAAGTTGCCTATTTTTTCAATATGACTTCTTACCAATGTTGCATCAGTAATATTGTTCCAATTTGTATAATTAAATCTTGGTATAATATGCTCCGTTTCCAAATCGTTATCTGCCCCATTCCCAGCTCTCAACAAATACTCTTTTAATAAATATTTAATCAGACCAGTCTTACCGCTCCCATTAATCAAATTATCGTTTGCTTCCTTGATAAAACCTTCTTTATTTACATTTGAAAGTATTCCTTGTAATTCCCTGAAGAAAGCCTGCATATATATTTTGAAATCTTCGTATGGCAAATTACCAATATTTTCGCATAAAGCAGCAAATTTTCTCTCATAAGAAGGAGGGCTAATTTTTGAATATTTAACAAGAAAGACAAAATTCCAAAGTCCTTTCAAGTGCTTAAGGAGTCTATCTCTAATAAAATATTCCTCGGAAAATTGACCTTGTTTATACAAAGCCAACATTACTGGGTAGATTTGGTCTAGATTTAGTAAGCCAATCAAATTAATCAACTTTTGAACTTTCCCAAAAGCTTCATCGTGCATCCGAGGATTGAAATCATTTTTGTTAAAATTAGAAAGCCTAAATTTAAGATAGATGCTGGCATCTATCTCTAAATCTTCCACATAGCCTACTACATTATCTAAACTTGTTATTTTATTATTTTTAATTGCCTTAAACAGTCCTGAATTTCCTATATACCCCTGTTCAAAAAACCACTGGTGCCTTAGAAATTTATTAAACCAAACAATATTTTCCTTTTCAAAAGAATTTTCTATTGATTCCCATTTAGTTTGAACGCTTTGCAACGTAGAGGCATTATTGTTTTTGACATACCCCAAAATTCTATTTTTTGTTAGCTCTACAGCAGACAAAGATAGTCCAGTTGAGTTCAATCCTTCAAAAAGTTGATATGCATCATCATCGTCGGAACATTTTATCACAACAAATTCTAAGGATTTTATTTTCGTAAAAAAAGTCTCTATTTCAGCCTCCGTATAGTTGCTTAATTGAGAAATAATATATTTGTATGCTCCATGTATTTTTTCTTGGCTATCATCTAATCCAGTTACAGTAAATGGAATTTCTTTTAATATAGAATCAAAAACCATTTCCAAAGAGCTTCTCCCAAAAACTAACCTTTTCTCTCTTTGTAAAAAAAGTAACTCTTTTATTTCCTCAATAAGTGTTTGGTTCCGAGTTTTTTCAACTAATACACTTAGAATAAGGGATAATGTAACCAATCTCTGCTGTCCATCAACTATACTATCTCTTCCACCTGAGCCATCTTCTGAGCATACAATAACTAAATTGCCTATATAATAACTCGGGTCATTATTTTTTATAGCCTCTATCAACTCTTTAATCTGTGGATTTTTCCAAACATAGTTCCTTTGAAATTCTGGAATTTCTAATTTAAAAGAAACGATTCTGTTATTTTCCTCATCTATTGAAGTTAGAAAGTCGCAATACGATATATTTTTTGCTGCCCTATTACTCATATTTTTCCATAATTAACCACAACAACCTCCTTGACCTTCCCCCTCTTATCCCCCTTAGAATTAATAGCCCTCCCCGCAAAAACCTGATTAATCTTCACCTTCTTATCCAATCCAAAATATAAATCATTAATAAATGGCGTATTTGAATTTGAAAGCATTACAAAACACCCCTTTTTGTGGAGTTTCATAAAAGTATCCTTCAACTCAATCTGTTGTTCTTCCAAGAATCCTTCTTTTGTATAACTTGTGAAACTTGAGGTTGCATTTACTGGATAATATGGAGGGTCAAAATACACGAAATCTCCCTTTTTAGCCTTCCCAAGAACCTTTTTATAATCCTCATTCAGAACCTCGATATTTTGAAGTTTCTTGTGAACTTTCATGAGATTTTCCTCGTCACAAATAGGCGGATTTTTGCTGTCCCCATAAGGAACATTGAAGCCGCCACTTTTATTCACTCGATACATTCCATTAAAACAAGTTTTATTAAGATAAATAAAACGAGCTGCAACATCAACATCAGAGAGCTTTTTCAAATCCCAAGCACGCACCTCTAAAAAATATTCTTTGGTGTTCTTCTTCTTGTGCACCTTGAGTTTTTTGATTAGTTTTTTAACATCATTTTTAATCACATTATATGTTGTAATAAGTTCACTATTCAAATCTGACAAAACGGCTTTCTGTGGCAGAAGGTCAAAAAACATTGCTCCTCCTCCAACAAATGGTTCAAAATATGTTCCCGTGCTTGGGTCAAATTCTTCGGGAGGATAGAGATTCATTTCCCTAAATTGTTTCGCAAGTTGTCGTTTTCCTCCAACCCATTTAACAAAAGGCTTTGGACTCTCATTATCATAAACAGCAACGTCCTTCTTGAAAGAATCTTCATCAACAGTTTCTATTTGTTTTGTATATTGCAAAGAAAACATTTTGATGTGGATTGGGTGTTTTCCGACTATTTGAGCTAGTCTATTTATTGTTTTTACATTTTGCATTTTTTCTTTTTTAACTTCTATTTTATTTCAGTATAACAATAATAAATTTAAAAATCTACACTAAAGATTGGCTCGATGTGAAAGACTTATTGTCCTTAAAAAGTACCTTTTTATTTCTTTACAACTGTTTTTTAATTCTCTATTTAACCAAGCTCATAGATAATTTTAACGTTCATTTTTCAAATGGCTAATTTGTAGATTTTTGGTATGGCGTTACTGTCTGGATTTACTCTTAGCTTCCTGAAGAATAATTTTCATTATATCAAGTAACATTTTATGACTATACCAAAAGTTTGCACAAATTGTCCACAAAAAAAATACCAAAAAAGGATTTGATAATTTTAAACATTCTTCTTCACATTGATTTAGAACAAATTGTATAATAAGCAAATATAAAATAGAAAATAAAATTAGATTAAGACCCAGCTTATAATTATTTATAAGAATGTGTAGTAAGGTAACTTTTGATTTTTTTTTGTCTATAATTTTATATAACCCAGCAACATATTCGGATGTCACAAATATTGCCAAGCTCGTGATGTAGAAACCAAAAATTATTGATAAAAATACAATGATATTGCTCAAAAGAGAACTCTTTAAATTATAATCACCCAGAAAATAAAACTGGGTACTACATAAAACAATAAAAGAGGCTAGTAAACCAAACCACTTATTCATCTTCTTTGATTTTATCAATTAATGATTGAAAAACCTCTTGCTCATCAAAGAGCTTCGATTTATTGTCAATCCTCACTTTTATAACAACCTTAGTTATCACTTCGTTCATATTAAAAATACTCTCAAAATTGTCGTCGCCCCGTCCTATTATAGTAATTTCGTCAAACTCATTTTTGTGTTTTTTCAAAAAATTTAACTTGTCAATAATTTTTTTACTTTTTCTCCTATTTTTGTACGATAACTCAATACAAGCCTTTTCTGCGTCAAAACCAAAAATATCTTTGACTAATTCTTCTGACAGCAAACCTCTATTTCCTGAATTAAAAAGGCTTGGTGTTATCGAAAAGGATATTTTATCGATAGACTCTATCTTGTCTATAAACTGTTCTTCTTGTATAATGGCTTTTATTACAATATCCTTATTAATTTTATCTTTTAACCAGTCTTTTAAGTAGAGTTTCTTTTTCAAATTAGAAATAAAAATTCTTTGAGTTTTTGAGTCAATTAAAACAAAAAGCTGTTTATCTAACTCTAGTTCCTCTGGGGTACGTGGATTTTCCTGCTCTTCAAGATCTGAGTTAATTATCTTATCAGAATATGGATACTTATCTCCACTGCTAAAGCAAATTGTAATAAATCTATTATCAATAGTTCCTTTTCCTATTTTTTTTATTGACACAATTTCCTTTTCTTTACTTTTTCTCCTGGTCACCTCTTCAATTTCAGTATCTTCATCATTTATGATGGAAAATGTTGAAATGTCAAAAGCATCTTCTCCAACTATTAATTGATAAACTGAAAATCCTAAATCTTGTTTGCTCATTTTTTAATAAAAATTTTTAGACCCCCATTCTCATTTCTATGTTTATTGACTTCGGAAAAAATATATCGAGACCTCTGACAAGAGTTTAATATGTATATAATTTCTATTTCCTCCAATCTTTCACCAAAACCCCTCCACGAACTCTAGTAACAGTCACTTTTTGTTTAGCCCTCCATTTAAGCTCCCGAACAATCTCAATCGGAATTGTCACAGAGATTGACTACTTCCCAACTTTGGTCAGCTTGCGGATTTGTCTTTCTGTTGATTTTTTATTTGGCATAAATTTTATATAAGCCTGCCCCGTTAAATTGACTCTTCATTTAATGGGGTAATTAATTATTTATCCCGTTAATCTTTCATTAACTGGGACGTACATCTCTATCTTATACCGAAACGGGGCTTTTCACAAAAAAAAGCCGCTATTCTAAAAACAGAATAGCGGCCAAATGGAAACGATTTCCACTAAATAATAGCAATAGCAATTCACCAATCGCCAGATGCTCCTCCGCCACCGAAACCACCACCACCGAAACCGCTGGAGGAATGACCTGATGAAATACTGTCATTTCGAGACGAAGAACTAAGAGAACTGCTGTTTGAACGGTCTGCTTGATCGAGCAAGCCTGACGCCGCCGCGAATAAAACAACAACTGTGAGCCAATCTGGATTGCCTGAAGCTTCATGCACTTTTCTAGCTTCCAGAAGTTTCTCTCTCGCCTTAGCAAGATTCTTCTTGACTCTTTCTGAAGTGTTCTCGTCATTAAGACGTTCATCAATTTCCCGAAGGCGATCCGGAAGTTCCGCTACGAATTTTGGGCCTTCTTCTCGGGCTTTATCCGCTTTGGCAATGTTTCGCAAAGCATTTCGCTTAAGACTCTCAAGACCTAAGGAAATAGTTTGCATGTCAAAAGCAAATGAAATATCTTGTTTTCCCGACCGTTTCTCATCAAAGCGAAGATTCTTAAACCGGGCCTTAAGCGTTGCAAAATCCTCCTTTTTGATCCCGCTATCGGCGTGCGCAAGAGAAGAGTTTTTCCCCTCCAATTCACTAATCAGGCCGGAAACTGTTTGACGAAGATTTTTGATTTGTTTGCGCGCTTGCTTTACATCATTAATATGCTCACGCACAAATATGATCATAAGAAACAGTGAGGCTAATATCACCAAAACCATGAACATAGAAGTGATTATCATTGCTTGTTCCTCGTCCAATTTCTTCTGTTCCTCTTGCTTGGCTAATCGTTGGTCAGGCGTCAAATCTCCGATAACATTGATAATTTCATCCACTCCCGACTGGATGCCTTGTGCCATTTCCCCTTTTTTAAAATAAGGGACGATTGTGTCCTTGATAATCCGACCAGATTTAAGGTCGGTTAAATCTCCCTCCAGACCGTACCCTACTTCGATACGCACTTTTCTTTCCTTGAGCGCCATCAGAAGCATAACTCCATTGTCTTTACCTTTCTGTCCAACACCCCATTTGGTCGCCAGATTTATGGTGTATTCTTCCACGGGAAGACCTTCCAGGGACTTTACAGTCACCACCGCAATCTGGTTGGTTGTGCGATCGGCATAGTCTTTGAGTTCCGCCTCCATGAACCTCTTGGTTTCGGGTGGCAAAACATTTGCAAAATCATTCACATACCCGACAGCAGATGGATATTTCACTTCACAAAATCCTCTGGCAGATATGTTCAGAACAACACCCACAACAAACAAACAGATTAGCATCAGCTTTTTCATCTTCTTCTCCCCCTTTCATGGTTTATGGTTCAGGTTTTAGCCTAGGCTTTTGTCGAATATTGCTATTAAAAAATCAAAGAACTAACTTTGAATAATAACACATTTAATGAGAAAAGTCAATAGTACTCTTTATGTCATGTCTTACTCCCATCTTCTCCTCCCAGTAAAAAAACAAGCTGTTTCAAGCCTGTTTAATAAGAATCCTCTTCTCCCAAACCTATAAACCCTTCAATTTATAAGAATACCCTTCTCTTTTATGTGGAATGGTATCATATCCCTCTTGGTAGACTTTTTTCAAAGTGTCTCGCTGGAGCGGGTCTGCTTGCCACGGCGACAGACGGGTGACCTGGTTCACTTTTTATGTGCTTATTCTTGTTGAATTTAAAAAAAAGGTCCGAGTTACCCGCCCAAGCCAGTACGGACAAGCAAACTTGGACCAGTGCAGTGTTGATTAAAAGATTCCAATTCCCCACTCCAGTGACCTTTCTGTTATTTTTTCAGCATTTTTTTGTTCTTAAAATGCAATATCACCACAACCGCCAACAACGCAAGGTTGATTAATGGCCAAATTTCCAGTGTGAAATCAACAAGCCAAAGTAAATCATAAAGAATAAACATTCTTGTTCCTGTAGAAATTGTAAGATATACAGATATATTACTCGAGAGAGAAAAAGCAAATAAACTCAAAAATATTTTTCTTGATTTGTAAAACAGAAAAACTGATACAAAAAAAGAAATTAAAATCAAAAAACAAGTTATTTCTAAATCTAAAGAAGAATCACCAAACATATATTTTCTATTACTTATTAATTTATTTTCAAATACTGCAGACTACCGACTAGCAAACCCTTGGCAGAGTCATCAATGAAACGCTTATCTCTTCTCTCAATAAATCTAATCACGGAATCTATTCTCCAGTTGATCATTCTCTCAAACATTTCTTCCATCCTACCATCCCTCCGATAAAATTTCTTATATATTAAAAAATGATCTCTATGTATCATCAAGCCCTTGATGTTCAAAAACATAGAAGTGAGAACTCTTTCTTCTCTTTTATTTTTAATCAAACCTTTATCATAATAATAACTCACATTTGAAATTAATGCATCTATGTCTGTTTCAGTGGAAAAGTTTATTTCTTTCGTTGCTTTGTTTCCAGCTTCATCCGTTGCTTGCACCTCGAAACTGTGTTCGCCGAGAGTCATCAACGGCAATTCCAATTCATCTCCCTCAAAAAACTCTTCTTCTAACTTCATCTGAATCTCAATTTTCTCTTGAACAGTGATGTCATCTTCAGCATTCATGCTAACCTCTAGATCAACATTATTTTTATATTGTTTTCCATCTTCTGGAGTGAAAATCTCAATTGTCGGAGGCATTTCATCTTTTTCCTCCCCACCAACGATTTCATTTTCTGAAACTTTAAAAGTTTTCTCGTCTTCTTGCCCAATTTGTGAGACTCCTTCAAAGGCAATCATCGATTCCTTAGCTTCTCCCTCCTCTTCTTGGATTTTCGCAACTTCAATTCGGTATTCTCCGTTCTCCACACCTTGAGTCAAAATCCTGTATTCCCCTTCCATTGGGTTTGGGATGGTGACAAATTCATTTTCAGTTTCAAATCCTGAATAGAAAGCTTTTTCAATTTCATTGAAAATCTCGCCTGTTTCAAAGTTTTTTCCAATTCTTTTTCCATCTGGAGCAACAATTTGCACATCAATCGGGGAGAATATTCCAAAAGTTAAAATATTAGTAATTGTAAAGTCCTCATCATAGGAACAATTCTTTTCCTGTGTTAGTTCCTTAAAAATCTCACACTGAGCTTTTGTTGGAAGTTTACTATGTCTAGAATCAAGTTTAATTAATTTATCCGAGGAAATTCCTTCTACACTAAAAACTGGCACAGTTTCATCGCCTCTGTCATATCTCAGCCCTACATTATTTTTTTTATCATATAAATTTTCAGGCATCCCATGCTCCCATTTTTCATCCTCTATACTTTCTGTAACTCTTATTTTTGAAAGTGTAGATATTTCTGAATTAACTTCCCCAACAATATTAAAAAGGTTGACCTTTCCTAGGTTTTCTTCATTCTCTTCTTTATTCAAATTTTCCAAAAATTCATTTCGGGGATAATTTTCAGGATATTCTCTGATTTTATCCTCTTCTACATCAAACAAATAATCATAATTTGGCAAAAGTTCTCCCACTGAAGGAACTCTTTCTTGAATATATTTATGCAAATCGAGGCCGTAAAGTTCGTGAAAGGCTTCCATTCTAAAAAGATCTTTAGAAACCTTCTCTTCCCATCCTAAAAATCCATCTGCACCACCTTCCCACTTCAAATATGCTCCTGGGGCTCCTCTGTGTGGCGTTCCAAGCGTTATTAGTTGATCAATTGAATTATCCTTGTCTTCAAACTGAATAAACTGTCTGGCGACCAGTCCGCCCATCGAATGCGCCACCAAATCAACTTTTGAAACTTTTGTTTTTTCCTTAACTTCAGAGACTTTTTCTTTCAGCAATTTAGCAGTTTCAATGTTGCTGTCTCTCCATTGATATGGAAAATAGAAAAGATTGATATTCTCCACAAAGCCATTTCTTTTCAATGAATCAACCAAATCGTCATAGGTATGCAAAACTGGGTCCAATTTCCAGTCTCCCACCTCTGGGACTCTGCCAGAGCAAGTGATCCCCGGGACAATCACGACTGGATCAGCAATCAGTCCATTGGAGCGAAACATTTCCTGTTTGAAAAACATACCAACTATCTTCTCTCCTGCAAATGAATCGCTGAATAAGTCATCTTTTCCCAAATAATCCTCTGGATATTGGTATATCGCCTGAGCTCCTAACATTTTTCCGTACCAATTGTTTTTCAACAATAACTTGCTTGCACACTCCTCAGGGTTGATGCTCTCTCCACCATTGAAATTTGAAAGCACGGCAAGTTCATTTTCATTTTCATCGAAATTTGAGTTTACAATTTCCAATTGAACTTCTGTTTCCTCATTCTCTTCAAAATAGTGATCTGCATAGAAAACTGCATCGTTGTTTTTGATAAACCTTGAATTTTCAAAATGAACCCTTCCTTTCAGATAGGTAATCACTGATGGATAGCGTTCTGCTAAAAACACAGAAGGATTCTCTGGCAACTCCTCAGCAACTGCAATGTTGAAAATAGAATTTTCTCTTTTCTGCACTTTTTCAACAGAACTCATTATTACAGGGTCTTCCGATTCCTCTGCTTCAATTTTTCCACCACCTTTTTCTATGGTGACATATCTAAAAAAAGACTCATGCCCTCCTCTATCATCAAAAATCAAAAAGAATCCACTCAAATCCTGCTCAGAAGTAAAATTGATTCCTTCTTCCACGGTTCCATTTG
>JBFHIG010000022.1:0-14025 GCA_041596615.1 Candidatus Moraniibacteriota bacterium | reverse complement strand
TTTTTGAGTCGGAATTTTGGTTTTTTGTTTGTGATATTTTTGTGTTAGGGTTGTCGGCACTATTTTTTTCTGTAGAAAAACTTTGCTTATTGCACCCGACCAAAAGAACCATTAAGGATAATATTGAGATGAATGATGTTTTTTTATATGGCATATTTTTTAGTTTTATTAATTACAATGCTCACAGTTTAGTTTATTTTTTTGTAATTTATTTACTGAGACCATTTGAATGGTGGTGTGTTTTATTTTATATTTTTTTGCTAATATATTTTGAATACAAAGCAATAGATTATTTCTCTCCTCATTTTGAATATCGGCTATCTCTACATGAGCGCTTAGGAATTTATTTTTTGAATCAGTCTGCCATATATGCAAGTCAGAAAGTTTATTTACTCCCTTGATTTCCTTTATATTTTTATGAATTTCTCCAAAATTTACGTCAGAGGGAACGGACTCCATTAGAATGTCTATTGATTTTTTAATTATACTAAAAACTTCCTTTAGGATATAGAAAGAAAGAAATATTGATATTAGAGGGTCGATTATAAACCAGCCAGTAAAATGAATCACTAAAGCGCCAATAACAACGCCTAATGAAAATAAAGCATCTTGCATAGAATGAAGCCAAGCACTTCTTAAGTTGAGATTTTTGTGGCTGTCTTTCTCTAGAAAGTAGGTAGCGATACTATTTCCCGCTAAGGCAATTAAGGCAACTAGTAACATTGTCGATCCAATTACTTCTGTTGGGTATAGTAACCGCTTAAAGGATGTTATTAGAATAAACAAAACAACTATTAAAAGAAAAGAGCTATTAACGAATGCGATAATGATTTCAGCTCTCTTATAGCCATAAGTTTTTGGTTTATTATTTGGACGGACGGAAACTTTTTCACCCCACCAACTTAGTGCAATGGCTCCTATGTCAGAGAAATTGTGCAAAGCATCAGATATAAGAGCTATGCTTCCAGAAATAATTCCCAGAATAATTTCAAAAATAGTTATTGTAATGTTTATTATAATGGCTATAAATATATTATTTCTCATAATTTTGAAGTGACGTATGTTTAGAAAATAAAATAATTAAAGAAATAACCAATTATCATAATCCCGATAGAAGTTATTATGATAAATGCAGATAATAATTTCCAACTCATCGCTTTTTTAAGAATCAAGAGCCCAGGAATCGATAGTGTGACAGTGGCCGTCATAAAGGCAAGTGATGTACCAAGAGGCACTCCTTTCCCTACCATTGCTTCAATCACAGGAATGACGCTAACAGAATTTGCGTAAAGTGGTGTTCCTAATATTACAGCGAGCGGAACAGTCCACCAATTTCCTGTGGCCAAATAATTTTCCACAAAATCTCTTGGCACGAAACCATGAATCACAGCGCCTAGTCCTACGCCCAGCAAAACATAAGGGAAGATGTTTTTTGTGATGCTCATTCCATCCTTCCACCAAATTGCAGTTCTTTTTTTCAAAGAAATGTTTTCCCCATTGTTTTCTTCAAGAGCATCTTTTTTTGTTGTGAACTTCAAAAAATCAGGGTTAACATCTTTGTCCATTTTTAATTTTTGAATAATCATCCCAGCAAGCATAGCTATTGTGATTCCAATAACGTTATAAGCCAGTGTCATTTTAAAGCCAAAAATGGAAGGAAAAATGAACAAAGAAGCCTCATTAACTAGTGGTGAAGCAATCAAAAAAGCAAAAGTTACCCCTAACGGTATTCCAGCACCAACAAAGCCAATAAAAAGTGGAATCGATGAACAAGAACAAAAAGGAGTGATGACCCCGAGAAGGGCAGCTAAAAGATATTCAAGTCCATACCACTTTCTTTTTGTTAAAATATCCCTGATTTTTTCAACTGGGAAATAATAGCGAGTGATCGCCATTATGTAGTTTATTACAATTAAAAGTAAGCCAATTTTTATGGTGTCGTAGATAAAGAAGTTGACTGCATCTCCCCAATATTTGTTGGTAATATTTATCCAATCATAAGTTGCCATGTCAGCAAAGAGCTGAATTGGTGCAAAAATATCCATAGTAGAGCGTATTTAATTTATTAGCACTTTCCGTTGCAAGAACAACAGCATGATTCATTCTCTTTGTCAGTTTGTTTGATGCCATCGCAAAGTGCATTTTTTATTTCTTCTTCGCTTTTGTTTCCTCCAATCAAAACTGCTTTTCCGTCAATTGCTAGTACAGGGCTTGTCATTATTCCCATCTCAATCATTTTGGTTATGTCCGTGACATATTCTATTTCAGTTTCAATTTTAAAATCTTTAGCAACTTTCTTCGTGGTTTCTAATAATTTTTTACAGGTTGGGCAACCTGAGCCTAGAACTTGGATTTTCATAAAGAGGTATTAATGGTTATGATATTAAGGACGAATCGATTTTTTTGTATAAAAGAAGAATATAGATTTTAATAATAGGTTAGGGATGATTAAATAAATTTTGATAGCAGTGAGACATGCTTTTTTGTATTTTCGGGGTTTAGAAAATAGATGACTTTTGTGCCTTCTTTTCTCGAGTCTATTAACTCGAAATTCTTTAGAACCTTAAGATGATGGGAAACTAGATTTTGAGACAGCCCAAGCAGTTCCCAAATTTCGCATACGCAAAGTTCTTTTTTTCTCAGGATACATAGAATTTTGAGGCGATTTTCCTCAGACACAATTTTGAGAAAATCAACTGTTTCTTTTAATTCCCCTTTTGCTTTTTTATTTTCGCAACAATTAGATTTCATAATGGGTGTTAATAATATCAATATACATTGATATTCTATATCATGTCAAACAATTGGTCAAGAAAAACTTTTTTGTAATAAAAAAGCACCTATATAAGTGCTTTTAAAGAGATTAGTTTGCTCTAGTGAGAGTTTAGTGATTTCAGTGTTGGTCGGAGAGGGAAATTTTTTAAAGCATCTGAACTAAATACAAAGCAATTGTTAGCAGGGTGTTTTTCGGAAGTGTTTTTTAAATAAAAAAAATAAAACTAACCCATTGAGTTAATAGCAATAAATAAAAATATAGTACAAATAACCACAAGAAATATTAAGGGGTGTATTGACAGAGAACTCTTGTTCTGAAATTCTGTTGCTGAAATTTTTTTGTAATAAAAATTAGTATATATATGTCCAAATAATCCAATCGGTATCGTAAAGGGACTTAATAATATTAATAGCGCAGGCCCCCTGAACCATCATCACGTAACAGATTTAGTTCAACCATCAAGTCACCAACTACTCCAAAAATAATGGGAAATAATGCGACTAGCCAAAATATTAAAATTGTTTTATTTTTATTCATATGATTATTCTACCACAAAAATTCTGAAAATTCCAAACAGATATAAGAATAAATTCTATAAATAGAGCTGTTTGAAACGCTTCTGGGGTCAGATTGGAGCCGATAACAAACTGATTAACAGTTAAATATATTATCCCCGTTAGCTGGTAGAGCGCCATCTTTAAATATTTATTTTTTAATTAAACTTTCAACGAACTATTTTTCTTAAAAAGTGAAATGTGAGGTCGGTTTATCTTAAAGAGTTTTGTGGATATGATTTTCCGTGTTAGAATTTGACAAACAGTCTTTAAATTTTATGAAATTTTAAAATGGAAAAATTTCCAGGTATTTTAGGTAGTAAAAAAGAAAAAGAAAAAAATGAGGGTCAGGAGTTTGAATATGGGAAAAAAGCAGGAAGATTGTTGCGTATGATGGTAGTTGGGTTATTGGTTTCAATTTCTCCGATGAAGGAGAAAAGTGCAATGGCAGCAGAAAATATGAAGGGACTGGATTGGGAAAATGGTGCAGCCACTATGAAAGAAATGGTTTTTAGTGAAAAAAATGAAGTTGGCTCCAACTTTGCAAGATTTAAGTCTGGCGGTGGTATTTGGTTTGAGGAGAAGATAGGCTCTGTCTCTAGAACAAGTATTTCTATAAAAGAGGACATTGAAAGTCTTAATTCTGGTCTTTTTGATAAAGTTTGCAGGTCACATACACATCCAAATATTCCAGATGATTTGAAGGTTGAAAATGGCCAGCTTGAAAAAAGTTCTTTGCCACCAAGCCTCTCGGATCTTTTGTCTGGTATGGGCATAGAAATTGGTTCTCGCGATGGTCTAAATAGAGATATTCAGATTGAAAATGCTGTTTTTGATAAACAGGGCGTCTGGTATTATCATCCAGCCACAAAAGACGACCTAAGTAAATCTTCAGCATCTAATGAGATTGAAAGGAATGACTTGGTTGCTCAAAATTTTCATTCAGCATTGGACAATTTTCTGGGGTCTATATCTGAAGAAGCTAAAGAAGAACTTTTTAATAAAGTAGTTTCGGAAGATGACTATATGAAGATGATAAGTGAATCAGAGAAAAAAGAGCTTAGTAACAATGAATACAAAGCATTTCAAACTAACGTAATAAAAAAGAAGGCTACAGTAGGGACTGGTGTTGATAGAATTGTGAAAATGAACTTTGGCCTGACTGGTTTCGAAGAAGAGATCAACTCCATTTGCAAGATTGTGGATTTGGTAGAATCTTACTCAGATGAAATTAATCCAGATTTAGCCACCTCATATAAAGATTTGGTTCAAGAAACTTTGACTGAGGCCGTTAATTTTCAAAAGGTATATGATGATTTTGTTAAAAAATCTCAGATTAGCGAACTTACAGATGAAGATAGACAAAAAGTAGAAGACGCATATCTTAGCTTGGATTATATGGTTAGATTTGTAACTTATTCTGAACTTAAAAATGAGTCCGCATGTGAGGGGGCTCATTTGGAATAAACAAGTAGGTAAAAGAAAAAAATAATTTAACTAGACCTTATTTGTTAGCTCCGAGTGACAGACAAGTCTCGAGCTCTTGATTAGGGAAAATAAAACTAGAAAAGGATTCTCGTTATTTGCGAACTTAGCAACCAAAACTTTTCCATCCGGAGTATCCATTCCATCTAAAACTCTTTTTTATTAAACAACCCCCAACTCATCACCCTCGCTGACTTCAGTTGCAAAGTCAATATCAAAAGAAAAAATATCAGCTACTTCTAAGATACTATTTTCCATAAGTCCAACATCTAGAGTATCTTTATCGAGAAATTCATCGGTTATTACAATAGCAACAACTTCTTTGGTTTGGTAGATAAGATCCTTTTTCCAGTGATATAATTTCCGTCATTAAATTCTTCTGAATTATCTTTTAAATTCTCAGAATAATGAAATATTGAATTGATAGGTAGTAAATCTAGCCATTTTTCACAATCATGCTTTGCAATCCTTGAATAATTTGAGAAGAACATAACACCTGCGAATGAACCAGTATATATTTTTCCGTCAGTCAATTAATGAAAGGAAGTCATTCTTAATTGACTTAATTGTATTTACAATTTTTGTGATTCACCTCCTCTAAAACAAAGTTCACTTTTATTTCAGATTGGAATTGCTATAGTGGGGAATATAACATATGATAAAATCATGAAGCTATTAATTATCGAAGATGAAAAACAAATATCAGAACCACTCAGTGAGGCTTTGCATGACAATGGCTTTATAGTTGATTGTGTGGAAGATGGAATTACTGGTTTTAAGTTGGCCAAGAAAGATATTTACGACTGTGTTATTTTAGACCTGAATTTACCAGAAATGGACGGGATAGAGGTAGCGAGGGAGTTGAGAAAGTTGAAAAACACAACACCTATACTTATGCTCACTGCTCGAGTAAATCAAGAAAATACCATTGAAGGATTTGAGTCTGGAGCAGATGACTATATGACCAAACCCTTCCATTTCGAGGAACTGTTGCTTCGAATAAAAGCACTTATCAGGCGCAATAGTTTAAATAAAGAAGATGAACTAGAAATCGGAAGAATAAAAATAGACACAACTAGAAAGAAAGTTTATCTGGGGAAAAAAGAGATTAAACTCAATGCCAAAGAATATGGTATTCTTGAGTATCTCGTCCGTAATCAAGGCAGACCGGTTAGCCAAGAAGAGATATTGGAACATGTTTGGGGAGATGAGATAGATTTTTTTACACAAACTATTCGCACCAATGTAAAAACTCTTCGGAAAAAGATTGATCCAGGTAAGAAGGTTATTAAAACAATCAAAGGAGTTGGATATGTTGCGGAGTAATTTCCTAAAAATGTTTTATGTCCATTGAACAAGAAATATATGACAAAAAGATATAAATTTAGAAATAATTTGAGATTTAGATTGGCAGTTTTTTATTCTGTCGTATTTTTTATTTTTTCTGGTATGATTGTTTTTGGTTTTAATGTTTATATTAATGTTTATTCAGCTTCGAGACCATCCTTGGAAGAACAATTAGGCAGGCCAGACCGACGACCAGCTCCAGTAGAGATCTTTGGAGAATCATACTCAGATGACAATCATAGTTTTTATGAAAAACAGTTTGGGGAGATTGTTACGCAGGAAAACTTTGAACGTTTGGAAAATTTTCAAAAAGTTAGTATTGTCATGCTTTTTCCTCTGGCTATAATATCATTTTTTTTGGGATATTTTGTTTCAGGATATTTTATGCGACCACTATCTAAGCTGGCTCTAAAAATTAAGAAGTTAAAAAGTGATAACTTAGGTATAAAGCTAGAAAAAAATTCTGATGATGAGATTGGGCAGTTAATCGAAAGTTTTAACGCAATGTCAGTTAGGCTTAAAGAATCTTTTGATTCTCAGGATGAGTTTGTGCAAAATGCTGCACATGAGCTCAAAACGCCCTTAACTATTATTCAAACAAATTTAGACACAGCTTTGCATCGAAAAAATATTTCAGTAGAAAGTTATGAGACAGCTATCAAGAGGTCTCTAGTTGGTATGGAGAAAATAAATCTTTTAACTGACAGCTTGCTTACTCTGGCCACCCCGGCTAGCGATGATTTTAAAAAAATAAATTTTGTAGCTCTCGTAAATGAACAAATTGATGCGCTCAAAAAAAACATAATAAACAAAAAAATAAAGATGCATGTTGACTTGCCAAAAGAGAAGGTTTTTGTAAATGCTGATCAACATTCTCTCGGGCGAGCTGTTTACAATATAATCGAGAATGCTATTAAATATTCAACTCAAGATAAAAATCCTATGGTGAAAATTATTGTTCACTACAAAGAGGATAAAGCTATTTTAAAAGTAAAAAACAATGGGAGTCAGATACCAGAAACTGAAAAGGAAAATATATTCAAACGTTTTTATAGGGTAGATAAGTCACGGAATTCTAGCCAAGGAGGGTATGGACTGGGACTTGCGATAGTCAAGAAGATAATTGATAATCATCGAGGGAAGATATATGTGGAGACGGACAAGGTTCACACTATTTTTGTGGTGGAGATCGAGAAGTTAAATAAGAGTTAAGAAGGAAGAATTAGGGAGTGCGTAAAAACCGTTTCGGCGGTTTTTTTGTTTGTACAGATTTGGCAAAAAAAGTAGAACGTTCTTCCATTTTCGCGAATCAGTAGATTGTTGAGGATCGCAAAGGTTCACGGATATTTCATTTTAGCTTCACGAACATTTCAACAACCAGGTGCTATAGTTTTTATAGATTTAATAACAGCTTTATAAAAAATATATGTTGAAGAAAAAGTTAATTTTAATTTTAAGTCTAGTTTTGTTTTTTGGAGTGGCCGGCCTTTTTACAGTTTTTAGTCTGAAGGATGAAGCCCCTATTAAAAGTGTCGCAAGTGAAGTTGTTTTGGATGATGGATTTGAAGATTGGTCAGATGAGACTCATTCTAAAGATGTAGAACCTGACTATGATACCGTTTTTCCTCAGGAAGAAGTGAATCGATTAGATATTGTGGTTTCGGAAGAGAATTGGGCAACAATGATAGCGAATATGGATAGTTTGTATAGCGATAGTGATGGACGAGGTGGTGGTATGCCGGAGGATACAGATGAAAACCCAGTTTTTGTTGAATCTCAGGTTATTTTTGATGGCACTCAGTGGTATAATGTTGGGATTCGTTTCAAGGGAAATTCTAGTCTTAGATCTGCTTATCAGAGTGGAGTTATGAAGTTGCCTTTTAAATTAGATTTTGATGAATTTGAAGATGATTATGAGGAGTTAGAAAATCAAAGATTTTATGGATTTAAAGAAATCTCCCTTTCTTCAAACTACGAGGACCCATCATTGCTCCATGAAAAAATCGCTACAGAAGCTTTCGATTCTGTTGGAATAGCAACACCCGAAACAGCATTTTATGAATTATATATAAACTATGGTAAAGGTTCTACTTATTTTGGCCTTTACACCGCAGTTGAGGTTGTGGATGATACAGTGCTGGAAAATAATTTTAACGAGGATGACGGAAATTTATATAAGGCTATAGGGGATGCGACTAGTTTTGCTTCGAGTAAAGTGGGTAACTTGGAAGAAGATTTTGAAAAGAAAAATAACGAAGAAGAAAATGACTGGAATGACATCAAAACTTTAGCGAGTGTAATTAATTCTGATACCAGAGAAAGTGATTATGATGTCTGGAAGAATAATCTGGAAGAAATATTTGATACCAGCGCATTTCTTAAATGGTTGGCTGTGAACACTGTTATTCAAAACTGGGATACTTATGGCAATATGACTCATAATTATTATCTATATAATAATTCAGATACAGGACTATTAACTTGGATTCCTTGGGACAACAACGAGTCATTTTCGGACGGTAAACGACCAGCCTTGTCGCTGACTTTCAATGAAGTAGGTGAAGATTGGCCATTAATAAGGTATTTGATGGACGATGAGGACTACAGGGAGATTTATCTTGACTATGTGGATGATTTTCTGAAAAACACTTTGGATACGGATGAGTTCAAAAAAAGAGTCGAGTTTTTGCACAATTTAGTTGAGCCTTATGCAATAGGTGAAAATGATGGGTATACATTTTTTAAGAGTGATGGTGAATTTGAAGATTCTTTAGATATTCTTCTGGATTATATTAAGGAAAGAGTTTCAGTGGCAGAGGCTATAAGTTTAGAGAGTGATTGGGAGTATGATGCTAGTGCAGCTAGTGCAACCCAAGGGCCAGGGATGGGCGGAAGTATAGGAGGGCCTCCTGCAGGTGGGATGAGACCACCCAGATAATCCCGTAAAAGCACGAGTGCTCACAGGACAGGTCAATCTGTAAATAATTAATTGTTTAAACTATGAAAATAGAAATTCCAAAATTATTAATCATTAAGTTTACCGTTCTTTTCTTCTTTGTAATTTTTGTTGGGCTCTTTCTCTACTTAAAGAATCCTCTTATAAGTGATCTTAGAATAAACGAAGTGTCTTTTTCGAATAAACTAGGCTATGACTGGGTAGAGATATATAATCCAAGTTTACAAACCAAAACGCTTAAGGGGATGTACTTAACGGATGATAAGCTGGATTTGGATAAATATGAAATAGATAAAGATGTTCTGGTCGAGCCAAATTCTTATATAGTTATTTACTCTGAAAATTATGAAGGGGAAGAAAATGTAATAAAGTTAAATTTTGATATAAGTAATGGGGAAACTGTTTACCTAATAGAAAAACGGGATTTGACTGTTGTTGATTCTCTAACAGTTCTCTCTGAAGAAGATGACTTGGAGGAAGAAAGTGTTGGTAGGTTCCCAAACGGAGCGAACGAAATATTTATATTTTCGACTACTAGTATGGGGGAGGCAAACATTAAGGATCATATTCATGGGCCAGATTCAAGAAAAATAATTAATTCTGTCATTCGATAGAGTATAAATAAAACATATGACAAATTTAAAGGTACAAAGACATGAACTCAAATTTTATATAAGCCGCTCTGACTATGAATATGCGCGATTTATATTAGGAGAGTTGATGCAAAAAGATTCATATCAGGATGGAGACAGGGGGTATTTCATACGAAGTTTGTACTTCGATGATGTGGCTGATTCATCGGTTGAGGAGAAGCTAGATGGGATAGAGAATAGAGATAAGTATCGGATAAGGGTATATGACCCAAATCAGGATTGGGCCAAGCTTGAACGGAAGAGGAAGAATAATAATTTTGTAAAAAAATCTTCAGTAAGATTGAGTAAAGAGGAGGCCCTATTAATGTGCGAAGGAGACTACGACTTTCTTTTGGAGAAAGAAGGTCAAGATGCAAAAGCAATTTACTTTGATATGAAAAGAAAATATTTTCGACCAGTAGTGATAATAGATTACATCCGCGATGTTTACAAGATGGATTATAATGAAATTCGTATAACTTTTGATAAGCATATAAGAGTAAGTACAGATGACTTAAATCTTTTTGATAAAAACATACAGACGCATCCCTTACAGAGAGATGATGCGATTATTATGGAGGTCAAGTTTAATAATTGTTTGCCATCGTGGTTCAAAGATTTTCTTAAGTTTGAGAGTTCGACTAACTTAGCGATAAGTAAATATTGTTACGGGCGGATTGATACTAGAGAGTTTTACTTCGCCGACAGAAGATTAAATAATTAATAATTAATAATAAATAATCCTGTAGAGGCACAAGTGTCCACAGGATAAGATACTAAATATATGAATGGAATAGACCTTAGCCAGTTGGTGAATCTTGACAAAATTCTAGTTAACACTTCTTTTAGTGTTTTACAGATATTGTTATCACTAATACTGACATTTTTGATATCAATGTTTATCTACTTTGTTTACAAAAAAACTTATAATGGAGTTTTGTACTCAAAAAACTTTAATCTAACCTTGGTGATGACAGCTATTATCGTAGATGCCCTAATGATAGGTATAAGTGGAAATTTAGTCTTATCTCTTGGTTTGATTGGTGCGCTATCCATTGTGCGTTTTCGAACTGCCATCAAAGATCCCAAAGATACAGCATTTATCTTCTGGGCTATAAGTATAGGTGTTATAAATGGTGTTGGTTATTATGAGTTGTCGATCTTGGCTACTATATTTATTTCAATTGTGCTGGCCTTACTTTCTCGTTCACTGACTTTTGAACCATCATATATGTTGATAGTCAAATATCAAGATGGAGCCTATGAGTTAATTGAAAGAGTAATTAAAGAAGGTTTTCAGAAATCGTTTGTAAGAAGTGATTCAAAGAAAAGTGAACTAACTGAGAAAGTTATAGAGGTAAAGATGAAAAAGGATGGAAGTCAAGATAATTTGCTAAGAGAAATTCGTGGATTGAAAGGTGTGGAACTTTGCACATTGCTTTCAAGTAACGGAGAATTCTCAGAATAAAACATATGAAAAAAATATTAATAGTCCCTTTATTATTTCTGTCACTGACTGCTTGTGGAAATAACAATTCAAATACAAGTACAAATGAAGACTTAAATCAAAATATTGATTTTGATATTTCTAATTTAGAGATAAATACATCTGCAGACATTATCCTTTCAGAAAAAAATATTTCAAGTTCAAATTCCTCGGTCTCTATTGATGGGAATATTGTAACAATAGACAACGGTGGCGAATATATTATCTCTGGAATTCTGGAGGATGGACAGATTATTATTGATGCTCCTGATGAAGATGTTAATATTGTTTTGGATAATGTTGTGATGACAAATTCTAGCGGACCAGCGATTTATGCAATAGATGCCCAAGATGTACTTTTGACTTTAGCAGAAGGATCTCGCAATATTTTCTCAGATGGGAGCGATTATGACATGGATGATAGTGATGATGCCCCCAATGCTACAATATTTTCTATGGCTGATTTGAAAGTGGAGGGGAATGAAGGTGCTAGTTTGGAAATTATCGCAAATCACAAGGATGGTATAGTCTCTAAAGATGATTTGGACATCAATAATCTAGATCTTGCAATTAATGCTGAAGATGACGGGCTCAGAGGAAAAGATTCTGTAGAAATTAATAATTCAGAAATAGTGATAAATGCTGAAGGAGATGGAATAAAATCAGATAATGATGATGAGGACAAAGGTTATTTAGCCATAACTGGTTCTAATATTGTGATAAACGCTGGAGACGATGGTATTCACGCTGAAAATTTGGTTGAGATTTTTAGTGGAAATATCGACATTCAAGATTCTTTCGAGGGAGTAGAAGGAAAAAGGGTAACTATTCATGATGGGAATATTAATATAGTTTCCAGCGATGATGGCATAAATGTATCAGCTAGTACTGAGGATTATAAAGGTGAAGATGTAATTCTTGGCGCTATGGTGAATGTATTTGGAGGAACAGTAACGCTAAATACTGGCGGGGACGGGTTTGATCCCAATGGCTCTGCTGTGATGACTGGTGGAACTTTGATAATCAATGGACCTAGTGAAGATAGAAATGGAGCAATTGATGTAAACGGAAGTTTTGATATCTCTGGTGGAACCTTGATTGCTGTGGGAAGTTCTGGTATGGCAGAAACTCCGGATGAAACATCTAGTCAATATGTGATCCAAGTTAATTTTGAGGCTCCTCTTTCAGCTAGAACAGAAATTTCTTTAATAGAGCAATCTGGTAAAGAAATATTTTCTTTTGCTCCTGAAAAAACATTTCAGTCTATTACCTATTCTGGTGAGGCTCTGGCTCAAGGAGAGAGTTATTCTCTTTTGGTCAATGGAGAGGTATATACAAGCCTAAGTATTGAAAAGACGATTACAAAGTATGGAGAAAATACATCAAAAATGCGGAAAAGATAGACATTTCTTTTTCGAGAAATGCTCCACACTGGCTTTAATTAAGAGCTAGTATAATCAGTGCATAAGATGAATAATTAATAATTTTTCTTCGGGTAATCCTTGGAATTAAATAATATATATGAAATTAGAGAAAAGATTAAATGGAATTGTGTCCCTGGCAGTTTTGCTTTCTGCGATTGGCTTGATAATCTTTATGTTTGTCCAATCAGCAATGGGCATCGTAAATTTTGTGATGGGCTTTATAGCATTATTTTCAGCTGATATTTTAAATCAGCCTGGAGGTAGTGGCGATGCAGCTGGGGTGCATACACAAGTTACGCAGTGGTTGCAGGCGGTGGCAACGGTTGTAATTTTGGTTAAAGCCTATAAAGTACTGATGTCTTATGTGAAAACTCATCACTTGAGTATAAGGTATTTACTTGAAATAAATTTCACAGCAACTAGTTTGGAACTTTTATTTAATGAAGCGAGCTATAACTTGGAGATGAAGATAATATTTTTAGTTCTTGGAATATCTAGTCTGCTTATCTACCTTATTTTCCAGAAACAACTTTTGGAAGCGGAGGAACATCAAATCCCCAGTGTGTCAGATTAGTTGATAATTGATTTTAATTTGTATAAAAATCAAATAAGTGATCATAATTAGTTAATATTTTTTAGTATCAATTTCAGTGTAGGTAGGGCAGTGATTCAAAGAAAAGTGTTTTGCTGAGCGCATAATGATTTATGCCAAGGTATTTTTTACCTTGTATTGGCACCGGCCAGTGCTTTTTTAGTGTGTTTTTGTTCTCACGGGATTAATCTAATAGCACTGACAATAAAAATTCTATCATCCCATTTTAACATAAAAAAACCTTAAATAAAGGCTTTTAAAAAGAGTAACTCCCTCTGGTGGGTATGTTTGAGAAGTTTAGTCTATTTAGAGCTGGGAATTGTTACTGATCAAAATGGAGGCGATTCTCACCCGGATTTTAGCGCAATAATTGTTTCAAACAATTAAGATTAATCACAATAAAGTCATCAATATAACTAAGGAATCTCATAAACATTGCAAGGTATAAAGTTTTGTTCGGCACTTTTTTATAAAAAATAACGCTTGTTTGAATGTTGTTTTTTGTTCCGGGAGCTGGAATGTGTCATAATCTGTTTTATAGCAACAGGCCTATGCTAGGCCAACTAAGTCTAATAACAGAATCAGCGCAGCTATTAAAATATAAATAAAAATAGGTAATAAAGCCTGAACCAAATCTTTTTTAGATGTTGAACCTTTTTGTTTTTTATCTGCACCAATGTACGCAGGAATAAAAGAGAGAAGAAAAATTAGAACTAAAATGACAGCAATTATATTTCCAGAAATGCCCGCTCCTCCTCCAAGAACCAAAAAAG
>JBFHIG010000021.1:0-24847 GCA_041596615.1 Candidatus Moraniibacteriota bacterium | reverse complement strand
TTTTGTTTTTCTCTTTCAAGCTAGAAAATTTCTGCCCTTGGAGGCGACTTACGCAAAAAATAAGTTCCTTTGTTTTCAGGACCAATAACTCTTTCTCACCTTCTTTGCGGTTTTATTTAGATTTTTCTCTCCTTAAACACTTTTTCACAATTTAATTATAGCATAATTTAATCAATTTAACGAAACTTATTTTGTGTTAAATGGACATCTAAAAAACAAAGAGCCGAGATATCGATTGTGATACTCCGGCTCTTACACTTTATTGCAAAAAACTTGTTTATCTCCTGCCCACAATGGACCTGTAAATTTTCTCGCCAAAACCATCGCTGGCGTCCCTTATTATGTCAGACATTCCTCTGCCAACTGCTCTATTCACTTGGTATCCAATACCATTAGTGTCTTGTCTGGATATCCATGCTCTTTCAGCATTTGCAGCGGCAGCGTTATTTCTTATAGTTAACTCGTGATACCGTTGCATTTTGTCTAACCTCCCCATGTACTCATCAAAATCATTATTGCCCATATTCATAACTACATTTGGGTCAACGTTGAGCCGACGCAGGTTTGTATGAGGAGAGTTTTCGTCTCCTCTGTACTTTTCGTGCCCATATGGAGAAAAAGGTTGATTTACAGCAGCACAAGAGCTGCAGAGAAACATCACAAATGCAAGCAGTAAAATATTCTTGATTATTTTCTTCATGATAATACTCCTTCTGTATTGTTTTCCCCTTTTCACGAGGAATTAAATTTCTAAGTTTCTTTGCAAATTGTTAGTGTACTATTTGTATTATACACCATTACATTGTTTTTGTCAAGAGATATATTTATTAACAGCCATATTTACGGCAAAAGAGGTCCGACCCCTAATTGGGGGTTGGACCTCTTACGTCTACGAAATTTTCTACAAAAAAACAACCCGAGGAGATTTTCTTCCTCGGGGTGCATATTCCTTTTTTAAAGTCTTTTTCCTTACTGAGCAATCGGCGCGATTGTCACTTCAACGCGCCTGTTCATATCGTAGTTGCTGGAGATTGGCATTGACTCTCCGTACCCAACCGTTCTGATTCTCGCAGGATTTACACCTGACTGAATTAGTACATTGGCAACGGCATTGGCTCTTTCCTCAGACAGTCTCCGATTATAGAACTCATCCCCACTGGCATCTGTATGTCCAGCGACTTCTATCATTGTTTCGGGATATCTTACCAAAACCTGCGCGACGCGATGTACTTCCGCAAGTGCGCCTGGCATTAAAACGGCCGAATTCGTAGCGAACATCATCTGCCCCCTGAATGTAGCCTGCAGAACGTCTTCGCTTCTTCTGATAGAAAGCTGGTCGCTTTGCATTGCGACCTGCTGGAGCGCCTGTTCTTGTCGATCCATATAGGCACCAATTTGGTTCCCTGCCAAACCTCCAAGCGCTGCTCCTATTCCTGCTCCCACCAGAGTGGACGTTGAATTATGTCCGATTACCTGACCCAAAACGGCACCAAGTCCAGCCCCAACACCAGCGCCAACTGCAGTTCCTTTTTTCTGCTGGGTGTCCAATACTGCGCAACTGCTCAAGACAAACATTGTGGCTAACAATAAAACAAAAAGACGACATTGTGCACTCTTCATTTTTCTCATCGTGTCTCCCTCCTAAAAATAGTAGGTGGTTTATGTTGGGAAATCCAACGGTATAAGCCAATCTACTGAATGAACTAATCAGATTGTGCATTATAAAACAATTTTTGTCAATGATTTCATTTTGCACAACACCAGCAACGCATCAAAAATCCTTCAATGTCAATATTGGCATATCTTTAGACTTTGTGATATCCTGATAAACTATCAAATCAAACAGAAATTCCTATAAATAGCAAAATTCACCAAACAAATGGCAGCCAGCTCAAATGAAGCAATTCCTCTTATAAATAAAGCTGAAGAAATTCTCTTAATCATTCCGCCAAATCCCACTGATGATATTTTGTCATCTGCTTTTGCCCTACACAACTATTTCAAAAAACTCAAAAAAAAGAGTCATTTTTTTCATAAGCAGAGTATTCCAAATCGACTGTCTTTTTTGGAAAAACCAGAAAAAATCCTTGACACTCTCAACGGCTCGCGAGAATTTGTCTTGATGTTCAAAACAAAATACAATAAGATTCTCAACGTGCATAGCGAAAATATGGGAGAACACTTCGAGGTTCGTATCACTCCCGAAAAAGGCTCTATTGACCCTCGCGACTTTTCCTTTATGCCTTCAGATTTTAAATATGACCTTATCATCACTTTTGGCACACCAAGCCTGGAATCACTTGAAGAAATCTATCACGAAAATACTGATCTTTTCTTTGAGGTTCCCAAAATAAATATCGATAATAAAAGTTCCAACGAAAATTATGGACAAGCTAATGTGATTGATGTCACTGCTTCTTCCATCGCAGAGATTTGCACGGGAATGATTCTTGAACACGATGAAACAAAATTTGATAAAGAAATTGCGCAGGCACTTTTAACTGGAATCATTTCGGCAACTGAAAGTTTTCAAATGGCTACGACCACACCTCGCGCGATGATTGCTGCCGCAAGATTGATGAAATATAAAGCGAATCAATCCACTGTGATTCGCTATCTATACAAAACAAAATCTTTCTCCTTCTTGAAGCTTTGGGGCCGTGTGATGGCACATCTAGAGTGGGACGAGGAAATAAAAATGGCTTGGGCGTCACTTGATGCAGATGATTTCAAGGAATCTGGTGCAAGCTATGAAGACATCCCCTACATCTTAGATGAGATTCAAAAAAACTTTTTCGAAGGACAAGTGTTTGGAATTTTCTATTATGAAAAAACTGGTGAAACTGCAGCACAACTATATTTCGTCGATATTTCAAAAGCAAAACAAATTGCAAAAGAATACGGGGTCACTGCTAACAAAAATGCTGTTAAAATTAATTTCAAAAACAAAGAACTCGCTTTGGCCGAAAAAGATTTCATGCTGAAAATTGAAAACGTGGAATAGAAATTTGTCACTCTCTGAAAAATAAAAAAACGCTAAGCTGGTTTTTTATTGTATTATTTTCAAGATTTTTATGATAAAATTAGAATATAAAATCAAATAGAAAATACAATATATGCAATTTTTTAGAAAAAATAAAGAGAGGAGCTTAGATGGGAAAATTATTTATTATACAGGCTTAGCAGCGATTATATTACTTTTAATAGCACTAGGGACTATCTTCTTAGAACCATTATCGCAATGGGTTCCTCATAAAGTTATAAACCTCGGACTTTTTGTTGGCTTAAACATAGCATACGGATTTCCCCTTACTGCTCCAGTTTTAATAATGATTTTATCTTCTATATTTTTTGCAGAAAAAATAGCTTCTAGCAAAATCTTCCGAGCATTTTTTTTATTTTTAAATTTAAGTTTGATATCTCTTCTTTCACTGTTATTTTTTTCTCTTGTATTTTAACTTACCGGAGCTAAAACAACCTTTTGAGGCTGAAAATCAAAAAGAGGCTCAACCTCCATTATGGAGGTTGAGCCTCTAGTCGCATAGTAATTCCCTGCCAAGCTATTTTTAACTTGAAAATTAATCCATTGAAAATTTATTGTAAATTGAAAATTGAAAATTGAAAATTATCACACACTTTTATTCTCAACCTTATAAACCTTACGAACTTTATAACTTCCTATCTCCCAACTTTACAAACCTTATAAACTCTTCAACTTTATGAACTTCATATCTTAAAAATCACATTTTCTCTGGTGATTCAATTCCCAAAGTCCAAAGACCTGTGCTCAAAATTTGTCCTGTACTTTTTGTCAGCATCAAACGCATTCTTTTTATTTCCTCTGACTCTGCTTTTTGAATCGAACATTTTCCATAAAAAACATTGAATTTTTGTGAGAGCTCGTAAAGGTATCTACAAATTAGATGTGGGGAAATTTGATCCGCAGCACTTTCCACAATTTCAGGAAAGAGCATCATTTTTTTAATCAATTCCAGTTCCTCAGATTCTTTTTCAAGTCCCAAGAATTTTTCATCACTAAGCTCTTTTTCAATTTCAAATTTTCTCAAAATAGCTTTGGTTCTAACCAGAGAATAAAGAATAAAAGGTCCAGAATATCCGCTCAGTTTCATAAACTCCTCTGGATTGTAGTTTATTTTATTGTGAAATTCGTGTGATAGGATCAAAAATTTCAAACCAGAAAGTGCAACCTTTTCAATGATTTCTTGCCTCTCAGTTTCGTTGTATTTGTTATCAACTGCGATCTTTTCAGCTGCCACTTTCCTGGTTTCAGTAAGCATGTCCATTCCCTTAATTATTCCGCCTTCCCTTGAACTGGTTTTTTTATTATCTTTCAAAAGCCAACCGAAAGGAATGTGTTTATATTTTCCTTTTAAATCTGGTCGGAGAATTTCAAGACAATGGATAATTACTTTAAAGTAGTCAATCTGCTCAACCGAGGTTGTGATAATTGAAAGGTCCAAATCAAATTCAGAGAATTTCCTAACTGCCAGCGCCAAATCCTTAGCAGAATAGGTTGGAATTCCTTCCTTGGTTCGAAAAACCCAAGTCGTTAGTCCAACTTTTTTCCCGTCATAGATAAGAGCTTCTTCGCTTTGTGTGAAAAGAGTCCCTTCATTTTCAGCTATTATTTTCATTGCGTCTTCATAGACTTCACTCTCAGGATATTGTCTGTCATATTCAATTCCCAACTCTCGGAAAGCTTCGGCTTGATGCTCAATGCTCCAATCTCTCAACTTTAGATATAACTTATAATTCTCACCTTCTTTCTGATAAACATCCTTATTTATTTGTCGTATTTCTTTTTCAGCTTTTTCGTCATTTTTAAAAGCTCGTGCTCCCTCGACATACATCTGATCAATAAGTTCCATCCTCTTGTGCACATCCCAAGATGCAAAATCTTCTGGCAAACCATGCTGTTTCATTCCCCAAGTTGACTTTGCAACTTGCATTCCCACGTCGCCATAATAATTTGTTTTAATCACTTCATACCCCAACGCTTCAAAAAGTCTTGAAACTGACAAACCTGAAATTGCACTACGCAGATGTCCCACGTGAAATGCTTTGTGGGTGTTGGGTTGTCCAAATTCCACCATCACTTTTTTCCCTGCATATTTTTTGCTCAATCCATAACCTTCACCGGCTTTTTGAATCATTAGAAATTCCTTGGCAATTGCTTTTTTGGTCATTGTAAAATTCAAAAATCCTGGTTTCGCAGCCTCAATCTTTTCAAAGCCATCTACTTCTTTGAAATTTTCGATTTCTTTTTTGATCTCCTCTGCAATTTCAAAAGGATTCTTCTTTAACTTCCCCGCTAACTTCATCCCGATATTACAAGAATAATCCCCAAATTCTTCATGGGGATAGCCTATCTCAATTTCCTCTTCGGAAATTCCAAGATTATCGTAAAGTTTATTAACGGTTCTAAAGATGAGATTTTGCAGTTCTTTTTTCATAAAAACTAAGCGTTCTAAATGTTTTTTAATACTTTGAGTATAGATTTCCTGGGACTAAAAAGCAAGTTCCTGCTGATTTTTATTTAACTCTTGCAAAATCGCAAAAAATGTTTATAATTGAATTTGTTACCAACTTTGGTAATTTTTCTGTTGAACAACATAAGATAAAATATTCTCAAATTCCCGGGTGGCGCAGTGGTAGCGCAGTTGACTGTTAATCAATTGGTCGTCGGTTCGAATCCGACCCCGGGAGCAAGTTGCCAGTATTGGCATATTCAAGGACACCCTCAAAGGGTGTTTTTAGTTTAAACAGGAGCTTTTTGTCCTCTAGCTCACAGTTCTGAAGTAGGAAATTCAAAAGTTGTATTTTTTCCTCCACTTCAGAACTTTCAAAGATTTCCCAGGCTCGTTGAGAAATATCCAATATTTTATTTGCCCCGATATAAAAGTTTTGATTCCCGTGAGTGTGCTCCTCAAGTTGGATCATTAAATCATCCTCTTCTTTGTGGTATTCTTCTATTTTTTTATCATACTCATCCGTAGTGATGCGCCCTTCCAATCTATCCTCATACATCACTTTTTTGTAGCCACCGATTGCATTAAATCGCTTCTCCAACTTGGCCTTGCTTTCTTTAAAATAAAACTGCTCTGACTCGTGAACAGTCCTTAGCTTGCTTTTAAGTTTTTGGACTGCCTTGGGGCTTAGTTTGATACTTTTAAGAAGCTTTTTAACTTGTTTAAGCAGATCATCTTGATTGATCCAATCTAATTTTTTGTGCTTCTTATGATAGTTTGTGCAATGGTAGTAAACGTACTTCCCTTTCTTAAGTTCTGGGCTGATTGAACATCCACATTCTTTACATTTAATCATCCCTCTAAAGATATAAGGCTTATTTGTTCTTTTAAAGTTTTGCCTATTGAAAGAGTCGATTACTTCTTGCACTTGTTTAAATAGATCCTTTGTTATGATCGGTTCGTATTTATGTTGGTATAAATGATCTTTCCACAACATCATCCCGTAATAGAAATGGTCTCTCAATATTTTATGGATCTGACTCGTGGTTATTTTTTTATTGCTTGGATAGTTTCTCAATCCTCTTATATTCATCTCCTGAGTTAAGCTTTTCATTGAAAATTTCCCTGTAGCATAAAGCTCGAAGGCCTTCTTGATTAAGAATGCTCTCTCCTGGTCCACGATGATGTCCTTAGATTCATCTTGCAGTTTAATGTTTTTATATCCGATATGCGCCTTACCCGGAAACTCACCCTTCCTTATCTTCTGCTCATTAGCCCTTTTTACATTATCGCTAATCGCATCTGAGTAATATTTTGCTAATCCAAGATTGATTCCAAAATGAAACTTCTCTGTTGCTGAAATTTCAGAGTTTATAACAAGGCTATCTGAAACAAAATGAAGCTCAATTTCGCCTTTCATTGCCAGTTCGTAGAGAGCTGAAACACGCTTATCAAAAACATTCCTTGAAAATCTGTCTACCTTATCAAAACAGATCACGACTTTCTCTTTATTGTTTATTTTTAAAAATTCCAAGATTCTATCAAATTCATCTCTTTTTGTCTTATAAGCGCTTTCATCAAAGCTAAAAGTTTCAACTATGCTATAGCCTTTTCTTTTACAATAACTTTTCAATCGCTCGACTTGAGCTGGCAAAGAATTGCCTGCCTCTTTTTGTTCTTCAGTTGAAACTCTAGCTAAGATTATTGCTTTCATTTTCTTGGTTTTTCTAAAAGATGCGGACACTGTTTTACTACTTTTTCTGCCAAATCTTTGTCCAATTTTGTCTTATAAAGTGATTTTACTAAAAAGAGTTGTTCTATTGTTAAATTTGCTGCCCAAAGCAAGATAGCTTTCTGAAGATCCGCCCCTTGAAGATTAGCCTCTCTAAAATCAACATTTGAAAGATCTGCCTCCCGAAAATCAACATCTTTTAAATTGGCTCTACTAAAGTCTGCACGCAAAAGATTGGCCATAAAAAAACTGGATTCTGTAAGATTGGTTTCTTTTAATGTTGCTTCTTTTAGAATAGCTATATAAAATTTAGCACTTGAAAGATCAGCTCTTTCAAAATAAGCCCCCTCAAGATTAGCCGCCACGAAACTAGACCCTGAGAGATTTATTTTTTCAAAATTAACACCTTTCAAATAACATCCGCTTAATTCCATCTTACTAACACCATTTCTGCTTAGTCTCTTCATACTTCCAAGAATTCTATACTTAGCTTCATCCGACTCCCATTCACGAAAATCGTCTATTTCATCTTCATATCTCTTATTCTCATTTCGCCTATTCGCTATCTCATTTAAAAATAATAAAAAAGTACCAATAACCCATAAGTCCATAACCATTCCGTAAGATTCCACTCTCACTCCCTCCCAAAATTCCATACTGTTATCACCCTTAGCTCTTGATATAATTGCTACAATCACAGAAAAAACAATGGAAACTACTAAAGAAATTCCAACTTGCCATGTCACGAAAGACTTAAGACTGACAATTTTTTTGAATCCCCCTGCAATCCACCTGGCTGGTAATTTAATGAATTTAAACTTTTCTGGGGCTTTTCTCATCTTTTAGTTTTCACTTTGTTAAGAAATTTTTCAAATTCTTTTTCATCAATCCTAAACTCCTTACCTATTTTATAAGCCTTTAACTTACCCGCTTTAATGTAACGATAAATTGTCATCACGTTGACTCTTAATTTATCAGCCAACTCTCGTGCTGTGTAGAACTCTTCTTGCATTGTCATTGCTTATTTTTTTAATCCTTTTTTACTTAAACATAAATCATAAATAAAGTTCATATCGTCTTTAGTCTCTAGTTCCTTAAACATATTCTTAATCTCATTAAAACACTCACTTCTAATCGCCGCTTCTTCCTTCTTTTGTTTTTCAATAGACTTCTGCTTGCTTAATTGAGTAGCATAATAAAATCCTCCTAAAATCAAACTGGCTAGTAAAATTGAAACTGGCAAAATCAACTGATTTTTGTTCATAGGTCTATATTTATAATTTACATTTTCATTATACTTTACAATTCTTTACATAGCAACTCAATAGGGATAAACTCGGAATTGATTTAAATACAACTGTTTCTGTTTCATGGTTCCTTTCCATTAATTGCATATATCGATCCTTAATGATGCTTCTATTTTGGAGTTTTAAATACCCCTAAATTTAAACTTATTTATACTAGTATAACTTGATTTTTAGATTTCTCTTTTCTCCCCCATGATTGGTTCAGATTTTTTCTAAATACCCTACCTACCTCATCTTTCTCCTCCTTGCTATTCACCTTGAGTCATATATTATATACCCTCTCCGCCTCATCTCTGTCTCCTGGTGGTATTTTCCACAACCATCCTCCACTGACAACCTTTCCAAATAGATTTTTCTTCCCTCGCTTCTTTTTTTTGATTATTTTGAGTATTTTTTGTAAATTTATCATCTTTTTTTCTTTTCTTTATTACTTAGTCTTTTTATCCAATATTTATCAAGTTTTTGCAATCCATATTCTTTGAAGATTTTAGATACTGGACGAACCCAACCCTTAAAGTATCCAGGAACTCCGATTGATAGGTCTCTGTGTTCAAGATTCAAATAGAATTCCTCATATATATCATAAACACAAACTTTTGCTCCCTTGTGTTTTTTGTCTAAAAAGTTGATTATTCCTTGCTCTATGTGCTCTATCATTATTCTTTAAATTAATATTTATTAAATTTGCCTAATGTTTCCCTGCCTTGGTCCTACGTTGGCTCACCTAGGTAGGACACCGATTAGCCCTGTGTTTTCCTGGATTTTTTAGACTTGTGACCTACCTTTTGCAAAAATCCTCCTAGAGTTGCTATTTCACCCTGTCCCCCCTCTCCTATATATTATATATAACTCTTTTATAAATAAAGGTAGGGTAGGTAGGGCAATTAGCTAAGATAAGGTTTTTATAGGTGTCCTACCTGCCCTACCTACCCCCATTTTGCCCTACCTTTTGCCTTTTTTGCCATACCTATTTATCATTAAAATACCATCTCCACTTCCTACTCCCATCTATCGTCCTTCTTTCCCTCACAAATCCTATCTGTTTAAGTGCTAGGGCTATCTGCATTTCCTCCGCCTTCCTCATTCTCGCTTTATCACCCATCAGTGCATATACCCATATATCAGATGTTGTGAGCCCCTTGTCAATGTTTAATTGCCTTCCATTTGATACCATTGGGTTTTCAAGCCAAGATACTATGTCATCTTCATATGGGCTTCTTACCATCTTATCCATCTGATACTGCTCTGCTTCATCTGGGTATTCCCAGACACTTTCTTTTAATTCCTCTACTCTATAAAGCGCCTCTGCAAATAATTGATCTCGATTTTCTTTTAGCCATTTTAAGTTTACTTTCTCGAGTGTTACCTCTACTGGGAAAAATCTTCGATTCCCAGATTCGTCCTTCAAATATTCGTCCTGGTTAGTCGTCATAGCGAAACAGCACCTACGAGGCACATCTTTCATATATCTTCCGTATGGAGCCCGATACGTGTCGACTGGTGTCGATATCATAGCCTTCATGTTCTTCGTTTCTGTCCTGCTTAATGTCTCTCCCTCTGAAAACTCCACAATGAGCTTTCCTTTAAATTGTAGAAAAAAGTCTGTTTTGTTGGCAACCATGGTCGTCTCTAGGTGCCATGGTCCTGCTATGATCGATAGTGATGTAGATTTTCCACATCCCTGCTTTCCCTCTAGAATTATCACCGTGTCAAATTTGCATCCTGGGCGGATTACTCTCTTTACCATTCCCTTGAAAAAGTTTTCTCCAACTGCTTGATGGTATTTATTGTCCTCTACCCCATAAACTTGGTGTAGCCAGCTTTTTGGTCTCTCCTTTCCATCCCATTTGGTTTTTCTGATATAATCCTCTGCCCTGTCATATTTATTTGTTCTGCAAGCTAACTCTACGGCATCGATTACCATTTCTTTCCCAACCATTCTAAATTGTGGATACATCGCTGATATCTTCGTTTGAATGGGTACGAAGTCTGCATCATCTAATTCTGACCATCTCTTATTCTTTTTTATTTCCTGTTTTTGTGTCCATTCGTCATATCGGAATCTATCTTTGAATTCTGGGTGAGATTGTAATATTCTAAAGATATTTTCCGTACAACGATTGTACGTTTTTGATCCAGAGCTACTGATTGTCGAGAGCAGGTCCATCGCCTCCAATGGATATTGCTTTATTTCTTCCTCGATATTTCCTCCGCGCTTGCCAAAAACATTTATTTTTTTGTCAACTCTTTCTGAACTTGTGTTCATTATACTAATTTTAAAAATTAAATAGACTCTTTGTTCTTTTCTTTTTCCTTATTTTTTATATCTATTCGATAAAGCAAGTCAAAAAATCCTACAAAGTTACTCTCTGCCTCAAATGCTTCCTGATCGGATAGTCTCTCTCCGCTCAGCTCTTCGTAAAATTCTTTTTCGACTTTTTTAAACATAAAAAACTATAGATTAGTTATCTATAGTTAAGAAAAGCATACACAAAAAATTCTTTCTAAAGAAAAAGTGTACTACACATTTTTAATCTTCTCGTCTTTTTATTTCCTTATAAATTATTCCTCCAATTTCACCCAAATAAGGACAAACTGGAAAATGTTGTTTAATTAACTTACAGATATCCCGTTCAGGAAGATGTCTGTTTTCAAATATGAGTCTATCCCTATCACGAAATTCTGCTCTCTTTACTTTATAATTTATGAAAGGATTACTTTTCTCGACGAAGCTTGTTTGTTCCTTTTTTATCTCTGACCAATTAGATTCAATGAAATTAATAAGTTCTCTTTGACCAACATAAGGATTTATCCGAATACTAATTGGATAATATTTTTTTTCATGCTTAAGGTGTCCGAAGAAAGATTCGTTTGTGTATTTATTTCCAGGTTGATACTCGAGCAATTCATCTTGGAGGTTTATTATTTTGCATAAGCTCCACTTCGATATCAGATAGCTAGCAAATTCATAATTATATGCGTTGTAAAATAGAAAAGCTCTTAGAATGGCACTCATGGCATTAAAATTCATTATCATAATCTTTTTCTCAAGCAATCTCAATTTGGATATTATGACTTTTTGAGTTGATAAAGTCTTATTTAGCATTAAGCTCGGTATAAAAAAATGACTTTCCATCAATTTCCCTAATTCTGTATTGGTTAATTCGAAGCCTACTTCTGGTATCTCAAGTTTTTTTCTTAATTTTAGAATAAATTTTTGTGTACTGTTTCTATCAAAAAAATCCTCTAAAAAATTAGCATTTTTCATTGCTATCTTTGGTATTTTAATATTATTATTTTTAGATTCTTCTAAAAATAATGAAAATACATTCAATTCACGCATGCGCTTTTCATATGGCTCAATAATTGGGCCATGCGTTGGTTTCTTTTTCATAAGCAATTTTAATCATCAGACGACATGCTACATTTTCTCTAATTTAGCTTAGATTCTACTTAAAATCAACAAGATTCTTGTATTTTAAGCAGTTTAATGTTATTTTGGAGATGTCGCATTCAAATAAATAGGATTTTGCCAAGAAAATGGCAAGAGTATGGTTGTGCCTGAAAATAGGACAACCTTACTTAAAACAACTAGGCATAACCTGTCTATTTGGGTGCGACAACCAGTATGGTTGTCCTTTTTTGTTTTTAATTTTTTATGTCTCCAATACAATGAAGACGGCATATACAATCTTCAGAATATTAGCTGTTATATTTGGCGTAGCAACCACTTTGAACATATTAGATATGATTAAAGGCAATGCAGGATCAGATTTTTTGCCTGCTTTTTCGGCTTGCATTACTTTTATTGTTTTAAGTATTTATTTCGGCAGAAAGAATGAGTTGAGTTCAAATGAAACCGCTAGTGGAAAAAAGAAGGATACTGATATTAAAAATGCTTTTAATAGAAAGAGTTATAAAAATTTTATCATAGCAATTATTATCGTTTGTATTTTTTTCATCTTATTTTTTATGAGACAAAGCGGTTCCGATAATTCGACTGCTACTGAACAAAAGATAAATGTAGAGAGTCTCAACGCGCGCTTAAATGAAATATTAGAGCTTGAAAACAAACATGATTTTGAAAAAATATATGATAACTATTTCTCTCCAGAAACCAAGGACAGATTAGAAAAAGATGCATACTTGACTGAGGCAATAAGTGATTTCGATAATAAAATATATTCTAGTGAGATTGTTATAAATGATACAAAAATTGATGGTGATATAGGCTATATTGATAGAACAAGAATAGATTGTTTAGATAAAGAGTGCTCAACTAAAAATCATTCAAGGAGTTATAAAAAATATATCTATATCAATAATGACTGGTATATGGTTGTAGATGCTGAGCCCATTTTTTGCACAAGAAATACTGGGTACGAAATGCCAGAGGAATTTAAGCGTGCATTAAGCTTAATAATTCAGCGCTACAATCAGTCAGATTATGCATCAGTACAAAGGAATGGGTACTCCGTGCAAGCAATTCAAAATTGTCTTAATATCCAATATGCGGATTCATCTGACGACATATCAGGTGCAGATGGTGTATTTATTTTTACCCCTTCTCAATCTTTAGACAAATTCGATATTTTTGTTTCACCGAAATATGCAGCTAAAGATGATTTACTAACATCTGTTCTTTTGATACATGAAATTTACCACGTATTTGATTTTATAAATGGACAATCTTCAGGTCAACCAGTTGGTTGTTTTGAGTCTGAAGCAAAAGCATTTTCTAATCAGAATTTCTTTGTTAGTCATGTATTGAATAGCGAGGAAATTAATTCCCTAAATTCACGAATCTATACCAACAGTTCTGAAGAAGTTAGACAAATCTCATATGTTTTTAAAGAAATACCAAGAACCGAAGGCAATAATTATCAAGAAAAAGCTTTAAATTTTGTTAAGGCTAGCCCTGCATATCAAGAACAATGTAAGGATAGACAATGAACAACAAAAAAATGAATGGACTAAAAGAATTCATGAAAGTTATTTTTTGGATAGGTGTTTTTATTGGCGGTATTTACTTACTTGATTATCTGATTGAAGAATACGACAACAATAAATCAGATGGAATATATAAACAATTATCACGGGTATGCGGAGTTATCACTGCACAGCAACCGAATAATATTGATTTATATGATGATTGTATGAATACTGGGATGGAGGAATTCGATTCAGACAATTAAAACTGATTTATATAATAAAAATTTTTTGAAATTACTACTAACCACGATTATATCATGGTTTTTTATTTCTCTAAACGCAAAGACATTGAAAGACATACAATAATATTTCGGACAGATACAACACTCTGACAAAAAAATTATTATTGAAGCGGTATATTAATTATCTGGCGCTAGATTACTGGGACTCAAATATCAAAGTCTTTTTTTATTAACTAGCATATTTTATTACAAATTTCTTTACTTGAATAATTTAGTGTGGTACAATTTTTATGTAATCATGTATTTATATTCCAAAAAATAATAGCGTTTTTACTTAATAAATAAACAAAAATTAATAAAATGGCACAAAAAAAAGAAATAGTGGAAATTCTGTACCAATTAATAATATTCCTTTCGCAAGACAAATCTGAGGATTACCAAATATATCTTAATCGTCATAAAAAAATACTCCAAGAATATTACCCTGGGCTAGTCAAAAAGCTAAATACGACGAAAATGACCAACGATTTTGCTTTTCGAAACATGAAGATGGCAAATATGCCTGTTGATCTAGATACCAGACTTGAATTGGTGCGAATGACTAAGAATCCTTCTATGGATTTTGAGCCTATCTGGGATGATACTGTTCGTAAAATTCTCACCCAGGTAATTATTGAAAGATTGGATAGTGGCGAACTAAAAGAGCATGGTCTGCAAGCGACTAAATCAATTATATTTACTGGAAAGCCAGGTGTTGGAAAGACATTAGCAGCTAAATGGATTGCATCTAAATTAAACAAACCTCTGCTAGTACTAGATTTATCTGCAGTAATGAGCAGCTTTCTGGGACGTACTGGATCTAATCTTCGCAATGTCCTTGATTATGCAAAAGGTATGGAATGCGTTCTTCTTTTGGATGAAATCGACGCTATAGCAAAAAAAAGAGATGATAATACGGATGTAGGCGAACTCAAGAGATTAGTTACTGTCATCATCCAAGAGATAGACGAATGGCCAGAGCACAGTCTTCTAATTGCTGCAACTAATCATGCTTCTTTACTGGATCCTGCGATTTGGCGACGTTTTGATTTGGAAGTGGAATTTCCCATGCCAGCTATTAATCAGGTAATTCAAACAATCGATCTATATTTAGGTAAAGAAAAAATTGAATCAAAAGAAGTTAAAAATTGCCTAATATCTCTACTGGATTCAGAATCCTTTAGCGACATTGAACGGTCTGTGTTGTCCATAAGAAGGCAATCAATAATTAAAAAAATCAAAATAGACGATGCTGTTGTTGAGCATTTTTCTCAACGAATTAATAAGTTAGACAGAGATTCAAAACTAAAATTAGCTAAAACCATGGTTTCGCTTGGAAGCTCACAACGAAATGCGAGTGAAATAGTTGGAATCAGCAGAACGACCTTAAGTAAAAAAATTAAAAGCGAATAACAACTATGTCTAAAAACTTTTTACTGGGCTTTGGTGAACGGTTAACAGAAAAAATGGAGCCACCAAAATCAAAAATGGATAAAGAATTACCATATTCATTTAATGAATCAGTCGAAAGATTGAGTCATCAGCTTATTGATACCGTAAAAATTGTAGATTCATTGCCAAGTCTAGCTTGTCCTAAAAATCAAACTGTTGTCTCTTTCGTATTGCATCCTGAATTTACTGCAAAGTCATATTATCCAGAATCATTACTGCGTTCATGGAATATGAATCAAGTGGGAAGCAGAATGACAAAAATAAAACCTGACAAATGGACAAAGAAAAGAGATACGGTGGAAACATACACTACGGAAATTTTTGTTACAGTGGAAAGAGAAAAACTAGAAAGCTTACCTGAGTTACTTTTCGGAACTGATCCTAAGTCTAAGGAAGGATCTGAACTATCAAAAATTGAAAAGATTAGACCAATATCTGCTTTATCCAAACTAATGCCAATTACCACTAAAGATAATTGGCTCATATTTGAGGCAGTGTTACATGCTTCTGCAGACAAACCATACCTCATAGAAGGTTTTAAGGACTACATTAGCTCCATTAACAAGGGGTCGTCAATTGAAGATCTTATTTTTTCAAAAGGTCTCTGTTTTTTATCTATTAAAGCTAAAAAATCTGAGGTACTGGATATAGCAAAATATTCATTTTTAAGAGTGCTAAGAGAAATGCCAAAGTTGCGTGAGTTTGAACCAGCTCTTCGGTCAGCAGGTATTAACTTTAAAGTAAATTTGCCAGATATTAAACCAGTTGATCCTAATTTGAAGGTAGCAATATTTGATGGAGGATTTCCCGATAATAGCCCACTATCGAAATGGGTTAATAAAAAAGAAGTTGGTAAAATGGGAAAACCAATTCCTTCAGGATTAGATCATGGACATTGGGTGTCCTCATCATTCCTATTTGGATCTCTAGAAGAAGGGGTGCAGCCTTCACAGCCATATGCGTATGTAGATCTATACAGAGTATTTGACAAAAATGATCACAAAGATATAAATCTCATAAAAGCTTTAAGGCGTATAAAAGATATCGTAACTTCAACGAATTATAATTTTATAAACATTAGCTGTGGTCCAGATATTCCTATTGAAGATACAGATGTTCACGCCTGGACCTCTGTTTTAGATGAGATTTTTTCCGATGGAACAATTTTGGCTACATTTGCTGCTGGAAACAACGGACATTTAGACAAAGATTCAGGTAATGCAAGAATTCAGCCACCCTCTGATTGCATTAATGGTCTTTGTGTCGGAGCTGCTGATCGTCAAGGCAATCCATGGAGAAAAACTGAATACAGTTGCATAGGACCTGGTAGATTACCTGGTTATATTAAGCCAGATCTTCTTGGTTTTGGTGGGTCATCCAAAGAATCTTTCTGGGTATTGGATAGTAGTAAACTTGGAAATACAGTTTCTGTTCAAGGAACTAGTTTCGCGGCACCCTTAATACTTAGAGCAGCTGTGGGAATTCGGGCGACTTTTGGCAATAATCTGAGCCCTCTTGCTATCAAGGCTTTGCTAATACACTCAAGCAAGAATGATGACCAAGACATTTCCGAAGTTGGCTGGGGCAGACTAGACACTAATATTGGTCTAATAACCTCATCCGATGACCATTGTATAAAAGTTGTTTACCAGGGAAAATTAAGCCCAGGAGAATGGCTGAGAGTACCGATTCCACTTCCAAATCACCAAATAAAAGGTAGGGTATTAATAAAGGCCACCGTATGTTACGCGACACCTATCGATCCTCAAGATCCAGTCAACTATACACAAAGCGGGTTAGAAATTGTATTCAGACCACATGATGACAAAAGAAAAAAACCTAATCAAGAAAATCCTAATACCAAGTCGTTTTTCTCTTCTTCAAAATTATACAAAGATTTAGATGACGATGATAAACGTCACGACTCACACAGATGGGAAACGACAACATCATCTTCGATATTTATGCTTGGCAAAAGTCTAAAAAATCCTGAATTAAATGTACACTACATAGCTCGCACTGGTGGCAATAAATTCAAAGGGGCTCAAGAAATCCCTTATGCACTAGTTATTGAAGTTAATGCTCCGCGAGAAGCAAACCTATATAACCAAGTTTTTAGTCGATTCAGAACAACTCTTGAAATTTTGAGACCTACTGTTGAGGTAGAAGTCAAAATATAAATATCATGGGCATTTTTTCTGGAAAAAAGTTTCGGTAAGGACTTGTTAAAGTAATTAGAAAAACAAAAACTGGCCATTGAGAGAATTCGTGGCGGACTTTTAATCAAGGACTGGCGAAAAAGATAAATTATTGCGCCACATCTGTGTCTTAAAAAGAATGGTCAGAGTTACAAACTCGGACCAGCGCGGACAGGCGGCTATAATTAGAATTTTTGAGCATGCGCCAGTAAGCAGAAGAAAAGACTCTTTATATAAGGTCAAATTTAAAACTCTTGCTAACGATGAAAATGAAAAATATTATGCATATACTTCCCAGGAAATAAATAATCTTTTAGATAGGTGGCATTATTATAACGTCTTGTTTAATAACAACCCCAAAAATCCCAGGTTTAAAAATGTTGAAGAAGTTACCGAAGATGAACTCCTAGATCAATGCGAATGATACAGAGCGCACTCTCTACATTATTACATATAAAAATTAATTAATACGATCATGAAAAAGAAAACAAAAGAAGGAGATGGCATACATGTGAGAGCGTTAGGTTATGGATATAAGCGTCCTAAGGGATTTATGTGGAAGGAAATAGAAAAATGGTATAGAGGAAGAGGAGGCGAATGGCTGATAGTAAAAAAATTTCTTAATGATGCTCATGATAATTTTACACGTGGTCTTAATCGTGAAACACCTTATATTTTACTTGAACAGCTGGGGAACAAAAATGCTGATAATTGTAAATATACTTTAGGTTATCAAGCCTACATACAGTACTTTGAATATGAAAAGCTTCAACAAGCCAAAAAAGACTCGGAACTAGCTTTCTGGGTTGCATTTTCTACGCTTGTAATTACACTTTTAGCCTTCCTATTCTCAATTTACTTTTCAATCAGACAAATCAACTCTTCTGCTAAAATTGATTCGGCGCAACATCGGGAAACTTTGCAATTTCCCCAAAAAGAAGAACCTACATATAGTTTTTTCGCTGTTGTATTAAAATTCTAACGTAGTCCACTACTCGGAACATTTTGAAAATAATGACAAATGGTGTTGTTTTTTGATAATCATAATCTTAGTTTGAGCTTCCATCGCTCCTTATCTATCTTTGTTGGTTTAAAAAATGTTCCGAGTTACAAACTCTGACCAGCGCAAAACGACGATAAACATCCCAAACTTCATCATGAGTAAAATTGGGATAATTTAGCTCTTCTCATTTTTTCTCCTGAAGTCAGGGATTGAATTTTTTTATCTTAAAACCGTTCATAGTAATTTCCCAAAAAAATTAAATCTGCCACTTATCCCTTTTTTTCTGATCCATCTTTTCACTCTTGGACGAAGACTCTTCTGTTTCTCCCTCACTTTTGCCTACTAAGACTTCTCTCGGCTTAGCACCATTAGCAGGACCAATGATTCCCATGGTCTCAAGCTCGTCAATAATCCTTGCGGCATGACTATAACCGATACGCAGTCGGCGCTGAATAAGCGAGGTGGTCGCTTTCTTCTGTTGCACAACAATCTCCTTCGCTTCTTCAATTAAATCATCTGGTTCATTTCGATCACTAAAAGATAAAGACATATTGCTCGAGGTATCAGATTCATCTCCCTTTTCTTGTATAGCAGTTTGCCTACGCCAAAAGTTAGTAACATTCTGTATTTCTTTTTCAGAAACAAAAGCACCTCGGATTCTTTTTGGAGTCGAATCGAGTGATGTCATATAGAGCATATCGCCATCTCCTAAAAGACTTTCTGCGCCAACCCTATCCAGAATTGCACGTGAATCCATTTGTGTCGCTAACTTGAATGCAATACGAGTCGTAATATTTGCCTTAATAAGATCAGTGATTACTGTAGGGTCTGGCGTTTGAGTAGAAACAATCAAGTGAATTCCGATTGCTCTTGCCCTTTGTGCAATACGTATCATTACCCCCTCGACTTCCTTACTATGAGACGCCATCAAGTCAGCCAACTCATCAATCATAATTATAATACGGGGTAATTTATTTAATCTCTCCTTAACTAATTTACCGGTCTCGGGATCAATAATTTCATTAGATTCCCCCGCTTCATATTTTTTATTATATGAATCCAAATCTCGAGATTTTGCTTGTTGAAGAATTTTATAACGTCTTTCCATCTCCCCCACCACCCAACGTAAAGCATTGATCACTTTATTATTATCAGTAATTACATCTGTTAAAAGATGAGGTATTTTATTATATAAAGATAACTCCATTTGCCCAGAATCAACTAGGATCATTTTTAGATCATCTGGTGAATTTTGATACAACAAAGATAAAATTATCGTATTAATAAAAACACTCTTACCCGATCCAGCCGTTCCCGCAATAAGCATATGTGGCATATTTTTTAAATCCGCAAAAATCATATCACCACCCACATTCTTTCCAAGTGCGATAGAAAGAGGTGATTCCAATCCAATAAAGTTATTGCTCTCAAGCATTTCTCGTAAAAATACACCGGAGAAAGATTTATTTGGTATCTCAATCCCCACCAATGACTTACCTGGAATAGGTGCCTCAATACGAATAGGATAAGATGCAAGCGCCATAGCAAGATCATCCTTGAGCGCCATAATCTTGCTTAATTTAACCCCCACTGCTGGGCGGATACTGTATTGAGTAAACATTGACCCCACTTTAACCTCACCAAGACTAACCTCAACACCGAACTTGTAAAGTGTCTCTTTGATCAATTTAAGATTAAGTCCAATATGACCACTGGGAATTGGTTGCGAAGAAAACTCCTTTGATAATAATTTTATTGACGGTAACAATCCTTCAAAAATAGATGGGGAATTAAACAAATTTACTAGTGGAGGTGTTTCGATATTTTTTGGATCCAGCTCAACCGCTTTATCATAATCAACAATGGCATCTTCGTAGAGTCTTAGGTTAGCTTTTGCACTTCCTCGATTATTGTATGCCTCAACATTATCTGGATCTAATTCAATTGCCTTAGTGAAATCAACAATGGCATCTTCATAGAATCCGAGATTAACTTTTGCACTTCCCCGATTATTGTATGCCTCAACATTATCTGGATCTAATTCAATTGCCTTAGTGAAATCAACAATGGCATCTTCATAGAATCCGAGATTAACTTTTGCACTTCCTCGATTATTGTACACAATTACATCGCCTGCTCCCACTCTGATAATCTCATCATAACTATCAGATGCTTCTTTGTAATGACCCAAAAAATAATAAGTATCGGCAAGGTCCATAATACTTTTAACTGTACGGGAGTCTTTTGCTCCCAATACTCTTTTATTTTCCTCTGCTATCTCTTTTTTCTTTATGAGATTTTTTTCAGACTCAATAGAAATCACTTCTAAACCACCACGATCTTCTAAATAAAAAGTATGTGCTATATCACGCCCTTTCTCATTCACCAACCATTTCTGTCCAAGATCGCTCATAAATATTTCACGAAATATTTTATCCATCATAACCCTTGAGAGTTCTTCAAACTTTGGAATTCCCTTTGCTGCTAATTGAATATTGTGATTTGTTACCCCAATGTATTTTTTAAGAAAATCAATACACTCATTATCAAGAAGCAATGCAAGCATGCCGGTCGAAGAAGTATATTCCACCAGTCGCCAAACAAAAAGCATTTCCATTTCAATTTTTTTCTTCGTAGTGTTTTGATTACAAACCTGAATAAGCGCATTATCAACAACTAACGTGTTCACAAGGCGCTTTGCTCTTCGTGGATTACTCTTAGCAACTAAATCAAGCAGTGGAATTATGCTCTGCACATTCGAGATATTAGACATTTTTACAAGATCTGAAATAAATTTCTCCATTCGCCTCTCATGTGATGGAATCCGAAATGGCAGTTGGATAATTTTTTCTAGATAATTATAGTCTTTAAAATACTTGTCCTCTACACCAAACTCTTCAATATATTTTTTCTCGAGATATCCCTCCAAAACAACATCATCCATACCCAACACAAATATAAATCCTGGTTGGTTAAGAAGCAACTTTATCGCTTCAAGTATATGAACTGCCTTCTCTGGGTTACACCTATCTAAATCATCAATAAGAACAACAATCTTCTTTCCATTCGGAATCTTAAGATTTTCAAACGCTTTCTTATAAATCCCTTGTTTTTTAAGTTGTGTATTAACATGTATTTCCTGCAATTCATCAAAGCGCCGTATTGCCTCTTTTGTGTCAAATTTTACCAAACCTACATTGAACGAGACTCCGTAAAGAATTCCGCGAAGATTGTTTAATACCGTCACAAAATCTTTTTCTTTTTTACCGAACACCCTTCCAATTTTTGCTGCCAAAAAAGATGATTTTTCCCCACTATTATTATGATTTTCTATGCCATCTATAATCGTCGCCAAAAAAGGAAAAAGTATATCTTCTTCTTTTTCATACTGCCATGCATTAAACCATACAGCTACAACATCCTTGTCTTTATAAAAACTATTTTCAACAAGTCGTAAAAGCGTTGTTTTCCCAGAGCCCCAACTACCAAGTATGCCGATAGTAAAAGGTCCGGAAGTCCCACGCACAATTGCGGTAATAACATCTCTATATCGCTGAAAATCAAGAACGTCTTCTTTATCTTCTTTAATTTCAGCATCGGAAAAAAGTCGTATTTTTTTATGTTTAATTTCTCTCATATTATTTGGGAAATATAAATATTCCACCCTTACAGGCGTTAAATTTTCATTAAACCAAAAGGGTCCAGTATATTTTTTCAATCATTCTTTTGTTTTAGAATAAGTATTTTTACGGAATCATCAAGTCTTTTGACAAACTTTTTAATATTTTAAAAAATCATTAAAACAAGAAAGCCTAGATAATAATTTTATTGATAAGAATTACTATCTTCTCCGCTGCTCAATTAAATATTTGATAATATTCTCCCTTAATCATCCTTCCTTATACACCATAACTCTAGCATAAATGAAAACATATTTCTAGGACGGGAAAATTAATGTCGAATGTCTTTTTTTATCTCAATATTTTTTTGATGATAAATCCAATTCAATATGAAACGAGGGAAAGAATTTGAGCAGAAGAAAATACTTCGCCGATTCGTCGTTCGATTTTATGTTTTTATTATATTTTACTTTTGTTGACAGGACAATGTAAAAAACTATACTAGGATAACAGCTAAATAAATCAGATTCATTCTATGGAAAGTCTTCAAGAAATGACAGCGAGGCATCAGCGAGAATCCCAAGAAAGGATTCGGGAAATGCAACGAGACACGCAAGTGTTTCATGACGAGTATAGGCACGTAATTGAAGAGTGGAGAAAGTACCTCTTTAATTTTATTTTTCTACTTGGGGGCGTCCTTACAATTTTTTTATCTCTGGCCTCCTCTACTTCCTTTTTCATACAAATCAAGCCGTCTGAACTCACAGGCGTATTAAAGATATTTCTCTTGGCTTTGGGAATTTTAGTTTTTGCAATTATTTATTCGATATGGAAGGATAGAGAATTGATGTGGGGAAGGGTTTGGATTAAGGGATTTGATTTTGGAATTAATGAGTATGAGAAATATAAGCTAAGATATAAGCTAAAAAAGTTTTTATGGATTTTCTTTCCTGGTTCATTTCCAGAAATGGATGGACTCTCTCTTGAAACGAAGAAAGAACATGGAGAAATAACTGGTAAAAAGTACACATATTTTGAAGATTTTAAGAGACGAAGAACTGATTTTCGTGTTTTAGTCTATGTCACGAGGCTGAATAGTGGTGTATGGGATTACCCAATAATATTTGGTTTATTGTCTATTTTTGGTATCTCAATAAGCTTCTACGCTTTTTATCAGTTAATAGTACTCGTAGGATAAATGTGAGTTCTTGTATTCTTTATGGGGGTAAAAGATAAATTTATTCAGTAAATTGTAGAATGTTGAATCTTATCGTTTGATTTTCTCAATACGTAGATGCTTACTTCGTCCAACGTTATGTTATACTGAAATTGCAATGTAAATAATATTTATACCCAACAAATGAGTAAAAAGATTGCAAAAAGAAATCTGAAAAAGGAAGCTCTCACTTTTATTATTCTGAACGTCTTGGCACTCTTTTTTCTTTTATTTTTTTATGCTGGTTATATTAATTTCTTCGTGATGTTATCCAAAGAAGACGGTGGCGATTTGACTTGGATGTATTGGACTGGATTAGTGATTATCATTAACTATTTCATTTTTGCAGTCAGCTTTTACCTCCTTTCTTGGTTTTTAAAAAAATATATTCCTGAAAAAAGTACATTAAAATTCACATTGCCAGTCTTGTATGTTTTTGTTATTTTGATTGTTTTCCCTCTACTATTAAGTTCGATATTCAATTTCTCGCTTCAATATTATTTAACATCTTTTTCTTTTACCATTGAATTTAGCCCTCTTGCTTTATCAGTGACACTACTGTTTATCAGTGTGAAGAAATATTTTCGAATAAAGTCAGCTCCTTAAGCACTTCTCTACTCCGTATGTTCCTAAATACACCCACTAGGAGGAGCTAATATCTTTAAAATCCTTTACTTAATGGTTTTTAAGCTTGATTCAAACTTCCAATAAACACGCTTAAACGAGACATGCAGTGCCGGTTTCATTTAAGTCCTTGATTTTCATTCAGTTTTAGCTCAAACTTATATGTAATTAGAGATAAAAACTAGGATTTGGGTTTATGAACAAGAATAAAATAAAAAAGCTTTGGACAAAAAAATCAAAGGCAGCAAAAATCCTCATTGTTTTAGCGGGTTTTTTAATTGGTCTATTTTTATATTATGCTAGCTTACTTGCTTGGGATTTTGTATATACTTTTTCTGGTGCTGCCAGAGCAAATGAACTGAGTGTAAATTATCTTATATCAGGAAGAGGATGTAATGACTATGCCAACGCTTCGGATGAAAAGCTAAGGGAGTTTATTGAAAGAGAGCTAGAGTGTTGTATCAGCAAAAGAAACTTCAAGAGAAGAGTTTTAAAAAAACAGAAGGAATATTCAACTGGGAAGTATCAATATAGTAATTGTGTCCCAGTTAGAGAAAGGGTTCTTGAAATACTAAATTCAATTTAGTTACTAAAGGAGCTTTTGATTTACCAACAAATATTTTCTAATAAAGTCAGCTCTTTAAGCACTTCTCCACCACATATGTTCCTAAACACATCCATTAGGGGGAGCCACGAAAAACTCAAAAGACTACCTTCACAGGATAGTCTTTTTTCGTCTCGCGGCACAGCTGTTGTTAATACACATATAAGACTGATTGGGCAATCTTTTTGCAAGTTTTTCGCAGCCACGAGATGGCGAAGCCATTTTTCGTGGCTTTTTTTATAATCAAGGCAATTTTCATCTCGCGGCACTGCCACACCAACAATCTTTTTACATAAAAAATTAACACTTTTTAGCAAGTGTAAATCTTATTATGTCTTGAAATCAAAAATCCGAGTTACAAAATCAAACCAGTGCCATTTTGAATTTAA
>JBFHIG010000020.1:0-26369 GCA_041596615.1 Candidatus Moraniibacteriota bacterium | reverse complement strand
TTTAGATTGCCAATTGCGGAAGCGACTAAGAAAATTTTATCAACTTTTTGTTTGTTTCCTTCCAATAAATGCAAAATTGCCTTTGAACCAAGGCTGTGACCAATAATAACACTATTTTCGTCCAACTTGTCCAAATATGGTTTTAGTTGTTTCATCCACTGCTCCAAATCTGGCTTGGTATTAGTTTCCAATGTTGGCGTAAAGACCTCGCAACCTTTTTCTTCAAGTTCTTTTTTTAGATGAGGAAACCAATTTCCGTCACCAACGCCCTTAAATCCATGAATCATCAAAACCTTTCGTTTGTTTTGTTTCTTGGCACATTCTTTGCACCATACAATTGGAATTGGAGGTCCCCAATATCTTTGACGAGAAACGCACCAATCGCGAAGTTTGAAATCAATTGATTTCTTACCAAACTGCTTTTCTTCCAACCATTTCAGCATTTTGGTTTTTGCTTCACCAGTTCTTAATCCGTCCAAAAATCCAGAATTGACCGCTCTTCCTTCCGAAGGATAAGCGTTGTCTTTGCCAATATATCTCAAGAAGCCAGTTTTAATATCTTCGAGTGTCAACTTCTCTAAAGCGTCTTTTTCGCTCAACCAAAGAATATCATGTTTTTCCTGTTCTTCTTTGGAAATTTTACCTATTTCCTCATTCATCAACTTCACAGAGACTGGTTGATCCAACCTCTTTCGCCAAACTTTTTTATGTCCAGCATAAAAATTTGACTCAATTTTCCCTCCTAATTTTTCAACCGATTTCACTTTTAAGCCGGTTTCCTCTTCGACTTCCCTCTTGGCTGCTTCTTCGAGGGTTTCATCAGATTTAATACCACCAATAACTGGTGTTATTAGATTATTATCAAAATCACCTTTTAATTTTAAAAATAGAAATTTTCCGTCACTTTCTCTTTTAATAATTGCGGTAATAGTCTCTCTATAAACTGAATCTGCTCGCTCTTTTCCATAAACTGGGGTAACCACTTCCTTGATCTCAATGCCAAATTTCTTTGCAAATTCCCAGTCACGCGCATCGTGCGCTGGAACAGCCATAATTGCTCCAGTTCCATATCCTGCCAAGACATAGTCAGCAACCCAAACAGGGATTTTTTCTCCGCTTGCAGGGTTGATGGCTGATATTCCTTTTAGCTCAACTCCTGTTTTAGTTTTCTCGTCATTCTTTCTTTCCTGCTCCGATTTGCTAATTGCTTTTTTGATATATTTATCCACCTCTACCCAGTTTTCAATAGCCTCTTTTACGTTTTGCACCAACTCATGCTCTGGTGCCAAAACCATATATGTGGCGCCGAAAAGCGTGTCTGGGCGAGTTGTGAAAACTTCCAATTCACCATTGTTCTCACCAGCAACTTCAACTTGAAATTTAATATTTGCCCCCTCGCTTTTGCCAATCCAATTTCTTTGATTAGTTTTTATATCTTCTGGCCAATCAATCCAATCTAAATTTTTCAAAAGTCGATCTGCATATTTTGTGATACGAAAAAACCATTGTTTCAATTCCCTTTTTTCCACAAAGCTGTCACATCGTTCACACTGTCCTTGAATCACCTGCTCATCTGAAAGAACGGTCTTACAAGAAGGACACCAATTCACCTTTGCGATTTTTTGATATGCCAAGCCCTTTTTGAAAAGTTGCAAAAACAACCATTGAGTCCAGCGATAATATTCTGGTTTATAAGTTTCCACTGCTCTTGACCAATCAAACATATTTCCAATCGAAGCAAGTTGGCGATAAAAATTCTTCTCTGTTCTTTTTGAAACGTCGTCAATATGCTCTCCAATCTTCATCGCATAATTTTCACTATGAATCCCAAAACCATCCAAACCAATTTGCTCAAAAACATCATACCCCTGCATCCTCTTGAAACGTCCAAAGGCATCAACTCCTGTATAAGTATAGACTCCGCCTACGTGCAACCCTTCTGCTGAAGGATATGGAAACATCATTAAATTATAAAAAGGTTTTTTTGCACCATCTATATCAGCTTCGTAGATTTTTTTATCTTGCCAAGCTTTTTGCCATTTCTTCTCGATTTTAGCAAAGTTATACTGTGGGACAGTTTTTCCTTTTTTCATAATATGTGATTTTGTTTAAGATTCATCTATTAGCACCTCATAAGCTTATCTCAATTAATGCTTTTTTTCAAGGCATGCTTCTCTTATTTTGTTTCCATAAAATAAATGTTATACTGGTAGCATTCATAATAAATAAAACAAAATGCGACTTATCATTCTTCTTATTCCAATTGCTTGTGGATTTATAGCCACAATAAATCTTCTTGAAAGTGATTTTTTTCATTTCTTTATGTGGTCTTTTGTTGCTGCAGCTCTTTTTTTAGCGATTCTTCCAATTTTATTTAATACTAAAAAAGAAGTTGTCCCTGTCTATCAAATCTTCCTCACACTATTCATTCTTCTTCTAATAACCTCCGCGATGTCATATTTTGATATTGCAAAACTAAAAATTCCAACTGCACAAGCCATAGTATACGGAGGTGTCGCAGGAATCACCATAACTTCAATTCTGATGATGCTCAAACCAAAATAGAACTTCTTTTGGGGAAATTAAAAAGGTACCTTAAAAGGTACCTTTTTAATTTCGCGCTGGTCCGAGTTTGCCTGCCCATACTGGCTCAGGCGGGTAACTCGGACCCTTTTTTAACACAAACTATCTCAGTCTGGATTGAAGACAACCATTTTATGTATTTTTCTATGTTTTCTGTCATCCAACCTAATGGATTCCCGACTTCTCGGGAATGACAACTCCACAATGAATTGCTTTTTGTTTGAAAATTAAAATATTGAAAATTCATTGTAAATTGTAAATTGGAACTTGGAAATTATCACGTGTCCCAACCCTATAAACCTTATAAACCTTTTTATTGTTCTAGATATTTCAATTCCAGACAAACAAAAACAGGGCTGTGCGCTCCCTGCTTTTCCCTCCATGTCCTCAGATAGACAATATCTAGAAATTCCCTCTATTTTCGTAATGTCTCTTTGGTGGTTGAGCTTCGTTTACATTTAGCTCTCGTCCATCAAGTTCTTTTTGATCTAACTCAGCAATTGCTTTTTGAGCTTCTTCTTCAGTTGACATTTCAACGAATCCGAATCCTTTTGAACGACCAGTCATTTTATCAACGATGATCTTTGCTGATTCAACTGTTCCAGCTTGTGCAAAATGTTCTGCTAATGATTCATCTGTTACTCCGTAGCTAATGTTTCCTACGAAAAGTTTTTTCTTGTTAACTTCTTGTTCCATGTGTACACTTAAAAAATTTATACCTGTTTGCAAGTTTTGTTATCTGTTTTCCCAGCAGTATTTAACAACGAGAATCGCACACACTATGTTGAAATTCTAACAGAAAAAAACGTATAACCTTACATACAACTATATTATGGGGTATTGTCCGATAAAAGTCAATCTTTCCTGTGCATTTTTCTGTTATCTAAAATTTAGCACTAGATTATAAAAATAAAATAGTCTATAATGTTTAATGTCTTATTTATTAATATTATGAAAATGAAAATGAAAATACTAGTAAATACTGCTGTTTTTGGACTTTGCACAATAATCCTCTCTGGTTGCTCGTCATCAGATCTAGCAGATTCAAAGGTTACTGGAAAAAATATTGGGGAAAATCAAAACTCTGAAATAAGCAAATATGACTTAGAAGCTCAACAAAAAAGACAAAAAGAGCTTTTAGCGAATCAGAAACAAACACAAACTGGGACAGTCCCACAAGAAGAAAAACCTAAACAAGTAACAAAAAAAACAATGGAACTAGCAGAATTAGCAACCCTTGACTTTAAAGACAAATACAAGGGAGCTGAAATCAAGACAAGTCTCGGAACAATTGAAGTTGAATTCTATGGGGCAGATTCCCCCGCCACCGTAAATAATTTCATGAAGTTGGCGAGCGAAGGATTTTACAATAACACAAAGTTTCATCGAGTAATGGAAGATTTTATGATTCAGGGCGGAGACCAAAACTCAAAAAATGATGATGCGCCAAACACCTGGGGAACTGGTGACCCTGGATATTCTTTTCCAGATGAAATAAATTCTCATAAATTAGTGAGCGGCTCTCTTGCAATGGCAAATTCTGGACCGAATACTAATGGCTCTCAGTTTTTTATCGTAACAAAAGAAGAGACTAGCTGGCTAGACGGAAAGCATACAAATTTTGGTTTTGTCACGAAAGGCATGGACGTGGTTAGAAAGATTGAAATAACACCTACCCTACCTGGCGATAGACCTGTTGAGCCTGTTATAATCGAAGGGGTGACGCTTATAGAAAAATAACCCTATTTTAATAAAGTTTTAATTAAAACAAAAATGAAAGAAATTCAAGAGATTTTTAATGAGTTGAAAGAAGCTAAGAGAGAGCAATCTGAAATTCGTGCTGAATATAAAGATGCTTTGGGGCAAAACCAAGAATACCAAGAATTGGCTGAGCAACTTGAAGAACTGAAAATGCGAAAGAAGGAACTTGAAACAATCACTCAGTCACAAATGGGGAGTCGCTGGGACAAAATTGATGATCTTAAAATGACGATTGCGGATTTAAAACAAATTCAAAGTGATATAGCAATGACAACTTTAATGGAAGGAAAGCCAGTCGAAGTTGTTGACGAATATAACAATCTTTATGAACCGAACTTTTCAGTCTCCTTCAAGAAAACAAGTGCTAAACAGATTGATGAACAACCTGTCTTAGAAAAAACTCAAGCACCAGTTGAAACAGAAATTGAAACAGAAGAAGATGCGTTTGAAAATTCAGAATCAGCAGACAAAATTGAATAAACTCTTTTTTTGCTCTATACTTAAAACACGATTTTAAAAACAAACAAAAATAAAATCTATGGCGAAAAAAAAGCCTGTTGTACTCGTGGTGCTTGATGGTTGGGGTGAGTGGAACAATCAGCAAGGAAATCCGATTCCAATCTCTAAGCTACCAACAATTGATAAATTAAATAGATATTATCCAAAAACTTTACTACAGGCATCAGGGATGTCTGTAGGTTTGCCTTGGGGAATATATGGAAATTCTGAAGTTGGACATCAAACAATGGGAACTGGCCAAATTATCTATCAATTTCTTCCCGTTATTACAGCTGCCATTGAAAGTGGTAAATTTTTTGAAAATCAGGTTCTCCTGAAAGCAGTCGAGTGGACAAAAAAACATAATTCAAATCTCCATCTAATGGGGATGATTAGCAATGGGGCTGTTCATTCACATATTGATCATTTAGGTGCTCTTTTGGAATTTGCTAGCGAGCAAGAAATGAATAATGTTTTTATTCATGGGATTACCGATGGACGTGATACTGCCCCAAAAGCAGCTGTTGAATTCATTCAGAAAATTCAAAAAAAGGCTGAGCATCTCGGTGTTGGTAAAATAGCAAGTCTTATCGGAAGGTATTTCACAATGGACAGAAATACAAATTGGGATAGGGTCGAAAAAGGTTTCAAATTAATGACTGAGGGTGAGGGGGCTAAAGAAACAGACCCAATAGTGGCAATTGAAAAACAATATAATGAAAACATAACCGATGAATATATAAAGCCTATTGTAATAACAGACTCCGATGGGGAGCCTGTTGGCAACATCAAAGAAAATGATGCTGTAATTTTTTTCAATTTCAGAAAAGACAGGGCGCGACAAATCACACAGGCCTTTGAGGAAAAGGATTTTAATCATTTTGAAAATGCAAAAAAGGTTAATAACTTATTTTTTGCCTGTTTTGCTGAATATGAAAAAGATCTTTGCCAAAATATTGCCTTCCCTGCTCAAGAAATTACAACAAGATTGGGGCAAATTTTTGAAGAAAATGGACTCTCTCAACTCAGAATTGCTGAAACAGAAAAATTTGCACATGTAACCTATTTTTTCAATGGCGGAACTGAGAAGCCATATAAAGGCGAAGACAGAATTCCTGTCCTCTCAAAAAGTGTTTCTTCTTATGCTGAGATTCCTGAAATGAGTGCCTTTGAAGTTACGGATAAACTTGTAAGCGCGATTAAAGACAAAGAAAAAGACTATGATTTTATTTTAGTAAATTATGCCAACCCCGACATGGTTGGACACACTGGTGATATTAACGCTGCAGTAAAGGCTCTTGAAGCTACTGACAAGTGCTTGGATCTTTTAATTACGACTGTACTTGAAGAAAATGGCTGTCTAATAATAACAGCCGATCATGGGAATGTTGAGGAAATGGTGAATCTGAGAACCGGAGAGCGCGATACCGAACATTCAACCAACCCAGTTCCATGTTGGTATATCAATGCCACAAATCACCGCGAACAACCACTGGAAGAAATAACCCTTCCACCTATCGAGGGGATGCTTGTTGACCTTGCTCCTACAATTTTAAAACTACTGGACATTCAAAGAGACCCCGAGATGACAGGTCAAGACCTCCTGGACGTATTAGTCACAAAACAATAAGTAAAACCAGTAATTATTTACTTGTTTGAGTCTTAAACATTAAAAACCCACAAAAAATGGGTTTTTAATGTTTAAGACCTAAATTATTTTAAACTTTTTCAAAAATTCCCTAAGCAATCTCCATGTCAACGTCTATGGCCTCAACAACACAGTCATCAGCTGTTTTTTTGACAATATCGCTAAGAATCGCACACTTTTCACCAGTGGGCTCAACTTCACATTCTTCAATTTTAGCATTAATCACGACTGCCTTCCCTTCATCATTCAGTTTGAAAATAGAGGGGCACATTTCTGCACACCTACCACAACCTACACATCTCTCTTGATTAATTTTAATTTTCATCTATATTTCTTATTTATTTTTTATTAGACTCAATTATACAACTTATTATAACAGAGAAATAATTTATTTTCATTCAACCTCCAACTCTTCTCTTTTTTTAAGATATTCAAGGATTGTTGTCACATACTCAGAGTGACTCCAGGTTAGCGGTGCTGCCGAAAGATGTTCTCCTGTCTCAGAATTCAGCTGTTCTGGCAAAATTCCTGCTGTTGTTGCTTGTTTACAAACCCAATCGAAAACCTTTTTTACTTCTTCTAGTTGATTTATTGTCTTGGCCTTCTTGATTCGATATTGTGCAACCCAAAGAGTTGTTATAATCCAAGGATTCCCAACAAGATTATCGTGCACCTGATGATATTTATCCCCTACATATCTCATCACTCCTCCAATTTTCGTATCACAAAATAACTCTCTTTCAACGACGTCAAAGGCGTCATCAAGCATGGGATCATCTATTTCCAATATACCAAAATGGAACAGCCCAAAAAAACTACTTATATCCACTGTGTCATCAAAACTAAACCCTTCCCTACTCGAAGTAATTCTTTTATAAAAATAACCATTATTGCTATTGTGTAAATACTTTATGATAAGAGTCTTAATTTCTTCTGCTTCGCGAAGATATTTTTCTGCATCATCTTCTTTTCCAAGAACCTCGGCGAACTTACTTGCAGCCATAAGTCCTCCATATATAGTACTAGAAGTAAAAGTTGATGTGCCATAATCTTGTTCCCAAATATCATAACTTTCTTTTGGTAATCCGGTTCTTTTATCTCTATAGTGATACATAAACTCTGCTGCTTTTTTTATAAGCGAGTTGTATACACTTTCAATAAATTCAATATTCAGAGTCGCTTCATAATATTCCCAAAGCGAATACAATATCAAAGCAGTTTCATCTTCTTGAATTGCTAGCTGTTTTTTCCCCTCTTTAGCCCATGGGTGCCAAGAACTTCCAATAGATTTATCACTTCGATATTTGTGAAAAAAATACCCGTCCGCACTAATCACATCATTGCAAAACTCAAAAAACTTCCTAGCAATTGAAAAGTGTTTTGCTTGTATCAATGACATGATGACAAAGGCTCCGTCTCTTGGCCACACATATGCATAAGTATCACGTCCATATTGCAACATATCAGAGTCAGCAGATGCCACAATACCTCCTTCATTCCCTGAATGTGTACGAATTATTAATAAAGATTTTTTGAACAAATCTATAGATTCTTCGGTTAGGTCTTTAAAATCTATTTTACTTTTATTTACCCAAGCTCGCCAATAATCCTCCGTTGACTCTAATAAGTGGCTGGTTTTTCTTGTCAACACATATTCATTCAAACTTCTGGCTTCTGCTAATATTTTTGCTGCTACAATCCAATAGTCAACAACCTTTTTCCCTTGTCCTTCCACTTCAAAAGTAAATGCAATAACTGAATCAACTGGACCATGCTCAATTGGATTTTTTTGCAAGATACCGTCCTCTGCGTCTTTCCATGTTCCTTCTTTGCCCTCTATTCCATAATTCCCCACACAATAATCATCAAAGCTTTCCTTGCCTTGCCTCCCTCCGACTATAAAAACCCTCCTTCCTTCGTAGTGAGTTATCACTTCTCGATCAGGATCATAATATCCGGTGTCTCTTCTTTCTGTATCGTATATTCTAAATTGTTGATGAAAAAATATTTTTATAGACCTCTTATTATCCCACAAATTCTCAATCGTAACATTTCTTAGAAAAATGCATTTCTCGTTATATACAGTATCCTTAAAATTAAGCATAATTCCATGCTTTTCGTTGCTCATACAGACATTAGAAACCAAAGAATCTTTTTGATATGCTATCTTGACTTGCCAATCAGCATCCTCGATCCATGAAAATACTCCATCAATCATAATCCCAATTCTATGCACACAGCCACTTCCGGCATGATTTTCCAACCCAACATAATGATAATAAAAATCACGAACGCGTGCCTTATCGTCAAAGCACAAAAGCATCTGTCCATTTCCTAAAACTAAAGATTTTGGCATTTTCCTTTTATTTCAAAACTTATTTTTATTTTTGCTCTTTATTAAAAATACAACTATTATGGTCTTTATTTTCCTATTAAAGCTATTCTATAGCCCCCTCTAAGATTTTATATGCTCTTTTTCTAGTCTTAGCACTCCCAACTTTTTTGGCGAGTTCTTCGTAGCCAAAAACATCCTTAATCCATTTTTCAAAATCATTTACCTCTCCTTTGGCATGATAATCATATAACTCATCATCGATTTTCAAAAAAGCATCTCTGAGCTCTGCAAGATTTTTCACAACAGGACCATAATGAAACCAAAAATCCTCATTTGGAGATGTATCGAAAACTCTAATTTTCTTTGCGACCTTTTTAATTGTTTCTTTTTCTTCCTTATCTACGTCAACTCCATCTGTTTCATCATTTTCTGAAACTTTTTTTGCAACATCGTCTTCTGCACCGTCTTTATCTTCGGACCTAACAATAAGCTGTTTGAATAGACTCATTTTTTTTTGATAAAATTTAAATATTTTTATTTACTATGGAAATTTTCTTATTAAACGCATTAAACGCCTTGGGCAGGAATCTTTGAGTACTCGCTAATCCTAATTTTCATGTCACTAAGAGCATTCATAAATGATATAAAGGCATCATGAGGGGTTTCATAGGGATTGAAATATTTATGAACATCACCATCAGAAAAATACTTTGTGCACATATAGTAAAAATGGTCTGATGTTTGAAGCTTTCTCCAATCATCAATTATTTTCTCATCCTTAGTGTTCAAAACATCTTTTTCAATTGCATAAACCTTCGCTAAAGCATCTGTCTGCAAGTCATTTGAACGCCAAGCAGAAAGGTCTCTTTCTTCATCGGCCCATGAAATAAAATCAAAAAAATCAATAGCTCCCTTACTCTCAAGGCTCTCAATGGCTTCGCTTGGCGTCACAAAGCCGTTGGAGGGGTTTTTTAAAATAAACTCTGGGAGATGATAAAGGAAGTCAAAGATTCCAGAGTCTTCCCATTGATGCTCACCAAAAGTTTCGTAATCCATAAACAAATTTATCAACTCCCCTCCTCCGTTGTGGTTTGAAACCCAGTTTGCAAAAGTTTTTGCAGATAAGGGATGCTCGGCCCAATTTCGATCAGAAAAACGAAATGCGATATCGTCAGATAGTTTATAGTTCTTTAATAGCAATTTCAAACCACTACAACCTGCGGCATCATAAAGAAAATTGGGACTCTTCCATGCCAAAACTTTATCGGCACCTTCGGCTATAATTCCCTTATACCCCATTGATTCAACCTTTCTTGCCAAGTCATTGTTATATATCAACTCCGTGTTTCGAAAAACTTTTGGCTCGACTCCAAACAGTTTTGCCACCTTTTCTTTATGCTTTTGGACTTGATAAAGAAATTCGTCTTCTGAATACAAAAAAGCCAATGAATGATAGAATGTTTCACTCAAAACTTCGACCCTACCAGTCGCAACTAATTCTTGAAATGAATTTAAAACTGCTGGCGCAAACCTCTCCAATTGGTCTAGATAAACTCCAGAAAATGAAAAACTGATTTTAAACTCTGGATGTTTTCTTAGTAAATCTAATAATAACTTGTTTGTTGGCAGATAACATTTTCTGGCAACCTTTTGAATTATCCAACTGTTATTTAAATCACTTTCAGAATTATCATTAAAATATTCGTGATCCCTCCCAATATCAAAGACTTTATAGTTTTTAATTCTATAGGGTTGATGAACTTGAAAATAAAAACAAATATTTGGCATCTCGTCTTTTAATAAATTTGATTAGTAATAATTTTCGGACATCTTATGCTCATAAATCAATTTCTCAAAAACTCTCTTGCATTCCAAGGCGGTTTTATCCCAAGTCATTGATTTTGCCTCTTTCTCTCCCATCTCAACTAGATGATTTCTTAGCGAATCATAGTTTAAAACTGAGACTATTTTATTTGCCAACTCATCAGTGTCCCAAAAATCAACCTTTAATGAATTTTCCAAAACTTCACTTACCCCGGATTGCTTTGAAATTATCGTTGGAGTTCTTTGTAGCATCGCTTCAAGAGGAACAAGCCCAAATGGTTCTGACACTGAAGGCATTACAAATACATCCGCCATATTCATCAATGTTTCACCTTCCTGCTTACTATACCAATCCGTAAAAACAAATTTATCAGAAATTTTTAAATTAGCAGCAAATTCAATCATCCTTGTTAACATATCTCCACCACCAGCCATAATAAATGTAATATCATCTCTTGCTTGACAAATTTTTGCAGCCGCTTTCACAAAATATTCTGGACCTTTTTGCAAAGTAACTCTACCCGCATATAAAACTATTTTATTATGTATATGTCTCTGGGAATTCTTAAAACAATAATCATCTACATCAATACCGTTGTGTGCTACAATAATTTTTTCAGGGTTTATCCCATAATGCGCAAGAAGCTTATTCTTAACGTAATTACTGATAGCAATAATTTTATCAGCCTTTTCAAAACCCTCTTTTTCAATTTCAAATTCTCGCTGCCCAGGATTCCCCCCGCTTCTATCAAAAGCAGTGTTGTGTATATGAATAATAAGAGGTTTTCCACTAACTTCTTTTGCAATTATCCCTGCCTGAAAAGTCATCCAGTCATGTACATGAATAACATCAAAAATTTCCTTTCTAGCTATTATAGCAGCTTTGTTGGCATATCGCCAAACCTCTTCATATAGATTTAAACCATACTGATTTTTAGAATCAAAACCTTTTGATTCATTGGAATAAACAAAGTTTTCAATTGTGCCACCTCTTTTTTTCAAATATTCGACAAGTGAAGAATATTTTTTAGCATCCATATAGGGCATTATAAGCGAATCAATTTTATGCAAATTGATTCCTTCGATTTCTTCCAGATCACATTCCCCAACACTAACCCGATCTGCAACTAATAAATTCAAGAAGTGACTCTTGGCATTCTTTGGAGCCTTGGGGACAACAAAGGTAATTTTCATTCCCAATTTTGTCATACTTTTTGCCAAGCCGTGGCAAGCAACCCCAAGACCGCCCACACTATACGGTGGAAATTCCCAACCAAACATTAATATTCTGGGTTTTTGTATTTGCACTTCTTAAGTTTATAATGGCTCTTTTATATTTGTCTTTTTACCACGAAAATAACCAGTCATAATTAACTGTTCTCCCAATAGCGCATTTCTTTATTTAGTATATCACAAATTTGAATATTGTGAAATTTTAAAAACCTTTTTTGCTTTTTCTTAAAATACTCTGCCAACGTAGTTTGTGTATTATTTTTTCACTGCGACAAGAAATATATTTCTTTTGAATTCCTTTTTAACTTTCTTCTTCCTTCCAAAGGTGAACCCGCTCTCAATAACTTTAAACCCAAAAGTTTTAACTTTCCTGATGATTCCTTTTTTGGTCCACCAATAACAAAATCGCCATTTCGTCTGATCTCCATATTTAAAAGAAATTCTTGCGCCAAGATTAGCACTTCCTTTTAAAAAACTTTTAAATAAAAATTTCAAATGTTTTGGATTCCAAAGATTCCAAATGGTCAGAACCAAAACCCCATCTTTCTTCAAAACTCTATTCATTTCACTCAAAGCGTTATCTGTCATCTTTGGCGTAAAGTGATGAAAAACAGCAATCGAGAAAACCATATCAAATTCTCCGTCGTCAAAAGGCAACACCTTTTCATTCTCAATTTGCACGAAAGATTTTTCTGGGTATTTTTTACTAGCGATTTCAATTAACTTTTGCGAGGTATCTACACCAACGTAATCCAAGTCTGTTCCTTCCAAAAAATCTACCAGCCTTCCATTCCCACAACCAAAATCCAACACCTTCCCTTCACTTTTTAGATATTTTCTGATAAAGTTAAGGTCTCTCCACCAATATTTTCTTGTGCTAGAAAAAACCTCAGCTATTTGGTTATAGAATTCTCGCAATTCCTTTCTAATTTCGTAGTGCCCTATCATTTACATTTAACTTAACAAGTTGAATAATATTAAAAAAGAAAAATAATTTTATTTCCTTTACTAATCTCCATGAGAAAATCTAACATAAAAAAGTTTATTTTGAAAGCCCTGTCATCACCCCTTTCAGATATCAAGTCTTTAGAAAAAATAAAAAAGGACTTTGCAATTGAAGAAAAGGAAACTTTTATTAAAAACTCTGAGATAAACAAAGTGTATTTTGAGATGCTTGAAAATGGAGAAATTAGCTCGAATGAATTATTTGAGAAACTTCTTATCACTAAAAAGATTCGCACTCTCTCTGGAGTTGCGGTAATTGCTGTCCTAACAAAACCAAGTTTTTGTCCTGGAAAATGCATCTATTGTCCGGATGAAAAAAATATGCCTAAGAGCTATCTCTCCAATGAGCCAGCCGTAATGCGTGCCATAAAGACTGACTTCCACCCCTACAAGCAAGTGCATTCAAGAATGAAGGCATTGCAACTCAATGGACATTCCACGGAAAAACTTGAGATGATTGTTATGGGAGGCACTTTTTCATATTTCACACCGCAATATCAATCTTGGTTTATCAAAGAATGCTTTCGGGCTGCAAATGATTTTCCTCGAGATCTTTTAAAAAGTAAAAAAAGAACCTCTTTGGAAGAGGAGAAAAAACGAAATGAAAAAACAAAAAATCGTATTGTTGGTCTGACTCTTGAAACTAGACAGGATTACATCACTCCCAAAGAAGTTTTGAAGTTCAGGAGGTTTGGAGCAACTAGAGTTGAAATTGGGGTACAGAACCTCTTCGATGATATCTTGAAGAAAAACAAACGTGGGCATCTTACCAGTGCAACTGTAAAAGCAACGGCGCTTCTCAGAGATGCTGGTTTTAAAATAAATTACCATATGATGCCAGGAATGTATGGCAGCACACCAAAAAAAGATCTTGAGATGTTCAAAACACTTTTTTCAGATGAACGCTTTGCGCCAGATTTAATCAAAATTTATCCTTGCGTTGTCACTGCCAATTCAGAAATTTTCAATCTTTGGAAAAAAGGAGAATATAAACCACTGACAAACGATCAGAGCAAGATTCTGCTTGCAAAAATCAAAGCAATTATTCCTCAGTATACCAGAATAACCCGTCTTATTCGTGATATTCCAGAAGAATCAATTATGGCTGGTCCAAACATTTCTAATATGCGACAAATTTTGCAACAAGAAAAGGCGCATTGCGAATGCATTCGTTGTCGTGAAGTACGTGCTGAGTTCATAATGAAGGATGAAATCATCTTGAACAGAATTGACTACCCCGCCTCAGGTGGCAAAGAGATTTTCCTGCAATACGTTTCTCCTGATAAAATGAAGCTCTATGCAATGTTACGACTTCGGATACCGCCAAAAAACAATCAACTTGCAGGCACAATTCCTGCGCTTTTAGGAAGTGCACTTATCAGAGAGGTGCATACTTTTGGAAAACTTGCTAAAATAGATAAAATGGACATTTCTTCTCCTCAACATATTGGACTTGGAAAGAAACTTCTTGCCAAGGCAGAGCAGATTGCCAAAGAAGAATTTGGCTTTGGAAAAATCGCCATCATCTCTGGAGTTGGGGTGCGAGAATATTACAAAAAATTTGGATATGAATTGGAAGATGAATATATGACAAAGAAATTATAACCAAATTTTAGCAATTCTTAAATTTGCGTACTCAAATTCAGATAAGGTTAGTTTTTAGAAAATGTTGTTTTTTAGAACTGCCGTGCTAATGCGAAAGGCGAGAAAAAATAATATTTTCTAAAAACTAACCCAACGATAAAGCCTAAACAGAGTCTTAAATATTTATAACCATTAAAACTAAACTAATGCAAAAAGTCATCATCGCATCAGGCCCAGTCATTGTTGAGAATGAAAAAGTTCTTCTCGATATACAGGGCGATGATAAATTTTGGAAGTTTTGTGGGGGGAAAATAAAAGAAGATGAGGATCTTGTCGAAACAGCAATTCAAAGGGCAAAAGAAGAGTTGGGAATCGACATTGAAATTCTTGACGAGAAACCGTTTTTTCTATACACAAAAAAAGATACTCCCGAAGGAGTTTTTGATGTAATTCTGGTTCATTTTCTTTCAAAAAGAATTGGGGAAATTGTTCCTGGTGAAGAAGTCTTGCAATGGGAATGGATTGATTTTGCTGACCTTGAAAATCAGGAAGTTGCTCCAAATATAATTCCAGCATTGAAACATTTTGGGTTTATGGAAAACTAAATATATTGAAAATTTATTTAAAAAAGAAGCTCTGTGCTTCTTTTTTATTTGACAAAGTTTTTGAATATTGCTTTGATATTGTTGTGTTGCGCGGGTACATTGGAAATTATGTATTTATTTTTATTTCTAAAGGGCAATATTTTATTCAGAATTTTGAATTAAACTTAACCAAGGGAGGCTGCTGTGCTAAAAAAGTTGAAATATGAGGGCGTGCCAATAGCGATTGGTGCAAAAGTTCAAAGGACTGCAAATAACGATGTGGGTGTGGTTCAAGAAACTTTTGGCGACAATTCGCTCGCTAAACATCCTGAATTGCCAAATTTAATTCCAGTTTTGTTTAAAGGTGAAAGCAAAAAACTCGGTATCTGTGGAATCTATGCGAAAGATCTGGTTGAGATTAAATGACTTTCAACACATCAAAAGGGGTATAATTATGCGGAATATATCACAATCGTTAGATAACGGAGTGATTTTGACAAAAGCTGATGGGAGTTCTTTTACTCATTTTGCCATTCCGGAGCTTCAGGAAGGAAGAAGATGTGCAAATTACAGTTGCTGTAATTATGAAGCAACCAAAACAGTTGGCATTATAAAAACCAACCTCGGTTTATTTGAAATCATTGAGTGTCTGGGTTGTGGAATCAGATTTTTCCCAAAAGGGACAAAATGGCAGAACGTTTCAGGTGAAAACTTAACCAGGACTTTATCAACCAACGGCCACTGCCCTTGTTGCAAATTTTCCCCAAAAGAAGATTATGGTTTTTATCGTGGAACAGTCAACGTTGGGCCTACTGAAGATTTTCCCAGAGCCAATCTAATTAATGTGCGGTTCCATTACTGCACCAATTGTAATGAAATTTATTGTCGCCCCGATATTGATTAAATTGATTAAATAGCCGTAAGACGGCAAAACACCTCTTGAAAAAATATTTTTCCAAGAGGTGTTTTCATTTCGTTCACAATCTATCTTGGAATCCTAATCTTTGTTCCAGCTGGCAATTCCGTTTCTGCATCAATAACTGCAGGATTTAGTTCGGCTAGTTTATCGACCGGAATTTTATTTTCTCTTGCGATTCTCCCAAGTGATGTTCCACTGTCCAACGGGAGCTCAACTTTTAATTTTTGTCCCTTACGAATTGTTTTGGGATTTTCAATTCCATTTTGACGTTGAATCATTTTTTGTATTTCCAAAGATGATAACTCCACTTTAGATTTACTTTCTTTGAATATTGCATTTATTTCTCTTGCTATTCCAAATAGTCCCTCCCTATGCTCAACTGTATGCAAAAACTCAGACACAGGAATTTTTGGGATTTCTTTTAATTTGAATTTCAAAGGTGACGATGGAAATCGCCTCCCCAGATCCTCTTTTTCAATCACATCCAAAACTGCATAAAACTTTTCTGGATAATTCAAGTTCTCCAAAGAATCTCGTAGCTTGAAAAGTTTAACAGGAATCGTTGGTGGAAGTTTAAGTGTTTGCCCAATTTTAATTTGGTTGTTTACTAATCCATTCAAATCTGATAACTCTTTGACTGACAATTTATAATAATCGGCAACTTTAGCTAGATTATCATCACCTTCGACAACTTTGTGCTCATAAGAATCTCTTGAAACAAATTCATTGAGTCTACCTTCCCGCCAAGCGAGATAATCTTGATAGTTTCTATCCTCTTTTTCAGTACGAAATTTCTCATACTCATTTGTGAAACCACCATTATAATCAGAAAATGCCAGATCCCAATCGTTGTTGAATCTTTCATAACTATACTTTAGATGCTCGGCGCAGGCCCTCGCACTTTTGATTGGATCCCGACGCTCGTCAATTCTCCTGTTAATATCCAATCCATAACCCTTTGCTGTTCCTGCTGTGAACTGATAAGGACCACCCGCACTTGCTCTTGAGTTTGCATCAAAATCAAAATGTGATTCTGGGATTGTGAGATATACAAATTTCTCAGGCACCCCCACTTCCCTAAATTCAGCCTTCATGGCTTCAATCCAAGGTTGCATTCGCTCCATTGATTGCAAAAGCCCGAGGTGGTTTCTTCCTGTAAGTTTATCTTCGTCTGGACAATCGGCTGGCCTTTTTCCATAACTCTGCTCCCACTTTGTATAAAGAGCTTTTTTCGTCGACATGTCCAACTTGATTTTTTCACCTTTCTCAAGCTGCTCTCTGATTGTATCTCCAACCATAGTTTGGTCATACTCTTCTATTTCTGTCTGCCCTGCCGATGGACCTCTTTTTGGGAGATTTTCAAGTCTATTCGCTATTTCTTCATCTGTTAGGCACTCGTTATCTTCTCCGCCTTCGTTATCCTTAAAATAATCCAACCACTCTTTTTTAAAATTTCCGGCTCCATAGAGCACTGCCACTGCGAGGCCGGCTTTTAAAAGAGATCTTCTGCTAAAAGGACTTTCAACTGGTTTTTTAGGCGATTCTTGATTCGGATTCTCTGGAATTTCAATATTGCTAAACATGTTTTTTTCTTTCATTTTTATTTTTCCTGCTAAGTCGATTTAATTTAATACTAAAAAACGACAAAGTAAAAACTCTATCGCTTTAAAACGTCCAGGAATGCTTTCTGCGGAATATCAACTTTTCCGACACCTTTCATTCTCTTTTTTCCCCTCTTTTGTTTCTCTAAAAGTTTTCTTTTACGAGTGATGTCACCACCATACAGATATCCCGTAACATCTTTTCTATATGGTGTAATATTTTCACGCCCAACCACTTTTCCACCAACTGCCGCTTGCAGTTTGACTAAGAAATTCTGTCGCGGAATCACTTCTTTTAATTTTTTTACAATTCTATTCCCTTCTGTGTTAACTTTTTCTTTTGGCACAATTTGCGAAAATGCTTCAATTTTTTCTTCTGCTACGTAAATATCCATTCTAACTAGATCAGCTTGTATATAACCAGTCACTTCATAAGAAAAGGAGGCAAATCCACTGGTTGCTGATTGAATCCCATCGTGCAAATTCACAATCACCTCAGCCAGCGGAGCATCAAAAGAAATTACCAGCCTTGTTTCATCAATATATTCAGTGCTTAAATATTTTGCTCTTGTTACAGCCCTTACAAGCTCCATAACATTACCTAGATACTTAGAGGGACTGATAATGTCCAGTTTCACATGCGGCTCGCGAATTTCCCTGATTAGATTCGCTTCTGGCATCTCAGCCGCTGCATAGATTTTTTTACTCTCACCGTTGGTAAGCACAATCTCATAAACAACACTAGGCGTCGTGATTACTGGTTCAAAATTAAATTCTCGCAGAAGTCTTTCTCGAATAATTTCTAAATGCAAAAGCCCTAAAAATCCAATACGAAAACCTCTCCCCAAAGCCATTGAGCTTTCTCCTTCAAAGGTCAAGGAGGCATCATTGAGTTTTAATTTATCCAGAGCATCACGAAATTGATTGTAGTCTTCCCCGTCTGTTGGATAGAAACTTGCATAAACCATTGGTCGCACGTCTTTATATCCTGGCAAGGTTTTTACTTCACCTTTTTTCACACTAGATTGAAAGCTGATTGTGTCCCCTACTTTACATTGATCAACGCTTTTTAATCCAGTTGCTATATAGCCGATATCGCCTGTTTCCAGGGAGTCTAGCTTAACAAGTGATGGCGTAAATTTTCCCACTTCAATTATATGTGCGTCCCTTCCACCAACCATAAGCCTGATATCATCTTCGGCCTTCACTCTTCCGTCAACAATTCTTACGTATGCCAAAACTCCTTTATATGAATCATATTTGGAATCAAAAATCATTGCCCTAAGGGGCGCACTTTCTTCTCCTTTTGGAGCTGGAACTTTCTTAACAATCTCTTCCAGAAGCAAATCCACCCCTTCTCCGGTTTTCCCACTCACACAAAGAATGTCTTCTTCTTTACATCCAAGAATGTGTATAATTTCCTTCTTGGTCTTCTCGATATCAGCATTTGGAAGATCAATTTTATTCAGAACTGGGATAATTTCCAAATCTTGATCAATCGCTTGATATAAATTTGCAAGAGTTTGAGCCTGAACTCCTTGCGTACAGTCCACAAGCAGAACCGCTCCTTCCACTGCTGCAAGTGAACGAGAAACTTCGTAGCCAAAATCAACATGCCCTGGCGTATCAATCAGATTCAAAGCATATTCTTTGTATTTCATTGTCGCTGGTTGCAATTTGATAGTGATTCCACGCTCTTGTTCGAGATCCATGGTGTCCATCATCTGTTCATGGATCTTTCGCTTTTCAACCGTTTCCGTCATTTCCAAAAGACGGTCAGCTAAAGTAGACTTTCCATGATCAATGTGTGCGATAATACAAAAATTTCTAATGTTTTTCATTTATTCTGGTCAATATCCTCCTAGTTCAGTTTAAAATCTTGAAGTTTGTTTGCAAATAATCCTTTGTTTTTGCTATAATATATACAATCTCAAAGGAAAATGTCTATGACAATCTTACTTTGGAATAGGAGCAAAGTCAATGGCGTTAGAAACCGAATCTCAATTTAATCAGTAGATCAAATCCACTGACAATATTTACCCACTTAATATTATATATTAACAAATTAAATAAAAAATAAAATGATTCTGGATCCAACAATGACTGACCCTGACTTTAAAGACTTACAAGACCCAAAAAAAGAAGACCCTCTGGTAGAAATAGCAGCTCGGGAGCTTGAAAATCAACTATCCACTCCAAAAGAAAAAGTAATTAGAAATGAGGCTCTTGAAAAACCAGACATTACTCTTAAAGATCTGGATATCACCGATAATCATTTCTCAGAAGAAAAAGTTTTTTCAACTGAAGATAGAGACACTGAAAGAAATAATGGTCCTGCTCAAATAATTAATGAAAAAATAGATGCTACGGTAAATGAAATTAAAAATATTTTCCCTGAATTCAAGAACGCTCTTATTCAACTAGAAAGTGTCGATTTTAAAACCAATGGTGTCTATACAGAAAAACTAACTACTCTGGCAGATAAATGCAACGCGACAATTAAAAAATTAATAAATCTGAGCAAGAATGAGGACCTTCTGATTAAACAAATTGGAATTCTTACTATTATAGAGAAAACCTCCAGATCGCTAGTCAAAACAAATGATTTGCAGATGATTGACGAATTAAGTTCCATAGAAAGGTTTGAAGCAAGCGAAGAAATTGGCATGAAAATACTAGCCAATATGGATGCGCTAGAAAAGGCTGTATGTAATTTATAAAAGACATCTTTTTACAAATTTCCTGCTACGTAAAATACTGCGTAGCAGGATTTTTTTAGAGCGCCTTCAACAAAAAAACGACTACCTATATAATAATTGATAGCCGTTTTATTATGCTTATAAAGTTTCTTTGATCTCCCTAAAACTATCCTCTCCAATCATAATAATCTTCTTTGCTAAGATTAACTTACTTTCTTTATAGTAAAGAAACTTCCTTCCTCTTTGATGACTTTTGCAACTCCATGAAATTGTGCACACTCCCACGGAAATGTATCCCCAACAGCAAGACTAGCGTCACTGCCAATTGGTATCTTAATCTCTTTTTTTCTGTCAAACTCGTGAAAAAAGGCCACAGGAATTAAAACAAACAACAAATCGTCTCGGAATGCCATGTCTTTACACCTCTCTTTGATTTCAATGCTTAATATCAGTCATATTTATTTTCCACGTCCCGGCTTTAATGTACTTTGTTAATTATTCATAATAATGTGTTTTTAATTAAAAATCAAACCAAAAAATTTTCCCTTTACTTAACTAAATTTTTCTTTTATGAGACAAAGGTATATAATTGCAATTGTGGAGAGAATGGAGGCGCGATATGGAGAAACTCACCCGAGCCCTCAAGAGAATTTTCAGGCTACCCCAAGAGTATATTGAGGAATTTCGAAGAAGAGAAAGAAAGAATTTTGGATTTGATTTATTTCCCAAGAAAAAAATTTTTATTCTTTGTAACTAAAATTCAATCTGCTCTCCACGTTTAGGGATTCGCTCAATGAGCGAATCCCTAAGATCTTTTTCGGATAAAAAAACAGCTCCTCTCTTGGAACTGTTTTTTGTTCAGATTTTTCTCTGTTTCTACATCATTGGCATTCCACCCATTCCTGGCATTCCTCCTCCCATTCCGCCCATAGCACCTGCCATATCATTTTTCTCACCAGGCAAGTCTGTGATTGCTGCCTCCGTTGTCAATAACATTGCGGAAGTTGAAACACTATTTGCAAGCGCTGAGACAACCACTTTCACCGGATCGATAATTCCTGCATCAAACATATCAACATACAAATCACGTGCAGCATCATATCCAATATTGAAGTTAATTTGACTTTTATTCCTTAAAACACTTTCAACCATTTTACCGCTTTTGAGAACTTTTCTATCAAAGGCATTTTGATTCACTAAAACATTGTTCACAACAATATCAGGAGAAAGCCCTGCATTAATAGCGATTTGTCGTGCTGGAGCTGCTAAGGCTTCTACCAAAATCTCGATTGCTGCATTTTCTTCAGTTGAAAGCTTGCTAATATTCTTTTTCTTGAAATCTGCAAGTTTTGTAGATTCATTCAAAAGCGCAATTCCGCCTCCCGGAACAATCCCTTCCTCTAAAGCTGCTTTTGTAGCCTCAACCGCATCTTCGACTCTGTGTTGTTTTTCAATTTGCTCAACTTCCGTTGCTGCTCCCACCTTGATAACTGCGACACCACCAGAAAGTTTTGCTAGTCTCTTTTTGAAGTTGTCTTTATCATAAGAACTTTCGGCTTTTTTAATCTGCGCCTTAAGCTGCTCTACTCGAGACTCAATCTCGTTTTTATTTCCTTTTCCGTTTACAATTGTTGTTTCATCTTTAGTTGCAATGATTTTTCCAACTTGTCCTAGGTGAGTAATATCAGCATTTTTAAGATCCATTCCTTTATCAGCATCAATAACTTCAGCGCCTGTCAAAACAGCAATATCGCTTAGAGTATCTTTCTGTCCATCTCCAAAACCAGGAGCTTTTAAGGCCAACACATTCATTGTTCCTCGAAGTTTATTAACAACAAGTGTTGCTAAAGCTTCACCACTGATGTCTTCTGCAATAACAACCAATTCTTTTTTGCCAGATTGCACAAGTTTCTCTAAAAGAGGAAGTATATCAGCAATCGCTGATATCTTACTGGTTGTAATAAGAATATATGCATCTTTCATTTCAACTTCCATCTTCTCGGTATTCGTAACCATATAAGGAGAAATATATCCTTTCGAAAATTTCATTCCTTTCACAACCTCTTGTTCGATTCCAAATGTTTGAGAATCTTCAACGGTAATAACCCCATCTTTTCCGACCTCTTTAATTGTCTTAGCAATAATTCTCCCAACGTTTGCATCTTGAGCAGAAATGGTTGCTACTTGAGCAATCGCATCCCCTTCAATTTTATTAGACACCTCTTCACTTCTAATGTTTTCTATCACTGTCGCTGAATATTTCAGCAAAGCATCTTTTAAATCAATAACATTAATTCCCTTTGAAATCATTTTTGCCCCCTTTTCCATAATAACTTGGGTAAGCACTGTTGCTGTTGTTGTCCCATCACCGGCAGCGTCATTTGTTTTACTGGCCACACCCTTAACCATTTCAGCACCAATGTTTTCGTATCGGTCTTCAAGTTCAATTTCTTTTGCAATCGTTACACCATCGTTGGTAATAGTCGGTCCACCATATCCACGGTCAAGAACAACATTCCGTCCCTTTGGTCCAAGTGTTACCTTGACTGTGTTTGCGACCTTGTCAACCCCTGCCATAATACTTCTTCGAGCATCTTCATCAAATTTTATCTGTTTTGCCATTTCGATGTTTTTAAATATTAAATATTTTTATAAATTTTTTCTTTTTTTCAGATTAGCACTCAGTCATACTGTCTGCTAATTACACTATATATTGTAACTAGCATAAAATTATTGTCAAGATTCAATTACGCACTCTCTATCTCCTGTTTCCTAAAACAAGCTTCCTCATGATCATTGACCATGCCAACGGCCTGCATAAAAGCATAAACAATGGTTGGACCCACGAAACTCATCCCCTTTTTCTTTAAATCTTTTGAGATCTTTTCACTTAAACTTGTTTGTGCTGGAATATCAGAAAACTTCTTGAAATTATTTTGTATTGTTTTCCCTCCCACAAAATTCCAAATATATTTATCAAATGACCCGAATTCTTTTTGAATTTTCAAAAAAACTTCAGCATTCCTAACCACAGAAGCAATCTTTAACTTATTCCTTACAATACCCTCGTTCAAAAGAAGTTCAGCAATCTTTTTTTTCTCATACTTTGAGATTTTTTGCACATCAAAATTATCAAATGCCTTTTGATAATTTTCTCTTTTTGCTAAAATTGTACTCCAAGAAAGTCCAGCCTGAGCCCCTTCTAAAGTCAACATCTCAAAAAGGCGCCTGTCACTGTGAACAGGAACACCCCATTGAGTATCATGATATTCAACATAAAGCGAATTATTCAAATCAACCCATTCACACCTTCTTTCATGTTTCATTCCAACTCTTGAGATTTTTAATTGATCCTAAGCAAGACAATGAAACTAGTCAAAATAACTATCTTTGCATTCATTGGTGGGGGCTACATCACGCCCTTTATCGTCCGCATGCTCTTCACCCCATTTTGCAACCGCCTTCTCCCAGTTTTTATATTGTGGATCTTTTTCTGGATTTTTCGGAGCATCACCTGTTGGATCATCTTTATCTATATAATACAAAATTGTATGACCCGTGAAATATTTCTTTTTTTCAACCTTTTTCTCTGGACAACTACTATTTTCCAAGCAATATTTCCCATCATCATACTTACAAACTTTCAATTGTTGCACAAAGTCAATTTTCCCATATAGCATTCCTGTTTTTTTAACTTTCTTGTCTTCTGTTTCCGATTCACCATCAATTGCGATTGACTCATTCTCTTCGTCTTCTACCTTTGGAAATTCTTCGTTTTGAGAATTTTTAAGAGCTTCTATCATAAAAGCGTGCCAGGTTGGACCAGAAATATTAGCACCGGCAGCACCGGCCTTCATGGCTGTGTTATCGTTATTACCAGACCATACTCCCACAGACAAAGAACGTGAAGAACCAACCAACCAGCCATCTCGATATTCATTTGTTGTTCCAGTTTTTGCAATTACACTTTTTCCCTCTATATTCAAGGGATTCTGAACTCCAAAAGCAGAAGCTCTTAAGTTGTTATCAGAGAGAATTGAACAAATTTGTGCAGCAACTTTTTTATCTAAAACCTGCTTGCCCTCTGCCTCCTTAAATTCTCTCAGAATATTCCCTTCAGCATCTTCTACTTTTAAAATAACTGATTGCTCCTGCTTAATACCTTCGTTTGCAAAAACTCCAAAGGCTCCAACGTGTTCAATCAGTTTAACTTCTCCCCCTCCCAACACCAAAGAAAGTCCATAACGAGAAGGGTCGGTAAGGGTTGTTATTCCCATGGAGTTCATTAATTTTATTGTTGGCTTCATTCCCGCTAGATATAGAGTTTTAACGGCTGGAATATTAAGTGAAGTTGCCAATGCCTGTTTCATTGTTACTGGTCCTCTGAATTTACCATCATAATTTTGTGGTTTATACTCCTCATCTTCATTCTCAGATTCAGAGAATTTAGTCTCTACATCATAAAGCATCGTTTCTGGTTGAAAGCCTTCAGCAAAAGCTTGTGCATAAACATATGGTTTCACAGATGAACCGGGCTGTCTCAAACGCGTCGTAACATTAACATTTCCATCAATTGATTCATCAAAATAGTCTTTTGACCCAACCATTGCCAAAACCTGTCCATTTTTAGGATTTGTCGCAACTAATGCTGAATTTGTAAAACCATATCTTTCACCATTTTTTTCAACGCCCTCTTTAACAACTCGTTCACCAAGCTGTTGCAAGTCCCAATCAAGTGTTGTGTAAATTTTCAAGCCCTTTTCTTTTAATTTTTCTTCGCCAAATTCTTCAATTAATTTTTCCCTGACGTATAATGCAAAGTGAGGCGCTTTGATATCGGCTTTTATTGGTTTTATCTGACCTAGAATATCCTCCGCCATTGCCACATCTGCCTGCTCCCTTGTTATATAACCCAAGTCTGTCATCAAATTCAAAGCTTTTTTCCAACGAATCAACAAACGATCGGTGTTCGAACCATGAGGAGAATAAAAAGTTGAAGCATTAGGTAGTCCAGCCAACAAAGCTGATTGCGCCAACGTTAATTCCTTTGCATGCACTCCAAAAAAGGTTTGTGCTGCAGCCTCGATACCATAGGCATTCGAACCATAAGGAATCTCATTTAGATACATTCTCAAGATTTCATCCTTGGAAAATTTTTGTTCCATTTCAACTGCTAAGACCAACTCTTTGAATTTTCTTTCATAACTTCTTTCAGAGGTTAAAATAGAGTTTTTGATAAATTGTTGAGTAATGGTAGAACCACCTCTTTGGGGACAAAGACCCCCCAAATCACCCAATCCAATCCTTGAGGAAACCTCATGACATACAGCCTTAATCATACCACCTGTGTCAAAACCATTGTGTGAGTAGAAAATATCGTCCTCCAAGGCGATTGTCGCATATTTAACAGAATCCGGAATTTCCTCCATTGGAATGATAGTCCGCTTTTCTTCTCCAAAAACCTCATATAACAAAACATTTCCTGTCCTATCATAAATTTTTGTTGATTCAGCAACTACACGACTGTTGACCTTTTCAGGGTTTGGAAGTTCTTTGGCATATTTCACAAAATAATATCCCAATACAGAAACTGCAATGAGAATCATAGTCCCACCTAAATAGAAAGTCGCCCACAAGGATTTCTTGAGGAAACTTATTTTTATTTTTTCACCGTTTTCACCTGTTGTTATTTTACGATTTTTCTTTTTAGCCAAACCCTTAAAGCTTTTATTTGAGAGCGTTAGCTTTGCCAAAATCCAAACACCTATGGCAAGAAATGCTAGTTTTACTAACCACATAAACTAAAATTTATTAATATTTTTATCCCTACCATTCTAGCAAGTTTGATTTGTTTTTGCCAGCTATTTTTGTTGTGTTCTTTCAAGAAGTCCTAAAACAATCTTTTTAGCTACATTAACTCCGGTCGCCTTTTCAAAACCTTCAATACCGGGTGATATATTTATCTCCAAAACTAAATAACCTCTATTGCTTTTTATGAAATCAATCCCAGCAATCAGAAGTTTACTCTCTTTCATAATCTTTTTAGCATACACCTTCATCTCTTTAGAAATTTCAACTTTCTCTGCTTTTCCTCC
>JBFHIG010000019.1:0-27204 GCA_041596615.1 Candidatus Moraniibacteriota bacterium | reverse complement strand
AGGAAAAGGAGTAACACAAGTCCACACAGAGGGAGTCGGTCTAGGACTCTATGTTTGTAAAAAAGTAATTGAGGCACATAAAGGAAGAATTTGGGCAGAATCACCAGGCGCAGGGAAAGGGAGTGCTTTTTATGTGGAGCTAAAAAGCAACTTTAAGCCAAAACTCACAAATATTCAGAAACAAAGAATTTCCCAAGAAAAAAAATTCAAAAGAATGTCTATTATAAAAAAGAGAAAGAGTGAGTAGTAGCTAAAAAGTATCAAAAAATAAAATAAAACCACTAGCTTTAAGCCAGTGGTTTTATTTTAGGAAACAGTCTCGCACTCCTAATACTATTTCGATAGATTCTTTGAAAGTCTAGATTTTCTTCTTGAGGCAGTATTCTTGGTGATAGCTCCAGTTTTAACAGCTTTGTCAAGAGTCTTCTGCACAGTAACAAAAAGTTTTTGTGCTTCTGATTTTTTCTCCTCTTTGATTGCTAATAAAAAATCTTTGATTGCTTTTCTGTATGCAAGTTTTCTCATACGGTTTTCAGCTGTTCTTCTTGCTGTAACCTTAAGATATTTCTTTGCCGATTCTAGATTTGGCATTTTTTTGTTCAGTAAATATAAATTATAAAAGCCTGAGACACTTTTAACTCAAGTAGTTTCCAGTAGGTAGATACTTTTAGAGCCAACTTGAAACTCCCTACAGATTATCATGCTCTGGAAGTTTTGTAAAGGAAATGTTAGTATGTACAAAGAATTATTAAAAAATAAAAATGATTGGAAAATTAAACGGAAAGGTGGATTCTGTTCGCAAGAACTTTGTGGTGCTAGATGTTAATGGTGTAGGATACAGAGTTTTTGTAACAGAAATTTCCCTGGGGAAGATTGCAGCGAAAGGTAGTGTTTCTTTGTATATTCACACAAATGTGAAAGAGGATCATATCCATTTGTATGGCTTTGAATTAATGGAGGAATTGGAAATGTTTGAATTATTGCTTTCAATCTCAGGCGTAGGACCAAAAGCGGGTTTGGGAATTTTGACGATTGCATCTCCCGCAACGCTCAAAAATGCCATCAAAAAAGGCGATCCAAGCGTCTTAACTAAAGTATCTGGAATTGGCAAAAAAACTGCTGAGAGAATCGTTTTGGAGTTACGTAACAAGGTTGATTCGGTTTTGATTAGTGATGACGGAGAAGCAGAAACTGAATACGAAGTAATAGAAGCTTTAATAGGCATGGGTTATTCGATCAGTGAAGCTAGGGATGCCAATAAAGCTATTCCAAATGAACTAGATGATATCTCTGAGAAGATTAAATTCGCTCTTAAATCAATGAAAAAAAAGTAAAAATGAAAAAGGAAGAGAAATTTTTGGAGATAAGAGACGGTGGTTTTCTGCAGTCTAAAAGATGGGCTTTTTTTCAAGAAGAGGTGGGGAATAAAATGATTAAATTGCAATTCCCTGCTGAATTTAGCGCCAGTATAGTAAAGTATACTTTGCCAATCGTGGGGACATATCTCTTTGTTCCACGAGGGCCTATTTTTTTAAAAGAAGGGGTTGCGCAAAAATGTTCCAAAGAATTGTTGCAAATAGCCAAAAAAGAAAAAAGCGCCTGGATTCGTTTAGAACCACAGACAAAAAAGGACCTAGATGAACTAAGGAATTATTTTAAGAATCTTGGCTGTAGGGTTGTTAAATCAAAGAAAAATCACGAACCAGCACAGACCTTGATGTTAGATTTAAAAAAGACAGAAAAGGAACTTTTAGCAGAAATGAAATCAAAGACGAGGTATAATATCCGTTTAGCTGGAAAAAAAGGTGTTAAAATTGAGAAGAGTCGTGATGACAAGGCCATAGAAGCCTTTATTCGGCTATCAGAAGAAACCGCAAAACGTGACGGAATCAAAATTCATCAGGAAAACTACTATCGAAGGATGATAGAGGTAATTCCATCAGACATACTGAGCTTATATGTAGCAAAATTTGAAGGAAAAATAATTGCAACAGCGCTTGTCTCATTCTCTGGTACTGTGGCAACTTATTTGCACGGGGCTTCATCAAGCGAAAATAGAAATGTAATGGCTCCACATCTTTTGCAATGGACTGCTATTTGTCAGGCAAAAGAGCGAGGATTTTCCAAATATGATTTTGGTGGGACCAAAATACAAAAGAATGAAAAAGGGCAGCTAATCGAAAACAGTTGGTCTGGTATTTCCAAATTTAAAATTGGTTTTTCTCCTAAGGGTGAACTAACTGCTTTTCCTGGTTGCTGGGATGTTATTGTTGATAAACGGAAATATCATGTCTATAAGTTCTTGCAAAATATTCAAGATGAGTTTCGTAAATTAAAAATAAAGATCAAAAAAAATGCTAAGATTGGTTAAAAATAAGTATCATTTAATTAGGTCTTTTCTTGCAGCTTTGTGTTTTGGATTTCCTTCCAAGAAGATAAAGATAGTTGGCGTTACTGGCACAAACGGCAAGACCACAACCACGCAGATGATAGGAAAGATTCTTGAAGAAGAAGGACATAGAGTGGCAATGGCCTCTACGATTAATTTTAAACTTGGGCAGAAAGAGTGGGTAAATAAGACAAAATTCACTACATTATCGGCATGGGCTGTGCAAAAATTTATCAGCAGAGCAGTTAAAGAAAAATGTGATTATTTGGTGATAGAGGTTTCTTCACATGCCTTGGACCAGAGTCGTTTACACGGAGTATTTTTCGATGTTGCGGTTGTTACAAACGTGACAAGGGAACATTTGGATTATCATGTATCAATGGAAAAATATCGAGAGGCAAAAGCAAGGCTTTTTGATAAAATTAAGGAAAATGGCTTTGGTGTAATCAATCTTGATATGGAAAATCCAGAGAACTTTATCAATATCGTCAAAAAAAGAGGCCATAAAATTTTTGGATTTACTACAAGCGCACAGAAGCAAGCAGAATTTGAGAATAAGGGCGAGATGGAAATTGTGCTTGCAAAGGAAATAGTAACAAGCATCCAGGGGTCACATTTTAAAATAGAAGAGAAAAATTTTCACTTGAATTTGCCAGGAGTTTTTAATATTGAAAATGCCTTGGCCGGAGTCTGCATTGGGAAATCTCAAGGCATAGACATTGGTGTTTCAAAAGTGGCTTTGGAAAAAATTGAAAATGTAAGTGGTAGAATGGAATATATCAAAAATGACAGGGGCATATCAATCATTGTAGATTATGCTCTCACGCCAGATTCAATGGAAAAAATTGGAGTTCTTTTGAAAAATGCACAAGTTAAGAATGAATTTGGAAAAATCATTTGGGTTTTCGGAAGCTGTGGGGAACGAGATCGAGGAAAACGCCCGATTATGGGAGAGATTGTGGCTAAATATGCTGATTTTGCTATTGTCACAAACGAAGATCCCTACCACGAAGACCCTATGCAAATTATGAACGAAGTGTTCGCTGGCGTAATCACTGGAGACAAAAAAGACGGGCAGAACTGTTGGAAGATTACAGAAAGGAGAGATGGTATCACAAAAGCTCTGGAAATCGCGAAAGAAGGAGATCTCGTGCTTGTTACAGGGAAGGGAGCGGAGGAGACAATGGCAATCGGAGATAAAAGGGTTTCATGGAACGATAAGAAAGTGATTAAAAAATTACTTAAAGAAATAACTTAAATAATTTGTTGTTCTTAGTAACAAATGCTAATATCAAAAATAGCGGGCAGTTATATTTATAATACTGATATTGCAAAAAAAAATAAAAATAAAGATAAAAACAAATGATAGATTCAATTTTTATAAACACGGGAGTTATTCTTGGATTTACCATCCTGATAGCTTTCATTGTTCAATTATTAAAACAGCCGCTGATTATTTCCTATATTATAACAGGAATTTTAGCTGGCCCTGTTTTTTTTAACCTAATCAATAGCAATCAAGAATACTTTCATATTTTTGCGGAATTTGGTGTTATACTCCTTTTATTTTTAGTGGGGTTGAGTTTGAATTTTCATTTTTTGAAAAAAATTGGAGTTGTAGCCACAGTAACAGGGGTTGGTCAGGTTATATTCACATCTTTTTTTGGTTTTTTGATTTTATCTGCTTTGGGCTTTGACCAGGAATTTTCGATTTATTTGGCAATTGCAATAACATTTTCCTCGACCATCATAATAATGAAGCTTCTTAGTGAAAAGAGGGAAACAGAAACTGTTTATGGTAGATATACCATGGGGCTTATGCTGGTTCAGGATATTATTGCTATCTTGCTTCTTATTCTTTTGCCAGCATTCAAAAATGGAGACTCTCTTGTAGTTTCACTTTTTTTCATCTTCTTTAAGAGTCTAGCCTTTTTGTTTTTTGTTTATTTTGCTTCTAAATTGATTCTGAAGTTAATAAACACTGCTGCAAAATCAGGAGAATTTCTGCTTATCTTTACAATCGCTTGGTGTTTTTCTGTTGCTGGATTGGCTGAGTGGGTTGGTCTTTCACTGGAAGTTGGAGCAATTATAGCGGGTCTTTCTTTGGGGTCTTCAATTTATCAAGTTGAAATTTCTAGTCGCATTCGTCCAATTCGTGATTTTTTCATAGTTCTGTTCTTTATTATTCTAGGAAGCGAGATGGAGATCCAAAACATCGGAGGGGTTGTTGTTCCAGGAATAATTTTGTCATTATTTGTTTTATTTGGAAATCCTTTTATTCTTTATTTCCTGTATCGCGTAATGAAATTTACTAGGCGAGTAAGTTTCAAGGCTGGTTTAACAGCAGCGCAGGTAAGTGAGTTTGGCTTTGTTTTCTTGTTTGTCGTACAGCAACAAGGCTATATGAACAGTAATCTTTTGCCACTTTTTACTTTTGTTGCATTGACTACTATTTTTGCCTCTTCGTATTTGATTACATATAACAGTCAAATATATAAAATGATTGAGCCTTTGCTTAGAATGTTTGGCAAAGACAAGCGCCTTACTCCTAAGCATGAAATTCAAAAATTTGATGTTCTAGTTTTCGGTTATCATCGGATCGGCTGGAAGATTTGTGAGTCATTAGCTGAGCAAGGAACTTCTTTTGCGGTGGTTGATTTCGATCCATTGGCCCTAAAAAAATTGCAGAAAAGAAACATTCCATATTTTTTTGGAGATGCTACTGATGTTGAACTATTATCAGAACTTCCCCTGGACAAGACTAAGATGATAATATCAACGATGCCCAGCACAAACAGTCAACTGACCATGATAAAAATGGTAAGAGAAAAGCATTCTAAACCAATAATTATTGCGAATTTGGCTTATTCAAGATTTCTGAATGAGATGTACGATGCGGGAGCTGATTATGTGATGATGCCGCATCTCATCAGCGGTGTATGGATGTCAAATATCTTAAAAAAAGGCGATTGCAACCGTAGAGCGATGAAAAAGCTAGCAAAAGAACAAAAGGAGCAAATGGAATTGAAATATGTATTAAAAAAGGTAATGATGACTAAGAGTCTTAAGAAATAGGTAATTTAGCTTTGATTTGTATTCAAAATACGATATAATAAAGGTACTGTAAAAGGTACCTTTTAAGATACCCTTAAAATAAAACATATGCGAAGAAAATTAGAAGAAAAAAGCATCAGAAAAGTCTACAAAAAGTCAGGGAGCTACGCCATAACAATTCCAATTGAGATTATTAGGGAAATGGGCATCCGTGAAGGCCAAAAGTTGGTAATAAAGAAAAAGGCTTCCAAAATAATCATCAGTGATTGGAAGAAATAATCTTAATTTAAAAGGAGACTATGGATGAAAAAGGGAAAAATGATAATGCTGAAAATCTAGGAAAGATATTTGATTTTATGCGCAAGATTGAAAAGCTAAAGTCGACTCTAAGATATAATGAGACGACTTCAGGCAGAAAAGAATCAACCGCAGATCATTCTTGGCGTTTGGCCTTATTTGCTTTTGTCGTTGCGGATGAATTGCAATTGGAGATCGATATAAATAGAGCAGTAAAAATTGCCTTGGTTCATGATATTGCTGAGGCGTTGACCGGTGATATCGATGCGATTTTAATTGCCGAAGGAAAGGTTTTAGTCGAGGACAAAAATACACAAGAAGAAACGGCAATAAAAGAATTAAAAGAAACTCTTCCCGAGGAGATCGGCGAGGAGATTTTTGGTTTATGGAATGAATACGAAGAATCCAAAACCAAAGAGGCGAGATTCATCAAGGCCTTAGACAAAATCGAAACACTGACACAACTTGCAGAAAGTGGATATAAAACGTATGATAAACCACAATTTATAGCTAATTATGCAGATAGGGCGGTAGCTAAATTCCCAGAACTTTTGGATGTTTTGAAAATAGTTAAGAGAAAGCTGAAAGATGAGTTTGAAAAAGGAGGGATTGAGTGGAAAGAGGAGTATGATTCCCACAAAGAGGTTTAAAGATTTAAGGTTTAATGCTATAAAGATAATATTAATTGACCACTTCCAATGTCAAAAAAAATAATAAACGAAAAAAATAGAGATGAGATTTTGATTTATAAGACTTCAAACAAAGAAGTTGGTTTGAAGGTGTATTTTAAGGACGAAGCTGTATGGCTAAGCCAATCTCAAATTGTTGAGCTGTATGGCAAGGATCAATCCGTGATCTCAAGGCATATAAGAAATATTTTTAGTGATGAAGAAGTTGATAAAAAAAGCAATATGCAGAAAATGCATATTGCAAATTCTGATAAACCGGTGGCTTTTTATTCACTTGATGTGATTTTGTCTGTGGGTTATAGGACTAATTCAAAAAAAGCGATAGATTTCAGAAAATGGGCCAATAAAATACTTAAGCAATACATAATAGACGGTTATGCTATTAATCGCGATCAGATTTCACGGAATTACGAGAATTTTCTAAAGGCAGTTTCTGATGTTAAGGCTCTTTTACCAAAAGGAAATGAAGTAAAAGCGGAAGATGTTCTAGAGCTTATAAACGCCTTTGCTGGAACATGGTTTTCTTTGGATGCATATGACAATGATGAGTTTCCGAAAAAAGGAGCGACAAAAAAGCAAGCTACTTTTACGGCTGATGATTTGAATCAGGCGCTTTTAGAATTGAAAAAGGATTTAATTTCTAAAAAACAAGCAACAGAGCTTTTCGGGCAGGAAAAAAACAAAGGGGCTGTGGCTGGAATTGTTGGGAATGTGCTTCAATCTTTTGGCGGGCAAGATGTATATTCTACTGCCGAAGAAAAAGCGGCACACCTTTTGTATTTCATGGTAAAAAATCATCCGCTGACTGATGGAAATAAAAGAAGTGGGGCCTTTGCTTTTGTGTGGTTTTTGCGTCGCACTGGAATTTTACGTGCCAGTCTCACACCCGAAGCCTTGACAGCTCTTACGCTTCTTATTGCCGAGAGCAATCCGAAAGACAAAGATAGGATGACAGGCGTGGTGCTTTTGATGCTTAAGAAAAAATAATTCAACAACGTTATGTTCACAAAAAATTTCGAGGAAATTTCTAGTAAAGATGTGGGTATTGCTGGAGGAAAAGGAGCTTCTCTTGGAGAGATGATTTCTGCTGGCATTCCCGTGCCACCTGGTTTTGTTGTGCTCACCGATGCTTTTGAAAAGTTCTTGACCGAAACGGATTTAAAACAAGAAATTACCAGCGAATTGAACAAAGTTGAGCAAAGCAAAATGCATACCGTTGAATATGCCTCAGGAAGAATTCAAAATTTGATTTTGAGTGCAAAGATGCCGAATGATATCGCAATGCATATTAGCGAGCAGTTTGGAAGACTGGATGCGAAGTTGGTGGCCGTGCGCTCGAGTGCCACAGCAGAGGACAGTGCTTCGGCTGCTTGGGCAGGACAGTTGGACAGCTTTTTAAACACCACCGAAGAGAGTTTGTTAGAAAACGTGAAAAAATGTTGGGCCTCGCTTTTCACGCCACGCGCGATATTTTATCGATTTGAAAAAGGACTTGAAGAAAGTCATGTTTCAGTGGCGGTGGTGGTGCAAAAAATGATTCAGTCAGAAAAATCAGGGATTGCTTTTTCGGTGCATCCGGTGACGGAAGACAGAAATCAAATCATCATTGAAGCAGGGTTCGGGCTGGGCGAGGCAATTGTCTCGGGTTCTATTACGCCAGACTCCTATGTAGTGGGAAAGGACGGAATTAAGAATTATGAATTAGGAATTAAGAATGAAGAAACGCGAAACAATGAGGCGATTATTGATGTTAATGTGAGTGTGCAAACGAAAGCGCTTTATGGGAAAGATGGTGGTGGGAATGAGTGGAAGGAGCTTGGAGAGGAAGGAGAGAAACAAGTTTTGAATGACGGGGAAATTTTGGAATTGTCCGAATTGATCATTCAAATCGAAAACCATTACGGCTTTCCATGTGATATTGAATGGGCACAGGAAGGCGGAAAGTTTTACATTACGCAATCGAGGCCGATAACGACGTTAATGAAAGGGAATGATAAAAAAATTACTCTTACAAATAACCAAACCCGGGAGCATAGTTTTTTCTACGCTTCAGTTTGGAGTGAGTCGAACCTGTATGATTACTCAAATTATGGATTCAGTAATGCTAAAAATTTGATTTTCATAAGAGACGGAGCTTCAAACAGGCTAAAAGTTTATTATGATTTAGTTGAAATTAATGAGATATATAGTGAAATAAGTAATATAATAGAACAAGATGACAATCTATTTATTCGTGCGGAAAATGATTTAAATGAATTTACGGAAGAATTATTGAAATATGTTAATGATGAAAAGAACGTAGATGATTTAGACGGTTTGAAAGATTTTCATGATATGTGGAGAAAGTGGTGGACGCCGATGGCAACTATCTTTGTTATACCCTCTATTGAGACAATTAGTTTGGAAATTAGGAATAAAGCTTTATCTATTAGAAAAAGAATCGAAAAATATTCGGATGAGTTTGATAAAATTTATGTAAATTTTTTCATAAAAAAGTTTCCAGAATATAAGACGATTGCCAATGTTATTTCGGCTGAAGAAGTTTTCTTATTGAAGGGCGGTGAATTGTCAGAAAAAAAGTTACATGAGATAGAAAAAAGATTAGATGGAGGGGGAATTATTAACTATAAATTTTTTAGTAGAGATCAGATTGAAAAAGAGCTGACTGCAAAAAATTTGGTATTAGAAAAAATAGAACCAGATTATAAAGTGGGAGAAATAAAGGGAGAAATTGCAAATAAGGGCTGTGTTTCTGGAAAAGTAAGGGTTGTGAAGTTCAAAAGTGAAGTAAAAGAATTTCAAGAGGGGGACATTTTAGTCACTCATATGACTTCTCCTGATTATATACCTGCTGTTAAAAAAGCCACTGCCATCGTTACTGATGAAGGTGGAGTAACTTGTCACGCTGCCATAGTTTCACGCGAATTTAATATTCCCTGCATCATCGGCACTAAAATCGCCACGCAAGTTTTGCATAATGGAGATTTGGTGGAAGTTGATGCTGATAATGGGGTAGTGAGGATTTTAGAAAATGAGAAAGAGACCGCAAGAGAGGGAAAGGATAGTTTTATAAAGTACATGGAAAGAGATTATACACTGAGAGATCTCTCTATTGCCACCTGGTCCTTATTAAACCCAGGTTTTCTTAAAGAAATATACTATACGGAAGCTTTTTACTGTATGAAAAGTGGACTGGTTTCCTCTTATGTACTGCAGAAAGATGTCGAAAGAATAAACAGAGATTTGTCTTTAGCTATACAAGACGCTGGGTATATAGATAATGCTATTAGGGAGGGAGTTAGAACTATGTCCTTAGTAGATAATATTTCTGATAGAAAAATAACAAAAAACATTACAAAAACTAGTGCCTTAGAACTACTTGCCAGAGCGGAAAAGAATTGGAACGAGTTTGGAATATTTTTTGAATTTACCCATGCGTTAGGTAGGATTAATACAAACCTATCAAAGAAGCAACTGGATGAATTAGGAAAATTCCACAATGAAAGAAAAGTTGTTTTTTTGAAATTCTTTCAATTTTTGGAAAACCTGTGTTTGAATGCAACAGAAAACGATTCAAATTTAGTAATAAAAAATCTCTCCTATTTAACTATTTCAGAAATTAAGAGATATTTTTCAAGTGAACTATCTGTAGATGAAGTAAATATTTTACAAAAGAACAGGTTGAGTGGATATGTGTATCGTGTAAAATCTTTAGAAAAAGAAGGAAAAATAGTAACAAATTTTGAAAGTAAATATGTAAAAGAGCTAATTTCAAGAATAAAATACGTCGAAGCAAATGATTTAAAAGGTATAAGCGTTTCAAGTGGTGTTATCAAAGGGGAGGCCAAGATCATTTCTATAAATGATAGTTTAGAAAATTTAAAAAACCTTGCTAATAAAATTATTGTTACAAACATGACCACGCCCACAATGGACGTTTTCTTGAAAAAGGTTGGGGGCATTGTTACAGAAGAAGGTGGTATATTGTGTCATGCTGCCATCCTCGCAAGGGAAATAAATATTCCAACAATAACATTGGTAAAAGATGCTACAAAAATATTAAAAGACGGAGATTTAGTTGAAGTTGATGCGGACAACGGGGTTGTGAGAGTTTTGGATAAGGAGGATAAAAAAGGCGATTCTTCAATGCCACTTCGGCACATTAACAAAGACATTTTGCAAAGAGAGGTGGAAGATTTCAAGGGAAATAAATTTGATTTATTTATTCGAAGGAGGGTTCCATATTTTATGGATCTTTATCGAATCGCTAGTTATGAAGTCAAGGAGCGTTGGGGTCTGGACGTGTTCTTTTTTGAAGCAGGGCACAAGCAAGTGAAAAATGTTTGGATCGATCAAAAATTTCACAAAGATGCTGCAAGATTGTGGGAGAAAAAAATGGGAGAGGATCCGGAGTTTATAGACTCAGTCGTTAAAGAATTGGAAAATATCGGAAAAATGTCGGTTGAATTGGCCAAGAGTGTCTCTGACATTGATGTAAAAAGTCTTAAAAGCAAGGAATTAGCAGAGCTTGTGACTAGGCATAAAGATTATTGGGTAAAATATTATTCAATTGGTTTTCTTTGGTTTGCTGTGGATCCAATCGTCGGAAAATTGAAAAAAGAAATCAAAAAAAATTGGCAAGGAACGAAGGGGGAATTGGAGGATTTTTTCTCTGTAGCCTTTAGTCCATCTAGCTTTCCTGCTTCAAGTAGAGAACAAAGAGAGCTACTCGAGTTGAAAAACCTTTCGCCAGAAGAAATGGAAATTGCTATAAAGATGCACCATGAAAAATATGCCCACTTATCTATGCGGGATATTGACGATGAACCTTTTGATATTTCATATTTTAAAGATAGATTGGCTATTTTCAATCAAAAAGATGAATACGAAAAAGCCAAAAAAGAATTTGATCGCGCAGATCAGGAACTTAAAAAAGCTACGGAGCTGATAAGCCACGCAAAGTTGTCAGAAGAGTTGAAAAAACGCATCACTTTTTGTAGAGACGTCGCTTATTTGCGAACGGAGGTTATCGAAGAATGGTCCAAGGTTAACTTGGCTTATCGAGATGTGTTTTTGGAAATTTCCAAGCGTTTTGATTTGGAGATGGACGAGGTGTTGCATATGCTTTATAAGGAAATAGTGGAAAGTCTGAAACAAGAAAAACTAGTTTTGAATAAAAAAGAAATTATAGATTGCACAAAAAATGGGTATGCCTTTTTTATCGCCCCGAATTCTTCATTTTTTGTCACAGGAGATGAAGTAGATAAACTGCAAGCTTTGATTGTTCCCAAAGATGAATCGACCGAGAACATTAAGGAAATAAAAGGAGTTAGTGCTTTTGAGGGCAAGGCGACTGGGAAAGTGAGAGTTATTCTGGATAGAAGAGAGGTGGACCTGCTAGAAAGGGGTGAGGTCTTGGTAACCGCCATGACAATGCCTGATTTTGTGCCAGCGATGAGAATTTCATCGGCTATCATCACCAATGAAGGTGGGATTCTGTGCCATGCTGCAATTATGTCTCGCGAACTAGGCACCCCTTGCATCATCGGCACTAAAATCGCAACCCAAGTTTTGAAGGACGGGGATTTGGTGGAGGTAGATGCGGAGCGGGGGGTAGTAAAAATTTTAGAAAGAGCAGAAACAAGGAATAACCATAAGAACTCCAACAATGAAATAGACGAAGCGAAGCCCCGTCGGATGACTGGGGCGGATAATGGGGTGGTGCGGATTTTGGAAAGGGCGGAAAAAGACGAAGATGCAACAGAAAATGTTATTGAGCAAAAGGCTAAGGATTTTAATATTCTTTATGACCAAACTCAATATTCTTGTTTCTATTGGATGGACAGTTGGGTTTCCCAAGAAACGTATGATGCGATGGAAAAAATATCTGGATATAAACCTGAAAAATGGCTTTTATATGGTCAAGCTAAACCAGAATCTTTCTTCTTTGGGGCTTATAGCAAAGAAACCTTGAAAAAAGAAGCGGAACAGGGTTTGAGAAATCTAAAAGATAAAAAATTTATAAAAGATTTTGAGTCTGAAATTCCAAGAATGTATGATGCAGCAAGAAAATTAATAGAAAACTATCGCGAAAACTTTAAAGATAAGGAAATTGGTTTGATAAAAAGCAATCCCAAAAAGATTGTGAACCTTCTTTTGGACTTTTGGAAAGTGAATGGTGCGGTAACTAAATATTATTTTTTGACTCAACCACAACGATATTATGAGGTGGAAAAAGTCATTAACAAATTTCTCCCCAACAAGGAATTGGAACTGTTAATGGAAAATGGGAGAGAGATTAGTCCAACTGTATATTTGCGATATCAGATTTTATTACTTGCCAAGAAAATTAAGGAGAGCGGTTTGAATGTCGAATCTTACAGGGAAGAGAATTCAGATTTTTACAAAAAAATCGAGAAAAGAATCATTGAAATAGGGTTTCTGAATAAGAGTGTTTTTGGTGGTAAACATATTGGCTTGGAGGAAATGAAAGATGAAATTGAAATTGCTATGAGAGACTGGAATAATCAGAAAGAAGAGTTGCTACAATTGGACAAACAAAAATCCAAGATAAGAAAACGAGAAGCTATAGTAAAGAAAAATAATGGTATTGAAATATATGAATTGGCGGAAATCACCGGACAAATGCTTTTGTCTAGAATAACCATTCACACGTATCTACTCGCAGTTTCTGGATATTTGGACGATTTAGTTAATAATATTGGTAAAGTGTATGGTCTAGATAAGATGGATTTAGATGCCTATGCTCTTCGAGATCTTATAAATCTTGCTCAAAATGGACAGAAATTAAGCAAAGAAGAACTGACCAGAAGGCACAAAGCTTATTTAATCAAATTTTCTAATGGAGAAAGAAAAGAGTTGTTCGGAGAAGAAGCACTAAAAGAAATGGCAGATATACTTAGATTTAGAAAGGATGAGATAGCTGAATCAACTGAATTAAAAGGAACAGTGGCATCTTCGCCCAACGGTGACAGTGAGCTTAGGGGAAGAGTTGTGGTTTTGACGACTGCAATTGGTGCTGAGGATAAACTCGCCAAGGAATTTAACGAAGGCGATTTTTTGATAGCAACACAGACTCATCCCAACTTGGTGCCAATGATGAAAAAAGCTGGAGCTGTTATAGCTGATGAAGGAGGACTTACATGTCACGCGGCTATTGTTAGCAGAGAATTAGGGAAACCCTGCATAATTGGTACTAGGATTGGCAGCAAGATTTTCAAGACAGGAGATCAGGTGGTTATTAATATGAAAACTGGTATGGTTAAGAAAACCTAATTTTTTATAAAAATAAATAACACAAGTATGAGTGAGATGAATAAAATGTTTAAGCCAACCATTGAGGCAGGAAAAGAAAAGCCAAAATATGGTGCAAATGTATATTTGGAAATTGATTTGATTCGTCATCCAGAAAAGGATTATGAAACCGGAGATTTAACTGAAGAGGGGAAAGCCGCTTTGCTAGAAAAATTAAGAAATTCACATGATGATAAGTTTGATACACATAAATTCTATTTAAGTCCACACAAGAGACCTCAGCAAAGCAGAGAGAAGATTCAGGAGTATCTGGACGAATTTGATTTGAAAACCAAAACTAGAAACAAAGAAGAGTTGACAGGGAGAATAATGACTGAGTTTACACCAGAAGCAGCAAAAGCTCTTCATCAGGAGCTGGCGGATAAGGGAATATATAACATAAACGAGGAAGAAGAAACTCTACAAAAAGATAGGTTGGTTGAGCCTGTTTCAAAAGATCAAGAAAAAAAGGGGAATGAGTATTTTTTAAAGGAGTTTTATGATAAGAATCTTCCAGATTTCCATATGTCAGGAAAAGACATTGCAGCTGAGATAGAAAAAGTTGTCAAACACTTTGTGAGCATGACTAGCAGGCTAAAATCTGACAGTAAAGTCAAATTAACAATGATAGGTCATAGTGGCATAGTTGAATACTTTACTAAGCTTGTATATTTGCAGAATCATCCAGAACTCAAACCCAGTGAAGTCACAGCAGAGATGCTTGGTGGATTACTTAACTACTCCGAGGGTCCATCTATAACAATACAGACCGATGAGATGGGAGAAGAAGATGTAAAAATAAAATTTAAGGATTTAGTTCTTGACTATAAGGTTCCGGCAGAAAATTCATAAAAATAACCAATATGGCAACACTTGACCCAAAAGATTATATCAGACTGGCTCGCTTTACCAACGTTCCGTTATTGCTAGATTTCTTTTATTTGGAACCGAAGATAAAAAATAAAGTTTTGGCCATAAATGCTAATAACCAAAGAACAGTCTATTTGCCGAAAAAAGAGTTTGAAAAAACTCTTAATGAAGGGGTTGAATTATACAAAACTAAAGAAAGCGCAAACAAATTCGAATCTGATATTAGAAAATCGGCTGAAGATTTCTTGAATGTAGTAAAAAATTTGCAAGGGAAGGAAATTGCAAAAGAAGATTTTCATAAAGTTGGACAAGTATTTGCTAAATTTTATGGATATTATGATAAAACAGATTTTTGGTATACGGATTTAACTTTCAAGAATGGTTTGATGCAGAAGAGTTTGTCTGATTTCGGCAAACTGAAGGAAGAGATGAGGGAAATTATAAACAAAATCATTTTTGGAGAAGATGGGCTTATTTATTCCATAACAAAATCAATCAGTACACAGCTTGGCATAGACTATAATCGGCTTTTATTTTATACCCCGGAGGAATTAGACAAAGCCTTTGATGGAAATAGATTTGACGATTCTGTTTGCGAAGAAAGGAGAAATTTTTATGTTGTTTATGTGGAAAATAATGAACTTATTTTACACGAAAACCCTAGAGAAACTGCAAATAGCTTTTCTCTAAAAGACTTCAATATAATTAAAGGAGTGACAGCTTCAAAAGGATATGCCAAAGGCAGAGCCATTGTTTTCCCTGATCACGTGACCTCTTTCTCTGATTTGAGAAAAGCTATGGACAAGATGAAAAAAGGAGACGTTCTTGTCGCCGAGACCACATCACCAGAGATTATGCCAGCTTGTTCAAAGGCCATTGCCATTGTCACAAATCAGGGAGGCATGATGTCTCATGCGGCAATCATTTCTCGCGAGATGAAAATCCCATGTATTGTTGGAACAGAAAATGCAACGACAATTTTAAAAGACGGAGATTTGGTGGAGGTGGATGGGGATAATGGGGTGGTGAGGATTTTGGAGAAAATGAAAGACAAAAATAATTAGTTACACCAAATATTTATGAGAAAGTTAACTTATGAAAAACACCAAAGAGACTATACAATCCTAAATGCCTCTGTTATCGCAAAAGAACTTCTAAGCGAAAGATTTGAAAAAGATACTAACTACAGCATGAAGCCATTTTATGCTTTGGTCGAGAATGGAGTTTTTTACCATTTTTTACCAATCATTGCTTATAAAGGAATCCCAGAAGCTTATTTTAGAAAGAATACCTTGGAAGACTTCAAAAGGTTTATTGAAAAAAACAACCAAGAACTCTTGGAATGCGAAGAATTTTTTAAACAAGAGCATGAGAGTCCCATGGAGGCAATTGAAAAACTTCATGAATACATGAGTCATTTATTTGCGATTGTGATGGTAAGTGCCTATGCTCCAGAATACCTTGAAAACTTAGAAAGAGAAACAAAGAAATTGTGCATAAAAACACGAGAGCGATACGAAAATATTCACAGAGACGGCATGACATTGGAGAGAGAGTTGCTAAACGTGATAGAAAAAAAATTAGATATTGAAAAAGATTCTTTGGAATATCTCAGCAAGGAAGAGTTAGTTTGTTTTGTGAATCTAGGAAAATTGCCTAAAGGCTATTTGGGGCGCAAAGAATTTTTCTTCGTAGAATATTCTAAAAATAAGACAGAAATTTTCCCCAGAGAAAAAGCAATTAAGATTCTCGGTGAAATTGATAAAATGAGAAATGTAGAGCATGACGTAGATGAAATAAAAGGTAACACAGCTTGTTTGGGTAAAGTTAGAGGAAAAGTAAGAATAATCAAATTAATTAAAGAGGCAGAAACATTTAATCAAGGAGAAGTTCTAGTCACTGCCATGACCGATCCTAGATATCTCTCAATTATGAAAAAGGCAGCGGCTATTGTTACCGATGAGGGAGGAATCACTTGTCACGCTGCAATCGTGGCTCGTGAACTCAAGATCCCTTGTGTCATCGGAACCAAAATTGCCACACAAGTTTTGCATGATGGAGATTTGGTGGAAGTTGATGCGAATAGTGGGGTTGTGAGGATTGTAGAAAAGAAGCTTAAGTGATATTTTTAAGGTAGGACTAACCATTAAATTAAAATTATGGCAGAGTTAAAAACCAAGAGAACTAAAGCGAGCGTCGATAAATATTTATTAAGCGTGGAAGATGAGGGGAAAAGAAAAGATAGTCAGCAACTTTTGAAAATATTTGAAGAAGTTACTGGTGAAAAAGCTTGTTTGTGGGGTGATGGTATGATTGGTTTTGGATCGTATCATTATAAATCTGAAAGAAGCACTCAAGAGGGAGATTGGCCGCTCACAGCGTTTGCTCCCAGAAAACAAAACATCACAATCTATATCATGTCTGGGTTTGGGGATAATCAAGATTTGCTTGGAAAAATTGGCAAGCATAAAATTAGCAAGGGGTCATGTCTTTACGTTAAAAAGCTTTCGGATATAGAAATCCCAGTGCTAAAGAAGCTTATTAAAAAATCAGTTGCTTTTATGAGGAAAAACTATACGTAGAAAAAGATGATATGGAGATTGAGCTGACTTTTTGAGGAGAGGAGTTTAAATCGTCGCCCAGGTTTTGCGTGATGGAGAACTGATAGAAGTGGATGTGTATGGTGGGGTGCTGAAGATTCCAGAAAGAACAAGATAAGAATAATATTTCAAATTTATGAATACGGCAGTAAGAAAGAAAATAAATAATAAGTTTGAAGAGGAAGTTCTTTTAGAGTGGACGTATTGGGGCAAGTGGGATCCTAATCTTCTTACTGTTTCGTTGTGGCACCAAGCCACGACGTCAAAGACATTGAAATATATGAGAGTCATTTTGAGGGGAGAAATGAGATGTTTGGACGGCAGTTATTATTTTTTGAAAAGTGATTTTGAGATTCTTCATTCAACCTTGGAAAAAGATGGGGTAGAGTGGTTTGATAAATTTCTAAAAATTTGTCAGGAGGAAACAAATGTTCTTATTAATTTCGAAGGAAACTTTGAGGAATTGCTTGACCAATTGAGCAATCATTTTTTGGGTTGCATTATGCTTATTACTTTTGTTGACCCATGGTTTGAAAATAAAATAAGAAAGATTTGCGCCAATGAAAATGTTTCGTCAGAAAGAGTCTTACAAATGATGCAACCAGAACAAAAAACTCCACTTATGGAATATCAAGAAGAGTTGCGAAAATTAAATCAAGAAGACATTGATGCATTCCTAAGTAAATGGGCCTGGGTTGGAACGCATGCTTTTGGAGGACAGCAGTTGACTAGAGAATCATTACAAGAATCTATAGATGGAGGAGATTTTTCTAAGAATGGTAATCCCATAGATTCTCAACTGGCTAATCCAAATAGCATCAGGAGCAAAGAATTGGAAGAGATGATTCACATTGGAAAGTACCTAGCTTTTCATCGCTCTGCTATGGTTGAGCAAATGAATAAAGTTATTTTTAAATATCGTAAGACAATGCTTGCTTTGGCAAAAGAAAATGAAATTAGCTATGAAAAGTTAATAAATTTGACTCATGAAGAAATTTTGAAATTGAGCCGGCATCAAGACAGAAGTTTTTTGCTAGATAAAAGAGAGGCTCGTTTTGGGTTTATCTCTGAAGAAGGGGGCAAAAGACTTATTTTTGGAGAAGAACTTGATAAAGAAGTTAATTTATATAGCACATTAAATGTTAGTAATGACAAGAAAAAGGAAATTGAGGTTCAAGGAACGGTGGCAAGCAAGAGTGTTGTTCAGGGAATCGCAAAAATAGTTTTAAATGCCAGAGATTGTGAGAAGATAGGATTGGGCGATATATTAATTGCTCCAGAAACAACTCCTGATTATATCCATGCTATGCAAAAAGCAGCAGCTTTTGTTACAGACCAAGGAGGGATAACTTCACATGCCGCCATAACAGCTCGAGAGATGAAAAAACCTTGTATCACTGGAACAAAAAATGCGACAAAACTTTTCGTTGATGGCGACTTTGTTGAAGTAGATGCAATAAATGGAATTGTGAAAAAGATAAGAAAATAACAGCTAATTTCATGGAAAATTTTGGAGAAAAAATGAGATCACCAGAAAAATTTGGCGCGAATGTGAAATTGACCATTGACCTTATTCGACACGCTGAAAAGGAGGGTATTAATGGAGGATTAACAGAGGAAGGCAAAGAACGCGCTAGAGAATTTGGTTTGGATAAAAAAATAAAAGCCTATCACAGCAGAATGTCAGAGAATCCCCGAACTCAGCAAACTGCCGAGGCAATTTCTGACGGCTCAGGATATAATCCAAGAGAAAGGAAGGGATTGGGGATGGAAGGTGATTTTTCTCCTGAATTTATTAATAAATATATAGCACTTGTAAATGAATCTGGTGGAAATGAGTCAGAAGCGGTACAAATGTTTCTTGATACATATGATGAGCGTCCGGATGGAGAGACGCTAAGCTCTAAAGATGTGAGCAAGCAACTAGCCTCGGAGCTTTTGCATTTTGTGGAAATGACAAAGCGTTTCAAGAGTGGCGCCGATAGTCATGTGGCGCTTGTGTCTCACACAGGAGTGATTGAGCACTTGTTGGTTGATTTATTTCAAAAAGATCGCAAAGATTTTATTGCTGAAATTGGAGGTTCAATGAAATTCCTGGAAGGTCTTAAAATTGAAGTTCTAAGAGAAAACAAAGAGAATGTCAAAATTGTGATTAATTTTAGAGGTAGGGAAATAGAACTTTCGGAAGATTATTTAAGAAGCCTTGCGGGAGAATGTAAGGAATAGCTTTTTAGACAAAATAAAACAGGCACATATTTCAATGTTTGAAATAGTGCCTGTTTTTGCCCGTAAAGAAATGTTACTTTATCGGGCAGATAAAGTGTTCAGCGGAGAGAATCTCATTTCCAGATACTCTGTAAATGACAGCATCGGCATTGCCGATGTCATAAACGAAGTTTAGGTCTGGAGCTGCTAGACTCGAAAGTGGACTATGGGAAAATCCGAGAACGTTTCCAAGTTTTGCAAGTTCAATGACCGTTGGAATGAGTTGCCATCGTAGTTCACGAGCAAATTGGCTTCTCTTAATCCCTGCGGTAATTGTATTGCCAGCTTCTAGGATGGATTTATGTTCAGCTGGAAACATGCTTTCGTCGAAGCCAATTCTATCAGCGGCTTCTTGAAAATGTAATCCCTTGTGAATTTCCGGGAGATCTTTGACTCCCTCTAGAAGCAACTGTGCGATAGTTGCGCACTGTAGAGTGCGTTGCTCACCAGAGTATACTATTGCAGAAAAGTCAGTCATCTGTGACAGAAGTGCCACGGACAGATGAATTTGCATAGTGCCTTTATGAGTCAAAACCTCCACTCCATTTACATCTTTCTTTTTATCACCATGACGCACTATTACCACTTCGCTTATTTTACTCATGTTGTCTCTCCTCGTGTATGTTCTGCCAGAATGGCAGTTGTAAAGTTACTAGATCACTTATGTAGAAATAGATTACACAAAGTAAACTATTGTTCAACCATAGCATATTTTAAGCATTTTGTCAAGTAAAAAGCAATTTGTCAGATTGTGAAAAAAAGGCAGAAATTTAACAGATGTATTTTTCTGACAAACAAAAAAGCCATACCTATACAATGGCTTTTTTTAAATATTATTTTTTTGAAATATAACTAAACCAAAACCTGAATCAATAACCAAGAAGACACAAATCCGAAGATGATTCCACAGACAACTTCACTTATTCTGTGTCCCACGTGTTCTTTTAGTCTTGGATATTGCTCAGGGTCTAGGTTTAGAGTTTGGGTAAGCATGTTGAGGAATCTTCCTTGATCTCCAAGGTACATTCTGATTCGAAGGGCGTCGTCTAGAATGATTAGTCCCAAGACAACTGCAATCATAAACTCGCCAGAACCAATGCCATCAGAAAAACCGATTGTAGTGACCAGAGAAGTGGCCAATGCACTGTGAGCTGAAGGCATATGACCGTGAGTCATGAGATAATTCCAACGAATACCCCCGCTTTTGATTGTAAAAATAACAAATTTCGTAACTTGTGCAAGTGCCATCACAATAAGAGGAATAAGAACAATTTGTATGTTTTCCATTACCTTTTTTATTTTTTGAAATTTTTTATTTGATAACATATTAATTATATGTTATTTTTGTAAATAGTTCAACTTGTGAATATAAAAAAGAGGTGCTAGAATGACTAGGCACGTTGTGTTTATTTATTTAAAAATGTAAATATATTTAAAAAAATCTAAAATGAATAGTCTAAACAAAAACGGTGAGATGGGGCAAGGCATTAACAATGCAGAAAAGCCACAACAAGATAGTGGGCAGAGAGTGGGGGTGAATTTCGGGAATCCAATGAGTCAAAAACAAAAAATAAATCCTTTGCAGAAAATGCAAACAAATAAGTTTCAGACCTTAGTTAAGAAAAGGGTAACTGAGTCGAAGAAAACTTCTGACTCGGATAATTTGGCAATGAAAATAATAGATATTATTGTCAAATCCTCCATTTTCTTGACAGTTTTTATGATGCCTTTATTTTTTGCACCAAATGTGCCATCGATTCTCGAACTGAATAAGCAGGTATTTCTTGTTTTGATTGTTGGCATTGGCTTCTTGGCATGGGTTGGAAAAATGGCCTGGAAAAATGAAATTAGAGTTAAGAAGGATTTTATTCTGGTCCCAGTGATTACCTTTCTCGCAATTTTTGGACTAAGCACAATTTTTTCTGAATATAGAGAACAAAGTATCTGGGGATTTTTTGGAGGAGAGGGTAAGTCCTTAGTTACGCTTTTATTTTTTGTGGCTTTTTTCTTTTTGGTTTTGAATACAATTAAGACACGCGCTGAGGCACTGAAAGTTGTGGGAGCGTTTTTGGTCAGTGGCTTCGTCACCTCTTTATTTGGAGTTTTGCAAATTTGGGAAGTTTATACTTTGCCATTAGAATTTGCAAAGAGTCCGTTTTTTAACACAGTCGGCTCTGTCTACGCACTGGCTATTTATGTAGGAGCCTTGTTTTTGCTTTCCATGGCAATGTTCTTAAGTAATATTTCTAAAGTATTGAAGATTGCTTTAATAGCTCTGGCTTTCTTTTTCTTCTTTATTTTAATGGTAATAAACTTCAAGATCGTTTGGATTGCATTGATTGTTTGTATGGCCTTCCTTTTTGGAGCAACAATTATGAATGGTGGTAAAGCTCAGGGCCAGGCGAGAATTTTGCCAATGATTTTTCTTGTATTAACAATTTTGATGATTCTAAGATCAAAACCTTTGATACAGAAAGATTTGCCAGTAGAGGTTTTATTGAATCACACAGCTTCTGCTAAAATTGCCATGAGTGCAATCAAAGAAAACCCAATGATTGGTTCAGGACCGACAACATACACAACTGTTTATCAGGAAAATAGACCAGAAAATCTCGGTGATTATTGGGCAGTTAATTTCAACAGTGCTTCTAGTTATTTTTTCACACTAATCTCAACAACAGGACTCTTGGGGGGACTGACTTTCTTGTTTTTGGTTTTTTCTGGAGTCATTGCTCTATTTAAGGGTGTTGCAAAAAAAGCGAAAAAGAATGAGGGCGAAGATGAAAAGGAGGATTATATGTCAGTGGGGATAGGAATGGTTTGGTTATTTGTAACTTTAATGCTATTTATCTACCTAGCAAACATCACGATTCTATTCTTATGGTGGTTTAGTCTTGCTCTTTTCTTGGCCTTTTCTGGACTTAAAGATGGTGAGAGCGAGAAAAAGGAATTTGTCACGACCTCTGCTTCTCCAAAATCATCATTGGCACTTTCTTTTGTATTTGTACTGGTTATTATTGGGTTCATTGCTTCTATCTATCTTGAGAGTCAGAAATATTTTGCTGCAACTCACTTTAATAAAGCTTTGGTTGCAGATGCCAAAGGAAATGAGCTGGATACGGTAAATGCTGAATTGGTTAAAGCGGTTGAACTTGATTCTAATAGAGATGTTTATTATAGAAATCTTTCAATTGCACTTTTTGCTCAAGCAAACAAAAAGGTTGCTGAAAGTCAGGGAGAGAAATTAACCGCTGATGAATCAGCTGTTGTCAGTAGTCTTGTTCGTGGAGCGATCGAAAGTGCGGCCAGAGCTCAGAACTTAAGTCAATTTAATGTTGACAATCATATCGCACTTGCAAGGGTGTACGAGGGAGTTCTGGTGACCATGGACGGTGCAGACAAAAAGGCTATCGAGGCATATCAAACTGCAATTAAATTAGATCCAAACAACCCAGCTATTTATCAGAAAATTGCAAGTATCTATGTATCATTATCTGATGTTGCTGTCATAAAGGCTCAAAACGAAGGCACTTTAAAAGAGGGAGAACTTCCAGCGGAGAGTATTGAAAATTTGGCTAAAGCAAGAGAAAATGTCAATATGGCATTAGAGTTGAAACCAGATTATACAGATGCTAACCTGTTGGCAGTTGGAATCTATGAGAGAGAAGGGAACATTGATAGCGCAATTGAGAAGGGAATAGAGAACAGAAAACAATATCCAAATGTTGCAAGCATCGCTTTCCGACAAGGGTTGTTCTACTATAAGAACGAAGACTTTGTCAATGCGAAAAAAGAATTTAAGGCAGCAGTTGATTTGGATGAAAATTATGCAAACGCTCGATATTTTCTTGGTCTAGTGTTGGATAAGGATGGTGATAAAAAAGCCGCATTAGAACAATTCAAAGCCGTTTTGGTTTTGAATCCTGACAACGCTGATTTAAAAAAGATTGTAAGTAATCTTGAAAGCGGAAAAGGCGCACTTGATGGACTGGGAGAAGGGTCTTCTGTTGTAGAAAAATCTCAACAAAATAAACAACCAGAAATTAATCCTGGTGTTGAAGCTGGACCGATTCCAGAGGAGGCAACTCCAAATCCAGAAGATATTCAATCAAACGCAACTGATAGGAGCACAGAGTATAGTAATCTGGAAGAATAGTTAATTTCGTTTTATATTATACGATACAAAAAAACGGTCGATTTTAATCTGACCGTTTTTTTGTATAAGTTTTCTTTCCTTAGCAAAAGAAGGATTATTGGTGTTTTTTTGTGTTAAATGTTAAGCGTGTTATCAAGAGAACTAAAAATCCCTTATACTCACTTACAAAGAGTGAGGACTCAAAAAAGAATGGAATGTATATAAAATTAAGAAGCAGTCTAATCTACTTTTATAAATTTTCTTAAGACATTCTCTCGTCGCTTCTTTTCTTTCCAAGAAATTGAATCTTCTAGTTTTTCAGCGGCCGTTCCTGGACGAGGGGAGTATTTATTTGTGAATGCTGCAAAATATCCAACGGTTTTAAAAACCTTCACCGTTTCTTCAAAATCTTCCAATGTTTCTCCAGGAAATCCAAGAATTACATCTGTCGAAAGTTTCACATTTGGAATTCCTTTTTTAATCTTTGTGATGATCTCAAGATAATGTTTTTGTGTATATCTTCTGTTCATCGCTTGGAGAATCTTATCACTTCCTGATTGGATGGGGAGATGTATTTCTTTTGAAATATTCTCATTCTTTGCGATTACTCCAATTAGCTTGTCAGAGAAGTCTTTGGGATGTGAAGTAAGGAATCTAAAAAGTATCTGGGGAAATTTCTTTGCCAAAGTGTCTAAGAGAATAGGGAAGTCAATTTTTTTATCTTTGCATGGCGCATAGGAATAACTGTTCACATTTTGACCCAAGAGAATAACTTCTTGACATTCACTTTGGAATAAAAGTTCTACTTCTTTGAAAATTTCCTCTTGGGACCTTGACCATTCACGACCTCTTGCGTAAGGAACCACGCAATAAGTGCAGAAATTATTGCAACCAGTCATAATTGGCACAAGAGCTGTTTTTCTTTCTTTATAAGCAGGTATTATTTTTAAGTAATCAATTTCTTCGTTTTCTATAAAACCTTTTTCTTTTTGAAGGTTGAGTAGAGAGGGCAGCATAAGAACGTCTTTGATTGCAACAAAGTGAGTCACTTTTTTTCCGAGTCTGCGTTTTACATCCTCTCTATTTGCCAAACAGCCGGTTACAACAATTGTTGTTTCCGGTCTTTTTTCCCAGAGATTGTGAATCTGTCCAAATGCTCGATCTTCGGCACTTTTTCGTACACCACAGGTGGTGAAAATCACCAAATCGGCATCATCTATTTCGGATATTTCTCTGAGTCCATTGGTCGTGAGCACACTCGCAACTCTTTGGCTGTCAGCTTCGTTCATCTGACAACCAAAGGTTTTAATAAAATAAGTCTTCATATACAAACTAAAACTAAAAGTAACTATTTTTTGTTAGCAATTTCTTCTAAAAGCATTTTTTGGAAATCCTCTTTGGTCATCGATTTATTTTCTCTTTCGCCTCTTTTTCTAATCGCCACTGTTCCATCTTTTTCTTCTTGTTCCCCAACAATCAGCAGATAAGGAGCTTTTTGCTTAACTGCTTCTGCAATTCTTTTTCCAAGTGAGTCATCTGAATTAAACATTTCAACTCTGATTCCAACTTGTCGCATTTCTTCAAGAACTAAATTTGCATAGTCATTGAATTTTTCAGAAACTGGAAGGATTCCAACTTGAACTGGCGCGAGCCAAGCAGGGAAGGCCCCAGCATACTTCTCAATCAAGAATGCCATTGTTCTTTCAATGCAACCGATTGAAGAGCGGTGGATTACCATTGGTTTTTGCTTCTTACCTTCCTGGTCGATATAACTCATTTCAAATTTATCTGGCATTGCAAAGTCAATTTGAATGGTGAATGCAGTATCCTCTTTGCCGTTCACATTTCTCATCTGCACATCAAGTTTTGGGCCATAGAAAGCTGCTTCGTCATCTGCTTCAACATATTCCAATTTCATTTTCTCCAAAATCTTTTTCATAGATTGTTGAGTACTTTCCCATGCATTTGGATCATCGATATATTTCCCCTTTTTATTTTCTTCATCCCACTTGGAAAATCGGTACCAATATTCATTTATATCCAAAGTCTTCATCACAAATTGAACAAGGTCCACAACTTTTTCAAATTCTTCCTCGACTTGGTCTGCACGACAAATAATGTGAGCATCTGCTAGAGTCCAACCTCCTGCATGACGAATTAGCCCAGAGAGTTCTCCTGATTTTTCTTTGCGGTAGAGTTTCGCAAGTTCAGCATAGCGCAAAGGAAGTTCTCGATACGAACGAGGGCGAGAGTTATAGATCTCAAATTGGTGAGGACAAGTCATAGGGCGCAATACATATTGGTCGCCATACAACTCCATCACAGGATACATATCTGCTTGATAATGTTCCCAGTGGCCAGATTTCTTATATAATTCCACACGAGTTAGGTCTGGAGTATGTGTTCGTAGGTAACCTCTTTTGGTTTCTTCTTCCACAATGAATTTTTCCAATTCTTTCCAAATTGCTGTTCCTTTAGGCGTAAATAGAGGTAACCCCTTACCAACTAGATCTGAGAAAACGAATAAATCTAATTCCTTTCCAATTTTTCGGTGATCTCTTTTCATTGCTTCTTCCTCGTCTTTGAGGTATTTTCTTAACTCCTTTTTGTCATTGAAAACCAGCCCATAGATTCTTTGGAGTTGTTTTTTGTTTTCATCACCTCTCCAGTATGCACCAGAAAATTTAGCAAGTTTAATTGCTGTTGCATTGATTTCGCCAGCTGATTCAATGTGTGGTCCAGTGCAAAGGTCGAAAAAGTTCCCTGTTTTGTAGATAGTTACATTATTTTCACCAGCATCTTTTAGATCCTGAATGAGTTCCACTTTGTATTCTTGATTGGCTTTGCCGAAGAGAACAAGTGCTTCGTCAATATCGATGACTCTTTGTTCGAAAGGGATGTTGCTTTTGATAATTTCTTTCATTTTATCTTCCAAGATTTCTAAATCTTCAGGAATCAGGGTTCTTGGAAGATCAAAATCATAATAGAAGCCATTTTCGATTGCAGGCCCAATGGCAAATTTTGCGTCAGGAAACATCTCAAAGACTGCTCCAGCAAGAATGTGCGCTGAACTGTGTCTTTTTATTTCCATTTTTTCTTCACCTTTTAGTTTGCTCATAATTGTCAGTGTTAGAGTATTAGAGTTCGATTTAGTTTCTTTCAAAATAAAAACCTCATCTCAAAATATATCTCAAATTCCATTTTCGAAAAAACGGAAACTAAAATATATTCTGAGACGAGGCTTCTCGCGGTTCCACTCAGATTCCCAGGAATTTTTTCTCCCAAGCTCTCAAACAATTGTTCTGTGATTTAGGCAAAAGCAAGTTTTGCGTCAATTAACATATGGTTGGTAGCCACATCAATCATCACTTTGTGAACTATATTTATTCTAGAAGTTTTGTGGTTTTTGTCAAACAGACTATTTGAAATTAAGAATTAAGAATTAGAAATTAAGAATTATTGACGGCAAGTGATGGAAAGAACGAATACATCCCCTCCTTTTCAATGAGGGGACACAGGGGAGATTTGGAGTTGGTTCGCTAGAGTACAATTATTTCCCCTCTTTTATTTTGAGAATCCGCATCCAGTCGT
>JBFHIG010000018.1:0-28319 GCA_041596615.1 Candidatus Moraniibacteriota bacterium | reverse complement strand
TTTTTTTTCGAAATCTTTTTTATTTCAACAAAATAATATAATAATAATAAAAAAATATAAAAAGGAAATAAAATATTTGCTGTATATTTTGACAATATTGCTAGCCCCGTGAAAATAGCAACAAACATTGCATACCTAATTTTTTGCTTTTTTAAAAAAGCGCTATATGAAAAAATTGCAGCCGCAGAAAAAAGCCACAAAAAAGAGTCTGGATTTATAATCTGGGAAATGCCCATCAGAATAGGAGAAAGTCCAATAAAAATAGTGCTCCAAAGTGCTATCCAACTATTAGTTATAATGCTGATAATCCAAAAGAAGAAGAATAGAAATGCACCACAAAAAAGTAAAATAGGAAGCCGATAAGCAAAATAGAGCCGCTGTGAGCGATCAGTGTCATAAAGCGTTAAATCTTCATCTATTTTATATTTATGTTCTGCAGGATTTTTCTCAAAAAGCAGACCTATGCCTGAAATTAAAGCAACCGTAACCCCTGGCTTATCATTAATAAGAGTTTTTTTAAGGTTATGTTCTTTGATCGCCTTCCAATACTGAGGGATTCTTTCATAGGTCCAATAATGCTCATCAGCGGTTACAAATTTGGTCAAGTGATTTGTGCCGAAACCCAGGAAGACAAAAAAAAGGAGGACCAAACTCATCCCGCTTATAATATTTTTTACAGTCTTCTTTTTTTCATTTCTCGACTCATCCATTAAATTTTCTATCTTAAAAAATATTGTTCACAATCGTTCTTAAAATTAATATTTTTTGTCTTCTTCACTTTTTTCAGTGCCTGTTGGGTAATAATATTTAACCCACTTGTTTTATTCGTAAAACTTCATTTTTATAGGACCATTGAAAATTACTTCTATATTATGCTTTTCTAAAATTTATCGCCAAGCGAATCAATTACAAACCGACTCTTTAGGTTAGCACTGTTGGTGCACACGTGAGTATTTGTGATGGTTCCAATTTTTAGCACCTGTATAGTTTCCACCTTACAATCCTAGATTTTTTTGTATTGTTAAAAAAAACTTTATGCTCCTAGTCACACATATCATATTAAAATTTTAAGCTAAAAAGTTTTTTTAGCTTGAATTACTAATAGTTACCCTTTGTTTATAAATCGATTTTACAAAATCAAATATTACTACTTCGATCTATGTATTTGGTATGCAATAACTCTTCCGATTTTTCTCCACCCGGCTCCTTTAAAAATTCTTCGTACAACCTTTTTACTGCTGGGTTTTTATGCGATTTTCTAATTGGTAGTTTAGAATCTTTATAGTAAATAGCCTCTCTTCGCTTTCTTCTAATCTCTGCGTTAGTTGGAACTGGTTGACCTCCTCCCCCAAGACAACCGCTAGGACAAGCCATCACCTCTACAAAATGATAATCACATTCGCCTTTTTTCATCATCTCCAAAACTTTTTTAGCATTTCGAATTTCATGAACAACCGCAACCTTTATTTTCATCTCTTTCACGTTGCATTTTCCTTTTGGAATAACAATCTCAGCAACTCTAACTCCCTTCACTCCTCTTATATTTTTAAAGTCCAAAGAAGGCAGGTCCTCGCAAACCAAAGTTTCATAAGCAGTTCGAAGTGCAGCCTCCATCACACCACCTGTGGAACCAAAAATTATACCAGCACCAGAATATGCTCCTAGTGCCTGATCAAATCTTTGGTCTTCCAATTTCAAAAAATCAATTTTTCTCTTCCTTAAAAATCTCGCGAATTCTCTCGTCGTTATAACTAAATCAATATCTTTCGAGCCATTTCTTTGCATCTCTTCCCTACCTGCTTCAAATTTTTTTGAAGTACAAGGCATTACTGAAATACTAGCAATATTTTTCTTGTCAATTTTTTTACTTCCTGAATAATAAGTTTTTATAATTGCCCCCAACATTTGTTGTGGTGATTTTGCAGAAGAAAGATGTTCTTTATACTCTGGCCAATATTTTTCTACATATAGGACCCACGAAGGACAACAGCTTGTGAACATTGGAAATTTAACAGTTTCATCTCCTTGAAGAAATTTTTCGATTCTTCCGATAAGTTCATGCGCCTCTTCAACGATTGTCAAATCAGCAGAAAATGTTGTGTCGAAAACTAAATCAGCCCCAACTTTTCTCAATGCTGTTGGAATTTTTTCTTCAACAAAATTTCCTGGTTCCAAGCCGAACTCCTCACCAAGCGTAAAACGCACAGATGGCGCTACTTGAAAAATTTTAATTTTTGATCTATCTGATAAAAGCTCTTCTAATTTCTCTACTTCATTTTTTTCTGTTATTGCTGCGGTAGGGCAAACATTAGCACACTGACCACAAAGGATGCAATCCATAGGAGCATTACAGGCGGTTCCAACGCTTGTATGAATTGATCGCCCATTCATTGAGTATTCTTCTATTGTTTGCACTTCTTTACAAATTCTAATACACCTACTACACTCAACACAATATTGATTATCTCTTGATATCGAAGGATTGCCATTATCAGTTATTCTTCCCTTTAGACTTTCCTTTAAGGCTCTTAATTGTTGCTCTTTGTCAAATTTCTTAATCTCAGGCACAAAATCGAAAACATCAAGTTTATATTCTTTTGCTAAATTTTGCAATTCACAATTACCATTCTTCAAGCAATGCGCACATTTCCCTGCATGATCAGCCCAAAGCAATTCGAGGTTTATCCTCCGCGCTCTTTCAATATCAGCATCTTCAGTCACTACCTCTAGTCCGTCAGAAACAACCAACTGACAAGAGGTCATCAATTGACTATTGTCTTTGACCTTAATTAGACACAAACGACAAACACCACCTGACGCCAATAAATCAGCGTGATTACAAAGAGTGGGAATTCTAATCCCGTTTCTTTGACAAACATCTAAGACCGTCTCACCTTTCTGAGAATCGTAAATTTTATCGTTTATTTTGATCTGCACTTCTTCTGATTTATAAATTATTCTTATTTTAACTCATCGCAAAAACCGTATCTAACGACATCTTTTAATGCAATTACAGAAAACTTTCCAAGAGCACATAAAGTAGTATTATCCAGAGTCCAAATTAAATTATTGAAATCTTCTTTATCGTTTTGTGAAAAATTTCCCTCATTCAATCTTTCTATGATATTTTTCAATCTAAAGGTGCCTTCTCGACAAGGAACACACTGCCCACAAGACTCTCTGTGAAAAAAGTTCGCCCAACTAAGCATCAACTCTTTAATATCCTGATTTTTACTTACAACTAAAATAGCGCCTGAGCCCATGGGAACATAAGAACTTCGAGGATACGCTGGCACTGCCCCAAAAGATCCAAAGGGAATTAATACGCCTGCTGATCCACCTACTTGAGCAAACCAAGGTTCATCGCCATCTATGATTCCTCCAGCATATTTATAGACAACATCATTTATGCTAGAACCCATAGGCGCTTCATATGCACCAGGATTTTTAACAATTCCATCTACGCAAAATATTTTTGTCCCAACTTCCCCATTGCCACCAATTTGCGAGTATTTAGTTCCTCCATGCTCCATTATCCAGGGAATGCTGGAGAGTGTTTCTGTATTATTTACAACCGTAGGCTTGTCAAACAAACCTTTTTCGCTTGTATATGGAGGCCTCTTTCTTGGCTCGCCTCGCTTACCTTCGAGTGAGTTGATAAGCGCAGTTTCCTCACCACAAATATAGGCTCCTGCGCCAATAAAAAGTTCCAACTCTAAATCAAAATCACTTCCCATAACCTTTTTTCCAAGCAAATTGTTTTCATATGCTTGATGTATGGCCCTTTCTAATAAAAAATGAGCTAAATGAAAATTTCCATTTGCATAAATATATGCCTTGTTAGCTCCAACTGCATATGCTCCGATAATAATACCTTCGATAAGCTGATGGGGGTCATTTTCCGCAATCAATCTATCTTTATAAGTTCCTGGTTCAGATTCATCCAAGTTACAGATAAAATATTTTTCTTTTTCCGCAGAAGCTGCTGTGATTTCCCATTTATTTCCAGTGGGAAATCCACCGCCCCCCCGACCCTTTAGTCCTGACTTTATTACCTCAGCAATAACATCTTGCGATTTCATTTGCAAAACTCTCTGCAGGACTTGATAGCCACCAATTTTACGGTAGCTAGTTATCTCTTTTGTGTCAATTTTACCCCAATTCTTGGTTAGAATTTTTTGATTTTCTTCCATTTATTTTTGTTTTTCTTTGAAATACAAACTAGTCCTTCTTATTGAAAATCCGTATACCCTTTTAAAATATCGTCCACTTTCTCCGGCGTGACTTTTTCATACATAACATTGTTTACCACCATAATGGGCCCTTGAGAACAAAAACCAAAGCAACTTTCTCTTTCTATAATAACTTTTCGATTGAAACTATCTCCGATTTTTTGTCCAAAAAATCTCTCCACTTCTTTAATGATTTTAGCTGATTTTTTTGTACAACAATTTGCTCCGTCACAAACTTTGACAACAATATTAAATTTTTCTTTTGTGTTTATCTGATCATAGAAACTGGCTGCGCTGAAAACTGCCGCTGGCTTCATTTCAAAATATTTGGCAATTTGGTGGATAAATTTATCATCAACCATGCCAAATTCTCTCTGGACATCCTTAATGACCCTCAAAAGATTTTCTGGCTTAACTTCATACTTCATTAAAATATTCTGAATTGTCATTTTTTATTTTTTACTAGCTTTTTTAGCACTATAAAGACATTATACAATAAAAAGATATTTTATGCTACAATTTAAATAGTGCTAAATATTAAGTTAAATTATATAATGGAACAAGAATTAAATCCCAAGAAACACTTGGCGACAGTCTCGATTCTACTAAAAGATAGAAAAGATCAAGCACCGCTTGTGAATGAAATTCTAACAAATCATGGGCACTTAATAATCGCAAGATTAGGAGTCAATGTTCAACGATATTGTGTAAAACATTGCACAGCAATCATCACGGTCGTTGTTGAAGGAACTGCGAGAGAAATTTCAGCCTTTACCAAAGAGTTAGATGAATTATATGGAATTGTTGCAAAAGATAACATACTAACAAACTAAAAAATAGCATGCAAACCACTCAAACAAAAACAAGAAAAATAATTTCTGTTTCAAAAAAAGATTTACTTTGGACTACTGGACTGATGTTGACAGCTATCATAGCACCAGCTGCACTTGCTCATACGCCACAAAATCAGTGGGTTACCGGCACAGTTGTAAATGCTGTTTTATTTGTTGCTGCCTGGAGACTTGGAATAGTTAATGCTGCTTTTATAGCTATATTACCTTCGTCAATAGCACTAATGCGAGGCTTATTGCTCCCACCGCAAGCTATGATAATTCCTTTTATTATAATTTCCAACATTCTTTTAATATCAACTTTCGTAATATTAAAAAAGAAATCTCTTATTGGAGTTGTAACGGCAAGTTTGTTAAAATTTTTATTTTTAGCAGGAACTACCTCTTTACTTTTTGCAGAAAAATTACCTATAACATTGCTTCAAATGATGCAATGGCCACAACTAATAACTGCCCTGGCAGGAGGATTTATTGCGATTGCCTTTATAAAGAAATTTCCTCAAGAATAAACTCTTTTTTTCAGCTAACAAAAAACACCATTAATTATTACGATTTTGGTGTTTTTTATTTCAAAAATTTTTTAATATTGCCTCCCTCGTTGTTCTTCATTTTGAGCCCTTCGTTCTCTTTCTTCAACATCTCTTAGTTCAGCAAAAAGTCGATCTAATTTCTTCTCCAACGTCTCTTTTTCTTCGTGCAAAATTCTGATTTTATCTTCTTCTTTTGTCCTGTCCCCTTCTAGAGCCTCTAAATCAATTTTTGCCCTAGTTATTGTTTTTTTCAAACGCCTTTGCTCAATCTCGAAAGCAGGAAAATCTCTTTCTATTCTTCTATTTTCAGATTCCAGACTGGAGATTTCTGACTTAACAGAAACAATATTATTATTTAGAGCTCTCTTCTCGGATCGTAATAAATCTAAATTTTCCATTTTTTATTTTATTTTAAAATTAATTTCCTTTTTCAATTATAGCAAAATAGGGTTTTTAGCCAACCTCAATTAACAGAAACAATAACTCCACCACCTTTGACTAAGTCGCCTTCGAAAACTACTAGGGCTTGTCCTGGGGCAACAGCCCATTGAGAATCAATCAGTTGTGTCTCGTAAAAATCATCTTCGATTTTTATTATTTTTGCCCTTGCCTCCTTTGCTAAATATCTGGTTTTAACTAAATATTCCGCACCTTCTTTGGGTGCACCACTAATCCAATTAGTATCTTTGAAAATAATTTTCTTGGGAAGCAATTTTTCGCTGTTTTTGTCCCTGGTAACAGTTATGGTGTTAGTTGTGGCATCCTTCGAAATGACATAGAATGGCCCCCCATTCACATTTATCCCTCTTCTTTGACCTATTGTATAAAAAGCAGCTCCATCGTGTAAACCTAAAAATTCTCCTGCCTCAGAAAAAATATTTCCTTTTGTTTTTTTAATTTTAGGAATCAGAAAATCTCTTAGACTTCCTTCACTTTTTAAGAAACAAACATCTTGCGACTCACTGGCAGGGATTTTCAGTCCGAATTCCTTGGCGATCTCTTTTACTTTATTTTTTTCAAGGTTGCCAAGAGGAAAAATAATTCTGGCAATTTCAATCTGATTCAATTTATAGAGAAAATATGATTGGTCCTTTTTTACATCTTTTGCTTTAGAAATAAATAAAAATCCGTTTTTTTTCTGAATAAGCGCATAGTGTCCCGTTGCAACAAATTTAATTCCCAACTCATCAGCAATCCGCAATAAATATTTAAATTTAATTTCCTTATTACAAAGAGTGCAAGGATTGGGAGTTCTTCCTGCTTTATATTCCTCAACAAAGTTAACTAAAATTTTGTCTTCAAAATTTTGTGAAATATTTTTTTCTATTAATTCAATTCCCAATTGTTTAGCAACGTTTCTAGCATCATCAACTGCTGTGTTCTTAGGTGAGAGCATTTCAAAATAAACTCCAACCGCTTCAAATCCCTGTTTTTGCAATTCCAAAACAGCAACAGCTGAATCAACGCCGCCACTTAATGCCACTAAAATTTTCTCTTGTGGTTGTTTCATTTCTTCTTCATTTATTAAATTGCCTTAATAGTATACCAAATATACATAATTTATAAAAAAATCGACGGCAATCTGTGTGTTCACAAATTGCCGTTACCGGTGTGGGAAATTTCCCACGATAATCTCATAACCCATCCATAGCTACCTCCTCCTGTCCTTGTTAATGGTTTACCTGCTAGCCAATTTTAAATTTAATTATTTTATTAAATTTAAAATTGGCTAGATAAACTATTGATGTATAAATAGGATTAACTTTTATCCCAGATAATTTTAAACATACATCTTAACATCTCTGCTAAAGTCCTATTTTCAATTACCACTCCCCCTAATTTCCCCAAATAATCAATCATGAAAATCTTATCACCATAGACATTCATCCCTCCTCTGAAAGGATACTTCTCAAAAGGAACAAATAGACATTCTTTTTTTTCTCTCTTGCCCGTGACTTCATAATCTATTCTACGCCCCTCTCTTGATGTATAAATTATTTTAGTGTCGATATTTTTCGCAACCCTTCTTTGTCTGGCGCCCTTTAAATTATTTTTTAAAACAGAACTATTAAATTCATCATATGGTAAAAATATATAAATCGTTTCGTTTTCTTCCAAACTATCAACAAAGTCATTGTAAACGGTTTTTAATCCCTCAACTCCCTCAAAATATCGAATCTTCGGTTTATCGCTAAAGTCATTATATAACAGATTTAATTCTGGAACAATCTTCTTCAATTTATCAATCTTTTCGTGAAGCTCCTCTTCTTTTTGAGAAAAATGTTCAACCAATCGATGTGGTTTTTCTGCTGTATAGAAAGTTTTTTTTCCTTCATCGTATGTCGACATCATTCCCATTTCCATCAAACTTTCGATGATCACATAGGTAGTTGCTCTGTTAACTTTTGACTTCTGCGCAATCTTCTGTACAGAAGAAGGACCTGTTTGAATAGCAGCCAAATAAACACTTGCCTCTTTTTCAGAAAGACCCAACTTTTCCAACTCCTTATTTAACATTTAACCAATTTATAACCTTAAAATCATAGCTGGTAATAAAAAACTACCTTTTCATCTTGTATAGCATACTTTTTGAATCTTGTCCAGTCTTTATTGCTACTTAAATCAATTTGATGTCCCTATTTTTTGTCCTTCAGTGCACTCGATATCATATCCCTTAAACCCTGTGTATCTATTTGTTTTTTTTCAGAAACTTTTTCAGCCCTCTCAGCTGCAGCACCCTTGTCCTTTGTTAGCTGTTCAAATGCCTTAGCAAATGGTTTTTCTTTTTTTGGTGTCTGAATTTTTTTTTCTTTTGAGTTAACTTTTTCCAAATCAGCGTCTTTTGTCAAAGACATCTCTTCATTTTCCTTCAGTTGTGTTTGCAGCTTAGATTGTTCTCTGCGATAGTTTCTTAAGCAATCTTTACAAAATATTGGTCTTTTTCCATCAGGCTTAAAGGGGATTTTGGTATCAATTCCACAGCCCCAGCATTTTGTCACAAACATTTCCCTATCATCAATTTGGGCCTTTTCGACCACCTCCTTTTTTTCGATAGCCCTGCCCTCCTTCAACTCTGAATTAAGCCCCTTTTTGTGTATATTTGAAGCATTGTTCATATTTTGACCTGGTTCAAATGGGGTTTTTTGGACATCTTTTCCTTGTGCCAAAGCAGAAATCCTGTTTTTGACTTCAGGCTTCACCATTCCACTCCATTTCATAATTTTATCTTCAACAACACTCCTTTCTGAAGAATACCTTTCTCTTGATGCTTGAATAATTTTATCTAAATTCTTTGAAGTCACCTCCATTTCAATTGGCTCCAGTGACGCTGCAGAAAAAGGGTCTGTTGCCACCCCATTAATCATCAATTTTAAATACATAGTATATTTATTTAAATTGACAAGATCATTTGCTAGAAAAGTAGGTTCAAATTCTTTTTCCAATGTCTCTGAGTCCATTGCACCAATTCTAAATGAAGCAATTGTCCCCACATTTCCAAAAACAGCATCCCTAACAGTTTCTTCTAATTGTGCAATATATTGATGTGCCAAAATAAGATTCAAACGATATTTTCGAGCCTCTGAAAGGATTCCCGCAAATGACTCAGTTGCAAAATTCTGAAACTCATCCACATAAAGATAAAAATCTTTTCTTTCGCTCTCGGGGATATCAACTCTAGACATAGCAGCAAGTTGAATCTTAGTAATCATCATCGCCCCCAAAAGAGCACTGTTGTCCTCCCCAATTCTACCCTTCGAAAGATTCATAATTAATATTTTTTCGCTATCCATTGCCTCCCTGACATCAAAAGCTGACTTTGTTTGTCCGACAATGTTTCGAATAAGCGTGGTGGAAAGAAATTGTCCTACTTTATTTTGAATTGGAGATATCGCTTCCGTTAACATTCTATCATTGTATTTTGAAAATTCGTCTTCCCAAAAAGATCTAACCAAAGGATCTGTAACGTGTTCCATAACCCGAGTTCGATATTCCTTGTCAATTAAAATTCTTGTCACACCCAAAAGTGTTGATTCCGGGTCTTCCAAAAGAGCTAAAATCGCATTCCTTAAAATATATTCTAGTCTTGGACCCCAGGAGTCTGCCCAAATTTTCTTAAAAACACCCACCAATCCTGAGGCAATTAAGTGCCTAAACTCTTGATCTTGACATTCTAAAACATTTAATGCGACTGGATGGTTTAAGTCAGCGGGATTAAAATAAATCACATCATTAATTCGATGCGCTGGCACAGCCTTTAAACAATCTTCGGCAAACTCACCATGAGGATCAATAACAGCCATCCCTTTACCATTTCTGATATCTTGAATAGCCATATTTTGAATCATAGTCGTCTTCCCCATGCCAGTTTTCCCGATAACATACATGTGCCTGCGCCTATCGTCAGTCTTGATTCCAAAAGCACTTTGTTTGTTTCTATAATTGGTCTTTGCAAAAAAGTTTATTTCTTGGTTTTCGAATTTAGTCATCTTGTTTGTTTTTCTTGATTTTCTTGGCTTTCTTGAAAAAATGCATTGCGTAATTATAATATACTCATACAATTATTGCAATGATGGTTCAAAGTCAATCGGTAAATTAGCTGGGGCACTTCCCTTTTTAGCACTAATCCTTGAAACATTGGGTGATTTAACTGAAATATCAGGGAAGTGATATACAGTCGCCAACTCTTCTATATTAAAAATAAAACCACCATGAGCGAAACTTCTGTCTCTAAAATTTTGCACGACTCTTCTTTGTCTAAAGGCTAATCGTGATTCTGTAAAATGATATAGTGCAAAAGTTTTTGACCTAGGGTCTGGATAAAAAGCATTAAGATTTGTATCTCCAAATTGCTTTATTGCTCCCATAATACCAGCAACTCCAAGCGCTTTATTAAAATTCTCCCTCTTACCAATATAAACAAAACGAAATGTTGTTTTAAAAGCAGCTTTAGCAATATTCTCATAAACCGCCTTCACTATTTCTTGTTCATCAGGAGAAAGTCTATTAATGTTAAAATCTTCTTTCTTGACCTCTTCTGCAGAGCCAGAATCTGGAGATACGAGTTCTGCCTCTTGAACAAGCATTCCTCGTAAAATATTACCCGGTAAAACAAAAAGCTCTCCTAAATATTGAAAAAAACTTGTTTTTGTTTTCGCTGGCTGATCCTTCCCAATCAACTTATTTATATAATCTACACTTTGAGGGTGCCACTCTTTCTCCGCAACAGGAGTAAAGACCAATTGCAACCAAATGTTCTGGTTTTTTCCTATAGCACTCATAACCTCAGTAAGCGAAGATAACGGGTCAATCATAACCCCTGTCAATTCTTCTTTAAATTTTGTATGAGTTCTAATTGGCAACTGATCCTCTTTGACTAATTTTAATGTTGTCCCCCAAACATCCCATTCCGCATTGGGAAGATTCTTTGGTGTATGTGTCCAGACATAGTCCTCTACTTCAAAAACCTCAGTATCAGGGTACTGTGCATATATTTGAGCCTCCACATTATTTCTAGCCATAGCAGGACATCTGATATAGAAATGCACGCTACCTGAATGAGAAGCAATCTCAAAAGAAAATTTATCTTGCCCAGTTCTCCAACCACAATATATTTCAAATTTATTCAAACTTGAGTGTGTATGCAATCCGTAAAATATTTGCTCCATTATTTTCGGGCTTTTTTCTGTGTCAGCGGGTGGGATAACTTCCAACATCACACTTCTGTTTCCAGATGACCACATCAAATCAATGTATTCCTCCCAAACCAAATAAAAAACTTTCCAGATTGGGAGTGGTAAAACAATCCACCAAATGTTTTTAAATAAATCCTTTAAAATTACAAAAAAGACAATATCGCCATTGGCAATCATCATCATTAAAACTAAAATCAAAAGAAAAACGACTACGCCGCCTAAAATTATCGTTGTTCTGTTTTTCGGATTTATATTTTTGAATAGCATTTATTTTTATTTCCAACACATTAGACCCAAAGAATATTTGCTTGTTTCTAAATAACTTGCTTTTTTAGGCTAAACTTTCCGTCATTGGTTTTGTGAAAAACTTTTCTATCAGCTAGAGTTACCTTGACAGTGGTTTCCTTAACCTGCTTTTTTGATAGTACATACTCTATTATCAATTCTCTATCTAAGGGCTCTACTTGTTTGTCCAAAAAAGAAAAAATCACTTCTTTAACGGTACCCTCCGGAAAACCCCAGTTATTCAAACCATATATTCCTCTTCCCACCAACACAAACCTGCTATCTTTTATCAGCTCATTATGCACTGTTTGAGGCAGAGCTTCTTTTTTGTTTCCCCAATAAGTGTTGATATGTTTAGTTATCTTCCTGAAGTGTAAGGGTGTATCGTGCTTTTTAAGAACTAAAAATGCCTTCTCTCTTGCTCCTCGTTGGGAAATTATTTTCCAGTTTCTCATCCCCCACTCCTCAAGAATATTTCTATTTACCAACCTACTCATCTCCAAAATCATTCTCATTCTCTTTGAGCCTATTTCTCCTGCAAAAAAATCAGCAAATTCTGAATTCCTGAACTCCGAAAGAATATCTTGAAAAAGACTAGGGACCTTATTTGTTTTAATAAATTTAACAACAACATTATGCGCTCTTAAGACCTCTCTATCTATTTTACTGTCCCTTAAAAACCAAAAGCCTCTCATACTTAGTTTACCTTTTTTGAAACTGAGTTTTTTTGAACTATTCAAAATAAACATAATTTGATTACGTTCCTTTTTGGATATATCGCTTTTAATAGACTCCTTTAATTTTCCTTTCTCACAAAAACCGCCATTTTCTTCGATAATTTTAATAGCAGTATCTACTAGTAAATTAAAATCGTCATCTTTTTTAACAGCCTGAAGTTTCTTAAAGCTATCGCCCTCAATCTGCCTTACTCTCTCTCTAGTAATTCCAAATTCCTCTCCGATATTGCCTAAAACCTTTGGATTTTTTCCATCCAACCCGAATCTCTTGATGATAATCTCACGTGGTCTTTCTTTTAGATTGTCTAAAAGTTTTTTTGCGACCCTATTCAAAATGAGACCTGACGTTATCTCTTTGCCCATACAACGCAAAAAATTAGTAGTTATCGCTTAAATAAAGCATTTTTTGGCACAAAAGGCTGTGCTATTTGATACTTTAAAGTATAATAACACGATAACCAAAAATTGTCAAATACTTTAGTTTGAGTAATTTTTATTTATACACCTATAACCTGCACATAGAAATCTCTTGTCCTAGCGCCATCCAATTCAACAAAAAAAACGCTTTGTTGCTCTCCAAGCAACATCCGGCCTTTTTCCACAGGAATAGACTCGCTAGAACCAATAAGCATTACCTTGCAATGACTGTGTGCATTACTTCTTCCATCTGACTTTGTTTTATTTGTCAATTCAAACATATCATGCGCATATCTTTCATCAATCGGAACTAAACGATATAATATCCGAACCAAATCCTGCTTCAACATTTCCTCGTTGTGATTTATCATCACTGAAGCTGTTGTATGTGGAGAAAAAACGTTCACAACACCATCTTTAACTCCTGTACTCTCGATAAACTCCTCAATTTGATCAGTAACATCCAAAAAGTCAACTTGTTTTTCAGTTGAGAATTCGATTCTTTTCGTTTTTATTTTCATTTTATTTTTGTTGTAAAGTTTATTCTTCTTGTTTTTATTATACTGGAATTTAGATAATATGTAAAATATTGAAAAAGACACTTTTCCAGTGTCCTACCATACTACCCAGCACACCAATGTATTTACATTTTATAATAAAATAGACAAAATTTATATTTACAAAAAACAAACAAAACCGCCCAGAAGGCGGTTTTGTTTTAAAGTGGATAAAGAAGATTACCCTCTAACTGAATCTTTAAGACCTTTTCCAGCCTTAAATTTAGGTACCTTAACTGCAGGAATTTGAATTTTTTCTCTTGTTGCAGGATTAATTCCTTCTCTTGCTGCTCGGTGAGAAACTGAGAAAGTTCCGAATCCTGTGAAAGCTACTACGTCTTCTTTTTGAAGTGAGTCTTTAATTACGTCCAAAACTGCTTCGATTACCATTTCTGTATCTTTTTTGCTTTGTCCAGTTTTTGCTGCGACTGCATCTACTACTGCGCTTTTGTTCATAGTATCACCTCCGTTCTAGTTATTAATTGTTTTTATTTAAATTTAACATTTTTTTATTCTCTGTGAACTCTTAGTACATTCTACATCATTTCCCCTATTTTAGGCAATAGTAGGAAAAAAATCAAATTTTCTTCCTATCTCGCATATTCAACCGACCGCGTTTCCCTCAAAACATTAACCTTGATCTCGCCTGGATAATTAAGATCCTCTTCTATTTTTTGTGCTATTTTTTTAGCTAATTTAAGGGAATCTAAATCATCAATCTTTTCGGGATTAACAAATACTCGGATTTCTCTTCCTGCCTGAATAGCGTAGCACTTATCAACTTCACCAAAAGAAAGCACCACTTCCTCAAGCTCTCTTAATCGCTTCAGGTAATTTTCCAAAGTATCTTTTCTTGCTCCTGGACGTGAAGCGCTTAATGCATCTGCAGCTGCAATAATAAAACCATAATTATCCCTGAATGGATAGTCTTCGTGATGAGATTTAACCGCATCAATAATCTTTTTTGGTTGATTGAATTTTTCCAAAATATTAGCACCGATTTCGACATGTGTCCCTTGGACCTCATGATCAACCGATTTCCCAATATCATGAAGTAACCCAGCTTTTTTAGCAATTGCTGAATCTAATCCCAATTCAGTAGCTAACATTCCTGAAATATGAGCAACTTCCAGGGAATGCAGTAGAACATTTTGACCATAACTTGTCCTATATTTTAAACGTCCCAGCAATTGAGATAATTTATTATCAAGACCAGGGATCCCGACATCATAAACAGCAGCTTCACCAGCCTGCTTGATTCTTTTGTTAAGCTCTTCCCTTGCTTTTTCAACTGATTCTTCGATTTTTGATGGATGAATTCTACCGTCTGCAATAAGACTCTCTAGAGCAATTTTAGCAGTCTCCCTGCGAATTGGATCAAAACCTGAGATTACTATAGCCTCTGGCGTGTCATCCACAATTACCTCTGCACCAGTCAAACGTTCGAGCGCCTTTATGTTTCTACCCTCTCTACCAATAATTCGTCCCTTCATCTCATCAGAAGGAATTGCGACCGTTGTCGTTGTTGTGTCAGTAGCATGAGATCCGGCATAACGTTGCATCGCCGTAGCCATCATATTCCTTGCCTCCATTTCGATTTCCTCCCTTCTTTCACTTGCTAAGGCACTAATTCTCTTAAGAATTTCATCCTTATTTTCTTTTTCTGCAATAGTTATCAAGACCTTCTTTGCATCTTCTTTTTTCATTTCAGCAATCTTTTCCAATCGCTCCACTTGTTGTTCCTTAACGCGCAAAACTTCTTCCCTGACTTTTCTAATGTCATTGGCTTTGTTTTGCAAGATGTTTCTTTCTTTTTCAAGTTGAGAAACTCTGCTATCGATTTTCTGCTCTTTGACCTCTAGACGGTTTTCTGCATTTTGCAAATTTTCCCGTCTTTCCTTCTCCTCTTTCTTAACTTCCTCCAACACTTCAACAGCTTTGTTTTTTGCATCCACCAATTGCTGCTTGACTTCAAGTTTAGCATCTTCAAGAATTCTAGTCGCCTTTGACTCAGCTGTTCCTGCTTGATTTTTTGCAATCACTTTTCTCGCAAAATAACCACCCGAAGAACCCAATACAAGGGCCACCAGACCAATCACGATTTCCATAATTTTTTACATGAATCGCTGCAAAACTAAAAATTGCCTCCCATTTTTAGGGAGGGTTGTTTTTATAAAAAGATTTTTAATAAGCATAATATAATTTTCACTCCTCATTTTCATCTTCCATAATTTTTCTAGGTTGCAACTATTCCTCGTACTTTATCTAGTTAACTAACAAAATGAAAAATTTACTCTTTCATTCACTAATATTACCTTTTTTCAGCAAAAAAGTCAAAACAGATTTTCACGGATTTGACTTTCTGCTTTTTTAAAAAAGTTTTTTTAAAAAATATAAACTATTTACCAGCAAACATTTTTATTTTCTCTTGCACAACCAATTGAACCTTCTCTCTTGCTGCGCCCAGTAGCTTTCTCGGATCAGACACATCACACCCTGAGCCTGTTTCATGACAAATCGTACTTATAAAGGCAATCCTTATGTCTGTATCAACATTAAAACAACAAATTCCACCCTCAATAGCTTTTCTAACATTTTCAGCTTGCCAGTCAGAAGCTCCGTGCATAATCAAAGGGGTATTTGGGAGCAATCTACGAATCTCAGCCAAGCGCTCCCAGTCGGGAATGTCTCTTTCTTTGAAAAATCCATGCGCATTTCCAATACCAACTGCTAAAGCATCTATTCCAGTCCTTTCCACTAATTCTTTTGCTTGAACAGGATTTGTCATTACGGAATCCCAGTCTATTTCTTGATCCTCCCTTCCAAGATACGGGACAGCCCCAAGCTCAGCCTGAACGGTGACGCCCTTATTGTGAGCATAATCAACGACTTGTTTTGTAATTTTGATATTGTCTTCGAAGGATTTAATGGATGCATCAATCATAACAGAATCAGCACCCGCCTCAATTGCCGCAACAACATCATCGAAACTTTTGCCATGATCCAAATGAAAACCAATTTTAGCACTTTCTGATTCGTTTTTAATAACACTCTCTACCAGGTTTCCCATAACATTAGCATTTGCATAAGCAAAACCACTTGTCGTTACTTGAACAACACAAGGACCCTCCTCTTTCGCTGCACGAACTATTGCTTGTGTCAGCTCCAAATTCGATGTATTAAAAGCCCCCACTGCATACTTCCCTTGCATAGCATCCCGCAGAATTTCAATCGTCTTACCTCTCATTTTTTTCTTATTTAATTTTAATTATCTAAAATTTTAGCAATTCTGGCTAAATCATACGGCAATAAACTGGCCCCACCAACCAACGCACCATCCATTCCCGAGTCAAGACAAACTTCCTTTGCATTATCACCTTTGACACTCCCTCCATACAAAATCCTTATTTTATTAGCTACTGTTTCCCCGTAAGACTTCATTACAAGCTTTTTTATCAGCAGTCTTGCTTCCATAATTTCATTTGTCTCGGGAAGATGATCTGGGTTGTTGGCACTAATTGCCCAAATTGGTTCATAACAAAGAATGATTCCTTCGATTTTGGTCGATGGAATTTCATATAAACATTCTTCAAACTGTTTTTTAATAACCTCTGACGTCAAATCTCTCTTCTTCTCTTCAGCATTCTCTCCAAGACAGAGAATTGGTTTTAAACTTGACTTTAAAGCAGCCTTTATTTTCAAATTTATAACCTCATTAGTTTCACCAAAATAACCTCTTCTTTCAGAATGACCAACTATAACATACTTACCCCCCAAACTTTTAATTATTGCGGGACTATTTTCTCCAGTAAAAGCACCTTTTTGTTCCCAGAAGCAATTTTGGGCACCAAACTCCACATCTTCGTGCTTTATTTTTTCGGTAAACTGGCTCAGAAGAGCAATTGGCGGACACAAAACAATCTCCCCTTTTTTGAGTTCCAAACTGTCACTCGCATTTTTAAAATTTTCCATCCAACTATTAAGTTCAAATAACATATTCAAGCTCATCTTAAAATTTGCAACCGTAAGTTTTTTTCTATTTCTTATCATTTTTTAATAATTCAAACATTTAAAAACAAGTAAAGACTCTTGTGTTTCTTATAATTTTATAATGCCTAGTGTCAAAAGTGAAACAATGACCCCCGACGTCATTATTCCTAGGGATATTATCAAGATAGCCTTTATCTTATTGATCCCAAAGAGAAAGGCCGCAAGTGCGCCAGTCCAAGCACCTGTTATTGGTAACGGAATCGCCACAAAAAAGAACAAGCCCCAATCACCATATTTTTCAATTTGCTTCTGCACCTTCCTTCTTGTTCTGGCAAACAACCAATCAAAAAACTTTTTCCAAAATTCAAATTTTTCACTCAAAAAAAATGAGACTTTTTCCAAGAAAAATACCAAAAAAACCATTGGCAAAATGTTTCCCAAAACCGACCACAAATAAGCCATGAATGGGTTCATATGAAAAAATGTGATAGCAACTGGGATAGAACCTCTCAATTCAAAAATTGGTGTCATTGCTATTATCATTGTGGAAATTTCCTCTGGAATACCATTCAAAAATTCTGCTACCTTTACTGCTTCTATAAACATTTTTATTTAACTATTGTTATTGGTTTATCTTTCGGTCAATTTTATCTGACCAGTCCACACTTCATGCTCTGCGAAGATATTCGGCTGCAGTTTCTGGCTCAATAGCAGTAATTTCCATTCCACTAGACAGTTCAAATCCTGCCCATATCGAGGTCCTTGGAAGAATCTCGATGTGCCAATGATAATGTGGGTAATCCTTCCCATCACAAGGAGCTGTATTAATATAAAAATTAAATGCAACCCCTTCTATAACAGTAGTTAACCTTCTTATCGCCTCATGTAATGCTTCGCCAGCTTCAATTTTTTCATCATCACTCATCCTTTCAAAATATGGCATGTGTTTTTTAGGAACTACCCTCATCTCAAAAGCCATTTTAGAAGCGAAAGGGCAATACACCAAGAAAAGTTCATTTTCAAAAACTAAACGTTTGCCAAAATCCAACTCCCATTCTAACATTGTACAAAACACACACTTTCTGTTGGCGTGATGATATTGTTCTGCTCCATTTAATTCCTGAGCTGTAAATGGTGAAATCACAGGAACAGCGATCAATTGAGAGTGCGGATGAACAATCGATGACCCAGCCTTTTTGCCATGATTATGAAAAATTTCAATATATCTGACTGATTTCTTGTTCATTAAGTCGAGATATCTGGTCTGATAAGCATCAAATAACTCTGCGACCATAATTGGATCCATTTTTCCAATGTGTTTATTGTGATCTTTCGTCACAATAACTTCATGATACCCAACCCCATCCATCATAAAATATGGGCCTTCTTCTTCATGAGAAACTTTTCCGCTTCTGGGCCTTGTTAAGGCCGGAAATTTGTTTGGAAAAACCCTTAGAGTCCAGTCATCATCGCTTGTTTTATAGATCAAAACATCAGTTTCTTGTCCAGATGCAATAGGGTCACAAAACAAACAATTTTCAATTCCTGTTTCATCCTCTCTGAACTTTTCTTCCGGGGAAAAGCTATCAGGTCTTTTTCCTCTTCCGGTTGCAACGATAACCCACTCGTCAGTTACCAAGTTATGCCTTAACTGGGAAATTTTTTTTGTTGCTTTTTTTAGCGTCTTTAATTTACTCTCTTTTTTAACAAGAACTTCTTTTTTAACTATAAGTTTTTTCTTGTTTTTTTTAACCTTTGCAACACTCATCTTTTTTTATTTTTATTTTTGACAATTTTTTATTTTTGAATTTTCAAATTCAACTATTTTAAGTCTTTACTGTTTGATTCAGTTTCTTCAATTACCTTCTCTTGGGGTTGCTCCACGTCTTGCTCTGCACCATCTCTTAGCTCTCTACTCTTTATCTCAGCGATTTTCTTATTTAGCTTATAAACACCCATAAGCATATTTATTTTTACCCTAAAAAGATCCTTAAAGGTTGAGAAATAACCACTAATCCCAACCAGACTATCTCCCCTATCCAACCAATTTACTGGGACTTCCTTAATCTTATATCCTAGTCTTTTACTGATCATTAAGATTTCGAAATCTATTCCCCACCTATTAACCGTTGTTCGTGGTAAAACATCCTTAACAACCTGCTCCGTAAAGGCTTTGAATCCACATTGGGTGTCCTTAACTCCCCATAAACCGGTACCTGCTTGAATCAAAAGATTTCCAAAATCACCTAGCATTTCTTTCCATTTTGGTTGATGAATTTTAACTTCTGATTCCCTTAAATCTCTAGAGCCAATAACAACATCAAATCCTTCTTGGAACTTGGGGATAAAACGATCCAGCATATCTATTGGAGTTGCCCCGTCCATATCAGTAAAAAGTCGAATGTGTCCCTCTGCCGCCAGAAGTCCTTCACGAAGAGAGTACCCCTTCCCCATATTCTGAGTTCGATTGATTATTCTAACATTTTCAATGTCTTCAATACATTCACTAACTAGATTCTGAGTTCCATCGGTTGGTCCATCCAGAACTATTATAATTTCTCTCGTTTGACCAAGACTTGCGAAATAATCATTAATTGAATTTAGATGTTCTCTCATTTCCTCTGCCTTTGAGAATTCGTTGTAGGTAGGGATGATAATTGAATACATCGGTCTATTCTCTTGTTGCATGATTTCTATTTTAATTAAATTACTTTTAGCTTTCAAAGACATCGCCATGAACACTCTCCATGAAAACAAATCCGATAAAAAATGCTTTCTCAAAAAACGCCTCGTTTCTCTTTTTTTGAAAAGAAAAATTGTTTACCTTATTTTAGCAAAGCTATAGCTTTCTGTCTAACCAGCCTTGCAAAACAATTCTTGCTGACTCAGCATTATCATTCTTGGATATCCCTCTGTTTCTAATTTCAGCTAAATTGGATTGAGCAACCTTTGTTGAAAAAAATTCTTCTTCCACCTCAACATCGAATCCCTCTTCCTCAAGTTTTATTATAAAATCATCTATTGCTTTTTCATTAGCTGTATATTGCTCATCTTGAGTCCCTGTTTTTCCAATAATAATTTTCTTAAAAGGAATTTCCTTTTTTAACCTGCCAATCTTTTCAAGAACTTTTGCGGTTTCAGCTTCACAATATGCGTTAGCAATTCTAGTTTCTGCATCTGCAACTGCAATTCCACAAAAAGATTTTCCCCAGTCTATTCCTAAATAGAAAATTTCCTCCATCATTTTTCAATTTAAACTTTAATTCCATCGGTAACAATCTCACATCCTTTTTTAGTAACAACAACTGTATGTTCAAAATGAGCAGATAAACTTCCGTTATACGTTACAAAAGCAAATTCGTCTTCACCCATAGCAATCCTATCATCATCAACTGCCAACATTGGTTCTAATGCTAAAACCATTCCTTCTTTTATTTTAAAGCCAGTATTCTTTTCTCCATAGTTTGGAATTTGTGGTGGTTCGTGAACTGCATGACCAACACCATGGCCTACCAAGCCTTTGATTGTAACGAAACCATTTTTAACAGCAAACTCATCTACAGCAGAACCATAATCTCCAAGTCTTGCTCCATCGTGAAGTTTGGAAATCCCAATACTGAGACTTTTCTTGGTTACCTCTGTTATTTTTCTGGCTTGTTCACTAACATCCCCAATCATAACAGTAGTAGCAGCATCAGTATACATCCCTTTATATTCAACTCCCAAATCCAAAGAAACCAGATCACCTTCTTTTATTATCCTATTTGTTTTTGGTATCCCATGCACAATTTCATCATTAATCGAAACACAAATTGATGCAGGGAAAGGATCTCCTTCACCATCAGAATAATGCAAAAAAGCTGGTGTAGCGTCATTGCTTCGAATATATTCCTCAACTATTTCATCCAATTCCATTGTTGTAACTTTCTCCGATACAGCCCTCTTAGCCCTTTCGATTGCTAAATTCATAGCATTTGCTAAAATTTTTCCACTTTTTCTAAGCAGTACTATTTCCTGCTTGTTTTTTAATGTAACTTTCATAAAATTGGATAATTTATACGCTAAATAAAAAAGAAATAAACGTTATATTTGTATAGGTATTATAGAAAACCCTTATTTAAAGTCAAATTATTAAATGTTCACTCAACCTCAAAAAACAATAATTGAAAAAATTTATTACTTAAAAGCCAAGCACCCGCCAAAGCATTCTCTTTTTTTAAAAAAAATACAACTGCTACATTTTTTAAAGGGTAAATTATTTTTGTTCTCCAGCAAACTTCTTGCTTCTTTAAAGACACTCCTTGAATTAGCTGGGAATTTGTCTAAAAATAACTCCAAACTCTTAAAAGAGTTTATTTTGGAACAAATTTGGACTGTTTTTCCATCAGGATTAACTAGAGGTAAAATTCCTAAATTACACCTAGTATAATAACCACTATTCTTCTTTAAAAAACCCCTTTCTTTTTGAGAAAAAATGCAAGGAGGAAGTGGATTTGCCAACTTAACCTCAATGTCATTTTTTAAAATAGTTAAAACCGCCTTATACACTACAGTTCCTAGTTTTTTTTCTATTTTATAGGGAGCTATTGGCACTAAATCTATTCTATTGTTTATGTTACCGCCTTGCTTTGAAAGCTTAATAACATCTTCGAGTTTACTAAAAGAAAAATTTTGCTGATCAAAGTTATAGCGCAAAATAATTTTGACACCTTTTTTTTGATAAAATCCTAGAATTTTTTCAAATTTATCTCTTTTAGAAGAAAAAAATTGCGAAACGTTAAGATAAATAAAGTCCGGTGCTACGGGAATTTTTTTAACACCATTGGTAAAAACTGTTGTTTTAATTCCCTTTAATTTACAATATAAAATTGCTTCTCCCAAAAATTTCCACAGCGTCGGCTCTCCACCAATAATACCTATTGACTTGCCTCCGTTCCTGTAATGAAGGTTGACTACTTTGATAAAATTCTCCAAAGACATTTCTTCCCCAAAAACTTTCTTAGATTTTTTTGCGTAACAATACTTACAATTTACATTGCATTTATAACTGGTTGCTATCAAAATAGAGTCTGCAATTTTTCTCATCATTACAACGATAAAGTTATTGTTTAAAAAATATCCTAAGAAAATAAATCCTTACCTTCCAAAAAACCAAGGAAACAAAAAGCTCAATAAGGAACTTTGGATAAAAAAGGTTATAACAACGCCGCCAAACATCCAACTCACAAAAGGAAATGAAAGGTATGTTTTAATATTTTTTTGCCCTTCTTTGTCTAACCACTCTTTGACTATTTCGACTTGCTTCTGATTTAAGCCCTCTAAATAAGTTGACTCGAAAATTTCACCTGAAAATTCTTTGTCTTTTCTTAATTTCTTAATAACCTCATCATCAACAAAAACCCCCTTTATCAATTCTTCTCTTTTCATTTTTCTAGTACCTTGTTCTTCAATATAGAAATCTATTATTTTGTTTAAAAGACCAAAAATAACCATAAAAATTAAAAATGCAAAAAGCATTTGAGATATGAAAAGACTCATTTCTTTAGGGTTGCTTGCGATCGGATTATTAACAAATAAATAAAGAAATAAAATCACCAATGGTGCGATAACTTTTTTTTGAGAAATAATTTCAACAAACTTTCCGCCAAAAGTAATCATCAAAATAAAGACGGCTGCCTGGAAAACGGCGGCTTCAATTAGGAGATATTTTTGAAAAAATTGATCAGGAACCAGCTTTATTGTCATGAAAATTAACAACATAAGCGATACTGTTTTTACAAGCGGGATAATTCTTTCTTTATCCAAAAAACTCGCATTTTCCCAGATATTTTTCAATGACACATCTCTTAAAATTAGTCCCTTACCAAGCTTCACCCAAAATACCTTCAAAAGGCTCCAGGCTGATTTCGTCATAAAGTATAAAAATATTGGTATAAAAATATTTACCAAAAGAACAAAAGAGGGGAAAATGGGAAAATAAGATTTTTGATAATATTTCAGAGGTAATAATAAAGAAAAAACGAAAAATAATTTTGCATCTCCTGCAGCCCAGACTTTCTTTTTCCACATAAAAAAAGCTACAAAAATAGCAACTCCAGCGTTAGCCAACTGCTTGAGTAAGTAACTTGGGAAAATAGTAAAAACTCTATTTTCATTAGGTCTATTCAAAATTTCATTAAAAAATAAATGACTTAAACTTTTAGCAAATGGGCTATATAAAAGCATTAAAAAAAGCACTCCTACTCCCCAAAAAAAACCAATTTTTATCCATTTGTTTCTAACTATCCCAAACCTAGAATCTTCATAGGCGGTGATTGTTCCTATAAAAAGAATCATTGGCAAAAATAAAAAATCTAATATCATCATCTTTTAAGTTTGAAATTCTAATTATTTTTAATTACTTCTTTAATGGGGGTATAATAGTTGAAACTTTCAATGATTTTGGTTCCAGATAAATCTGGGCAGGAAATCTCATTCTCAATAATTTTTTTGTTCTCGAGATAATAATTGGGTATTCCCAGACAAAAATTGCGAACTTTACATTTTTTACATTTTTTTAAAAAAGTAGTCTCCTCCTTGGGAAGTGTTCTTGAGACAAATGGCCAAAAAAGTTGAGGGACGGTGCACAGAGGAAAATGATATAAAAAAATATTTTTATTCTTCTGCGCTAAAACAATGCTCTTTTCAAGCTCCTTTTTTATTTTAACATCATCATATCCAACCTTAAGAAATTTAAGATTTTTCTCCCCATGTCCTTCTATTTCCATAAAAACAACTGCTATCTCATCCAGTGCGGGAAAGTTAGAGGTAATAAACTTAAGTGTCTTATGAATATGGTCAACGGTCACTCTAGAAATAACAAATCTTAAGCCTATTCTTTGGGAAACTTTCCTATATCTCAAAACATTATTCAGCCCTGCCACCATCTGAATAAAGCTCCCTGGGGTTCTAGTGACTCCGTCATGAATCTTGGCATTAGGACCACAAATAGAAAAAATTATCTCTATATTATCATTTACTACTAAAACTTTTTTACTAAAATCCTGATATAAAAATCTTCTTCCATTAGTTAAAAGCTTGATTGTTGCTGTTGAAAATTGTTCTTTCAGAAAGACAAAAAAATCAATAAAGTCAGGATGAATGGTTGGTTCACCACCTGAAAGATAAATAGATTTAATTTCACCTTTTTTTATTTTTTGTTCTTTTTTTAACTTCAAAACCCTCTCTTTTAAAGATTTTATTCCATAATCAAAACTGCCGTCCCAAGCCGGCCAACTTCCCTCGGATGGATTAGTGCACATTAAGCAACGGTTATTACACTTATCAAAAACACAAATTTCTATATTTTCCATTGAACTTTCCCTTAAGGGTACTACTTAAAAAATTATTTTAAAATTGGAGTTAACTCTTTATCTCCAAATTCTTCTACGTATTTTCTCCAAATTCCCTCACAAAGGCTGTTCAACTTACAATTCTTGCACTGAGGTGCTTTAGTCCTTCCAATTTCAGAACGTGAGCTCTCAACGTCATTATTAATAAAATCTGGTCCGATGTGTTGGGTCTTAAAAGTGTTAACCTCTTGAATCTCACTAATTCTATCTAAAAAATCCTCAAAAAAACAAAGGGGCACATAACGAACATGCCAATGAGGAATTTGATTTTCTTTGCCGATTTCAAGACATTTTCTTATATAAGGAGCTGTCTTGGAAATCTTGGGAACCATTTTCTTTAAGTCTAAAGATGCTCCACCTTGACTTGGATCAACAAAAATAAATTCTGAATTTCTAATTCCTAGGCTATAAACAAAATTACCAATTTCTTCTAAATTTTTATAATTTTTTTTAACAATAGTTGTATTCGAACCAATGTTTTTAAAGCCTAGTTTTCTGACATTTTCAATTGCTTTGATGAGCTGTTTAAAACTACCAGGAACTTGAGTGAGGGAATCGTGCAATGTTGCGTTGTGTCCATGAATGGAAAAAACAATACTACTCAACCCGGCATCCAAGATTCTTTTAGCATATTCGAAATAGTAAAGAGCTCTCCCGTTTGTGGTAATGGAAATTGTTTCAAATTTAAACTGTTTTGCAAATTTTAAAATCTCCAAAAAATCTGGCCTGATTGTTGTTTCTCCTCCAATAAATTCCAAATAAGTTGCTCCGCCCATTTTAGCTTTTATTATCTCAGCCTTAATCTCTTTTAGCGGACGATCATTTTTCCTATCTTTTTCAGAATAAACACAAAAGACACAATTGTTATTGCAGGTATACCCCAATATGATAACTGTTTTTTTGATTACTTTATTCATTTTCGCAAATTTATAAATTTCATAAATGTTTTTCTTAAGCCCCAATTCTCGCTGTTATTTATTCAACAACTGGTTTAAATTCAGACCAGCCAAATAGTTGGGGATACTCTCTCCATGGGCCCTCACATACTTCAAAGAATTTGCACTTTGAGCATTCTAAACACTTTGCCTTTCCGTGAGTTCTTCTGTGTTCCCCATAATCTTCTACTTTAAAATCAATGTCAAACACCTTACCTTCTGGAATAAATAACTCCGAGATATATTGCTCATAACCCTCCAATAGACAAGGAGGAATGGCTTCAACCATGACCACTCTACCGGCCTTCAATCCTATATCTAAACCCTTTTTTAAATAAGGAATAACATCTTTTTTCCTGGGCACTATCCAATCTCTATTACTATAAGCTTCTCCCCCCAGATGAATGAAGGCGAATTGAAATTGATCAACTCCCAAATCAACTAGTAATTTTGCTAATTTAGGGATGTGCTTATAGTTTTTTGAAGTAATTACAGAGTTAACAACAATTCTCTGCCCTAATTCTTTTAGATTTCTTATACCACCAACAGTTTGCATAAAACTACCTTCTGCTCTGGTTAGATAATCGTGAATCTGGGGGCTATGGCCATGTAAAGAGGGGCTAAAATGAGTCGCCCCCGCCTCAATTGTTTTCTTGCAAAAATCATAATAGAAAAAAGTTCTTCCATTGGTTTGAATTTGAATTTCATCATATCCGGTCTTTCTTGCGACTCTGACTAGATCCAGGAAATTCGGGTGCAGTGTTGGCTCTCCTCCGGTAAAAACCACTTCTCGGCAATCATCATCAAAAGAATCTTTTAAATATTTCTTTAACAACTCAAAGTCCTTAGCTGGCTCTTTCTGTCTCTTCCTGCCTTGAACACAAAAAAAACATTGATTATTACATCTAAAACCTATTTTTATATCAACTCTTTTATTTCCCATTTTAAAAACTTATTTAGTATCATCTATCAAACCACTAATTGCATCCTTTGTACTATCTAAGTCAGCAAATAAAAAATTATCCATAAAAAGAGACGTTTTTAAATTATTTTTCTCTTTATCCTGAACTGTGATGGTCACCAAAAAACGATCACCCTTCTTAATACCTTCTATTTTTTCCAACATTTCTTCGTGCATTTTTTTAAAAAAATTGTTATCAGTCTCTCCTCGTTAGTTAAACATCCATTTTTTAAGAGTCTTTTTAGTTTCGTCGTTCCTAGTTTTCTGAAGCAAAAAATGCAATGTACCTTTATTTATTACACATCTTTCATTTTTACTAAAAGATCTAGGAAATATATTACCATGAACAGAATAATTATAGATGGGACAAACTCCGCAGTAAGGACGGAGCGCGCAATCCTGACAACCAGGGAGTCCCTCTAGACAAGAGGCAATGCAAAGAGATTTAGTAACTGGATTATCAATAAAATCTCTAAGATAATTTTCAAAAACATTTCCCAACAAAAAACTTTCATCCCCCATCATGCTCATCATTCTGCCCTCATCACAAGAATAAACATTTCCGTTATAATGATAGGCTAATTGACCAATACCTGCACCACAAGGAGATCTCAATTCCAGAAAACCAGGATCCTGGGTGTCATATATTTTTTTCAAAAAAGTAGTGGCGCATATTTCTCGAAACTTTATCCCTTGTCGATTCAATTCCAGAATATACTCTACTGATTTTTTATAATACTCCAAAAATTCTTCTGCTGAGTAAGATATCTTTTCCCATTTTTCTTTAGAAAAACCAAAAGGATTGATCGGCCTTATGAATATCCTATCAAAGCCTAGTTCAATGTATGTATCGATAATCTCTTTCCATTTATCAAGTGAGAATTTAGTCACCGTAACGAGTGCTCCCATTTTAGAGGTATACCCTTTGTTTTGGATTTCTGGATAGACCTTAAAGAATTTCTTAGCCCACTTTTGAACAGGCTTAAAACTATCACCTCCTGCCATAGGACGGTTTTTATTTTGAAGAAGAGCATCTCCATCCAAAGAGACGGTCAAAGAAACTCTCTTCTTTATTAAGAAATCAAACTTTTCGTCATCCATCAATGAAAAATTCGAAACCATGGAAAATTTTAAATCTTTTTTAAACTCTTTATTTTTTTCATTGGCATATTTAATAATAAATTTTATAATTTCCCAGTTAGCCAAGGGCTCACCTCCTTGAAACTCAATTGAGACGTAATGTGATGGGGTTTCAAAAATTCTATCCACAGTCTCTTTTGCTGTCTTCTCGGTCATATCATAATCGCAATCTTTCATATCACGAGCACTTGCATGACAATATATACAATTAAAATTACATCTTAATGTCACAACAACAATGTGTAAGCTGGGACCATTTTGTAAATAACTTTTTTTAGCACCATAGCGTTGACTCAATAAAAGAGGGTTTTCTTTATCCTTAATAAAACCCTTCTTTTTAAGTTCATTATAAAGAATCTCTTTTTTATTTAGCTTACCAGTCAAGAAGTTTTCAAATTCTTTTTTATCCATAAAGAAAAAATCCCCGACTTCATTGGTTACTAAAATCTCCTCTTCAACCTCCTCAAAAAGAAAATCCCCCAACTCTTTGTAATCTAATTTATTTAATTCTATCATATTTCTAATTTGTTTATTTCTTACTGTATTTATCTTCCCATGCCATTGAAATTCCCAATGGATCGTTTTCAATTCCTGTTTGAA
>JBFHIG010000017.1:0-34588 GCA_041596615.1 Candidatus Moraniibacteriota bacterium | reverse complement strand
TTCCTCCTTGATGAACGTTTGAAGTTCCACCAGAAGCTTCTGTTGGAAGTCTGAGCATTGCCATAACTGGAACGCGATTAAAAACAATTACACGAATATCGGGAATTCCTTTGAAAGCATAGGGCTTGAAAAGTTTTAAAAGTTGAATTCTTTCTTCGAAAAATGCAATATCAGCAGTATTAGTTCGAGAAAAAGAACCATCTAAAATATTCCAGATGTGATTTCTTAAGTCATCTTCCGTCACTGGGTCCCTATTCGCCTTTACCCAGACGTTACTTTTCCCTTTTTTCTTTCCATAAACAACCAAAAGTCCCTCCCCACCAAAACCAAAATTTGGCTTCAAAACAAAGCTATTAGGCAAAGAGGAAAAATCAAACTTATCAAGTTCCTCTTTAGTTTTAATTTTGGTAACCAAATCGGGAACTGGAATTCCGCCTTTAATAAAAACGCGCTTGCAACGCAATTTATCGTCAGCCAAACGCTTTGGGCCTTTTAGATTATACGGACGTATATATTTTAGATTCCGGGCATTCATTCCCAGAATCCCTTTAGTTCTTATCATTGTGTTCAGCATTTTTGATGACTTCTTTAAAGCGGAATATTTCAGTTAAGCGCAGTCCGGTCCATTTCCCAAGAAAGATATTGATTATAATTGTCAATAAAACAACCCATGAATGCACTGACACAAAACGAATTAACGCATCCCAACTCAAAACAGCATAACAGGCCAAGGAAATAAGTAATGTTTCGAATGAAAGGATAATTGCTGCCCTAGCACCCTTCTCAATTTGAGTTGCCACAAATTTTTCAACAAGCGCAATCATAATCAAGATTGGAAAAATTGAAACACTTGCCAAACCAGTTCGTTGCGACATCCCACCAATAATTAAGAGTGCTAATACTGACAAGGAAACGATTGTTATAAGTAAAGCGACTCTTGGAAGATATAAAAGTCTAAAAACTCTTAGAATATATCTTACTGCCGTTCCAATGGCAATAATAGTAATAAAAATAGTAACTCCATAGATTGCTCCCTTCCAAACGCTTTCAGCTTCTGAGCCAATCGCAGCAAATGCAAATGTGATAAGTGCTGGCGTATAGATACCAAAAGCTTTAATTCCAACAACTTGTCTAAAAAAAGCTATTATTGTAACAACAATTGGCAACATAAGAATAAGCACTACAGTTGCATCTGGTACTCCTCCCTGGATAATTGCAAATTCGATAAATGTATCGTAATACATAGAACAAAAAATTAAATATATTATCTATCTTTAAATTAAACCTCTTTACGGTTAGCAATTTTCAAACAATATCACAACTACATCACTTATCCCTATTAAGTGATTTTTACTCCTACCAGCTCCTTTTCGTTTCTGTTTTTCCTTTTGTTTCTGGCTTAAATGGTATCACCTTTAACACCAATTTGTCAATCAGAATTAAACTAATTTATAATTACTTCCCCTTATCGCTTAACAACAATAAAGCTTGTCTGGGACTTCTTTATCAGAAACTTCTCCAAATGGATTACCCTTTTTTTCAATGTTTCTAAGCATTTGTTTATTTTCTGTTGTTTGCTCGCCTTTTTTATTTTGTATTTGCCTAACCTCTCTTATCATCTTCGGTAGATTTATTTTCATTGGGCAATTAGCATAACATGCTCCACAAAGCGTACAATCAAAACATCCTTTCTCTTTAGCAACGGCAGATGATTCACGAAATGCTGTGTTAATAATCCCCTTTGCTCCGATATATTTCCCGCCACCAAAGTTAATTCCTTTTTGCTGATAAACTGGACAAAAATTAATACAAGAACCACAGTTTATGCATCTTAACATCTCACCTAAACCCTCTTTCGGCATATCTCTGCGCATATTGTCAATCAGAATAATATGCACTTCTTTTGCGCCCTGAGCACCCATAACTAGCTTGGACTCAATATCAGCAGTCTTCGAAGGGCCTGAGATTATAGAGATATATTGGGTGATATCTTGACCTGTCCCAAACATAGCAGCTGCTCTACACAACCTTGTCCCGTCCTCAACTGTTTCAACTAATTTATCCACTCCAACGAAAACAATGTGCTTTCGAGGAAGCCTAGAAACCAATGAGATATTTCCTTCGTTTTCAAGCAGAATAACTTGCCCTTTTTTAGTGATAAAATTTGCTCCTGTTATTCCAGTATCAGCTTGTAATATTTTTTCTCTGATTTTTTCACACAAAAAATGAGTCAGTTTTGTTGGATCGGCTTCAACGTCTTTATCAAAAACCTCTTTTATTTTTTGAGATATTTTTTTTGCATCAATGTGAATTGCAGGAAGAACATAGTGCTGGTCCTCCTCATTAAACAATTCAACAATAAAATCACCTAAATCGGTTTCGAAACTTTCAAACTCACTCAATAAATTGTCCAATCCGATTTCCCTGCCAGTATTTGTTTTCGCCCTTGCAATTACCTTAGAATCTTTTAAAACGTCTTTTAAAACGTCTTTAATGTCTTCTGTTTTCACTACTTCGTGTACAACAAAACCTTTCTTTTTAAAATTTGCTTTTGCCTCCTTTAAATTCTCCTCGAAATTTGAAAATATTTTTTTACGAATTTCCGTAACTTCTGTTTTAAAGTCTTCCTCTTTGATTCCCATTTCCTCAAAAACGATATTCCTCTTTTTTCGAGAATCCGCAATTGTTTTTTGAATGGCTTTCTTCGTATTATCTGTGAAAAATTTTGTCATGAAATTTAATTATTTTTTCTTATCCTGTCCCAAGCAAAAACCTCCTGCGGCATCTGCCTTGTTCCTTGGAACATTATATTCCAAACTAAAATATTCTGTTTTTAACTGTCCTTTTGGCAAAAAAGGAAGTGATTCATAAGACTTATAAACAGTATCAGACTCTATTAGAATGCCGAAGCATTCATTTTGAACAGGACGAAAGCCAAGTGCCCCCAACTCCCACCTTTCTGAGATATAACGATGAATAAAACCTAGAACGAAGATAGTTATCGCTATTTTTATAATTAAACCAATTAATTTAAACATTTTTATCTTGCTTATTATTTATTTTTATAACTAACTTGCCATTTCCTTATTTCTTCAACACTCTCTTCCTTTTACTCAACATTGTTACCCTCTTTTTGCATTTTTTCCCATTTTTCCATATCCCAAAAATTTTTTCCCAAACAAAATCCTCTAGGTGACTTATTGTCTTCTTTTTTAGGAATATAATATTCTAAATTAAAGAAATTAATTCTAATTTTCCCGGTTGGAAGCTTTCCATAAACCTCATCGTTATCGAGCTCTATTCCATAACAACCTTCGTCAATTGGTCGAAAACCAAGCGCTCCTGTTGGAGGAATTTTTCCGACAATAAAGAGAAAAATTGTTCCCACTAAAATTACAATAAAAATCTTTAAAAAGAAATTAAAAACCAACATTAAACTAATTTAGAATCTTAAATATTTATTCCAATACTCAAATAAATCCTTCGTGGAGTGTAAATCCCTAACATTATATTGAGCGATTTCTAGATATTTTTTCTCAGTAAACATCTTTGTAACATCCTCGCCAGAAATTCCCTCCTCCTTAGGACTCTTGATTCCAAAGGCACGCGTCCACATATGCAAACTCCCTTTATTATTCCAAACACTACCATAAAAAGTGAGTTGATCTAAAAGATCAATGTGTTTTGCTCCAAATTTCTGTATATTTAAATATCTATTTCCCATCAAGTCTTTTGTGGGACGAATCTCATGAATAGCACCCCTAACCAAGATATAAGGCACATCAAATGGTCTTCCGTTGAAACTAATAAATTCATCTGCATGTTTCGCAATCTCCCAAAAACCTTTAAGGATGTCTTTTTCAGTCATTGCTTTGTATTTGATTCCCTCCTCTTCAAAATCTTCAATTTCTGCGTCAGGTGCTTGAAAATAGACGGCACCCTTTTTGGTGTCAACATCAAGCATTCCAATAGAAACAATTTGCCCCGTCAAGGGTGAAAGGCCAAATTTTTCAATTTCAGCGTTCAATCCCTCCTTAATAACTTTCTTATCCTTGGAGCCGCCGATAATTCTGTTCACTTTCTCCTTTATAATTTCTTGCGTTTTTTTATCCATCGCTTCCCAATCCTCCCCGACAGTCTCAATATCAAATACAATTTTTGGCATATCAAAGACTTACTGCTTAAAATCTACTCTAATGATAGCTTGATGTAATCCTTTTTGCAATTCCGAAAAAGGTACTTTCTTTAATTTCCTTGTTCTTTTAAAAAAATTTGGATAAACTTAGATTGTTTTAAAAATTAAAAATAAAGAGATGTCCATTAAAATAGGAGTATCTGGCAATGAAGGAAGTTTCTCAGAGGAAGCAGCCAAACATTACTGCTCAGAAAATAGCATTGACGATTTTAAACTGTTCTACCTACTTAACGTTGAGAAAACACTAACTGATCTAGATAGTGGAAAAATAGACAAAGCAGTCTTTCCAATCGAAAACTCCAACGGGGGCATTGTGCATGAAGCCGTGATTGCTATGTCAAAACACAACTTCAATATCGAAAAGATTTTTGAAATTGACGTCAAGCATTGTCTTTTGGTAAAGTCTGGGTCAAACACTTCTGCAATAAACAAGATTACTTCTCATCCGCAAGCGCTGAAACAGTGTCGCATGTATCTAAAAAGAAAATGGCCAGACACAGAACTTGAGGAATACACGGACACGGCAAGCGCAGCAAATGACCTTAGCACTGGAAGATTAGAAGCAAATACTGCCGTAATCGCCTCTAAGAATTGCGCTCGACTCTACAACTTAGATATTCTAGAAGAAGGTATTCAAGATTTAAAATTTAATTTTACTAGTTTTATTACTGCAACAAAAAGAGACTAAACTTACTACTCCTATGAAAAACAAAATTGAAATTGGAATTATTGGTTTTGGTCGGTTTGGTATTCTGATGACAACTGTTTTGAGTGGTTTTTTTAAGGTTAAAGTATTCCACTATCGCAAAAGAAAAGAGGACGAAAAAATAGCCAAAAAAATTGGGATTAACTTAGTTAGTTTCAAGGAAGCTATCGATTGTGACTATCTACTTTTAGCAGTTCCTATTTCAAAAACAGAGGATTTAATAAAAAAAATAGCCCCTTTGCTGAAACCAAAAACAACTGTAATTGACACTTGCTCTGTTAAAGAATTGCCTTGCAAGTGGTTAGAAAAATATCTTCCAAAAGATAATCAAATTATTGGCTCCCATCCCATGTTTGGCGCCGTAACAACGAAGTTTAACTTGGATGAAAAATATTTTGAATTAAAAAATAAACAAGTAGTTTTGTGCCCAATAAGAACCTCAAAAGAAAAACTCTCTTCCTTAAAAAATTTCTTAGAGAAATTGAAATTAGAAGTTCTAGTAGTTTCACCAGAGGAGCATGATAAACAAAATGCTAAAACCTTAAGCTTTGTTCACTTCTTAGGACGCTCCCTTACTGGAGCCGGAATCGGGGAACAAGAAATTTTCACTCCTGGATATACTGATTTATTAAGAATATTGCCACACACTAACAATGATGATTGGCAACTTTTCTATGATATGAATAATTACAATTCCTATGCCACAGAAATTAGAGCTGAATTCTTAGGGGCTTGCAATCTAATTGAAAGAAAAATTTTGAAATCAAACACAATAAATGAATTTGATTTAAACCGAAAACTAATCAATCAACTTGATCAAAAAATTTTTACCCTCTTAGAAGAAAGAATGGCTTGTGTAAAAAAAATTGGCGAATACAAAAAAAGAAATAGCCTTAAAATTGTGGATTATAAACGTGAAAGGGAAATCATCAGAAAAAGAAAGCAAGGTACAAAGCTAGACCCTGGTTTTATAGAAAAAATTTATGCTTTAATTTTTAAAGAAAGCTATGATTACCAAAAATAAAATATTATCAAACAGAATAAATCAAATTGAAGAATCGGGAATTCGTAAAGTGTTCGAATTGGCTGCTAAAAACAAAGGGGAATATATAAACTTTTCCATCGGCCAACCCCACTTCAAAACTCCAAAAGCACTGAAAGAGTCTGCAAAAAAAGCTATTGATGAAAATCGCAATGCGTATTTCCCCACCTTAGGATCTAAAGCACTTCGAGAAAAAATTGCCAGAAAATTTGAAACTGAAAATCAAATAGAGGCTCGCTTGGAAGAAGTCATGGTAACAACTGGTGTAGCTGGCGGAATCTTTCTTGCTCTTAGCGCAACAATCAATCCTGGCGATGAAGTTATCCTGCCGGATCCATATTTTGTTTTATACAAGCAAATTTTGGCCTATCTGGGTGCAAAAATTGTATATCTTGACACATACCCTGATTTTGATTTAGATACCACTGTCCTAAAGGGTCTGGTAACGGAGAAAACCAAAATGATTATTATCAACTCTCCAAACAATCCAACCGGCGCTGTTTATTCAGAGAAAACCTTACGCGAAGTTGCAAAAATTGCAGAAGAAAAAAATCTCCTAATACTTTCTGATGAAATCTACGAGCGCTTTAATTACGAGGGTAACTTTTTCAGTGTTGGCAGTGTTTATAATAAAACAATTACCTTAAACGGCTTCTCGAAGAGCCATTCTGTCACTGGTTGGCGCATCGGCTATTTACATGCTCCTGTTGAAATTGTCGAGGCAATGAACAAATTGCAACAATACACCTTTGTCTGCGCTCCCTCCTTTGCTCAAGAAGCACTGACCGAACAATTTAAATTAGATATTTCAGAATTCACAGCATACTATAAAAAAAATCGCGACTTTTTGTGCGATTCCTTAAAAAATAACTTTGAATTTGAAATCCCCAAGGGAGCTTTCTATGCTTTTTTGAAAATTCCTTTGAATAAGGAGAATTTTATTGAAAGTCTTTTGGAAAATAAACTTCTCGTCGTGCCCAGTGAAGTCTTCTCTAAACAAAAAGGCTATTTCCGAATTTCTTTTGCAGTTCCTTTTGCCGAACTAGCGAAGGGAGTTGAAATTTTAAAACGATTGTCTTAGTTTTCAAACTCCTACATCCTACGCAATTCTCTTGAAATCCTGCGATAATCAGGTATTGTTCGTGAAACCAGTTTCCAGAAATCCTTTGAGTGATTCATTTGTTCCAAGTGGCAGAGTTCATGAACAATCAAATAATCAGCGTGTTCCATGGGCAAATTAATAATTCGATAGTTGAAGTTCAAGTTTCTTTTTCCGCTACAACTCCCCCATCTTGTCCTTTGATCCCTGATTGCGACTCTTTCAAAATGAAAATTATAAAATTTATTGTAGTATTCTAATCTTCCTATTATAAAATCTCTCGCTTTTTTCTTGCCTTGCAGATAATCATCACGATCTCCTAGTTGCAATAAGCTATCAGCCTTCCTGCTTTTCATTTTTTCCAGCTTTTTCAAAATCCATTCTCTGTTTTCTTTTACAAAAGAAACCGCGACTTTTTTTGAAACCCACCACGGAATGGTTGCCCTAACCTCACCTCTGGCATTAATTTTAATCGAGAGACTTTTTGCAAAAGTATTTTTTCTCACGATACATTCCGCATCATCTCCAATTTCAATCTGAAACTGCTCCATTTATTTTTACCTTCCTATTTATACCTGCCTAAGCTCTATTCTTTAGATTACAAATCAAATAAATCACATAGCTCTAAAACTTTTATCTCCTGCCTATTTTCTGCCAATTGTTTGAAACACATCGGACAATTTGTAAGCAAAACATCAGCGCCCGTGTCTTTGGCTTGGGATGTCCTGTCCTTTCCAATTCGATTGGAAAGCTCTGTTTCATTTCCTTTCACTCCTCCACCAGCGCCACAACAAGCACTTTTCTCTCGTGAATATTCCATTTCTACAAGTTTATAGCCGGCTTTTTTAATCACATTTCTCGGTTGCTCAAAAATCCCCAACGCTCTGCCCAAATGACAGGGGTCATGAAACGTTGCTTTTTTCCCGTCTTTCACCTTCTTGAGCTTTGAAAGCGATTTATCAATCACCTCAGAAATATGCAAAACTTCAACATCCCACTCGTCACCTAAAATTTCTTTGTAATCTTTTTTTAAGACTAATACACAGGAAGGACAGTTTGAAATGATCCGATCAACTCCGTGTTCACGAAAAACTGCCAAATTTTTTCTTGCCAAATCTTCAAACACTTCCTTTGCACCAGCATTTTTAACAGGAGAACCGCAACACAGTTCCTTGTCTTTAAGCATGATGAAATCAATCTTTTCTAAAGAAAGAATTTTTTTGTATTTCTCCATTTGATCCTTACAAGCAAATTTTGTAAGGCATCCAGGATAATAAAGTGTATTTCCTTTAAATATTTTTTTGAATATTTTCATATCTAAATTATAGGTGACTGATTTTTTTTGTCTATGATTTTTTGAAGTTAGAGTTTGTTGCCCAGTCCACGCCCCTACATCTTGACATAATATCATTTACAATATATTATATTAAGTTGTTTAATGAGAATTTCACAATCACGGTACATTCATTCAAAAACCCCGGAGGGAAAATTATGTTGCTTAAACATCACGGAGAGTGGGAATCGTTTCTATACAGACTTCTAGTTTGGATTATGAAAAAAATAGGCGGAAAAGTTCTTCTGGTAATAGATAATTGTTCTTTAGTTACCACTCCAGACGTTGCTCTCGAACTAGAATCATACGCCAAGGAGCATGACCTATGGTACGATATAAAATCTATACCGCCAGAGAGCAAAAATCAGATAAACAGAGTTGAAACGGCGCTAGAATTGACTTTTAATAAAAATGGACTGAAACTGACAAGGACAGTGCTCGTTCGGGAAAAGATGCTAAAAGAGATGAGGCCGGATTTGTTCACATAACAATTCTAGCACAAAAAATAGTCAACGAATAAACTAAATAAGGTCAGAAGAATTAAACTCTTCTGACCTTATTAATTTACCAAACAAAAACAATCCTTTGCTAAGTTTAAATATATGATGCTTTTAAATCCAAGGACCAAAAGGTTCAGGTCATAAACCTGAACCCGCGAAGAATTAAAACATTGCAAATTGAAAATTAGAAATTGAAAATTTCCATATCTATTTTTTCTTCTTTTTGTCAGCTTTTTTCTTCTTTTTGAAAAGCATTGCCAGACTTGCACCTAGTGCAGCTCCTACACCAGCTGAAATTGCTGCTGCTTTTTTGGGGTTTTCTTTTGCATAGTCTTCAACTTTTTGTGCCCCCTTCTCGACGTCTTTTTTAAGCTTCTTCAATTCACTTGTTGCTTTTTCTTTTAAATCTTGTGTCTCATCTTTTAATTTACCCTTTATTTTGTTGATGCTTTTCTCGGCATTTTTTATTTCTTTTTTTGCAATACTCAAAACATCACCTTTAAGGTCCTTTTCTTGTGTTTTGTTTTTCTCGTCTACTTTCTTTTCCATTTTTTTATCTTTAATTTTTAAATTAATTACTCTTTTTTTCTAGTGATAACCGCAACTATAAGACCTAAAAATGTCATCACTGCACCTACTAACAAAAATCCCGCACCATCAATTTTAAAAATATAATCCAGCACATTCGCTAAACCAAAGAATAGGAATATTGCGCCCAACGTCAAAAGAAAAAAAGCTACAAATGCTTGTATTGCATTCTTTATAAACAACCTCGCTTTAATCTTTAAATCAGCTTGAATTTCTTCAATACGCTCTGTAATATTTTCTTGCAACTGCTCAATGAAATTACCAAAAAAACTAGCAACAAATTGAAGTAAAATATCCCTAATTGGTGAAAAATTACTAAAGATGCTATCAGATTTTTTTGTATTTTTTTTAGTTGTCATATAATTACTTTATTTTTTACCTTTAAACCCACTATGCTATTTACAGTATAGCATAGATTGCAAATTTTCTAAAAAAATTCTAAACTTAAAATACTATATTTGTCTTTAATTTTACAAAAGTACTAAAAATAAATAGATGGACCCTTTCTATCAAGAACTAACTCAACAACTTCAGTTTTGGGGATACCCGGTTATGTTACTTCTAATGATTGCCGAGGGACCAGTTGTTACAATAATCGCAGCCTTTTTGGCTTCTTTGGGTTTTTTTGAATGGCCCGTGGTTTATATACTGAGTGTTTTGGGAGATATTATTGGGGATGTGATTTTTTATTTTATTGGATTTTTTGGTGGCCACCCAGTTTTAGAAAAATTTAAGAAAAAATTAAAAATCAAACAATCCTCTATAGATTTCCTAAAAAATAGGTTTAAAGAAAAGGGCGCTGAAATTATTTTTTACGTTAAGATTTCGACTGGACTTAGTCTCATTACCTTTATTCTTGCGGGAACAATGAAGATGAAATTTGTAAAATTTCTTCAATTTAGCTTTCTTGGTGGTCTAATCTGGAGTGGCTTTCTTGTCGCACTTGGCTACTTCTTTGGTGGACTTGCTGAACAAATCGAAAAATATATCAAATTTGCCGGTTGGATAATCCTATCCTTGGCAATTCTTTTATTCTTCTTTATTAATTTCAAAAAGAAAAAGTTCATTCAAGAAATTTTAGATTTTTTTATAAAGAAAAAAGACAAGTACAAAAAAGGGCTTTAACGAAAATAAATGGGATTTATAAATAGGGAATTTGAATCACAGACATTCGAAAAAATTGACTTCACAGAAAAGGACTTATCAAATGCGATTTTTGTTGATTGTGTTTTTTTGAAATGCAACTTCTCCAATACTAAAATAAATGGGGCTCGTTTCCAGAACGCGACATTTAAAAATTGTAAAATTCTTGGCCTCAACTTTGAAGAATGTGGTCGCTTTTTATTTAGTTTCAATTTTTTTGATTGCCTAATTTCAACATCGGTATTCTCAAATTTAAAAATTCAAGACACCAAATTTCAAGATTGTCAAATTCAAAATTGTGATTTTTTTGGCACCAATCTTGTGGGGTGCGATTTTAATAATTCTGACCTGGAAGGAACACGCTTTGATGACACAAACATGACAAACGCTTCCTTCCGTGGCGCCACAAACTATGCATTTGATCCTAGTAAAAATAGACTCAAAAAAACAAAATTTTCTTTCCCCGAAGTAATTAACCTCCTTAGGATTTTTGATATTGAGATTGACTAAACATTAATAGGGTGTTAAAATAAGCAATTCTCTGCTACACTTGCAGTATAAATTTTTATAATAAAGTCTGTGTTTTTATCCATCAAAGATCTTTCCTATAAACACCAAAATGGTGACGTTCTTTTTTCTGGCCTAAACTTTTCTGTCAAAAAAAACAGAACTGGGCTTGTTGGCGAAAATGGAACAGGAAAATCCACTCTATTAAAAATCATTTTAGGCGAAATGAGTCCCCAAAAAGGCGCCGTCAATAAAGAGGGCAAATTCCTGGAACTTCCTCAAAGTTTCGCTTCTTTTCGACATCAAAGTGTTAGTGATATTCTTGGAATAACCCAAAAATTAAACGCTTTGGAAAAAATTATGGAAGGGGTCGGAACAAACAAGCATCTACTCACATTAAACGATGATTGGGAAATTGAAGAACGAACACAAGAACTCTTAGAGAAAGCTAATTTGGGACATTTAGAATTTGATCGTAAAATTTCCTCACTAAGCGGAGGAGAAACATCTAAACTGTTTTTCATTTCATTGTTGACAAAAAAACCAGATTTAGCCTTAATGGACGAACCAACAAATCATTTAGATTCAGAGGCTCGCGAATTTTTATATACTTTTATCAAAGATTACCCGGGAAAGCTTTTAATAATCAGCCACGACAGACAGTTGTTGCGATTGATGGATGAAATAGTAGAAATCAGGAAAAATAAAGCTGAAATATATGGTGGAAATTTTGATTTCTACAGAAAACAAAGAGATGTTGAGAAAAAAGCAAAAATGACGGCTTTTAGAAAAGCAGAAAGAGATTATAAAAAAGCAACTAAAAAACAAGAAACCACTCTTGACGCTCATCGTGAAAATTCAAGAATTGGCGCAAGAAAAGCAAAAGCTAGAAACTTTTCAAAATTCTTCATTAATCGCCGAAAAATGCGTGCTGAAGAAACTTTTAAAAAATTAAAGAAGGTTCACGCAAAATGCATTGACAGAGCAAGAGATGAGCTTATCAGGACTCGTGCAATGGTCATTGCTGAGGGAATGATGCATATGGAACTTAGACCTTCAGAAATTGAGAAGGGCGAGAAACTTATCATTGTGAAAAAAATGAATTATCAATTCGAGAATGGTGATAACCTTTGGAAAAAGAAACTGGACTTAGAGATTCTAGGTGGTGAACGTTGGCATTTTGCTGGAAAGAATGGTTCTGGAAAAAGCACTCTCATTAAATTACTCACAGGGGTGCTAGAACCAGTTACTGGGAATATTCAAAGTAAGGCAACTAGAATTGGCGTAATTGATCAAAACATCACACTTTTAAAGAATGAAAAAACAATCCTACAAAATGTAACTGATTATGCTCCTAAACATCTATCAGAAGATGAATTACGAGTTCAACTTGGGAGATTTCTTTTTTATGACGACGATGTCCACAAGAAAGTTAAGTTTTTAAGCGGTGGGGAAAGGGTTCGTGCAGCATTTGCTTGTCTTTTGGCAACCGACATCGCTCCAGATTTATTAATCTTAGATGAGCCCAATAATAATCTTGATCTAAATGGCATCACTCAGCTAACAAATACCTTAAAGGATTATGAGGGAACAATTATCGTGATTTCTCATGACAAGGATTTTATTGAAGACACAGGACTACTAAGAGAACTTACTCTTTCAAAAGAGGATTCTCATAAAAAGAAAAAGATTAAAATAAAAGAAAAAAATGATCCCAAATCCATTACACAAGTTGCCAGCTCCAAGAAATACTCCTCAAGAGCTGTGATTTCAGATTCAAAAGCTAACTAAAAAAATAACTATTAACAAGCCTTCTCTTACCTATGCTAATTGGTATTATTTCTGACACTCACAATAATATTTCAGTATTCCAAAAAGCAATTGGGAAATTCAATAGGCTAAAAGTTGAGGCCATCTTCCACTGCGGAGACTGGTCTTCTTTTTTCATGTTGGAAGCCTGCAAAAAAATAAAATGTGAATTTTTTTCTGTTCTTGGCAATAATGACTATGACTTATTTGAATTCAAGGGAAGGAGTGTAGGAAAAATATATTTTGGAAATGGTCATCTTGAAAAGGAAATTGACGGCCGAAGAATTGCAATGTGTCATGGAAACTCAGCATTCTTATTAGATTTTCTACTTGAATCTGGAAGGTATGATTTAGTTTTATCTGGACATACTCATATTGCATCAATCGAAAAAATTAGGAATACCTTACATATAAATCCAGGCGCACCTTTTCACTCACGAAACAACATTCCTGGGATAGCAATTTATGATACAAAAAGTGGAACTGGTAATCTAATTATTCTTTAATTCATTTCTTTTAAAAAATTTTAAGCTAGACAGCTGGGATTTCGTTTGTTATTCTAGTTTTAGTCTTTCTTTCATACAACACTGTTTGTTTATGCTTCATTTCCTTTAATCTCAAACAAAAGAGGCGACTTATGGGCGAACCTGGTGGAAAATTGACTGGCAAAAAAAGAAAGGGCGCACCAAAAAAACTAAACGTCCTAAATCAATCCCAAAGAATGTAGCGAGTCGAGATGTTAGATCTAAGCCTGGCAAAAAGAAACGAGGATCTCAATCTTGGGAAAAAGAGAGGTATAAGAATTACGACTGATTTTTTGTTATAAAACACGAAATCTACTATCAAGCAAAACAAAAAAACGAAGCGCTTTAATAAAGTTAGCCTCTTTTTTTAATTTCTATTTTATTTAGCTTGTTTGAAAAATCGCCAAATAAAGCCTAGCCGATTCCAGTGTGCATAAGGACGACAAACTAAAACATTCGCGCATTATAAAATTGATTCGAAATTCAAAATTATGTTATTTTCTTCTAGCTTATATTTTTTTGAAATTGAATCATTTAAAATTGTTTGGAAATTAAAAATTAATGCATTATTTTAACCATTCTGCCAATAAATTATCCATCTCCCATAAGGCAACAAACCAGAAAAGATGGTCCTTACATTCCCCCCACTTCATTCCTTTCACTTTCTGGAAGTGGTTTTTTGGTTAAAAATTTATTTTTCAAAGTTTCCACGAAATGGTCCATTTCTTCAATTTTTAATAACCTTCCAAATAAAATAAAAGCTACTCCTCCACCCAACAATGCTGTTATAAGTTGTGTAAATACTCCGAGAAAAGTTCTCTGTTCGCCAAATAAATTATCTCCTATTGTATGCTTTATAATCTGAGTAACAAGCATTGCTACTGCTGTTGCAGAGAATATTTTTATTCCAAAAATAAGAATCCCCCGTTCACACAAAGTTCCAACACGACTACGTAACATTAAAAATAAAAGAGATGCATTGATGCTTACTGAAATAGAAAAAGCTGAGACCAATCCCAAAATTCCAAAATCTCTAATCAAGAATAAAGCGAGACCAATGTTAATAGCTTCCGAAAAGAGGGCAACGAAAAAAGGAATTTTAGTATTGTGTGTTGCATAAAAAGTTCGAGCAAGTAAAGGAATAATGCTCTGTGCCCAAAGTGACATCACAAAAATACCAAGCGCTGTTAATGTAAGTGTTGTATCGCTCCAACTAAAACCTCCTGATCCCAAAACAACCCTCACAATTTGAGCTCTTAAAACATATATCATTGCAGAGCATGGGATAATAAAAAATAAAATTTTACGAAAAGTTCCTGTAAATTTTGAAACGAACTCTTCTTTTTTGTTCTGCGCCCAAAGTCCAGAAAGTGCTGGGAATGAAGCAATTGCAAATGAAATTCCAAAAATTCCCAGTGGCACGCTTTGTAAATTATTAGCAAAATTAAAAATAGCAAGACTTCCGGGCTCTAGTGTTGATGCTAAAATGGTAACAACAAGGAGATTGATTTGCGTCATTGCAATTCCCAACATTCGCGGAATCATAAGCATCAAAACACGATATAATTGCCTGCTCTTATAATCAAATAAAGGCGTAAACTTCAAACCGCAACGGATTACTTCTGGAATTTGAACCAACAGATGCAACATCGCTCCTAAAACCACACCAAACGCTAGACCTTTTGGACCAAAATAATCTGTTAAAAAAAGAGCTCCTATAATAATACCTATATTATAGAAGATTGGGGCCAATGAATAAAAGAAGAATTTCTTAAATGAATTAAGAATCCCACCTATTATACCAGACATTCCCAGAATAATTGGTGAGAGAAGCATGATCCTGGTTAAGATAACAACATTTTCTTGCTTCTGTTCGTCATACCCAAACACTATCAATTTAACCAAAGTTGGCGCAAAAATAAAAAGTATAGCTGAAATAAAAGACAAAACAATCAATCCAACAGACAGCATTGTCCTTGCAAGTTTCCAGGCCTCTTCTTTTTTATCTTGCGAAATAAGCGAAGTAAAAACTGGGACAAAAGCTGCCGAAAGAGCTCCAAGTACTAGCATTCCATATATTAAATCTGGGATTTTAAAAGCAGCATAATATGTATCCAAAACATCTCCTGCACCAAACTTAGAAGCAAGTATTCTATCTCTAAACAATCCCAAGACCCTGCTGGCAATCCCCATCACAGCAATTAACATCGCACTACGCGTTATCGATTGGGATGACTTCTCGCCATACATGATTTTTTCTTTTAGCCTTGATATCATAAAGATGTTTTATTCCTTTGGATAAAATTTACAAAAAAACCAATAATCCGGCTTTTTATTTCGGAAATTCTCCCCTTTTTTTATTATTGTTATTTATTTTGATTCGCTTTTTTTGATTTCCTCTACTAAGGCGTCTCCATCGATTCCAAATTCACCAACAATGTCAGAAATTTTCTCGAATCTTGCAGCAGCGCAACCTACGCATGGCAATCCATTTTTTGCAAAAATTTCTGCAGCCTTTGGATAAGTTCCTATTACTTCCATAATATTAGAATCCACTGAGATTTCAAATTTTTTTTCACTCATTTTTTTACTTCTTTAATTTATTAAATTTAATATACAACGTTCCTCGTGTCATAAAAAATGCTGCGCACAAGACTCTAAATATTTCACTAGCGCATCATCGCTTCTATAATAAGTTCTGTCGCTTCTTCCTCGTCCATTCCACGAGTCATCAATGTTTCTAGTTCTTTTTGATTTATCTTTCCAACAGAAGCTTCGTGAGTTACTCTGGCTTTGTCGCTTGATACTTCAACGATTGGAACAGCTTTTGCGACAGAACCTTCTCCAGAGACAATTTCTTGACAATCGATATGTCCGATTGAATTTGCACCAAGTGCATATGTCTCTCCTTGCATGAAAACTCTGCCCCCGTCTTTCGCAGCAGCCCTCATCGTCACTAAGCTCTTACTATTCTCCCCCTCTAGAGTAACTTTGTCAATGATGGAGATTATGTCTTTATTTCCCTTACCAAAGACCTTGCTATTAATCTCGCTTTTTGCATTTTTTCCCAACACAACTTCAACCTCAATTCCAACCTGCCCAACTGAACCTTTTGATAAAATAAAGTCGCTCAAAAATACTCCTCCTTCAGCGACATCAACCTTTAGCTTCGGCATAACCAAAATTCCAGAAGATGTTCCGTGATAGTGGTGTTCTTTATAAACCAATTTTGCATTTTTTCCAATTTCATATTTCGCCTCCATCTTATGTGAAGCATTTACAGCGTTTGGAAAGCTACAGTGTGCCAGAATTTCCACCTCAGAATCATCTTCCAAGACCAACCTGGTTTCAATTGTTTGCTTATCATCTTTCCCGCTGATTCCAAAACAAAAAAATAATGCTTCTTTAATCTTAACTCCTTTTTCTACTGTTATTTCTGCTTTTATTCCGTTTTTTGTCTCAGTTGTTTTTGCAGATATGCCTTTTGGCATCTGCTCAGAAGTAATTTTGTTTTTATCTACATAAAAATGACCCTCTTGTTCAAGCTTGTGATCAATTCCACAAATTTTAGCAGTTTTCACAAAGTCTTTTGAAAGCTTTACCATATTTGAAATTCTTGATTTTTAATTCTTAGAATCAGCGTTGGCCAATCCAACCCTCATTTTATTTTTAAAAGCCATACAACTAGCTCTTCGGCCTTCTCGCTCACAATATTTTCGCATAACCTGTCTAAAGGGTCCTGTCGCAACAACTTTTCCCTTAGAAATAAGCGTTGCCCCATTAGCAATCAAACCAGCCTCTTCTCTGTGAGTAATCAACAGTATTGTGCAATTGAGCTCCTCTTTAATTCTAAGCATCAAATCATATAGCTCATTATAAACGATAATATCCAGCGATGCGTCTGGCTCATCCAAAATCATAAGCTTTGGCTTCATGATCATCACTGATGCAAGTTCAATTCTCTTGCGCTCACCACCAGAAAGCTTGTCATCCAAACTTCGATTCATAAAATCTTCTGGTTTTAAGCCTACAATCTCCAGGGATTTTTTGATTTCCAGGGCTGTTGCATCTTTTTTTCCAGCACGCAAAAAGTCACTGACCAACAATCCTTCGAATCTTGCTGGCTCCTGAAATGCAATTGTAATACCCTTTTTTGCCCTTTCGTGTGGTTTTAGTTTTGTAATGTCTTGTCCTTCAAAAAGAACTTTTCCACTTACATAATCATATCGCTCCAAACCCATCACTGCATATGCTACAGTCGTCTTTCCGCTTCCATTGGTTCCAAGAACACAATGAATTTCTCCCTTTTCGACACCAAAACTAACTTTGTCGAGTAAAATTGATTTATCTTCTTTTGACGCTATAGAAAAATTTTTAACTTCAAGCATTGTTATTTTTTAGCTTTTATTAAGCCCATATGATAATTCCTTGGACAGAGTTGCTATAAATTGTCTAACCAACATTCTCTCTTAACATTAATCAACCCCGAAAGGATAACCATATTTCTTAGAATACCACTTTCCGCTGTTAAAATCAATATAAAAAAACAGGGAATTAACCCTGTTTTTACTATTCAAACTATAAAAAAATCCCTATTTAGTTTCCCACATTCGCAACTTCTTAAAGTTCTAGCGAAGTCCCATCTTGCTTTTCACTGCTGCCGCTTGACCCTTATCAATCTGTCCATTTTTCACCATTTCGTCAATTTGCTTAAGAATTTTATCCTTGTGTTTTGCAATTTCTCCAGGATTCATCGCCTGACGCAACAGTTCTTCCTGTTTTTTTGGAGACATTTTCTGAAACATCTTCAAACCAATTTTCTCTTTCATTGAAAGAGCAGAAGTGTCGATATTTGACATTGCTTCTGAAAAATCAACTTCTTTCTTTTTAGAGATGCCTTTTGTCTCATTGGCTTGATTATCTTCAGACTCCTTCTTTTTCTTAAAAAAATCTGTAATTCCCATTTTTTTGTTTATTTAACTTAATTAGATTTCAACTCTTGAAATTTTATCATCCTCAAAATCTTTTGCAAGAGAAATATTTAAAATTTCTTTAGATATTTACTCATTGCAATCAAAGAACTCACCACTCCCAACATAACTGCCAAAATAAACTGCAAAGAAACTATAACTAAAATATTATCCATAAAATAAACAGCCATAAAATCTTTTAGGAACTTCGTGTTAGAGAATGCAAAGACAGAACTGCTAGCCTCTCCATTCGTAATAAACTTCAAATATAAAAATGAAAGCGGAATTGCAATTAAAGCTGAGGCTAAGCCATAAAAAATCCCCTCCCAGATAAAAGGAAATCTAACATAATTATTTGATGCACCAACAAGCTTCATAATCTCAATTTCCTGCTTATGTGAATACATAGTAATTCTAATACTATTAAATGTCACCAGAATTGCTACCAATGAAAGGGTTATTGCCAAAGTTAAAGAAAACTTTCTAGTAGTCCTGAGTTCACTACTTAACCCATCAATAATTGATCGATATTTATGATAGTTAATTTCTTCAACATATTTTGCCGACGCACTACCTTCAATTTTTTTAACAACTTCCTCGTATTGGCTAGGGTCCTGAGTCTTCAGAACTAGGGTATCGTAAAGAAAATTTTCTCCAAGTGTTTCAATTCCACTTTGAATCGTGCTCCCGCTTTGAGTAAAACTTTTAAATTCAGCCAAGGCCTGCTCCTTATCAACCAATTCAACTGAAGACACTTGTTCGTATCCCTCTAATTCCCTTTGAAAATCGTTTAATTCTGGCAATGTTGTTTCCGGCCTAATTTCGATTGAGATATTTACTCTGTTTTGGACATCTTTTAAACGCAAATCATTTGCTCCAATAATTGCAAGCTGAATATTCACAACAAAAAGTGTGATTACCATAACACTAACGGTTGCTATAGAAAGCCAGCCGTTTCGTATGAAGTTTTTTGCACCAGACCTAAAAGTCCTTCTTAATTTTATCCACATTTATTTTTATTTAAAGTTCGTATTTTCCTTTTTGTTTATCGCTGATAATCCTTCCATCCTCCATAACAACAACTCTTCTTGCTATTCTATCAACAATTCCTTTGTCATGAGTAGCCAAAAGCACAGTCGTTCCGAACTCATTAATCTTAAGAAGCAGTTGCATAATTTCCCAAGTTGAGATTGGATCAAGATTTCCCGTCGGCTCATCAGCAATAAGAACTTTTGGCTTATTTACCAAAGCTCGCGCCAGAGCAACTCGCTGCTGCTCACCTCCGGAAACTTCCAAGGGGTAATGATCAGCTTTTCCGCCCAAACCAACAATATCCAAGATCTTAGGCACTGTTTCACTAATTTCCATATCACTTTTCCCGGCAACTTCTAGTGCGAATGAAACATTCTCTGCTAATGTTTTCTTTTGTAAAAGCTTATAGTCCTGAAAAACCGTCCCTATCAGTCTTCTTAGTATGGGCAGTTCTCTTTTTTTCAAATCAAGTAAGTTAGCACTATCAAAAGACACAACTCCTGTTGTTGGCCTTTCTTCGGTATACAACAATTTAAGCAAGGTTGATTTTCCAGCGCCAGAATGTCCCACGACTGAAACAAATTCACCTGCTTTTATTTGTAAATTAATATTTTCCAAGGCCGGAGAACTTCCAGGATAAACCTTTGAAATATTCTCAAATCTTATCATTTTAGTTTTTTAATCTTTTATTTAACACTATTCAACTTGTTTTTTCAAAAATTTTTCAATAAAAACTTCTAAATCTCCATCCAAAACAGCTTCCACGTTTGCTGTTTGCACATTTGTCCTATGGTCTTTAACCATTTTATATGGATGCAGAACATAAGAACGAATTTGACTACCCCACTCAGCTGATATATGCTCCCCCTTTAACTTTTTTTCTTTTTCAATTCTTGCGTTTTCTTGTTTTTGAAACAACTTCGATTTCAAAATAGTAATTGCTTTTTCTTTGTTTTGCAATTGAGATCTCTCATTCTGACAACTGACTACTGTATTTGTCGGTATATGCGTCACTCTAACTGCTGAATCAGTAGTATTAACTGACTGACCACCAGCTCCCGATGAACGGAATGTATCGATTTTTAATTCATTTGGCTCGATAACTATCTCTCCTCCATCCTCAATCAACGGTATCGCTTCTAGGAGCGCAAATGATGTTTGTCGCAAATTATCAGAATTAAATGGTGACAAACGCACAAGTCTATGAACACCAGCCTCTGCAGCAAAATTTCCGTAAGCAAACTTTCCACTAACCTCAAGCATCACACTTTTGATTCCAGCCTCCGATCCTCTTGTCTCTTGCAGAATTTTCACATCATATTTTTTTCTTTCACAAAATCTAAGAAACATTCTTAGCAACATCTCTGTCCAATCTTGAGCATCATCTCCCCCAGCTCCTGCATGAATCGAAACAATTGCATCACCTTTGTCATAAATTCCGTTATACAGAATTTCAATCTCAACTCTTTGAAACTTTTTCAAAGTTTCTTCATACTGATTTTTGGCGATTTTAATATCCTCCTGATTATCTTCATTAATAATCTCAAGAAATTCGGACAAACCATCACTACTATCTTGGATATCTTTCCAACCCCTCTCTTCCTCTTTAATATTTTCTATCCGCTTCATAATCATCCCTGCCCTTCTAGGATCATCCCAAAAACCATCTTTTTCAGCCTCGATTTGCAGTCTCTGCAACTCCTGTATCCCTTTTTCCGAGTCAAAGACAGTCGTCCATTTGGACGATTTTATCTTTCAATTCTCTCGCTTTTTTCTTTAATTCTTCTAGTGTCATATAAGTTTATTATATATTAGATTGTTGAAAAAATCAAAATATAGGTATACAATAGCTTTGTCGCTTTTGCTTCCTTAGCTCAGTTGGCAGAGCAATGCACTCGTAACGCATAGGTCGTCAGTTCGATTCTGACAGGAAGCTCCTGTTTTGGCATCATAAATTATTTATTTTCTATTAACGGGTTAACGGGTTAACGAGTTAACGAGTTATTAAAACAAGATTACTTGGAATTTCTAATTTTTAATTTCGAATTTTGAATCAATTCTGAATTATTGAATGATTTAAAAAAAGTTAATTCTCAAATATCTACGTACGTAATTAATTACGTAATTGTTGAACAGGTGTCATTCCCGTGAAGACGGGAATCCATTAGGCTGAATGACAAAAACATGGAACAGTGTATGAAAAGATTATGATGAATTCAAACTAGAATAGTTTATGCTAAAAATTACTAAATGGAATCTAATGGATCCCCGTATGCACGAGGATGACAAACTAAAACATTATTACATTAGGGAATTGATTCGAAATTCAAAATTCGAAATTCAAAATTTCCTTATCCCCACAACTCGTTAATTCGTTAACTCGTTAACTAGATAATATCGAAACTAAGTTAAAAAATAATTCCCAACATCAAAAATAAAAATGAAAAAAGTTTCAAAATTTGAGAAATTACTAATTGAGATCAAATATCCAAAGCTTATTATCTTTGGTTTTTCAATTTTACTTGGAGTTCTTATCTATACTGATGATAATAATTTCCACTTTCATACATTAATTATGCGGTTTGGTTTTCTGGCAACTTTTATAGCAGGAATGTTTTTTTCACACGGGCTAACACTTGGACCAGCAATAGCCACCTTATTATTAATTGGAGATAGTCAACCGATATTTGTTTCTGGAGCAACAGCTATTGCAGGCTCTATTATTGGAAATTTATTGATTTTTGAATATCTTCGAGTTTCATATGCAGAAGAAATTGATCATGCTTCACAAACGAGGCTTTTTCGCTGGATTATTAAGCAGTTAGACAAATTCACTCCCAGGTTTATCAGAAAATATCTATTGCCAGTTTTTGCAGGAATAGCGTCTGCACTCCCCTTTCCAGATGAATTTGCAATGGCACTTGTCCATGCCTCAAAAGATTTTTCTTTCCGAACATTTTCAATAATCTCTTTCATTTTTAATGTCTTTGGAATTTTTATAATTCTTTGGTTAGGAAGGATTATCTAGAAGATTGTTTTTTAATCTCTAAGCGCCCAAAGGAGCACACTTAGAGTCTAGATCAGAGTTTGAATCACAAAGATGAAAATCCCGGACAGAATTTCTGTCTGGGATTAATTGTAAATTGAAAATTATCTTCTTATCTTCGCTTTCAAAAAATCATAATAGGCCTCATTCTTAGAGTTCTTTGTGGTATATTTTTCCAAAGTTTTTTCATAAGCAGCCTGCCCCATCTTCTTTCTTAAGTCGGGGTTGGTTATAAGTTTCTCCAATTTTTCCTCCCATTCACTCTCGTCTTTCGCCACAAAACCATCTATCCCGTCCTCAATTGCCTCGTCAAAAGTTCGATTGCCTACAGCTACTGTAGGGACTTTCACAATTCCTGCTTCAAAAAATTTTAATTCACTCTTAGCCTCACAGAAGGGATTGCCTAATTCGAGGGGTGAAATATTAATATCAACAGATGCGATATTTTTAAAATGTTCTTTTCTTGCAACATAAGGCGTGTTTATAATTCTATCTCCAAACTTTAGAACCAACTTATCTTCTGGATCAAGTGGGCCTGCTAAAAAAAGTTTTACTTGAGGGAATTTTTCCAAAATATGCATTAAGGACTTTGTAATCGTTGCAAAATCCTTATTGTGACTAATCGTCCCACTAAAATAGCCAATAACCACCATTTCTTTACTGTCTTCGCTTTTTTTAAAACTTTCCCTGGCTTCTCTGCCCCAAATTAAATCTTCTTTTGAGAGTTTGTTTGCGACAATAAAAACCTGCTTTTCTTCTTCTTTTAGTTTCTCCGCCAAATAGGCCGTGGTTGTTGTGCAAACTTTTACATATTGATCTCTGATAATTTCCCCTCCAACGCCATTTTCGTAAAGTTTTTTCTCCAGAGAGTTCATTTGCTTATAATAATCCATAAATTTCAAAAATTTAGGATCGTATACTAAATCATCTGTCTCGAAAATAATTTCCCTTCCCAATGACTTAGCTTTTGCAATCATCTTTTTCACAGCAGGCGTAAATAAGACTCTATGAAAAATTAGCACCTTAAAATCATTGGGATATTTTGCCAAAAACGGATTGTCTTGAATTGTGACAGACGTCTTTATCCCTTTTAGATTCAATTCTTCTGCAACATGATATGCGCGATATCTTGCGCTGTCTCCAATTCCCCCAGTAATAATCAGAACGTCTCCTTTTTTAACTCTCCCAAAAAGCGCAAAAAATCCTTGCAGAACGCGCCTTCCTCCTCGAAAAAAACCTTCTTTTCTGATTGTGGCAAAAGCTTTTCCAATCTTGATCAATAAAAGTTTCATATTTTAAATTAGCTTTTTATTAGCTTTTTGAAAATCTCAAATAATTTCTCAACTTGAGCTTCTTCACCTTCTTTCTTTAAATTATATTCATCTTTTTCAAATTTCTTAGTGTTCAAAAGATTTGGTATTTCCGAAAATGTCTTTATATATTTACCCTTTGCTCCAAGTCTTGATTTGTTAAATTCATTTTCAAAACAAATAACTGGCAATTCAGAAGCCATATAATTCATTAATTTTCCACTACCTTCTGTACTATTTTCCTTCGGCTCAATTGCAACATCTGCTAGTTTCAAGAAATTTGGCAATGCAAAAAAATTTGTCTCTTTTGCAAACCTAATAAAGCCTTTGGCATTTGATTCTTCTAATAATTTTTCATATTTATCTCGACTGTTGCCACTTCCATACAAAAGCAATTTCCAACTTCCTTCAAGTTCGGCTCTTGATTTTAAAAATTCAAAAATCAAAGCCGAGACGCCCTTGCTGTCGTCCATTCCACCTGTATAGATAAGCAATTTTCTTCCTTTTCTCCACTCTTTTATTTGCTTGATTTCCTCTGCATTTTCTTTATTAGGCTTTTTTGGATCTTTAAAAACATCCAAATCAATCCCATCTTTGATAATTTCAATATTTCTTTTTTTACGATAAAAACCTTTAATTGAACCTAGAACATTTTCACTACTAACAACAACAAAATCTGCAAAATTAATGAAAACTTTTGAAAGCCAAACAAAAAAATTCTTTAAAATCTCTCTATTTTTCTTATTATAACCTTCTAGCTCACCTTTCAAATCACCCTGCAAATCAAAAACAATAGGGATATTGGCTTTTAAGCTTAGATATTTAGCCATATAAGCAACAGCCAGGCCTTCATATAGATGTGCATGAATAATATCTGGTCTGTTTGTCCTAAGCTCAACAAAACAAAGCCAAAGCAATTTCAAATCAAGCCAGAGTTTTCCCCAGGCGAAACCAGGTGAAGTTTTTTTATATCCCAAAACCTCTCCCGTTCTTTTTATATCAAAATCACCAACGTCTTTTCCTAGATGATATGTCAGCAAAGTGACTGTCGCTCCCATTTTCTGAAGATATTTTGCTTCATAAAAAATACGGATATGACACCCTCTGTCTGAAAAATATGGCGTTGCTGCAATTGTTAGAATTTTCATTTTAAATTTTTTCACACAAAACAAACATTCCGACAACTCTGCTGTTAATTATTTGCCGAAAGAAGTAACCCTCCTCCTTAATACTATCCTAGAATGAATGTTTTAACAAATCATATATCACACTTGTTAGCAAGTGTTTGGATGGTAAAATATTAGAGAAAAGCAAAAATTTTAGAAATAAATATAAATTGCAAAAAGTCTTTTCAAATTTATTTTCCAAAAATCATTAGTTTGCGCACCAACTAGTTGCGCTCATCGAAAGTCCCAAGGAATATCTAAGAATCAAAAGTGCGTCAGTTGAATTGGAATTTCCATCGCAATTAACATCTCCGGTACTTGCAGAAGCTAGCCAAGCAGTTAATGACATACTAAGTCCAATGGAATTTCTAAGCGTAAGCAAAGCATCGGTGGTGTTGCTCGTGGAATTATTATCCACATCAGATCTTGAAATTGTCGATGCCTCATCTGCTCCTATATCCCAAGCTCCGCTTCTGGCTTCACCATCGATATCAATCGAAAATGGAAGATTTATGTCACTACTTAAATTCGTTCCTGCATCTTTAGCTGAAATATCTCCGCCTCCAAGATGCAGATTTTCACTTCCTAGGATTGTTGAAAAAAAAGATACGGTTTGATTTGTTTTATCATTTGCTCCACCCGTACTTGTTATATCGTCCGAAACATTGTAATTAGAAGAACTATCAAAACTAACCAGTCCGCTGTAGGCACTGCCAGATGTATTTTGGACTATATTGTTTTTGGCATAAGCGGTGGTTATATGATAGATTCCCTCGAAACAATTGTTTATTGTGTTGTTATAAATATGTGCCGTATGATTGGCACCTAGACTGATCGCTCTTCCTGTGTTATTACTCAAAAATCCATAAAGAATATTATTCCATATATAAACAAAAGAACCTGAATATCCTGATGTGGTCAATATCCCATGTGAGAAAAAACCGCCAGTAGATGGATTCCCCTTAATTATATTGTTGGATATATAATAATTAGACCGAGCAGTCGGCGTAAGTCTTATTGCATAACGAGAATTATTAGAACTGTCATTTTGTCTTATCTGCAAACCATCAACTCTGACATTTTCCTCGTTTATATAAAGAACTGTACTGCTGTTTTCCAGTCTATATCTGTTACTATTCCAAACACCATTATGTCTAGCTTCTGCCGTGGTGTATATTTTTATATATCTTGTGCTATCGGTTGTCCAACCACTTATAAAGACAGCTTCTGTGTCAGCAGAAATCCAATTTCCTTCAATTTGAGCCACGGCAATTTGGTCAGCCATTACAAGATCTTTTTGCTCAGATGCTTCCCAGCTAGCAAGTGATGTATAACAATTTGCTGTGGGAATCGATTTGTTTGCACAATCTGGCCTAATTATAGCAGTTGATTCTGTGGCAGCACTTGCTGTGCCATGAAAACCAAAACAAACCAAAAACAGCATGCTTAAAAACCAAGCTCTTTTTGTTATTCTTATTTTAACAACATTTGTCTGTTCCCCCATCACCCATAATTCTTGCCTCATTTTCTTTTTTGCCTTTCGATATTTTAGATTTGTTTCTATTATACACTAATTTTTAAATAAAATAAAAGTTATTGCTCAGTATCATATTAAAATATTGATTAGTGAATTAACGAGTTAACGGATTAACAAGTTATTAGGGCAAGACAATTTTGAATTTTGAATTTTGAATTCCGAATCAATTTTTTAATGTAACAATGTCTTATTGTCATTCCTGCCCCGGCATTCGCTGGGTAAACATCGACGGGAATCCAGATTTTCTCTTTTGGGTTCGGTTTTATCTGTATCCAGTTTCGCTTTCCCCCTTTGTAAAGGGGAATACGGGGGGTTTTTGGCAGCTATCCTCTCCCTTAGGTTAAGGGAGGGTTAGGGTGGGTTACGGTTTTTGCATTTTCCTCATCGCTTGAATTTCAAAACATCAAAAACCAACCTGGATTCTGCGCTGGTCCGAGTTTGTAACTCGGACCTTTTATTTTAAGACACAGTAAAAGTACTGTAACGTTAGTTTAAAATATGGGACCGGGTTACAAACCCGCTCCAGCGCAACTCCTAACCCCACCTAACCTCCCCTTAAACTATGGGGAGGGATGGAGCCTTTAATTAATTTAAGATTGACTCTTTGTTTCTACAACTCGTTAATTCGTTAATTCATTAACTAAACAATTTATAATCATATTTCGTCATTCAATAATTCAAAATTGATTCGAAATTCAAAATTCAAAATTAAGATTCAAGTTTCTGCCCTTGACAAAACATCTAAAGATTGTTATAATTGCAAGATGTCTAGCTGAAAAATAGCTGGACCAGTATTTTGATAAATTTTAAATTATGCTAAACTACTAATAATAATACATTCTTATTTGTTGAATTTGAATTATAAAAAAAGACAGCCAAGGAGGTTGCGATGAAAAAGAAAAGATTATTACAGTTTGTGTTCTTTGTTCTTGTTATGATTACACATATAGTAACGGCTGACACGGGAAAATTCCTAACATTTTCCTGGACGCCAAATGTGGAGCCTGTTAGTGGATACAAAATCCACTTTGGGACATCTTCAAGGGGATATACTTCCGTAGCGGACGTTGGTTTGCCCGAGGCAGTCAATGGAAGTATTATTTATACCCTAGATGTTAGCAATGAACCTTCTGGTACACTGTACTATTTCGCTGCTACCGCATACAACGAAACCAAAGAGTCGGATTACTCTGTCGAAGTTTTAGCTCACATCCCGGGAGAGGGTCAATCAAAAATAGTTTACATGGGGCCACCTAAGTAAAGTATGCCTTTTCCAGAATATCACGCTCTAGGTCTTTCCAAATCTTTGGACGGACCTAGTTTTTTTTGTGATTTTTTTTATTTTTTTCGCGCTGAAGCGGGTAAACTAAGACCAGCGCAAATCAATTTTCAATGAAACAATTATCAAACGAAAATAATTTTTAATTTTTAATTTCGATTGAATTTCTAATGACTTAATTTTTGATTAGGAGTTATTTCCACCCTTTATAAAGGGGGATGCAGGGGATTTTTGGCAGCTATCCCCTCCATTAGATTAAGGAAGGGTTAGGGTGGGTTACGGTTTTTGCATTTTTTCCCTAACGCCCGAACTCCTAACCCCACCTAGCCTCCCCTTAAACTATGGGGAGGGATAGAGCCTTTAATTAATTTAAAATTGACTTTCTGTTTCTATAACTCGTTAACTCGTTAATTCGTTAACTAAACAATTTATAATCATATTTCGTCATTCAATAATTCAAAATTGATTCGAAATTCGAAATTCGAAATTACCTTGCCCTAATAATTCGTTAACTCGTTAATAAATAATGAATAATACCAGGTCCGACCTGGATTCCCGCCTTCGCAAAGGGGGACAAAAACCCCTAATTCTAGGGAAAAGTGCCAAATATGTCCATGAATATTCCATTTTTCCTTGACATAACTCAAATACTTCAGTAAAATTATGCCATAACTTATAATTGCAAACTTGGCAATTATAAGATTAGTTTTTTGATAACCAGACTAGAAAAGTTGTTATACCAATAAGAAATTTCACTAGAACCAGAAACCTAATCGGGAGGGATTGACATGAAAAGAGGATTGTTTGGAGTTGTCATTATCTTGTTATTCGCAATGTTTGCAAAAGAAGCCTTTTGCACCTACGAATCGCAGGTAGACTGGTCAGCGGCTTCATTAGCGACTGGCTATGAAATTGGATATAAACTTGGAGGATCGTATAGTGAACCGTTCGATGGAACGGGATTGTCAATCGGAAATTCTCCGGTTGACGTCGGAAACGTAACCTCCAAGATTATCGGAGGAATTCCCGATGGCACCACTGTGTGTGTGACTGTTCGTCCATATTTTGAAGATGGACACAGAGGTGAATACACGACAGTTGTGTGCCACACGAATGCACAAAACTCAACAACATATCAACTCTGGGGAGATTGGGAAAATACTCAGATCACTCTGGGGAACAATATTGTTGCTGGTTATTGCACGCCGCTTGTTAGCGCCAATGGTATCTATTACCAGGGTACTGACTCGTATGTTCTCAGTGGGATCTCCGGAATTTTTTCGAATGTTGTTACTTTCGAAAGGGCCGAGGGCGATCTTGTTCTGTACACGCAACAAAGTGATGGTGGTACACTCTACCCTGTTGATTTTGTTGTAGGATATTTTGGACAGTCGTTTGACGTCACTGCAATTCCTGATGATGGGAAATGCCTAACAGAGTTGCTCGACAACTATGAATCTGTCATCCATCTAGTGCAGGACAATGCGTACACGGTTGTGAATCCGTTCACGAACCATGTTATCATTCCTAGCTATGGTAGTTGTTTTTCTGCAACTGCTTCGGCTAGTGCTGGTGGTTCAATCACCCCAAGTTCAGCCCAGCTGAACTATGGTGAAAGCACCACGTTTTCCATCACGGAAAACACTGGATACTACTTGACAAGCCTAACCGATAACGGAGTTTCTGTTATAGGGCAGGTCTATGATGGGCAGTATACCGTTGAGTATGCAAATGAAAACCACGCAATTGTGGCGACGTTTGCGATGGATTATGTTTTAATGAAAATATCAACAATCGGGACTTTCAGAGCTGGACAATTTTTTCTGCGCAATGAAAATTCTGCTGGTGCATCCTTCACAAACTTCTATTATGGCGCAGCTGGTGACATTCCAATTGTAGGTGACTGGAATGGTGACGGGATTGATACTATTGGTATTTTCAGAGCTGGACAATTTTTTCTGCGCAATGAAAATTCTGCTGGTGCATCCTTCACAAACTTCTATTATGGGCTACCAGATGGCAAGCCCCTTACTGGTAGTTGGCAATAAATCTGCCTAGTTCATAACGAACAAGTAAAGCCTTTCCAAATTTCTGGAAAGGCTTTTTTCTTTTCAAAAAATATACTCTAAACAAATGATTCTCAGTTACTTAGTCTCTTAAACTTTACAGAAAACAATCAACGCATTTCTCACGCTAAATATCTGAAGGTCGTCAAGCCTAATAAATATCGAGATAGCCTACTAATTTCTATTATAAATCGTTATTCTATTTGTAAAAAATCATAAAAGGGTTTTTTGCAACTAAACAAATTTTAAAAAATAAAAATACTTAAATTAAATTGGAATAAAAGTTTAAAAAATGTTACTATTTAAATGTTTGTAACTTCGCAATAAAAAGTTTTTCTAAAAATAAAAATACATGTTTATCAAACTACTGTCTCCCTCGCTTTTCTTTATTGCTACTTTTTGTTTTTTCAACTCCTCACCTCAAACCACTCAGGCCAACTATTCACTTGAGTCAAAGGCTTTCTATGCCTATAAGGATCCTAATATAGGAACTGATTACAGACCAGAAGGCACCGTGTTTTATGCTCACCAAACTCAACTGGAGGGATCGTACCCAGTCTACCGCTTTTATAACAAAATTAATGGGGAACATTTTTATACCATAAGCGAGACTGAAAAAAATAGTTTGATTGACTCTATGTATATATATGAAGGGATTGCTTTTTATGGCTATAAGCTACGAACAGAAGAAACTTTACCGGTTTATCGCTTCTATAACAAACAAAGCGGTGATCATTTTTACACCATATCCGAAACCGAAAAAAATGATGTACAAAAAAATCTTGCTAGTATCTACACATATGAAGGAATCGCTTTTTATTCATTTACTACTAGTTTTGCTGGAAGCACAAATATATACCGTTTTTATAATATAATTAATGGTGACCACTTCTATACTGCAAGCGAAACTGAAGCTACAAACTTAAATAAACTTTCAGAAAAAAATTCCGAACCTATTTATCGCTTTTATAATGTTTTAAATGGTGACCATTTCTACACGGCAAGTGAAACTGAAAAAGCTAAAATTATTGCAACGCCAAGTTTTGCCTATAAATATGAAGGTGTTGGATTCTATGCATACAAAAACCAAATTGAAGGGACTTCCCCAATCTATAGATTCTACAATAAAACCAGTGGCGATCATTTTTATACTGCTAATGAAACAGAAAAAGATAATCTCATCAACTCAAACAAATATTATTCATATGAAAATATTGGTTTTTATGCTTTTGCATCAGAAACAGCAAACACGTTGCCAGTTTATCGTCTATATAACGGTGCCGACCATTTCTATACAATAAATGCTACTGAAAAAAATTACCTAGTTTCAAGCGGTTTAGGCCCTAACATGTCCGTCGGTCTTTGGTATTATGACAAAACTGGGATCCAAGACAGCCCATTCCGAATCGATGCCAGCAAACCATATAACATCAAGGATAAGAATGGAAATGTCCTTGCACAAATTGGCGCTAACACCACGACCAAAGTTACCTATGATTCTGATGGATATCTCAGGGTATATGACTCAATTTCATCGACATTGGTCAAAACTTCTGTGACTTTTGACGCAGCTGACGGTGACAATTCAAATATGATATTTGATGCTCACAGACCAGATTCTTCATTCTATCAATATCGTGGAAAAATTACTGTAAAATATTACAAAGGAAACAACATAATCGCAGGAACATCTGATACTGTTACTCAAATCTGGGTGATAAACACACTTCCTCTTGAACACTATGTCTGGGGAATGGGAGAAACCACAGGAACAGGAGACATTGAGCATACAAAAGTCATGACAACAATTTTCCGCACCTATGGGAGATGGTATATCGAATATGCAACTAAATACCTTCCTCTCGGATTCAAAATCCGTAGCGATTCTGGTTCTCAAATCTACTATGGATATGAATGGGAGTCCACTCATTCAAATATCAAAAAGGCGGCCGAGGCCACGAAAGGCTCTGTTGCGACCTACGGAAAAGAAATTGCTCTCACCCCTTATAGTTCTTGGACCGATGGAAGAACTCGAAGCTTTAAGGAGCGTTGGGGTTCCAGTGACTACCCTTGGTGCAAATCTGTTTCAGATCCTTATGGGAAAAATTCGTCCCTCTCCACGTCTCAATTAGAAGCAGCGGGAAATCATATGGTCGGCTTGTCCGCAAATGGATCTGTGGTACTTGCAAGAGACCATGACTGGGACTGTCAGCGCATCATGAAATACTACTATACAGGAATTTCGCTTGATCCTCTTTATTAACCTTAGAAATTTATGTCTAAATTCAAAAAAACATTCATCATCCTATTTATTATTATTTTCTGTTTAGCGGTATATTACCCCGTCAATTTCTTTTTGAAACAAAGAAATGAAACCGGTGATACAACTGCTACTGAAAAAGCGAATACCGAAGAACCTCTTTTAAATCAGAATGATTCACTGGTACTCCAGAAACCTTCTGGAGATAATTCCGGGGAAGAACAGGAAAATATCATTGAAAATCTTTTAAATAATGAAACTACTGCCACTCAAACAGAGATTACTGCTGAAAATCTTGATTTTTTTATCAATATAACCCCTCCAGATTGCACTCGAGAATGTGAGCCATATAAATACAATGAAAAAGAACTTCGATATTGTCAAAATGTTTGTGGTTTGTCCCCCGCCACCGATAAAGAAGATTGTGATAAATTAGAGGGATTAGAAAAAGATTATTGCTTCAAAAACACCGCAACAATTGATAAGGATTTGCAAGTGTGTGAAAAAATAACAGATACCAAATTAAAAGAATCTTGCCAGAAAAGAGTTCAGGAAGATTTTATTGAGGAGATGTTTTAGAGCAATGGAGCTACCCCCTCCCTTAAGTTAAGGGAGGGTTGGGGTGGGTCACTTCGCGTAAAAACCATGAACACTCTGGAGCCATAACCCCTCCTAACCTCCCCTTAATTTAAGGGGAGGAATAGCACATAGAACTAGGTATGCAATTCGTTAACTAAATAATGCTATAATAATATAGCCTTCATTCAAAAATCAAAAAACAAAACTATGGCATTATTCAATCGGCTGATTATTTTTTTTGCAATTTTATTCATTTTTCAGAATATCATCTCTGCCGTTCCTACAAACGCACAAAAACCTTCTCTCCCCTCCAAACCAATCTCAGAAACAACAAAAAATGAAAAGAATTATCGTGAAGGAGAAGTCCTCGTTGAATATAAAGACAAGACAAAACTTGAACAAAAAATTGAAAAAATCAATAGCGGAGAAACAAAGAAAAACTCTGCAAAAATTGAAAAACACATAAGTGACAAAAAAATAGCACTACTAAAATCTGAAAGCAAAAAAACCGAGGATTTGATTGCGGATCTAGAGAAAGATGACAATATCAAAACAGTCGAGCCAAACTATTTCAGAGAGCTTTCTTTTTCGCCTAATGATGAATATTTTGACTACTATCAATGGGCTTTTTTAAACACCGGACAAACTGTTGGTGGGGTCACGGGAATAGCTGATGCCGACGCCGACATTGTGGAAGCTTGGGATATTGAAAAAAGTGATGCCACTCAAACGATTATAGCTGTTATTGATAATGGCATTCTTTATTCACATCCTGATATTTCTGGCAATATGTGGGATGGAACAACTTGTGTTGACGAGGATAATTCGTCGATTGTTGGCGGATGCCCTAACCATGGCTGGGATTTTCAGAATAATGACAATGACCCAAACGACGAATCTGGACACGGAACTCACGTTGCAAGCATTATTGGAAACGTTACTGATAATTCTTTGGGAATAGCTGGAATAAGTCGATACAATAAACTGAAGATTATGGCACTTAGGTTCGATATGGATGTTTATACTGAAGTAGATGCAATTAATTTCGCCAAAAATAATGGCGCTAAAGTGATAAACGGAAGCTTTTCTGGCACGGGATATTCATCTTTAGAAAAAAATGCGATTGACAATTTTAATGGAATTTTTGTAGCAGCAGCTGGAAATGGCAATGATGATGGAATTGGTGATAGCAATGACACTTTTCACCAATACCCTTGCGACTATACGTCCACAAATATCATTTGCGTTGCTGCTAGCAATCAAAATGATCAACTGGCTGGCTTTTCCAATTACAGCTCTTCCAGTGTCGACTTAGCAGCTCCAGGGGTGGCCATCGCCGGAATTGAAAATTATCCAGACATGGATTCCCCTTCTGGCTATGTGTTGGGAGATGGGACTTCTTTTTCAGCACCGATGGTGGCTGGAACGGTGGGACTTCTTTATGCACATAATCCGACTGCTAGCATTTCTACCATTAGAGACTCTTTACTTAAAAGCAGTGATCATCTTGCTGATCTTTCAGGGAAAACTGTTTGCTCGAGGAGATTAAATGCTAACAAATCTCTTTTGTCTATTATAAACGAAACTATTCCCCCAGAAACTTGTGTTTATCCTGTTTATAGATTTCAAAATAAACAACATAGTACTAGTTATTTATTTATTGCGGATGAAAATGAAAAAAATAATATCGTAAAAAACTATTCTGAGTCTTGGCTATTAAATGGCATCGCTTATTATGTATATCCCGAACAACAAAGCGAACTAACTCCCGTTTATAGATTTCAAAATAAACAACATAGTACTAGTTATTTATTTATTGCGGATGAAAATGAAAAAAATAATATCGTAAAAAACTATTCTGAGTCTTGGCTATTAAATGGCATCGCTTATTATGTAT
>JBFHIG010000016.1:0-34865 GCA_041596615.1 Candidatus Moraniibacteriota bacterium | reverse complement strand
TATCATCAAAAATCAAAAAGAATCCACTCAAATCCTGCTCAGAAGTAAAATTGATTCCTTCTTCCACGGTTCCATTTGCATCTATCTTCCCATCCATTATCCATATAAATGGTGCCTGTCCGCCTTCTTCTTTTTTAAAATTGACCTTTGTTCCAGGCTCAATTGTGAGAGTCGCTCCGTTTTCGATGATTACTCCATTTGTAATTTCCATTCCGCCATCTCTCGTCCAAGTTTCATCTTCGTCAATCACACGCATAGATTCTGGTGAGGAAGGTGTTGGTGGAGACTCACTGTCTTCGGCACTAGAACTAACAAGCGTAAAATTTCTAAATTGCAAGGGAGTAAACAACACGGAAAGAACCAATATCCACAAAAGTGTCTTTTTCATTTTTGTATATATTTATTATTAAAATACCCCCTTTTTTTATGAGCTAACTTTTAAAAATTTTTCTTAATGAGAGAGAACCCTAAATTAATTTTAACTATACCACTTTCTTTTTTCTTTTTCAACTTAGAACCCATTTGTAACCTTCCTACTTCTTCAAAGGCAAAAAAATAAGCCCAAAAAGTAGCTGGGCTATTTTGCCTTCTTTCCATCCATGAGTTTCTTCGATTTTCCCAGGCGACTCACTTTGCACTGGAACGGATTTGCTTGTCACGTCGTTCGCAAGCGACATGGCCTGCCACAGCGAAAGACTGGTAACTCGGTTCATTTTTTGCGTTGCAGCCGTTTGTAATTCTATACTTAAACGCGCAGATTGGAAATTAGTGTTTTGTGGAATTGGTTGTGTGTTTATTTTTATTGGATTTAAAAAAAGGTCCGAGTTACAAACTCGGACCAGCGCAAAAAGGTCCTAGTTACACGCCTTGGTAAGCCAGAGCGAGACAGGCCCGCCTGAACCAGTACGGGCAGGCAAACTTGGACCAGCGCAAAATTAATACACCGTTCTGTTAACTAACGCACTGTTTAGTTTCTACAGGAATGACAAGAATACTCAAACAATCAGATCAGACGCTAAAAAACATTTTCATCTCTCATACTAAAAAAACTACCATTCGTCACAATCACATGATCCATCACTTCGATCCCCAAAATCCTTCCCGCTTCTTTCAATCTTTTGGTCACTTCCAAATCATCGTTTGATGGCTTGGAAGATCCTGATGGATGATTATGTGCGACGATGATTTGTGCAGTGCTGTGGATGATGGCTGGTTCGAAAACTTCTCTGGGGTGAACAAGATTAGCATTGAGAGTCCCCACTGAAATTGTTTCTTTTTTGATTTCCTGATTTCTAGCGTCTAAATAAAAAACAACAAAATGCTCCTTCTTGTTGTCTCTGATATCTTTTAAACTTTCCCAAACGTCCTTGGGTGAAAGAATCAAATTGGTCTCTTTGCCTTTTAGCATTCTTCTGCCCAATTCGAAACAAGCCACAATCTCGCAGGCCTTTGCTTCGCCTAATCCATAAGTGCTTTTCAAGTCATTAATATTTGCATCAGCCAAAGAGAATTGAGGAAATTTTCTGAGGATTTTTTTTGACAATTCCACCACATCAACCCCTTTGGTTCCAGTTCTTAAAAGGATTGCTAGCAGTTCTGATTTTGAAAGTTTGCCAGCACCATAGTGCAAAAGTTTTTCTCTAGGCCACTCAATTTTGTGAAGATTTTTTAGTTTTGCCATTTTGTTTTTTGTTTTTTTATTAAAACCCCCTTCCCCTATTTTTCACAGCAATTTCTTGTTTTATTAAAGATTAAATATCTAATTGGGTGAGTATTCTAATGCTTATCTCTATTCTACGCCATTTGCCAGCTGTTTGCAAAAAGAGAACGGCCCAATGCGAATTTGCATTAGACCGTTGTTGGATTATGTTATATCCCTTGCCCTCTTAGGACAACAAAGACAGTTGCAAGCAAGATCTTTAGATCCAAAAGAAAGCTTTGTTTATGAACATAGTCGACTTCCAAGGCGACTGCTTCCTCAAGGTTTTCAAGTATCCATTTTCTTCCACAAATTTGCATTCGTCCTGTTAGTCCTGGTTTGACTTCAAAACGCTCCTCGAAACAAAGAGATTTTTGCATTAGCAAAACTGAATCAAAGGATAAAGGCAATGGCCTCGGTCCGACAAGACTCATGTCACCCTTGAGCACGTTCCAAAGCTGTGGCAATTCGTCTAGATGGGCTCTTCGCAGATATCTTCCAACACGAGTTATTCGTTTATCCTCCTCTGATGCAACACTCACCATGTTGTCTGATCCGTTCACCATGGATCTAAATTTATAAATAAAAAATGACCTCTTTTGATAACCAGCCCGCTTCTGTTTGAAAAAAATTGGCCTCCCTGACGTCACCATCACTCCCAAGGCGATGAAAATCATAAGGGGGAAAGAAATGATGAGTAGTATAAAAGAACCAAGGATATCAAAAATTCTCTTTCCCATAATCTCTCCTTATCTCATGGATTTGTTATATTGCCAAGACATTAATGAACTAGGGTAAGTTTAGTCTTTGTAAATCACTTTTGTCAAGCGAAAAGGACCTTTTTAAAATAAGAACAGGATGACAACAAATATTGCTATCATCCTGGGGTAAAAATTTAGCTAAGGCAGAGAAGATTTCCTCACCGAGGAAAATAAATCTATACTCAGCAGGTTTTTGGTATTCCTGCCATTCTCAAGGCTACTTTTCTGGGCCTTGAAGTAAACAATTCGTGGATTTTCCATAAAGGGAGCCCTATGGATTTGGAGAATTCCCTACTCAACAGCTCAGCACCTTTCTCCGCATAATTGATTCTTAGAGTCTTAATCGCTTTATAGTGGTCAGTATTTAATTCTGGAAGACCTTCCACTTCTGCAACAAGGAGAGCCCAATTTGGATTCCATTTTTCAAAATGAACTAGGGATCCATCTGGATCAACTTCATAAAAATATCCTTCATGTTCAAGTGTCGGCATTTTGTCAGACCTCCTTTATCCAGCAACCCAAAAACAGTCTTCCCTTATATCTATCCGTCTGTACCACTTTATGACTCTTTTGCATTCGGGATTAGAACATTTACTGCTGGAGAATCTCATGCTTGTATCAAAAACTCCCAAAAATTTGCATCTTCCCCCGAATGTTAAATGTCTTTTTATGCCAGACTGACTATGATTAAAATCGCAATAAGGGCATTTGCCTTTGTAGAAGTCATCTTCTCTGTTTGTGAAAAAATGTTCATAATCACGGGAAAAGGCGACAATAAAAAAATCCCACCCGATTTTTAAGAATTCTTTAATCCTTTCAAACATATAGACACCTCCCTTGCTTTAGTTTTCTGCTTTTTTAGCAGTTATAAGAACTGTAATCATTATATAAAGATTAACAAAAGAGGGGCAACAAGTCAAAGAAAAATAGCTGGCTATCTTGAAGAGAGATAGCTAACCGAAAAACCACATTTTGATTGACAAATTCATATAAATATGCGATAAATAAGACCTGTACTTTATACTTATGAATCTGATAAAATTCAATGTCTTCACAAAAAAAGGAGTTGTGCCGTGTCAAAGAAATATACACTTGAGAATATTCTCACTAAAAGAGATCGGGATTATGTCAAGGGAGAAATACTTGACGTTCACAGGAGGAGTTCAGCTGAAATGGGACTCCTAATTGTCAGCCAGAGTTCTAAGTGGTATCGAATATTTTGGAAATCTGCTGACGTACAAAATCGCACGCAACGTGAATTTGAGCTCTGGAGGAAGGGCGCCAAAAGCAAAAATTACATCTTTGTTGTGATTTCCTTGGCCGAGAAGAGTTTTGAGATATGTCTCAGTAAAGACATTAAGGCCAAATTTAATAACTCAAAATCCCGGGAACATGCGAAAGAAAATTTCTCCTATGGGTTACAGTCTAGGAACCCGTCATCAGGCATTACTATGGCGATTTCAGTTATTAATGACTTTCTGCGCAAAGAACTCCCGAGAAGGCCACTTGAAAAAGACTTTGAATATGAGCCTAAGAATGTGCTCATGTTCAAAGAGTAATCAGTAGTTATGTGAAAAAAAGAAAAGGTCTCCTCGGAAAACTCCGGCGGGCCTTTTTTCTTTGAAAAAAAGTCTTTTTCTGAGAAACAAGCTGCTTCTTTTTTTGAATCACACAGGGACTAAGTCCCCAATTAGGGACTTAGTCCCTAGGAAATCGTTTTTCCTCTTGTGATGTTTTTGAATTCATGTTATTGTTTTCTATTCTTGGGGGTAAAAAAAGTAATTTGAAATTGATAATTCCATCAAAAAAAAGGGGGTCTTCCGTGCTAAGTGAATACAAGGGAATAAAACCAGGTAGGGCTTGTGAAGAATATGCTAACGGAGTGAAGAGAGCTGCGGGCTGGGCTTTCTGTAGTCTTTTTAATCATTATTTTGGTGAAGGTTCGGTTATTTTGGAATGCGAACCGACTAACGAAAAAAGTATTCGATTTTTTGTCACTGAAAAATGGCTCGAGGTTAATCACGCAGGCCAATTTGGGTTCAGCACCGATCTTGCAGCGGAATTTATGCAGCACGTAAAACAATGCCACTTGCCAGGGTGTAGCGAGGCTAGAAAAAGATTGGCTGCGATACATCCGTTTTTCCAAAAAGGAAAGCTCCCGGGAGGTGAAGCAATTGCTCTTGTAAGCGCATGCGAAGGAAAAAGACTTTCTGATGCCGTCACCCTCATAAGGAAAAATGGTTTTGGTAAGACCATTGATGAAATCATGCCGTTCATTGAATGGTTTCTGAAAGAGCCAGATTTCTGGGTGTGGCCAGACAAAGAAAGTCCAGGACTTATAGATACTGAGTAACAAGTTTATTCTTTTAGAAAAGGAGTAAAAAAGGAGAAATGTCTAAATCGACGTTTCTCCTTTTTAAATTGGAGTTTAAAAATCATTTTACATAGCATGTGCTATTTTAGATAAAAATACCTGTCTATGAAATTGTATCCATCTAAAATTAATGCTATAATTAACCACTAAAAAGAAGTAACTTGAAATCAACCAATAATTCTATCCCAAGGAGAAAGTCGTTATGTTAAAGAAGCCAGAACGGACCTGTGAAGACCATGCAACTACTATACTAAAAGTTGCTTGCTGGAACTTTTGCAAAATATTCAATGCTCATTTTGGCAATAAAACCCTGGTTCTAAAGGAAGAAGGCGTGGGGGGCGAGAATATCTCACTCTCAATCACCAGTGAGTGGCTTTATATCAACAATGTTGCAAAAAGCAAGATTTGTCAGGTAAAATCAGTTCAATTTATTCTTGACTCAATTGAACATATGAAAACGTGTCCTTCCCCGCAATGCCTTGAGGCTAATGTAATGTTGTATAAAATTTCGCACCTCTTAATGGAAGGGAAACTCCCTGGGGCTGAAGCTCTTGTAATGGAAAGTATTTACCAAGAGAAAGAAGGTGACCCATCTCAAGTTATTCTTTGCAGAAAACGAGGTTTTGGCGATTCCATTGATTGGATAATGCCCTTTGTTAAATGTCTTTTGGGCAAAAATCGAAATTTATGGGAATGGCCTGGCGAGGAAGAAAATTGCTCTACAGATTTCCACGAGAAATCCAAGTAGAAAAGATTTTCTTTAAAAAAGAATACTGAAGGAGAGACCTTTATCCAATTGTTTCTCCTTCCTTATTTTTTAAGTTTTGAAAAAAGCCTCCATTGACTCTTTGGTCAATGGAGGCTTTTGCTTGTTTTTTCTAGGGATTGGAAAGCTCCAATTTATTTCTGGCGCTTTCAATCTCAATTATGAACTCGCGGAGTTCGGTAACTGTTTTGTTTTTGATAGCAGTCGCTTCAAAGGTATCTATTTGCCCCAACAATTCGTTGTATGCTTCCTGCTTTTGTACGTCGTCCTCCTTGTTGAATAAATGAAAAATTGATTCTTCTAAATTATTAAGCCTGGGAACAAACCACCACTCCATCGCCAACTCAGTGGCCAATTTGTAATCCCTTACGAGCCTCATAATTTTCTTTGTCAGAAAACTCAAACCAAAAAAAATACAAACAAAGACCAAGAGGCATAAACTAAACACCGGCACAGAAAAGTTATGCATAAGACAACTCCTTTAGATGAAATTGAAACAAAAAGAACTTCCCCCATTGGAACAGCTCTATATTCGCCAATAATTGCTTCATTGTCAAGAGAGACGGTTTGTCTTGTAATAGATATGATGTTTTTACCCTTGACAAATAAGCATATATGTGCTATCATTCAACATTATGACACAGCCAATCGGGAACTGGGCTTATCGTAATAAAAAGTTGAGACCAAAAGGATTTCGACCCTACCATTAAAATCTTAAGTTCAGTTTTGAATTTAAGATTTTATCGTAGACGAGTACTTTGAGAAAACGTAAATTGACCGGCGCACTGCTAATGCAGAGCATGACGGGATGGAGTTAATTCTTATTAATTTTAAATCCCGTTGTTTAGCGGGTAAGGAGATCAACATGAAAGATTTCAGCAATATTCAAGTTCCAAATTCTTTTTGGGTTGATGCTGAAAATGCTAGCAAATTTTTGGGACTACCCCTAATTAAAGAATTTAAAAGCGTTATTATTTGCCTGGAAGAATCTTCGTGGAAAGTATATTCCGGTAACGGGATATTTACGATCAGTGAAACGCTGGTGAAGCGCTACATTCGACACCTTTTCAAGGTGGCCCGCAGACATTGGTCAAAAAAAGGTTGTTCTCATACGGCGACCGAACTTATCGAAGAAACCGTTACATGCCGTTTGGCTGGATGCAACTTCGAAATGGGCCAGCACAATGATTGTGGTCCACAAATAATTGACCGCTGCGTTGTCTGTGGTCAAAGTATAGATTAAAAAAATATTGTGGTGGACTTGTAAGAATCTTACTTGTCCACCCTACCATTGAGATTTTGATTTTAAAATTGAAGTTTCATAGTAGAAATGTACTTTGAGAAAATTTGCTTCACTGCTTTTGGATTTTTGAAAAAGAATCTGAAATTGGTGAAGTAAAAAAATGGCCGGAGCCGAGTTTGTAGCTTGGCACGAACGGTATGAAAATTAAACTTTTTTACAAAAGGGAGTTGTAATGAGAATATCACAACATTTATTAAGGGAAGTAGATGCATCTTGGGGCGATATCAACCCTCAGGAAGATAAAGCCGAAGAATATCTTTTGAGCCTAAGAAGTTTAGGCATAAAAGACTTGGAAAAGGTTTTCGTTTTGGCTGAAAATGCCAAAAACAACTGCGATTACGAAACTGCAAATGCTGCATTCGCAATCTTGTTGGAAATCTTTTTACAGACCAATGCTGATATCACTGTCGAATATGAACATGACGACCGTGATGATGATAACTACATGCATCTATTGTGGCTCGTTCTCGGGTCTTCCTGCAGGTTGAACATTCCGGTCCCAATTCTCAGAGAAGAGGCACTTGAAAGAGCGCTTCGCCTTGAGAAAAGGAGGTTTCTCAGAACAGAACACAATCGCATCCGTTCGGCATTCGATTATGAAGTCTCCATAGGACATCGGGAAACATTGGCTAAGATTTTCGGAGAAGAAACAATTCTCCAAGCCTGTGACAATAATTTACTTTATGATTATCAGCCAGATTGGCTGTAAATCTAAACCGTTGGCCATCAGGAGTATTGGCAGAAGCATATTTCTAATTTAACCCGGCAGAGCTCATTGAAACTTAATGAGTTCTGCTCTACCATTAAAATCTCAACGCATGCTTGAGACTTTATCGTAGGAATATAAAGAAAATAAAAAAGGTTCAGCGACTAATGGTCCTGAACCTTTTTTCTATTTGCAAAGCTACTTTTTCGCAAAGCGAGACTTTGTTGGATAATCAAAACTGCACTCACGATTATAAAGATCGATAAAGAAACAAATGCCACACTTCCCTTCTCCACCAAAAAGCAAAAGCGACGAAATCCGATGTTTGGATTTGTCGCTTTTATGGGCAGAATTGCCACTTCTTTTATTTATTCTTCCTGCGAGATAATCCGCAGGTACTTCACTGTGAACTCTCGGGATTCCTTTTCCGAGACACCAAACTTCTTGGCTTGGAAGGCCATTTTTTCCTCAAAAAGTTCAAGGAATGCCTTATATCCAAGCTCAAAAAGCTCGTTTTCCCCCAACAATGAAACGTCGACTTCTTCTTGTACGCCTGCCATGGCAAGATATTCATATGCCATCTTGTTTCGCTCTTGCATTGTAATCTTCCGTTCTGTGGTAGGCAAACTTTCACCTGCCAAGTCTGAGGCTATTTCGGCGAAAAGCGCTCTGCATTTTTCCATCGGAAACTCATATTTTTTGGCGAAACGATTAATTGCTTCCCTTTTACTCCTTATAAAACAAGCCAAAAGTTCTTCATCCGATGCTTTATTGCGTTCTTCATCCCTCCCCGCAAAAAGCTTTGCAGCCAGTTTATTGAAATCTTCCTCATTCATAATTAAATCCCCCTTTGAAAAAAACTTGCCTCTTTTTTAGAGAGAGACTTTCCTCTTTATCCTCAACACTGAGAATTTCATACATTGGCATATTTTTATCATTTTGTCAATATGTGCCCCTTTACAAGATTTGTTTTTTGATGTATAAAATGAAAGTAGCAAATCAAACAGAAGGGCTCAATAAGAGTGAAAATTCTTTAGGCCAGGGGGTCTCCAAATGAAGAAGCCAGTCACACAAAGGGATGAGGATGAATATTTGAACAGCGTTCTTCCGGGAGCAAATGATTTCGCTGAAGAGGGTTTTGGTGAAGCCGAACCAGAGATGACAGAATACGAGAAACGTCGCATTCTTGGAACAGTGGCGGCATTGTCTCAACCCGTTAAACTTGTTGAGGAATAAACTCCTCAGTAAATCATACAAAGGTATCCGCATCATAAATTTCATGATGCGGACCTTTTTCTTTTCATTTGCTTTATTGTTTTTTAAAGACTAAACTTAGATTAAGCTTCGACTGTTTGAATTAATCATCAAAAAGTCGGAAAAGACTAATTTTAGCACTGCGGAGGTATCTATGTGTAGTCATCTGCGAAGAGCATCCTATTGTATTCACAGCTGCAAACATCGGAACATTTTTTATGCATATCTTACTCGCCGTTTCTGCTGAAAGGGGGTGATCAAAAATCAGCATCTTACGATGAATCTATCGTTCGGATGCTAGGACTTCTTGTCTGATTTTCCTAAGACAATACGGTCCGGCAGGGCCAATCCCCCTGTCTACAAGACTTCATAATAAAATATAGGGACAGCTTGAATCGAAGCTGCCCCTCAATATTTTACAACACTTTCAAGCGATTAATCTGCTTGTTTTTCTGTTATTGTACACAAAGATAATCCAACAAAGCTTACTGCAAAAAAATACCAAAATACCTTGACAAAAACTGCTTTAAAAGCTATTATTATCCAATCTTTTGCAATGGTGTGAAGGACGAAGTACCTAATAGCTCCATATTATAAAATTTTGAAACAGGGGGAAGAATGATGAGAGATCGAGAATCAAAAGAGAGTGGGGATCATGAAGTAGACGACCTTCGTAGCGAGTGGGGAGAGATATTGGAACAATTACATCGCACTTTCGGAGAGAATCCAAGCAAAACAAACCACAGTCATCCTTGGCTCGACTGCCTCAGAGAAGATCCAGAAAGTATGTTTGATCCCAATGTCTTCAGAGAAGGACCTGGCTTCTTTGAGAGCCTGGAAAGTGTTCTCAGAGGCAAAAAATCTTGGGCCCTTGAACTGCTCGGCAGTGGATTTCCCGAACTTCCTAGTCCTAAAAGCATCTCTTCGGTTGAAGAGCTTGAGAAAGCGATGAAGGATGAAGCTTCAAAACTAGCTGTTTGCTTTAAAGACTTGCCCTCCAGAATTCAGGAGGCGCACAATAAATTCATCCCTATTTTCAAAAGTGGCAAATTTGTTTCGTTAGATGAAAGCTCTCCGTCGCAATTGACGACGGATTTGTTTTATTCGCTGAATTTTAGCACTGACAAAAGAGGAGGGCTTAGAGCCATTGCCACTCTCAGCGGCGTCTACATCAATGTCACTACTTACATCGACAATGATGAGATTGCTGGTCATTGGATTCCAATGGCCGTTGCCTTAAAGAATTCAATTGAAGAGCTGCAAGCAGGACAAAAAAGGAGGGAGTTCGCAAACGGAATAATCTTAAGCACAAAAAGATTCTGTAATTCTCTTCTTGATATGCGTCTCCGTTCACTCTGTATTCCAGAATTTCAAGGACCAGGTAAAAGAAACTTAGTAGTGGAACGAAACAAGGAATATGAAAACGGAAAAGGCTTTGAGTCAGAATTTGTCTTGCTTTTTGATGGGGAGATTCTGACAAATAAGGTTCTGGGTCGTAGCGAAGGGACAGCAATTTGGGAGCTTCAAAAAGAGCTCGCGAGGCAAGATGAAATACTGAAGAAGGAGAAAAGTCAGTATGCTGAAACAAATATTGAAATTGCCGTAGCACAGGACAAGCTGAATGAATGCCTTGCTGTCATCAGGAATTATTGCGCTTTAACAGCTCAAACCGACTGTGAACCAGTTGCTGTTGCTGTTGACGAAGATGATCTCTCATGCATTATAATCGAAGTTTCAATTGAGGAAGAACTGCCTGAGGTTCCTTCTTTCTTAAAACGTTCTGTTGTGGAAAAGCACCTTACTGGTGAATCCCCTTTGTCAGAGGAACACCAAAAGGCGCTTGGCGTCTTGGAAAAAATCTCCAAGATTGAAGCAAACAATGCCGTAAACAAAGATTTTATGAACAGGCTGTAACGCCTGCCCTGTTTTGAAAAAGCCCGTACCACTAAACTCTGTGGTACGGCTTTTTTCTTTCTGAAAATGATTTTCCCACCTTGACAAAAACAGCTTTAAAAGCTATTATTATCCAATCTTTTGCAATGGTGTGAAGGACGAAGTACCTAATATAACTACAGAAAAAAAATCGAGGAGGTTGAACGATGAGAGGAGAAGGATTTAATATATTCAAAGTCGGTTGCGGTAACCCTGACTCTAAAAAAGAGAGCTTGATTAAACAAATCATGACAACCATCACCGGTAGCAATTCCAATGTGGGAAATTTCTCAAAAGGAAATGTTTCTGATGTTGATGATTCAACTCCTTTTGATTTGTCTACGGCTGGAGACTATTTGCCCGAGGATATTGTGAAGTCCAACAAAGAATTCTATTCTTTGTTGGAGCCTAAAAAAATCCTTCGTGTTGGTTCCTTGAGTGACAACATCTTGGGTCATGCCAGATTGTACCAGCAGGTTGTGCTTACGGATGACGGTCGGGCCAACATGCTTCTTTACGGATCAGTCCTAAAAGTTATTCGGGAAATTGACAATCCTGAACTTGTAAAGGCCATTTCTACCGGGATAGCTCTCGGGGCAGAATTTTATGAGTCCTGTGAAGAACAAGAATGGCTTGCTGATAAACTTGGGCTGGCAAAGAACGCTTGTCAAAATGCACAAAAACTTCTTGATCGATATCTACTGCATAACTGCACAGAACTCATTCTTTACGACGGAGATCCCCACACTTATCTTTCTGTTATAAAAACAGATACTGGCTGTGTGGTCTCACTCCAAGATGCCAAGACTAACAACCAAGAAATTGTGCTTTCTTTGGAAAAAGCGCAATTGCTTTTTCAGCTACAAACAAAGTTTCAAGAGGAGACTCTTGCTCTTGCTGAACAACAAAGAGTTTTTGACAACAATTATCTCAAAACCAATGCTTTGGGGAGCAAGCTGGGCAAGACATCGTCGTTTACTAACAACTACTTTCTAAAAAATCCAATTCCGGACTGTGAAATTTTTGCGATTGCTGTTGATCCTAAAAACGACGCTCCCTGCATTCTGGTCATCGCCAACGTCGAGAGGGTGATTGATGAGATTCCAAAAGGTTTATTAAAAAAATTAATATTAAAGCATCTTACCGGAAAAGAAATTCTGAGCTCAGAATATCAAATCGCCTTGGGGGTTCCCGAAACAATTAAAGAAATTGAGGAAATTCTCTCTCGCCTGTAGTTCTCTTTAGCCCATCAAAGCTGGAGAAACAGAAAGCCCACGTCACGAAACTTTGTGATGCGGGCTTTTCTTTTTTGATTTTTTAAAAGAAAAAGTTGCCGCAACCTCAATGGGCCACGACAACTTTTTTAAGATGTTTATCTTTATTAGAGATTTTAGAGAGAAATTTAGAGATCTATCCTCATGTCCCTCTTCCAAAATTCTTTCAGTTTACAGGCAATAAGCAGTTCGGTGAACACTTTGTATCTCTCCAAAGGCTCCCCTGACATTAAGCTTCTGCCCCGTAATAAGGCAAACATTGATGAATCTGGTGTAAAAACTTCATCAGTAACAGCAAGAGCCCAACGATCAGATTCTTGGTCCAGATAAGTTCCCATTTTAAGATTACTCTTGGAAATCACGATTCCACGAGTGAAGGCAATGCCGGAGGCTCGCTTATAAAGCATGTTAGTAATATTGCGTATTGCTTCTGCAATCCCACGCATACTGCCAACTTCAGAAACCATTTGCTCAAAATTAATATTTTCATTACATCCTTTTTTTGTTGATGTAAAAATAGTCACCTCAGGAAGGAGGTTTCTAACAACCAAGTCGGTTTCAGGAGGCGTCTTAAGTCCAGAGATTATTCCCGTGCTTTTATGCTTGGAAATTTCACTTCTGGTCAGATAGCCATGCATGGTTAGATTGACCGGAAAAGTATCCATCTTTTTCACCAGCAAGCATCTTTTCTGAAGTTCCCCTCCTTCGTTGACACTTAATAAATCTGGCAGATAATCGTTAATCATCGAACCAAAGGCAATGAGGCTTCTTTCGATACCATAAAAAATCTGATGTAGCCAGAAAACTTGCAATGCTGTAATGTAGTATCCTTTCCCTTCAATTAGCTCGGCTGATATCTTTCCTGATTTATCAGCTACTCGATCTGTATTATAAATCAAAAGCAGATCGGGATGTTCAGGGATAATAAATATCTCTCGTTTCCTGGTTGTGCGAAAATGTTCAAACCCGAAGCTTTCAAACCCTTCAATTAATGGAATTTCCCTAATTTTTTTGGGAATAAAACTCATATTAACCTTACTTTTCATTCCTACCCCCCCAACGGTTTTTGATTTAAATACGATACAACTTCCACTAGACAACTTAAACAATGAATTTTTGTCAATAAAAAAGAACAGCATTAAATGATAACACTGCCCTTTCTTTTTTTCAATAGCTCACTGCCTATTCCACCGTAACACTTTTTGCAAGATTTCTCGGCTTATCAACATCAAAGCCCTTGACTCTTGCCACGTGATATGCAAAAAGTTGCAAGGGAATTGTTGCTAGAATTGGTGTTAGCATCTCTAGAGTTTTGGGAATATAAATCACATCATCAGCAATTTTTTCCATTGCCTTATTCCCCCTCGTCGTGATCGCAATCACATCTCCCCCGCGAGATTTGATCTCTTCAATATTGCTCACATTTTTCTCATAGACACTGTCCTTGGGGGCAATGAAAAATGAGGGAAAGTTTTTATCAACAAGCGCAATTGACCCATGCTTCATTTCTCCCGAAGCAAATCCTTCCGCATGAATATATGAAATCTCTTTTAACTTCAAGGCGCCTTCAAAGGCAAGTGGCTGACAATATTTTCTGCCCAAGAATGCAAAGTCTTTTGCTTTGTGATATTTCTTCGCGATTTTTTCGACATTATTGTCTTTTAGAAATTCTTCAATTTTCTTTGGCAACGCAGAAAGCTCTTCTAGAATTCTTTTTCCCATCACCAGAGACATGCGTCTTTGTCGTCCCAGAAAAACTGTGACAAGTGCCAAAATAGCAACCTGGGAGGTGAATGCTTTTGTTGAAGCAACGGAAATTTCTGGTCCAATGTGATTGTATATTCCAGCGTCAGTTTCTCTGGCAATTGTTGAACCAACCGAATTCACAATTCCCAGAACCAAAGCGCCTTTATTTTTTGCCTCTCGAATCCCTGCCAAAGTATCAGCCGTCTCACCAGACTGACTGATTGCAATCACTGCAGTTTTCTTGTCCAAAATTGGGTTGCGATAACGAAATTCACTCGCCCACTCCACTTCAACTGGAATTCCAGCATATTCCTCCAGCATATATTCGCCGACAAGTCCAGCGTGCCAAGCTGTCCCACAAGCCACAATGATAATCCTTTCAATCCCGCGCATTCTGTCAGCAACTTCAGTCAGACCTCCGAGTCTTGCCATTCCGTCCTCCAGAGAAATTCTTCCCCCAAAGGAATCTTGCAAAGATTTTGGCTGTTCAAAGATTTCTTTCAACATATAATACTCAAAACCTTTTTTTGAAGACTCTTCGATTTCCCATTCCACATTTTCAATATTTTTTTCCACCAAATTAGAACTAGCATCAAAGACTCGGAAATCATTACACCCGATTTCTGCCATTTCCCCATCTTCGAGATAGATAACTTTTTTCGTATATTGCAAAATTGCAGAAACATCAGAGGCAACGACTGTTTCATTTTTCCCGACTCCAATCACAAGTGGGCTTCCATGTCGTGCTACCAAAAGCTTATCCGGTTCATCTTTTGAAAAAACCACGATTCCATAGGCACCTTTAATGATTTGCAAAACTTCCCTGAATGTTTCAGTCAAATCTCCTTTGTATAAATCTTCAATCAAATGAGGGATTACTTCGCTGTCAGTTTGCGAGTGAAATTTATGCCCTTTCTTTTTAAGTTTTTCCTTCAATTCAAAGTAGTTTTCGATGATCCCATTGTGCACGACTTGAATTTTCCCCGTGCAATCAGTGTGTGGATGCGCATTCACCTTTGAAGGTTTTCCGTGTGTTGCCCAACGTGTGTGAGCAATTCCAATCGTGCCTTCAACTTTCTGCTTGCCAATTTCTTTTTCAAGTTCTTTTATTTTTCCGAGTGACTTAAAAACCTTCAAATCCTCTCCGAAAACAGCAACGCCTGCTGAATCATAACCACGATATTCCAACTTTTTTAGCCCATCCATCAAAATTGGCAGAGCCTTATTTTTTCCAATGTAACCTACAATTCCACACATAGTTTTTGTTTTAATGTTTATATTAGTAACGCGAATTATTTATTATTTATTAACGAGTTAACGAATTAACGAGTTTTAAGAACAAGGTAATTTTGAATTTAGAATGAATTTTTGAATGTAATAATGTTTTATTGTCACCCTCTCTAAGAAACGACACAGTGACTTGGTCTCTAATTTTGAATTTATATGTCCTATTTGTCATTCCTGCCTTCGCAGGAATGACAGCAGTGTCGAGGTTTGTCTTTAAATTGAAAATTAATATACCATTCTGTCAACGAATTACCTAGCCTCTATCTATAGGAATAACACTGGTACTAAACTCTTCTTCTTGTTACGTAACATGCTACGTAACAACTCCACAATCCGAGCAACTAATTTTTATTACGTTCAACAGTTTGAAAATTGAAAAGTAATAATAATTAGTTGTGGATCAGGAGTATTAACAGGAGTATCAAACCATTACATTTTTAACAGTCTGAAAATTAAAAAATATAATAGTTTGATATAATTTCACACAGAATTCTCTATATTAGATATTAATTTTTATTTATATATTTAGCAGGAGGCAGAAATCCAAGTTCACGTTGTGCTATGTTTTGTATCTTAAATTGGTAAGCTTTGCTGTGATTTTTATTTTGGATTTAAGATGGGAAATTTTTAATTCTAAAGCAAGACTGCATTTCCACCCCCGCAAAAATAACGATAAAAAATAAATTCTCTATTTCTTCAATAGATTCCATAATTGTAAAAAAATAATCTTTTGCGTCTCATAAATCATTTCATTCTCAATAATCACACCCACTGGAACATTCAATGCATCACGAGAAATAAAAGCGCACTTTCCAGCATAAATCAAAATAAAAGTTGCGGAATCTTGCTCTGTTCCAAGCCACCTTCTCTCATCAAGACCGCTTGTCACCCCTCCACCTGCCAATGAAATTGCTTTCACCTCAATTCCTTTTTTAATTCTTTCTTTAGTGAAGTTTGGACAAGCATCTTTAATATCTTCACTTGCTTCTTTTGCAGAATAGACATAATATTCCCTTTCATCCTTATTCTCGTCCTCTAATGCCTCAAGAACATCGTCTAAAATCGTTTTGATTCCTGCACGCCCCTCGTAGAATTTCGTTGTTGGTTTTTTACCATTTTTGTCTTGCATGGATTTCAGCTCGGGAATGATTTTTTCGATATCGCCTTTTGCCATTCTCAGTTTTTGCTCTTTCTCTTCTATCAATATTTTCAACTTTTCTGGATCTTCGGCGATGAATTTCTGTTTTGTTTTGTGATGATAGAAACTAACAAGTCCTCTTGTTTGAAGTTTTTTCAAAATGTCATAAACGCTCCCTCTGTTGAGCTTGGTGATTTCTGCCAAACCACGCACAGAAATTGCCCCGCTTTTAAGGAGCGCTAGGTATATTATTGTCTCTTTATCAGAAAGTCCAATTCTCTCAAAAATAGTTGTCTTCATTGCTTTATTTTTTTGTTTAATATTCTTCAAACTTCGATATGTTTTATCTTACTTTCGATTTGAAATATTGTCAAATTTATTTCTACACTTTATTTTATAATCTCCTTTTCTTGCTTTGATAAAGGTTTTTTACATTACTAATTTTGTCATTACTTATTACAACATATTATAACAAAGGAAGTCTTCTGGAAATAAAAACTCCTCAGTTTATTAATAAACTGAGGAGTTTAAAAGAAAGAAATCTCTTCTAAAATTGTTTTTCCTTAGACAAATAATCTTTTATAATTTTAATCATTTCGTCATAACCTTTTTCTTTTAATTTATTGACAAAATCATCGTGCCCCGAACCTTTGAGGTTCATCCCTGGGTCTAAGATTTTATATTTTTTTCTAAATTCTGCCAGTGGAATCTTGTTCCCACTCTCATCAAAAGCAGCAACTAAAAAAGATTTAAAAGCATCAGCCATATTCCCATTATTAAATAGTATCCAATTCTCAACACCAATACCACCGATTCCACCATCCTCTACTTTTTTATAAGCATTTCCTTCTTTTAAGATTTTCTTTGCAAGAATAATATTAGAGACAACTTTTTCATGCGCCTCTTCTCCGATGTTGTTCTTTATCCAGTCCAATCGCTCCTGAACAGCTTCACTTGAACTAAGATACATTAGGTCATTTTTTCTCACAAACCCAATATCTATATCCAAGGGATTCTCCCCAAAGACTTTGCATTCCTTGACTCTCAACTGATAACCTCCCCACCCGTCTCCATGAGAACCGTTATCTTTTTCAATTTGCAATTTTTCTCTAAGTATCCGCACAATGTCCTCAATTTTATCCATGTCGTTATCATCCAAACATAGACTTAAATCAAAGTCATAATCTCCAATGGCGTTGGTATTTCTGGCAGTAGAACCAATATCCAACAATTCTGCTCCTAAAATATTGTTATCATATTTTTCTCTTAATTTAACTCCATTCTCCTCTAAAACTTCTTCTACTAAATTTCTAATTTTTTGAGATAATTCATTTATTGTTTCTTTTTCTTTTTTAAATTCTTGTCGCAAACCTTCCACTTCTTCAAAATTTATATCACCTTGCTTCGTATCAGCATATTCAAATGCATCGCCATCAAATCTTTCCAACCCCCTGAATGCTCTCCTATACTCTTGATATTGCTCTGGAGTAAAAATAAGCTTCCCTGAATTATTGGTGACAGGAATGTAAATTCCATTTTCAGCAATGTCAAAAAAAAGATCGCCTTCTTCTATTATTCTCAATGTAGTCTTTATTAAACTAATTTCACTAGAAGGAACTCCTGTCCTGACCCCGTAATGATGTTCGGAAACTTGATCTGATTTGAATATTTCAAGTTTTGAAGAATCATAACTCCGAGAATACCCTTTGGAAGTTTCATAAAATTGATCTCTATTCTTGACGATAACTTCAATATCACCATAATTTGCGGAATATTCTTCTACGTTGCTGAGAAAATCTTTCTTATCGCTCTCTTTTGGAAATTTTATAAAATCTGAATCATAAGGGGTGGCGTCAGTTGATGCGTCACTCCCTAAAAATTCTCCAGCCACCAAACCCCCTTGCAAGATCAGTCTCATATTTCTTGCATTTATTCCTTTCAGAAGGTCTCCTTCTTCAACTTTGAACTCACCTTTCTGTAAAAGCTCTGCCGTTCTAACATTTCTTTCGTTAGCCTCAATCCGTTCTTTTTCCATCTTGGCCAAAACGCCTTCTATGTCCTCAAATCCGGCTGGAGCCAAAAACATTTGAGAAATTCTGTTTACTATAGTTTGTCCCTCCTTGGCATCTATAGATTCTTTTATTTTTTGATATGGACTATCCAAACCCTCTCCTAAGTTAAGTTCATCACTCTCTGCATTCATTCCCCGCGCAGAATTATCCGACAAAGTTTTCATTTTTTTCAAAATAAATTTGACCTTATTTTTTTCTTCATCGTCAAGACCTTCCTCTCCTTCTGCTTCGATTTTATCAAATAATTTTTGCCCATCTTGCATGACCTCCAGATAATCCCTTAGAGACCTATTTCCAGATTTAATATGAATATTTAGAAGATCTTTATAAATAGTAGAGTATCTTCTTCTATTTGAAGATTCAACAAGATATGGACTTAGATGCTCATAGTCTTTAAGTGTCCTACTCATTCTCTCTGGATTGTGAATAATAGAAAAAACCTTATAAAGTTTCCCGACTTGTGGCAAATTATTTGTCATAAAGACTTCTTCAACCCTTTCATACGCCTCTTCTGGGTTTTCCAATTTCAATAATTCGCGACCAAGCTCCCTTTTTACTCTTTGAATTTCACGAGAAGGTAATTTGTCTAACCGATTATACAATTCCATATACAAACCTCTTTTCTCTCGAGGAATACCAAGAATATCTTCAAAGTTTTCTTCAAAAAAATCAATACCAGATTTTTCAGCTCCATCTAAATAACCATCCTCCGCTAAGGATAATAGTTCTGCTGATTTATCTTGATTGTTTTGCAAAAAATTTAAAAATGAACGCTTGAAATAAAAATCCAAATGCTTTCCTAAATATGCAACGTTGGAAGAATTTTTAAGGCTTTCTATATTATAAAACTCTACCAACAATGGAATCTCATTACACTCAAGCTTTTCATTGGTTGCAAAATCGCCTTTTTCTAGAAAATCTAACAACCCGTTTATGAGATCACCTTCTTCGCATAATTTTGAAAGTTCATATGTATGCCCATCTCTAATTGTGATAAATTTATCAAACCTTTCTATTACTTCTACTGAATTAGGATGCTCAAAAAATTTACTATTGTGTGAAACACTCAAATTATTTTGACAAAAAATCCCAAGAAGCTTTTTGCCTTCAGCTGAATCAAAATTCTCCATAACCTTTGGATTTTTAACCAAGGTATAGATAAGCTCGAATAAATCTTCCTTGAGCTTGAAGTCTTCTTTTACTTTACTTGACAAGAGAAAGGCCTCCGATACTTTTTCAATTTCAAAACTAGCAAACATACTGACAAATTTGAAGATATCTTTATTTGTAGGATTAGTTCTTTCTTTCAAGGAAAAAATTACTTCTTGGAAATCTGGATCAAGTATGGCCAAGAAGTCTTCTGTTCTGGTCACACTTCTCAGTGATTCAAATTCTTTGTAAAAGGATTTTAAAAGTGATTTGTCCTCCTTGTTAATAACTCCTAAATCTCCAAAGGCTTGAAAAAACGCCAATGCATGCTCCTTATGATTTTCATAAAGTTCCTTTATTATAGAATATTCATCCAAACGAAAGCTTTTTTCGATTAGAAAGGAAAAATTTTCTGCAAATTCTTTGAAGTCCTTGTCTTGAGTCAATTCTTTTAATCCCAAGGATTCAATTTCTAAAATAGTTGAATTTCTTTCTTCATCATCTTTGCGATCTAAATCATCAATTATATTCTTTAAATTTAGCTTTACATCAGCCCCAGCCAATAAATTTCTAGCCGTTTCGGTATCACCAATATTTCTCAATGAAATTACGTCAACTTTATTTTTATGTGGACTGTTCAGAAACTCAACTAAAAACTTATAAAAATCATTATCTTCGGCATAAGAAAGTAAGAGCTCCAAATTCTTATTTTTTAATGTTGACAGAGGCTTGTCCAATAAGTCCATTAAGTTTTTTATGCGTTCTAAATTTTCTTTGGTCAGTTTGGAATGAATTTCTGAATTCTCACAAAAAACAAAAACATCTGTTTCACTAAAACTCTGCCCCAAGAAATCACCGACTGATTTACACAGATCCATCTTTTCCAAAAAACCCGGTTCTTTCATTATTCTTCCAGCTCCCCAAGACTCTTCTATATCAGAAGTTGTGGGAATAACACTCTCTCCTGTGACCTGGCTAAGTTTTTCATAAAAAGAAATTGGGTCATCTGTTAGATTGAAAGTTTCTTTGATCCAATTTAAAATATATTTATTATTAAATCTATAATGGTTTTCTTTACCCATTTTCATACAAACATATTCAAAAAACTCCAGAGCTTTTTCGGGAGATTTAAATCCTTCCTTTTTTAATTTTTGCAGTCTATATCTGTCTTTCAGCTTAGAAAATATGCTTTTTGGTTTTTTTGGGGAGTCTTCGACTTCCTCTGAAGCATCAGCTTGTATGGTCTCTTTCTCTGACACTTCTTTGCGCTTGTTTCCGTTTTCTATTTCTTTTATATTTTTCAGTTTTTCCTCTTCTCGTTCTTTATCCCTTCCTTTTTTTATGGAAAACTTTGCTTTTTGTGTTAAGAGTCTAACATTCTCTTTCTGCAATTCTTCCATGGTCTTTTTTCTTTCTACTGGCGCATCATCATTGACTTCTTGCGATGAGTCTACTTTCTCAGGTTTCAAAATTAACTTATCATTGTGCATACAATTGGTTTAATTACCTGCAACTATCTATTTTTAACTCAGGCTTAAAAAGACCTCTATTTTAGCTTAATATTACCATATGAACATTAACTCGTCTATTGTCAAAATTTAGTATATTTTATATATAGACGTGTCTGGATGAAAAGAATTTATTCATCCCCGTTGCTTTTGCTTTGAGCCTGCCACAGACCAAAATATATTCCTTTTTTTGCAAGAAGTTCCTCGTGCGTTCCTTGTTCTGTAATGCGACCACTTTTGAGCACCACAATTTTATCGAAATCAACAATTGTTGAGAGTCTATGTGCAATCACAATAGTGGTGATATTTCCTCTAGAAAGTTTCCCAATTTCTTCTTGAATAATTTTTTCTGACTTAGTATCCAGCGATGCGGTGGCCTCATCAAAAACTAAAAAGGAAGGTTTTTTAATTAGCATCCTTGCGATTGCTACACGTTGTTTTTCACCTCCTGATAATTTCACTCCTCGTTCGCCAACGATTGTTTCATATCCCTCTGGAAGTTCCTTCAAGATAAAATCATGGATATTTGCCATCTTAGCAGCAGCAAAAACTTCTTCCTTGCTAGCGCCTGGTTTTCCATAGGAAATATTATACAACACTGTATCATTAAACAACGTTGAATCCTGGGCAACGATTCCGATACAATTTCGCAAACTTTCTTGCTTAAGATCACGTATATCGTTCCCGTCAATTGTGATCCTTCCACTGTTAACATCATATAGTCTGAAAAGCAATTTTGAGATGGTGGACTTTCCTGAACCAGAATAGCCAACAAGTGCGACCCTTTCTTTGGGTTTTATCTCTAGCGAGACATCGTCAATAACCATTCTATTTTTCGAATATCCAAAACTAACATTTTCAAAGTTTATCTTGCCACCACACACCTTGAGCTCCTTAGCGTTGGGCTTGTCGATGATTGTGTTCTTAACATCCAAAAGCTTAAACATCTCATCAACATCTGCCAGACCCTCTTTGATACTACGATATACAAATCCCAAAAACCCCATCGGGATTGCGATTCTTGTCAGATAAGTTGTCACCAAAACAAAATCACCAATAGTCGCCTGCCCCTTTAAATATTCACCTATTGCCAGCACCAGAATTGCTGTCAATCCAGCGGTGATGATCAATCCTTGTCCCATGTTCAAATTTGCACCTGATTTTGTTGCTTTTACGAAAGGTTTTGCCCAATCTTCAAGAAATTTACCAAATCTTTTATGTTCATATTTCTCATTAGCAAAATATTTAACTGTTTCGTAATTTAAAAGCGCATCTATCGATTGTCCGTTTGCACGATCATCTAACTTATTAGTTTCCAAAAGAAGCTCCTGTCTTCTTTCTGTCACAAAAATTGTAAAAGAAACATAGGCAATTACAAATAAAAGAAAGGCAATCGTGAAAGAAATTGGAAATAGTTTTATAAATATAATCGCAACGAAAAGAACCTCTAGTAATGTTGGGATGACATTGAAAGAAAGAAACCAAAAAATAGTTTCCAAAGCGCTAGATCCCCTGGTTATTTTACGCGAAATCTTTCCTGTGGATCTGCCAGCATGAAACTTGGCTGGAAGAGCCAAAAGATGCTTGAACATATCTAATGAAATTTTCTTTTTAACAATTGCCTGTACTTTTGCAAAAATATAATCCTTTGCTCCATCGAAAAGATTTCCGCCCCAACGTAAGACGAAAAACAATAAAACTAAAATCAATAATGTTCTAAATGGTGCTTCCGTTCCCTTTTCCACTAAAATATCTATTAGTTTTTTCATTACATACGGATCTGCAACAGAAAGAAGTTTTGATGCTATTACTAGCAAAAGTGCAAAAGAGATTCTAGGCGTAAATTCTTTCATATATGGAAGAATTTTCCATATATTTGATTTATTTATTTTTTTCTTCATAAGCTTTATTTGATTTTAAATCTTTATCTATTTTAGCACAGAGAAAAGAAAAAGTCCCTGCTGGCTTGATAGCTAGCAGGGATTTTGCGTCAGGAGCCATTTCCCATTTTTTTATCACCAAATCCCAGCGGATCGCATAACAATAAGAACGATTCCTACAACGAGAAGTGTTAGAACTATTGCAATCTTAAAATCAGGACGATTTTTCCAATCATTTGCCATAATAGATCTCCTCTCTTCTAATCTAAGCTTCTAAATTAACCCTCTATGACCGTGCCAACAAAATCTTTGCTTTCAAAAATATCTCTAAGATTATCAATTTTACTTCCTTCTGCAATAATTACTTTCAAGCCCAATTCCTGTGCATGTTTTGAAGCGATTGGGTCAAAAGGCATATTCAAGCCTGGATCCCAAGTATCCCCTACAAGTTTTCTAAATTCAGTCCAATCAATGTTTTTATATTCTTTTGCATCGTCAAATTTGTTAGGATCCTTGTCACAAACATATTTGATATTTGAAAGATTGATCACAGTCTTTGCTCCAAGTCTTTCAGCAAGAATCGTTGAAACATAGTCAGTCGACCAACCTGGTCTCCATCCTGCCGCAACCATAATACCCTCTTCATTTTCAAAATGTGACATCAAATCCTCTTTTGTACGAGGATTTTTGTTAATTCTTGGATGCGCATAATCTCTGAAGATGGTTTTGATCAGATGTGCATTTAAACGTGTCGAGTGAATTCCTAGCCAATCCATGTCATCTTTCGTTAAATCTGTAATCTTTGTAGCAGCACCTTGATATTTTCGTGCAACATCTCCCCCGCCAGTGACAATAACAAAACGATTTCCCTTCTCAATCTGCTCAATAATCAAAGTTCTGAATTCCTTTAGAAATTTCCAATTGATCTCATCAGGAACAATCAATGAACCACCAAGTGAAACTATGAACATTTCTTTCTGCATACAAATATATTTGTTATTGAATAAATTAATGTTTCTAATTGCTTATTTCCCGAGCTCCTTGAATGTGGGCATTCCCGTGTTTGGGTTTGTTGGAACATAAATTGTTCCCTCTCTGTCTTTTAGATCTTTAATATAGAGATAATAAAGATAGTTTTCTGAAAGACTTCCTGTGATAATTGTCTGAGCATCTCTTTGTCCCTCTGCCTCAATTATTTTCCTTTGTTTTTCCTTTGCCTCTTTTTCTAAAATAAATTCATATTTTTGAGACTCTTGCTCTGCTTGAAGTTTCTCTTGAATTGTTCTTGCAAGATTTTCTGGTAATTGCACATTTCGAAGTAACACATCTTCTAGCTCAATCCCTCTTTTTTCAAGTTTAGCACTAAGAGTACTCTTAATTTTTGCACTGGCTTCTTCTCTTTTCTCGGAATAAATGTCTTTTGCTTCATATTGAGCAATTATTTCCCTGATAGCACTTCTGATTTCTGGTCGAATCACCTTTTCTTCATATTCCAGACCAACGTTCTGATAGACACTTGAAGCTTCTGACTCTTTTAGGTGATAAAGGACTGTGATGTCTAAATCCAAATTTAAACCCTCTTTAGTAAGCGCTGAAATTGAATCAACTCCTTGTTTTTTTCCTTCTCCCTGAATTACGCTCATGGTATATTCATCAGTCCTAATGTTCATTCTTGTGACCTGTCCAAGAGGATTCACAACATGCAAACCAGAAGAAAGTTCCTTGTCACTTACTTTTCCGAAAAGAGAATACACGCCTGTCTCTCCCGCGTTGATTGTCACGAGAAGTTTTGGCCCGAAAATAACTATCAAAAACAAAACTAGAAAAAATTTCCAAAATCTAAAAAATTTCTTTCTGATTTTCGTAGCATCGATGTTGATTGGGTCTATCATGATTTTTTTAAAATTATTTAAAACAGCATTTCGCCCGTTCGTAGCCTTTGGCCTGCGCCTCCTCCTCAGAAGAAAAACAAATTTTATTGCTATCTTTGATTCTAATTGCATTACTACAATTTGGCAAGTGATATTTTGTTGAATTTTTGGATGCAGCAAACGCACACTCCTTGTCATCTATTACTCCACTGGTTGCTTCACTATTTTCTGTTGCATCAATATTATTTTCTATATTTTTTCTTTCCAGTGCTTCTTCGATCACTTTCGCTCTCAGATCGACAGGTGCGACTTCCTTTTTTTCTGCCAAGGTAATATTTATTTTAGCAGCACCTTCTGATTCTTTTTCTAACTGGCCAATTTTAAATGCGACCACAAAAAACAAAGAAATCGCTAGAATAATCAAAACGAGAGAACCATGCTTCTCCCAGAAATTCTTCAAGAATGTTGACATAATATTTTTTTGTACTTATAATAGGAAATGCTTAATTAGAAATATCCTTTTGGTTAAGTAAATTATAACATTAAACAAGTGTCATGCCTACCTAGCTTGGCGTTTGAATAAAGTTTAAAAATATGGCGCATCGTAAAGCCGGTGGTTCTACCGATAATACCCGCGACTCGAATCCTCAATACCTAGGCGTAAAGAGATTCGGAGGTCAAAAGGTTAAAACTGGAGAAATCCTCATTAGACAACGTGGTTCAAAGTTCAAAGCAGGAGAAAACACTAAGAAGACTAATGATGATACAATCATTTCCATGAAAAACGGAACTGTTGTGTTCTCAACAAAAAAAATTAAGCTTTTCACTGGAAAAGTAAGAAAAGTAAAATTTGTTTCGATAGAAGAATCAAAGAAATAGTTTTTCAAAAATTTCACATAAAAAAACCCTCATCTAGAGGGTTTTTTGTTTTTTAGGCTTTTCTTTTTAAAATTAAAATGCCCTATTTATAGGCTATTTAAGAAGAAAAATAATTGACAAACCATGGGTAATATGCTAAGTTGATGCATTGTCTTATTTAATGGCTTATTTAAGGGCTTATTTAAAAAAACATAAAGACGATGCTAAGGTCAATTAATTATTTCTAAATAAAAAAATATGAAAAAAGCTGTTATTTTGTTTTTCATGGTACTGGTGCTTCTTGGGGTCTTAAATGTTCAAAAAGCCAATGCTGCTTCACCCGAAGATCTTTTTCAAGAATGGGAAGATGAATTTCAAGAGTTAATTTGCCCTACATGCGAAGAGCCAACTCCAGAGCCTATTCCTGAGCCATGTCCAGAGCCAGAACCTGAGCCGACTCCAGAAGTTGAGGTTCAAATTGAAGTTGAAACAGAGGTTTATTTTAAGCATGAAAAAAGAAAAAATTCATCATGTGACGGATCAATTGGAAATCTTGTCTGGAATGATGAAAATGGAAATGGAATGCAAGACAACGGAGAAAAAGGTATTGATGATGTTAAAATGACTCTAAAATGGATTGGTCGTGATTTCAAATGGAACACCAAGGATGATGAGGAAATGACCACTCATACAAACAAAAATGGGCGATATGAATTTGATGATCTTTGTGAAGGAGATTATAAAATATATGTAAAAGATGGTGATGTCGCTGGATATACACAAACTTACGATCCAGATGACAGTATTAACAATAAAGCCAATGTCTACCTAGACGGAGATAATGATGACCACACAAAAGCAGATTTTGGTTATGCTCACAGAAGCACTCCAGCTACTGGAAGTGGAACCATGACAGCAATCCTTGTTGCAGGGATGCTTTCACTATTGTCTTTTGTAACTTTCAAACAATTACGAAAAAAACTCTACTAATTCATTTTGGTAGAAAAAATAGTCACTAACTAATCTGCAAATTGCTTTTTATGAAGTGGTCTGCAGATTGTTTAAAAATATGAGAAAAAATTACAAAAAAATAATATTAGGCGCACTAGCTTTCATAGCTTTGTCAGTCTTCAGCTTCTATCTTCTGAATTTCAATTTTAAAGGAAATTTTAGCAAGATGTTTGAATCTTTTTGTGCTCAAAATTTTGGAGATAAAAACAACATTCCTCAATCTTGGCTAGATAGATATGAAATTATCATTGAGAGTGATTCCGATATAGAAGCTGATGTTGATAATGATGGACTCAACCTGCTTGCTGAATATGAAAATTCGACAAATCCTCTTAATCCAGACACTGATGGTGATGGATATAATGACGGGAAAGAGGTTCGCGATGGCTACAATCCCATTGGCGAAGGAAAACTTGACCAAGATGGCGACGGCCTGCCAGATTTTTGGGAGGAAGAAGTTGGTTTAAGCACCAAGGAAAAAAGCGCTGATCAAGATCAGGATGAGGATGGCTTATCTAATGCATTGGAGTTTGCCTACTTAACGAATCCTTTTGAACAAGATTCTGACAGCGACGGTTTTAGTGACTCCGCAGAAATCAAAAACGGATACGATCCAGCAGCTGCTGGTGATGTTAGATTGAATCTTTCAATCGAGATTGAAAAAATTAGCGTGGAGGCTCCAATGGTTTGGTCGGAGAGCGAAGCAGAAAAAGACCTAATGAAAGATCTAGAAAATGGTGTTGCCATATTGCCAAAAACTGGTGTTCCTGGACAAAGTGGGAATGCTGTAATCTCTGGTCATTCAAGTAACTACGCTTGGGCAAAAGGAAATTATAATTACATTTTCGAAAATCTAAATAAGCTCGAGGTTGGTGATAAAATAGTCATCAAAGCAACAGGGCAAAATGGTAAATCTATCGCTTATTCATATATCGTAAAGAGTAAAAGTGTTGTAAAACCAAATGATCCAGCAATATTCGCTGGTACAGATGAAACAAGTTTAACGCTGGTTACCTGCTGGCCACTTCGCACGACTTGGAATAGATTGATTGTTAAGGCGGAACTAGAAAAATAAATAACTTTGAAAAATTAAAAATCCCCGATTAGTTGATTGCTAATTTGGGGCTTTTTAGTATTTATTTTCAATTTCAGAACTAAAGTTTTCTTGTTTTATTATCGCTACTACGAAAAAATATCGCCAAAATAAACCCTGCAACAAATCCACTTAGATGAGCAATGTAACCGACACCTTGATTCGTTTGAAATATTGAGTAAATTGTTTGTAAAATAAAGAATGAAATTAAAAATGAAAGTCCAACTCCAAATGTTGGGAATCTACCAAAAATCATAGCTACTTTGAGCCCCTTTTGTTTTGTATCGTTCAAAACAAGATTTGCTCCAAGAAGACCAGCGATGGCACCAGAGGCTCCAATACTAATAACTTCTATGCCAAAAATATGATAAAAGAATCCCATAAAAAGAGATGCCACAATTCCTGAAATAAAATATAAAGTTAGGAATTTCTTCATTCTTAATTTATTTTCCACGAATGCACCCACGAAAAGAAGAAAAAAAATATTGAAGAAAAGATGCTCAAGGTCTTTGTGTACAAAAATGCTTGTAATAAGGGTATACGGATGAAAAGAGCCCGTGCTTGAAATTGCAAATCCATATTTTGAATAAAGTTTTCCTTCACCTGAAATACACTTGTTAATAATTTCTTTATTTTCAAGGCATTTATCAAAACTATATGCGCAACTGTCTGCTGGCAAATTTTCTTTACTCTTTAATTGGAAACAACTTGAGACTTCATTGAATGTTCTGTTGTCTGACATATCTTTATATTCAAGACATTCTGGTGCTACGTTTTTTATACATTCAAACTCATCAGGAACAACATAGCCCTTAGATGAATAAGAAAAAATAACAAAAATGAAAATATTTATAGCAATAAGAATATAAGTTGCTATTGGACGATAAAAAATTGTTATATAATTCATTTCTAATTAAAAACAAGCGTCTTAAGTGAACCCTCGAGGATATTTTCACAAGAAGGATTATTAACATACTCAAATAAAAAAACATTGTTAGTTTTTGGATGTAAAGTCATATAGGTTGTTTTTTCAGTAAAATTGCATTTTACAAAAGAATTATCCCCCAACATGACTTCATCTAATTTATTTCTACAACCAATTTCATTGTTTTGAGCCTTTGCTGCAAAAGTAATTAAAAAGAAACAATCACTACTCTGATTTAGGTTTCCCGACTGAATATCTTGCATGCTCAACTTTTTTGGTCTGAATCCAGGCCCTGCGAGTGTCTTGTCCTCATCTATCGTCCAGTCCGTTGGATATTCTATGGAAAAATCATACTTTTCATTTTTATAAATATCCTTGCCCTTCTTATCTACAGATTCAGTCAGTTGCTTAATGGAGGTTGATACATCAGATTTACTTTTCGTAACTTGTTGTTCTTGACTACATCCAACTAAAAGAATAAGCATCGCCAATGACACTAACCCTATACATATTTTTTTCATTTTTATTTTTTAGTTAATAACATCTGAATTTTATCACACAAAATAACTAGGGACAAAAAATAGCTCTCGTTTGGAGAGCTATTTTAGATACTTCTATTATTTAATAATTCAAAATTGATTCGAAATTCAAAGTTCAAAATTTAATTCTTTTTCTCCTCCACTCCCAGCTTCCCCAAAATAATTGCCATCGGACAATATCCCGTGAAAGCAAAAACAATTAGTAGTAACCCCACAAAAGCAGTGAAGAAGATGAAGCCCTTAAATCCAATTATTCCCAGCACGGCAGAAGCTAAAACGAAAATTCCTGCGACAAGAAAAAGGATTCTTTCTAAATACCAACTATCTGTTTTTTGACGATATATTTTTTTCTTCATTTTTATTCTTCATTACAAATTATTCCTAAACAGTTATCTAATGCTTTCATCCCAACTTTTTCTTTCAAATTCAAAATATAGAATTGGAAAGATAATTAATGTTAAAAACATTGAAAGCGAAAGCCCCCAGATAATGGCCCAGGAGAGCCCAGCCCAAACTGGATCACTAACAATCGTCAGAGAACTTAGCACAGTTGTCGTGGAAGTTAAAAGAATCGGCAATAACCGTGTCTTTCCTGCTCGCAGAATTGCTTCTTTAAGTTCGATTTTCTCTTTTTTCAAATCATTAAGATATTCCAAGAAAATAATCGCGTTGTTAACTACAATCCCTGCAAGTGCAATAACCCCAATCATGCTAGTTGCATTGAAATACATACCATTTATAACTCCCAGCAAAGCAAAACCTGGCATCACACCAATCATCGCTAAAGGAATTGTTCCCATAATAAGCAGTGGAATTCGTAGCGAACCAAATTGCGCAACAAGCACAAAGTAAATCAGAAAAATTGCAACTGCCATGGCAATCCCTAAATCTCGAAATACTTCCAACGTAAGCTTCCATTCTCCATCAAGTGCTATACTAAAACGCTCATTTGTTTGTTTGTCATTAAAAACAAAAGACATTAAAGACATTTTTTCCAATTCACCCTCCCCCGAAGAAAGCTTATAATCGAGCAAAAATCTAAACATATCAATCATGCCATATGTCACGCTTCTATTCCCCATTTCCGCAGAAATGTAGACTGTTTTTTGTTGATCATCAGAAAAAATCACTGGCTTAATGCTTGAATTTTCGTTTGAAACAAGCTCAGAAAGTGGAATTTTTTCACCGCTCCCGTTTGAAATAAAAATACTCTTCAAGTCAACGGGTTGGTCTGAGTCATCTTTTTCAAACTTAACAACAATGAATTCCTGTTCCCTTTTTATCAACTCATCAAAAATCGATTCGTGAAAAAGCCCCACATTTAAATCTCCCAAGACAGCTCTGGTCTCAATAGCAATTTGATTTGCGCTTATATCAAAACGACTTGCCTTTTCCGTATCAATTTTCAAATAGTGCTCTACTGTTTGTTCTGTGATGTTAGTATCAACATCGACCACTCCTGTTATCCTCTCTGCTTCAGCTTCAATATCAAGAGCAATGTTTTCAATTGATTCTTGGTTATCTCCATGAACTTTTATTAAAAACGTTGATTGTACTGGAGGTCCTGGTGGATCTTCGATTATTTTCACTTTTGTGTCCGGAAATGCCTCCAATTTACTCAGGAGTACTTCCCTTGCGTCAAAAGCAATTTCAGCAGAAGTCTCTTTGCGATCACTGGGATGCGTGAGATTTATCTTTAAAGTTGCCTGGTTCTCCCCGACACGCCCATCACTTCCTTTAAATAATCCATTAAAATCAACAATCTGCGATTCTCCAACAAAACTTTGTATGCTCTTTACATTTGCATTTTGAAAAAGAGCTACTTCTGCAATTTTCACAACTTCATCTGTACTTTCGATTGCAGAAAATGCTGGCAAATCAAGATAAACAAAAAATTGCTGTCTATCTGCCTTTGGCAACATCCTGAATTTAACGATCTTGAAAATTGGAAAACTCATTGACACTAAAAACAAAACCACAACAACAACCATGATTTTCTTTCTTAATTTTCCAGACTCCAAAATCTTTACTAGGACATTTCCATATAACTTTCTTAGTTTTGCAATTGCCTTTAAGAAAAAATTTTCTTTACTTTTGGTTTCTAGGTCTTTTTTAGCAATGAAAAAGCTCAACAAGAAAGGGTTTATCATCAGAGCAACCAATAAGGAAACTAAAAGCGCTACTGGAACAAAAAATGGAATTGGTGCCATATATGGACCCATCATCCCTGAGATAAATGCCATAGGAACAAAAGCCAAAACAGTTGTTATTGTCGACATCACAAGTCCGCCCCCTACTTCATCAACGGCTTGAACAACTACAGCTTCCTTGTTTTCACCTATTCTTTCTTTAAGTAAACGATAGACGTTCTCAACCACGACGGTTGCACTATCAACCAAAAGCCCAAGAGAAAGAATTAAGGCAAACAAAGTAATTCTATTAATTGAATGCCCAAATAGGTTCCCGATTCCAAAAACTGCAGCCAATGTAAGCGGAATTGCAATCGCAACAACCAAAGCACTTTTCCACCCCAGGAACAGAAATAAAACAAAAGAAACAATCGCAATTGCAGTGAAAAGATTACGAGTTAAATTTACGATTGCTTCCCTTGCAACCTCGCCATCATCTCTTACCACATCCACATTAACCCCAGCAGGAACAATCTCATTTTTTACCCGCTCAAGCTCTGTCAAGATTTCTTTCGAAACATTGGTTGCATTTGCACCGCTTAGTTTTGCGATTCCCAGATAAACTGCCTCATTTGAAAAATCGTTTGTTGAAAACCTGACTTTCTCTTTGACGTCTCCTACTGCGTATTCAACCTTCCCAAGATCTGAAAGCAGGATTGTTTTATTTTCGTCTTTCACCACAACTAGTTTTTCAAGATCTTCCTTGCTTTGTATGTTCCCGTCAAGAATAACTTTTTGGTTTATTTTTTCTCCCTCAATTTCACCTGCAATAACCCTAGTGTTGTTGTCTTGAATCAGTCCTACGACTTGCTGAACAGAAACACCAAAGTTTGTCAACTTCCCTTCATTTAAAATCACCGATAATTGTCTTTTATCTCCACCTTTTAGTTCAATTTTAGAAACCCCTTTAACATGCTTCAAACGCTCCCCCATCTCTAGGGAAATTTTTCTCAAAGAATCAGAAGAATATTCATCGGAACTAAAAGCAACCGATATGATTGGAACGTCATCGGGATTAATTTCTTTAATTACGGGCCTCTCAACGCCAAGAGGTGCTAACTCTATATTACTCTCAAGCTTTTGTATTAGGGAAATTTTTGCGTCTTCTAAATTTTCTCCTACAAAAAATTGCACAACAACGACACTAGCTCCCCCATCAAAAGATTGGGAAACTACCTTATCAACCTTTGGCAATTCTCTTAACTTATTTTCCATCGGCCTTGTGATAAGCTCATAGACTTCGTCACTCGTGGCACCTGGAAAACTGGTTTCAATATTAAAAGCTGGCGCAACAATTTCCGGATTATACTGCTTTGGCATTACGAAAAAACTCATAACGCCCCAAAAGACCAAAACGGTAATTGACAGAAAGCCTAGTTGTTTGTTTTTCAAAAATACACCTGCCAGCTTGCCAGAAAGTCCAACTTTTTTTATCTCTGGGATTTTACTATTCATAAATTCTGATTTTATCTCCGTTTCTTAGATTCTGCTGTCCATCGGTAACAAAAATTTCGCCCTCCTTTAGACCTTTTTGAATTTCAATCAAATTTCCATCTATAATCCCCGTTTCAACTCTTTGTTCTTTTGCTTTTCCATCTTCGATGATGAAAATAATATTTTCAAAATAACTCTTTTTGATGCTAGTTATAGGGATGGCAATTGATTCTTTACTTTCACTTACTGGAATCAAAACTGTTATAAATTCTCCTAAAATTACATCTTCATTATCAAAAACAAACTTTGCACTAGATTTTCTGGTCACACTATCGGAGACAGGGCTGATAGAATCAACCTTTGCAATAAATTGGTCTTTTCCCTCATCGCCTCTTATCACAGAAACTTCTTGCCCTATGCTCATTTTTTGAGCAACCTCAGCTGGCAAATCAATTGTTATCTCTTTTTCTTTTGATTGAACCAACACAAAAATAGCTGTTTGTGGAGAAACTATTTCGCCTTCTTGCAAAAGTTTTTTCGTAAAAATACCGTTAAAAGGAGCTCTGATTCTTGTTTTGTTAATATTTAGGGCTGTTATGTTGGCTTGCTTTTGCGAAATATCAACTTGACCTTGCGTTAAGGATGCTTGTAGGTCTCGCATCCTTTTGGCAGTCCTAACAGCTTCTTCGGCTTTATCCACATTTCTTTTTGCAAGTTTGATAGCACTTTCATCGGAGCCTTTTTTTGCCTCTTTTTTTGCGTCTTCGGCTTTTTCTAGTTCAATCCGAGCTTCATCAACAAGCTGGTCCTGATATTCGTCTGCGCTTGATAATGCATCTTCAGAAACTTTAATCTGTTCTTTAGACAAAGCGTTTAGAGCAAAAAAATCATTAGCGTCAATTGTTGCTAAGATTTCTCCTTTAAAAATATTCTCTCCTTCTTTTTTGTTTATTTGCATCAATCTCCCAGATATTTCTGGTGCAATTCCTACCTCTCCAACACCCTTTACTATTGCCGAGAATTCTCTTGTCTCGTTTATGTTTTGTGTTTTCGCTTCTTCGACTTTGACAACTTTTTCAATTTCTTCTATGTTTTTTTCCTGAGCAGTAACAACTACCCTTGAAATCACAAACGCTATCAACAAAAAAGCTGCAATCAATAAAAAAATTTTTTTCATTCTTCTTTATTTATAATTTAACGACCTCTTCTAAAAGCTTATTAAGCCTGCCTTGTTCCTTTTTGTCATTCTTGAGTGAGCACTTTATCAGATTTTCTCCTAAATAGAGTATCATCACTTTTTCAAAAGCAGATTTTGAAGCCTTCATTTGGATCAAAACATCAAAACAATCTTTTTTTTCGTCTTTCAACATCTTCTTAATACCTTCGAGTTGTCCGATAATGTTATTCAAAAGTTGTTCTTTGTTTTTTTTCATTATTACCAGTTACTTATTTATGGGATGATTATATCACACACCCCCAAGGGGTGTCAAGAGAAGAGTTCTTCTACTTAACCCCGCTCACTCAATTTAAAAAGCTCTCTCCCAGTCAACGACTAGAAGAGAGCGGTTATCAAGATTTTAATCTTCAAGATCAGAAGGGATAAGCATACCAGCCAATTCCTTCGGAACGAAATCCTAAAAGAGAGATGCACTTGTCTCTCTCCGTGCTACTTGCTGTAAAAAGATGCCTTCCCGTTGTGCTGTTATAAAGTCTATAAACAGGAATCGTTCCTGAAACTTGTGTAGGAAAAGCATAAAATCTCACACCTTCGTATCTCCAGTAAGTGCTTCCAATGAGATTGTTTTTCTCACCCTCAAATGCGGTGTAGAAATGTTCTTGCCCAGAATAGAATCTGTACACAGGAACAGAGCCAGCCTCCTGAGTCTTTAATGCGCGGAAAACGGCTCTTTCGGCTCGCCAGAAACTGCTATTAAAAACTAGGCCGTCTTTTTCTCCTTCACTTATCGTAATAAAGTGAGAATTACTCGTACTGTTGTAAAATCTGTAAACAGGATAGTGGCTCCCAATGGGGTCGGCTGCGAGAAACTTAGTGTAGCCTATCTGAGGATTGTTCCCCGAGGGACTGTTTATCGCAT
>JBFHIG010000015.1:0-36105 GCA_041596615.1 Candidatus Moraniibacteriota bacterium | reverse complement strand
GATTTACAACCCGAAGGCCTTCATCTCGCACGCGGCGTCGCTCGATCACACTTTCGTGCATTGTCGAATATTCTCGACTGCAGCCACCCGTAGGTGTTTGGCCAGTGTCTCAGTGCCAATGTTGGGGGTCACGCTCTCACGTCCCCTACCCGTCATAGCCTTGGTGAGCCATTACCTCACCAACAAGCTGATAGGACATAGGCCGATCTCAAAGCGATAAATCTTTACTCCGAAGAGACTATCAAGTATTATCCCAGATTTCTCTGGGTTATCCCTGACTTTGAGGTACGTTCCTATGTGTTACTAACCAGTTCGCCGAGGGTCTAAACCCTCTCGACTTGCATGCCTTATCCACGCCGCCAGCGTTCATCCTGAGCCAGGATCAAACTCTCATTAAAAATATAAAAGTAAAACTTCTTTATTTTAGAAATAGCTCGGAATAGTGAGAAATAAATTTCTCACTTAATTTTGGACTAATCACAAAAAATTGTGATAAGTTTTGTTTGTTTGCTGTCTTGTAAATATTCATTCACTGTCTTAGACAATAAATGAACATATATAATAACATAATAGATAAATTTTCAAAGTTCACGGTTGAATTCATTAGCCTTCAAAAAACAACCGATTTCAACTCTATTTTGATAGAACTGAAATCGAAGGTCTTTCCGGGATATTCATCGCGCATCGCGCTGTCATATTTTCAATTGATGAGTTGCGTCTGTATAGATAATTATTATCACAAACTTCGCTACTTGTCAAACATTTCGTTTTCTTTCAAATCATACTTTTGTGGCTCTTTTCCTTACCACAGTTAAGAGACTAACAAATAAAAAAACAATTGTCAAGGCTTTTATATTTCACTTCTTTTTCTTATCAATTTAGAGCTAGAAAAGAATGTTTATTCTATAACAAGAAACCTCAAAATAAAAGCACAAAAAGCCTTATTCAATACTAAGAATCTTATATTCCACTTTATTGCCATTTGGAAGCTTAACTTCAAATTTTTCTTCCGCCTTCTTTCCTAAAAATGCCTTCCCTATTGGTGACTCATTTGAAATTTTTCCGTTCAAAGGATCCGCCTCATTTGAACCAACAATATGAAAAAACATTTTTTTACCAGCTGTTTCAATCTCAATCTTTGAATCAATTCTAACGACATCCGTTCCTCCATTATTCATAACAACTTCCGAAGTTCTTATGATGTTTTCCAATTGAATAATCCTTCCTTCGTTCTCTCTTTGCTCTCTTTTTGCTTCAGTATATTCAGCATTTTCGCTCAAATCTCCCTGTTCTTTAGCTTCTTTGATTGCTTCAGCAATTTGACGTCTTGTAATTTTTTTTCTTTTTTCAAGTTCTGCTTTTGCCTTTTCCAAACCCTCTTGGGTGATATATTTCATAAATTTCTTTAATTATGATTACACTTTTTTATTCTTTTTGATGTTGTTGCTAAAAAATTTAAACTGTTTTCTATGCAACAGAATCATCGCTAAATACAAGCCGAATTATACACGAACACAGTTCTAAAGTCAACAAGAGCCTCAAATAAATAAGGCTCTCTTGATTCTAACTAATATATGAAGATTTTATATTTTAACATCCATGCCGTTGCCAATTCCTTCTCTCTCTATCATCTTCTCTGTTTCTTTTCTCAATTCATCAAGAGTGCTGTCATTTACCAAGGTATAGTCAGCAACTGCGATTGGCCCACCCTTTGCGGTGTTTTCAATTTCAGTCCAATCACGTTTTTCAAATTCCTCAAAAGTCTTAAGTGGCCTAATTGGTCTATTTTGCAAACGAGAAAAACGAAGTGCTGGAGAAGAATAAACAGCAACAACCTTCAGAATATCCCCAAACGTTCTTTTTAAGATTTTATATTCATCCCAACTATACAAACTTTCAATTAAAACCACTCTACTGCCTTCTTGTGCTTCCTTAATTTTATCCAATGAGCGAGACGCGCAAACTCCCATCCCTTCTTCATTTCTCAATTTCTCTCGTGTGATTCTCTCATTATCTTGAGTTGGCTCTAGCCCCTCTTCCTTCATTTCGTCAAAAATAACGTTTCCGAAATAAATATTTGGCCAACGATATTTGTTTTGCAAATAATCGATCACTTCCGATTTTCCGCTCCCAGCCATTCCGACGACCGCAATTATTCTCTTTGGTTTATGTTCCATGATATTGTTAAATTATTTATTTATTTTTTACCTTTAAAGATTTTATTAAAAGCATTTTTCCACTGTTGAATATAGTATAATCCAATTCCGCCCAAAAAACCAGTAGTTTTTTTATCTACCTCCTCTTTAATCTCTTTCTTAACAACTTCGATTTTCTCTAATTTCTCTTTTTTATAGGCTTGGTGTTTTTGCATCGCTTCTTCCCAAGCTTGGGCGAAAATTCCTTTTTTCATTCTTTAACCTTTTATTTAAAAAAATTAGTAGACACTAAGCTCTGTTGCACGAATCACATCCAATTTTTGAAGACAAATAGGCAATTGTTCTTCTACCCCATTTTTTAGAATCTTCGAATGAGCATAGTGAATCCCCGTTATAGTCACCTCACTACCAACAGCAATCTTGTCCACCAATTTTTTGTTAATTGAATCATTTTCGGGCAAAATAGCCACCGTAAATTTAACCTGCTCCTTATGTTCGGTATCCTTTATCATTTGTTTAGCATCTTTCATGTCTTGTTCTGTAACAATTTTTACCTCACCCATACTAGAATTCTTAAATCCTCTAACAGCAGATGCGTCATCTTTTGGGATGATTGTAAAATTAACAATATAGTCATCTTCTGGGGCCGGTTCGTGCTTACTTTCATCTACAATGAAATTGTTCATTTCCACAACTATATACTTCTCTTTTTTCAATTTCTCTTTTTTCTTAAGTTCATAGACATAATTGCCTTTGGCAATTTCTGTGTCGCTAGAAGAATTCACATCACTACTGCCTTCACCCTTTTCCACACTTCCACAACCAGCAAGCAGGAAACAAACAGACAAAACCGCTCCGGTTTTCAGAAAATTCATAGTTATATTTTTTAATATTTATTTTTAGCTATGTGTCTCATTTAGATTTTTCCAATCCCAATTCCTGTTCTTATTTTCTTCAATCTTCTTTAGAACTTCTTTTTCAATATCAATTCCAAAGATCCCACAAAGATGCAACACTCTTTGGATAACATCACCAAGCTCTTCGTTAAATCCATCTTTACCATCCAGATTATCTTTGCGATATGCTTCAAAAGCCTCTGAAACTTCGGAGTGAATCAGTGCTATTTTTTCACCAACATTAATCTCTTCTGGCTTTGTACCAAAGCCTTTTTCCTTCGCCTGCTCCATAATTAATTTTTGTAATTCCACGATTGTCATTTTTTTGAAATTAAAATTTACCAGTGCTACCAAGGGCGCCTTCCCCTCTTTCCGTTGCTATGTCAAAATCATTTACTTCTTTAATTTTAGGAATTTCAATTTTTTGAAAAACAACTTGAGCAATTCTCTCTCCTTTTTTAATTTCATATACATCTTCCCCCAAATTAATAAGTCCTACGAACCATTCACCTAAATAAGTACCATCAATAACACCACCTAAGGTTTTTAAACCAAACTTATGAGAAAGTCCGCTTCTATCCCAGATTAGTCCAGCATAGCCTTCTTCAATCTTAATTGCTATCCCAGTTTTGCAAGAGATTCTCTTGCCTGGCAGGAGCAAAACGTCTTCGTATGAATAAAGGTCCATAGCGGCATCACCTTTTATTGTAAATTGTGGAATTTTAGCATCTTCTCTTATTTTTTTAATTTGAATTTCCATCTGTTTATTTTTAGTTTTCTTTTTAGAATAGGGCTTTAAAACTTCCTAGCTTCAGCTCTATCCAACCCTTCAAAGTGAATCTTGTCATCCGAGAAAACTTCGACCACTTTGAATTTTCCTTTTGTCCAAATGCTTCCTTTTTTCAAAAACTTAGAGTCTCTTTGTTGCGGATAGTCATAAGAATCCTCATCTTCAAGCAAAAAATGAGTTGCTTCTAAAATTTGGACACTGGCTAAGGGCCTAGACAAAACTTCTCCTCCCTTAGTTTCCAAAAGAGGCACTTCCCCAAAAAGCCAATAATTTCGTTGATCTTTTTTCAAGAAATCATATATTTTCCCTGCTTCTAATTTTTCAGGGATACACTCCTCCCTCTTTCTCTCTCCACTCTCAAAAAAAGAAATGTTTCGCAGTGCTAGATCTGGATTGAATTCAACTTTGATTCCCATCTGGTTTTCCTGTTTTATTGAACTTTTTTATTTGAGATTCTTTGCTATTTTTTCAACTTCCTTCCAGACCATTTCGCTAATAGCCTCTCTTGAAAGTAGCTCTTCATTTTTCGTGCAATCTATTTTCACCCAATTGTTTTGTTTTTTGATTAATTTTATTGCACTTTTTTTAGCATTCAACATGTGCTCTGGGTCTGTTTCGTGTACATCTTTTTTTCCTTGTTGATATTTTTTCTTAGAACTCTTATTCTCTTTTTCCATAAGTTTCCTAGAAATTGCACATGGAACGTCTAAATATATAATAGCATCTGGCCTTGGGATCTTAAAAACATTAAATTCCATTTCATCAAGCCAAAACAAAAATTCTTTCCGTTTCTTTTGATCTGTTATTTTGCCTCCTTGATGAATTTGATTGGCACTAGCATATCGATCAGCAATTACATAGCAACCATTCTCAAGCCATTTATGAATTTCCCTTGAAGATTCGAATCTATCAGCGGCATATAAAACAGAAGCTATCTTTGGATCTAATTTAGCAAAATCACCATTCATGCCAATAAGACACTCTCCAATCAGTTTGCCAAAAAAATTATCATAATATCTTGGAAAGTCGATAGTCTCAACCTTCTTCCCCCTCTCTTTTAAACGCTTAACAAGTAACTCGACTTGCGTTGCTTTCCCGCTTCCATCTGTTCCATCGATAACAATCAATTTTCCTCTTTTCATTTTTTTATTTTTTTAGAATATCCATAATCTCTTGATGAATTTTGGTGCCGTTGCTAATTAAAAATATAGGATTCTTATCATCGGTTTCTAATTCCCCCTCAAAATTTGTTATCTTTGCTCCAGCCTCTTTAGCTATTAACTTGCCTGCGGAGAAATCATAAATATCCGTGTTATTGTTTATTGCAGCCTCTATTTTTCCCTCTGCCAACAGACATAGGTCAATGGCGACTGACCAATTGGTCAATGTTCTTTTCACTTCAAGTTCATCCAATTTTCTAAACAACCCATTCCTATAGTCATCTGAATTAATGTAGCCAAACATACAAGAAACTGTGCATTGAGCTAAATTGTTTATCTCGTTAATTACAATTTTTTTGCCATTCACTGTTGCGCCCTCGCCCAAAACAGCACTATACATTCTATCTAGAATCGGATTATAAACAACTCCTGCAATAAGCTTTTCTTTTTTATACAAAGCTATGCTAACTGCAAAATTTGGAAGACCTAAAACAAAATTGTTTGTGCCATCCAAAGGATCTACAACAAACTTCATTTCTCTTTCTACTTCTATTGCGCCTCTCTCTTCTAAGAAGAATCCTGCCATAGGAAAGTCGACCGAAAGAGAATTAAATATTGCTTCTTCTGACTCCTCATCTGCCCTTGTTTTTATATCAGCTAATGTGCTTTTCACTTTTTGTTCAAGACTTTCGCCAAAATATTTCCTCAAAACCTCCCCACCTACCCTTGCCGCTTTTTCAATTTTATCAAGTTCAATTTTTTCCATCATATTTTAGCTATCAACCTAGTGGTTGCATTTCTTAATTTTTCATTTTTAATAAAATTATCTCATCAACTGCAAAAACTGATATCCAAAACCATTGTCAATTCCTTCTTCTTTCCAAATGACCTTTTTGAAATCTGAATAATCAGCAAAAAAAGTATCTGCTTTTGGCTCATCATCGACAATTGTGATATAGAGTTTATCAGTGAAAGGTAAAGCAAGGTCATAGATTGTTCCTCCTCCAATAATAAAAATTTCGTCTTCACTTTTTTTTGCTTCAGCTAAAAATTCCTCAAGTGAATTTCTCACTTCACATCCAGGCGCGACATAATTTTCTTTCAAAGAAAGTACAATGTTTTTGCGATTAGGAAGGGCCCTACCGATTGATTCGAAGGTCTTATCTCCCATTACCACAGTATGTCCAGTGGTGATCATTTTAAACCGCTTCATATCCTCTGGTAGGTTCCAGAGCAATTTATTCTCACAGCCGATTTCTCGATTTTTTCCTACAACTACGATAATTGAAATCATTTTTTTATACAGCTATTGGAGCTTTAATTGTTGGATATGGATCATACCCAATCAATTCAAAGTCCTCATATTTAAAGTTAAACATGTCCTTACTATCTGAATTTATTTTCATCTCAGGCAATTTTCTTGGCTTTCGTGAAAGTTGCTCATCAACTTGATCAAAGTGATTTTTGTATATATGCACGTCACCTAATGTGTGAATAAAATCACCCGGCTCCAAGCCACAAACTTTTGCCATCATCATTGTGAGCAAAGAATATGAGGCAATGTTAAATGGAACTCCAAGAAAAACATCCGCGCTTCGCTGATACAACTGGCAAGATAATTTACCATCCAATACATAGAATTGAAAAACCATATGACATGGAGGAGGAGCGGAAACTTTTCCACCAATCAATTTCTGAAGATCGCCAACATTCCATCCACTCACAATAATCCTTCTTGAATCTGGGCTATTTTTAATCATTTCCTGAGCTCCTTTGATTTGATTAACTTCCGTGCCATCATCTACTGCCCATCTTATCCATTGTTTTCCATATACAGGTCCTAATTCTCCCCATTTTTCAGCAAAATCTTTATCCTCTTTTACGCTGGCTATAAATTCATCTTTTTTTTCTTTCCAAGCATCAGAATACATTGGATATTTATCTTGCAAATCATTTTTATTTATATATGTCTGAAAAGGCCATTCGTCCCAAATATGGATATCGTTATCCACAAGATATTTTATGTTGGTTGAGCCACTTAGAAACCAAAGCAATTCATGAATAATGCCTCTTAGAAAAACTTTTTTTGTTGTCAAAAGTGGGAAGCCTTCTGAAAGATCAATTCTCATTTGATGTCCGAAAAGACTTCTGGTGCCAGTACCAGTTCTATCAGATTTATCTGTTCCTTTCTCTTTCACAGCCTGGAGCAGTTCTAGATACTGTTTCATTTTTGTTTATAAATTATTTGTTATTTTCTTTTATAATTTCATCAACCTGACGATATAATTCATCAAAACTTCCTTCATTATCAATAACGATATCAGCTTTCTCTTTCAGGCCTTTTATCTGCAATTCAGCTTCCCGTTCATGATCTTTTTTGAATTCTTCGAATGTCTTTTCTTTGTCATCAATGTTCTGCCCACGCCCAACAATCCTTTTGTAGCGCTTCTCCATACTTGCCTCGATATATACTAATTTAAAATTTGGCAGTTTTCTTAGATGTTCAATATCTGGCAATCTACGGACTCCGTCAACAATAACGATATCATGCTCATCTTTATCAGCATCGCCGGAAATAACTTTTGATAAAATCCCTTGATGAAAATTCTCTCTAAATAAAGTTGAAAGTTTTTGCAAATTATCACGACTCTCCTCAAGATATAATCTTTTAGCAACATCTCTTAATGGAGTTGAAAATCCATGAGGATTTCCGTCATAATTTTTCACCAAATATTCAGCCACAGTTCCTTTCCCACTAGCCATTTCACCAGCAAGTCCTAATATTAATTTGCTCATTTTTTATTTATTCTCTATATTTTTAACCTCAAGCTTATTTTTTGGTGCGTATTGAGTTAATTTTATTTTTGCCATTTCCAGAAGCTTTCTAGAAACTTTAAAAATATCAACGTCTGCATATTTATCAGAGTTGTAAATAACCTCCTTGATACCACTTTGAATTATTACCTTCGCACATTCATTACAAGGAAAAAGATTTACATACAGCTTGCAACCTCTGACACTATTATTTGCATTCATAATTGCATTGGCTTCTGCATGGACTACATGAGCATATTTATTGTCCATAACAGCGCCTTCCCTTCCCCATGGCAACTCATCATCACTGCAACCCCTGGGAAATCCATTATATCCTAAGCCGATAACAATGTTTTCATCGTTAACAATACAACTACCGCATTGAGTATTCGGATCTTTAGACCTTTTCGCGATAAGATCTACCATTAGCATAAAACATTCATTCCAATCCAAATAATCTTTTCTTTTTCTGTTTTTCTGCTCGTCTTTCTTTTTCATTTCTGAAGATTTTAATTATTTAGAGATAAAAAAATAGAAGATTCGCCTCCCCTATAAAAATTCTTCTCACAAATTAAATTATAACAAAAAAAATTAAATATAACAAAAAAATCAGGATTTAATCCTGATTTTTTCTATATTGAGACCAAATATCTTACCTATAAAACTCAAACTATTTCTTCATAATCCCAAGTTCATCCATGATTTTGTTTGCTTCATCTAGCAAATATTTCAAGTCTTTGGTGTTGTTGATTTTCCAGTTAGCCTTAGCGCCGATTGCTGGAATATGAACCTCAGTACTTCTTCTGTCTAACTCTTGGAATTTTTCAAAGGAAATATCATCATCTGTTTTCTCTCCTCTACCGGTAACTCTTTTCCAGCGAAGCTCAGATGGCGCTGTAGTATAAAGAATTTTGGAATCAGGAAATCTCTGCATAAAATCATAGTCACTTGGCATTCGAAGGCCGTTGATAATCACCAATTCCGCATCGATATCTTCAACTCTTTTTTGAATCGCCTTTGACAAAACGTCATCCCCAAATCTCTCTCGGAAAACCTCATACAACCAAGCTTGGTCGTCTTTCGATAATTTATCAAAATAGATGGACAAGGTATCTTTCAATGGATCAGAAAACCTCATCAATTTTGCACCATAAAAATCTCTCAAATATTCAGCGACAGTATCTTTTCCGCTTCCAGTTTCCCCCACCAGACCGATGATAGTTTTTTTCATCTTTATTTAAGCCACACTCGTTAAACTAAAAATAGCAACAATACGCGACTAGAAGGTATTAATATTTATCACAAAAAAACTTTTGTCAGAAATTTTAAACAATTTCAAAACAGTATTAATTGTATACTATCTTCAAAAGAAATCAAGGGTTTTAAAAGTGCTTTTTTTTAATTTTCTCTAATCCACTTCATTAAATCAGTATCAAAATAAAACAAATCACCGTCCTCAACATTTTTAAAAATGTCTTTGCCTCTTTCAACAATCCATTCATCGTTTTCATTCATTTTCAACAAGCCAATTTCTTCTGTTGTAATTTCTTGATTTTTTTCACCAACTTTAAGCAATAACAAAAAAGATTCAACTTCTTCATCAGCAAGCTCTTGATTTTCAAACACACTTGAATCATCCTCGACTACTGAAAACTCAACATATACATATTCTTGATTAGGCCATAAAAAACTTAACACTTCCCAATTACCTGCTTTATTTGTCAAAGAATCAATTTCTTTTGCAATTTTGCTCATTACTTGTTGTTCAAATCCCACAACTTCGTTGGGAATGTTTCCTTCCTCAAAAACACTTTCATCGCTATCTCGGTCACTGTTGATACATTTTGCCCTATACACAATAAAATCCTCTCCACTTTCAGTCACTTCCAATAGAATTTTTCTTCCCTCTAAAAATTCACCGAATTCTGGTCGTGTAAAAATTAAACTGCCCTTAACACCTTCTAATTCATAGAATATACCCCCGTCTTCAAAACTAGTCATAACACCTGAAATTTCTTTTATTTGGGCTCCACTGTCTTTTGTTTTAATCTCAATCCATTCGCTGTTGTCACACCTACCTATCAATGATAGCTCAAAACTAATTCCTTCATCCTCTTGCCCATCGAACTCACCTGTCTGCTCCCAATTCTTACTGTTTATCTTCTCCATTTCCTCATTGAAATTAGTCTCTGGCTTCTCGGGATTCAGAAAAAAATAAACAAAAAGCAAAACTATTCCTAGAAGTATAATTCCTACTAAAAAGAACTTTGTTTTGCTTTTCATTTTTTTTGAAATCTAAATTTAAAACTGATAACTTCACTTACTATTCTTTTTTCTCAGACTTTTTTTCTGCTGCTTCTGTTGGCTGCTTTTCCTCCTCTTTAGTCTTATCTCCTTCTTCGTTTTTGTGATCTTTTTTAACGTCCTCTTTTTTAACTTCTGGCTTTTTCTCTTCTAGCTCTTCCCCTCTTATCAACGCATCGAATTCATCTTTCTCTAGAGTTTCTCGCACAATCAACTCGCCAGCAATTTTTTCAAGTTTATCTCTGTTTTCAATCATGGTCTTCTTTGTTACTTCGTAAGAATCATGAATAAATTTCCTTGCTTGCATATCAATTTCCTGCGCTGTTTGTTCGGAATAATTTCGCTGTTCATGTAGTTCCTTACCAAGAAAGACCATTTCCTCTGTTTTACCAAAAGTCATTGGCCCGAGCTTGCTCATTCCAAATCTTGTAACAAGTTGCCTTGCGATTGAAGTTGCTCTTTCAAGATCACTGGAAGCACCTGTCGTGACCTCCCCAAAAATCATCTCTTCCACCACATACCCAGCCAAAAGAACTGAGATCTGATCCAAATAATAAGATTTAAATTGCAAAGACTTATCTTTCTTTGGGACATTCAACGTATAACCTGCAGCCTGGCCTCTTGAAATAATTGAAACCTTCTGGACACTGTCTCCATGAGGTAAAACTTCTGCAGCTAAAGCATGTCCTGCTTCATGGTAAGCTGTTATTTTCTTCTCTTCTGTTGACAGAAGATGACTTTTCCTTTCTGGTCCTAGAATTACTTTCTCGATTGATTCGCGCAGCTCATCAATCCCTGTTTTCTTCTTGTCTCTTCTGGCCGCTAAAATTGCGGCCTCATTCATTAGATTTGCCAGATCAGCTCCCGAGAAACCTGCGGTTCTTTCCGCGATTTGCCTCAAATCAACACCCTCTTCCAACGGTTTTCCTGTTGCATGAACTTTTAAAATTGCTTCCCTATCCTCAATATCAGGTTTATCAATCACAATTCTTCGATCAAATCTTCCTGGTCTTAGGAGTGCAGGATCAAGAACATCCGGCCTATTTGTTGCAGCTATAATAATAACGTTAGTTGTTGTATCGAAACCATCCATTTCAACCAAAATTTGGTTCAGGGTTTGCTCCCTCTCGTCATTTCCTCCACCAACGCCTGCCCCCCTGTGTCTACCGACAGCATCAACTTCATCAATAAAAACAATTGCTGGGGCATTTTTCTTGGCTTGTTTAAATAGATCTCTCACACGAGATGCTCCCACACCAACAAACATTTCCACAAATTCACTTCCTGAGATTGAGAAAAATGGCACACCAGCTTCACCTGCAACAGCCTTTGCCATTAAAGTCTTTCCTGTTCCAGGAGAACCCAAAAGTAAAGCTCCTTTTGGAATTTTAGCACCTAGCTTTAAAAATTTCTTTGGATTCTGCAAGAATTCAACAATCTCATGCAGTTCTTCCTTTGCTTCTTTCGCTCCAGCGACATCTTTAAAGGTAAGTCTATTTTTTCCATCTTTTGTTGGGATTAACATTCTGGCTTTACTAGAACCAAAACCCATGGCCTGAGAATTTCCTTTCTGAGCTTGTTTCATCAAGAACCAAATGAAAAACGCAATCATCATAAATGGCAATAAAAATGGCAGGATCACGGTTAGCCACAATTGTGAACCGGAGGTATCTTTCACGGTAACACTAACTTTTTGCAACTTCTCAGCACTAACCCCAAGGTTGCCAAGAGATTCTAACAACGCAGCCCCACCTTCTTTTTGAGTTATCTCTTTCTTGCCATCAGTCATTTCAATTTTCACCTTTTCACCTTCAACTTCAATGCTTTTAATTTGCTCCTCATTAATCTGTGTTGCCAACTGACTAAACGAAATTTTTTCAACTTTTTCTATATCAGTGGAATATAAAGAAAAAAGTCCTAGCACAACAAAAAATACTGCTATCGAAATTAATATATTTTTTCCAAGTTTATTCATCTTGATTTTCATTTTAAAATTATCTTTGTTAGTTATTTTTTCAGATAAAACCTGTATACCTAGTTAATTTATCTGAAATGTGATTTTTTTTCCTTTTCTTTCTATTATAACTCCGCTTGTCACGCAACTTTGACTTTTAGCCTTGTCACTTTCAAGAATTTTATTAAATTCAAAAAAATTGTTATTCGAAACATTTTTAAGCTCCCCCTTGATATCTTTAAAAATTCTACGGAATATCAACTTACGCATTCCCATAGAACAATTTCTAAAATCATCTACCAAAACTAAACGCCCATCTCTCTTGTCTCGTACTATCTCATTGTACTTCTTTTCGACAATTTCTTCAACAACCAAGCTCTCATCTCTTAAATTATTGGTTAATTGAAAAATCCTTGTTCTTAGCTTTGGACTATACTCTTGTAGCACTGGTATCAATCTATGTCTAATTTTGTTCCTAAAAAAACTTTCGTCAAAATTAGATTCGTCTGTCCTGTATGCCTGTCCGATCTTTTTCAACCATTCCAAAATTTCTTTCTTTGGGATAAATAATAATGGTCGAATAATCTTGCCTCTTTTTGGACTCATGGCTGATAGACCTTTTGTTCCAGAACCACGAAATAAATTCATTAAAAAGGTTTCCGCTTGATCATCAGCATTGTGTGCCAATGCGATTCTATCAAACCCTTCTTTTTTTGCAAACAGCTCAAATTGTTCATACCTAAAATCCCTTAATTTAGCTTCTAAATTCTCTTTTTTATCTCCGCCTTTCTCAAATCGAACCACCTCCAGCTCTAAATCGTTAACTTTTGCAAATTCTCTTACAAATTTTTCATCTTTTTCTGATTCTTCGCCACGCAAACCATGATTAATATGCAAAAGAGCAAGTTTTAGATTATGATGTTCTTTTAATTTCAAAAAGACCCTGCTCAAACAAGTTGAATCAGGTCCTCCTGAAATCCCAATCAAAATTTTCTCTCCTCGCAAGAAGAGCTGATTGTGAAATGCAAAATTTTGAATTTTTTTCACAAATGATCCCATTGAAATTTTTTTAAAATCTACTTACCCCCTTCATTGATTTCACTTTTGACGAATTCGAATACTTTTTCGAAAACTTCTTCCCTCGTGAGATTTGTTGTATTCACAACTAAATCGTAGTTTTCCATATTTCCCGTATCAATTCCATAAAATTCCTTGTAACGCCCATTATCAGAAGACTTTCTTTTTTGATTACTCTTTATAACGTCTTCAATTGTCTTTATGCCACTATCTTCGTTTTCTCTATTATTTTTAGCATCACTTTTTAGGTGCTCAAACATTCTTCTCGCGCCCTCTTCTGGAGAAACCTTCATGTATATCTTCAGTGATTCTGGCAAAAAATGCCAAGCTGTCCTGCTTTCAATTATAAAATCTTTTTTTTTCTTACCAAGCTTAACAACATAATCATCAACACTCTTGTCTACACTGGAATCAGTCTCGGCAAATTTAGCAAATTCAACAACAGTAAGTCCTTTCTCTTCAGCCAAATTACGGAATATCTGCCCCATATAAATTCTCTCATATCCTAATTTTTTAGAAAGTTTTTCTGCGATAGTACTTTTGCCAGAACCGTGATCTCCGTTGAAAGAAATAATCATTTTAAATTTGGGTTAGGTGTATTTAAAAAGAAAGAGTCGCTGCAAAAACAATATTTGTTCATGGCAACGACTCTACAAAATCAAAATCTACTTCTCCTCTGTCTTATCTTCTTTTTTATCTTTCTTGTCTTTCACTTCAGTTTTTTTCACTGTTTCTTTTTCTTTCGCATCTTCCTTTACTTCAGTCTTAACAGAACTTTTTTCTGCTTTTTCTTCAGCTACAACTGGGGTTGTTTCCTCTTTTTTGTCTTCTGCTTTCTTGGAATCAACTTTTCCAACAGCACCTGCGAATTTCAATCCCATTCTATGAGATTTAGCTTCCATGGACATGATTTGCCACATATATTCTTCGCCGTTCTTAACAATCTCATCAATTCCCTTTCGAGGATAATCACCAAATCCGGAAACATGAGCCAATCCGTGAATATCAGTATCAAGATATACAAATGCACCGAAGTGATTGATTCTGTGAACTTTTCCAGGAACAATGTCACCAACATTAAATTTCTCAGCAACATTTGACCAAGGATCTTTCTTAAGCTCTCTCACTGAAAGTGAAATTCTTGTATCATCAATTGAAATAATTTTTGCTCTAACTTTGTCTCCAACTTTGATAATTTTTCTTGGATCTTCAATAAGTTGCCAATCAAGTTGTGAAATGTGTACAAGTCCTTCCAATTTATCTTCTTCATTTGCTTCCCCTGTTTTAGAAGGAGGGAAGAATTTGATGAAAGCACCAAAGTCCACAACACCACTAGCTTCACCTTCAATAATATCCCCAACTCTAAGTTCTGAAATCGCAGTCTTCTCTTTATCTCTATTTGCTTCTTTTTCTGAAACAATCATCTTCTCTTCTTCTTGATCAGCGTCTAAAATACAAACTGTCATTTCTGTTCCAATATATGTCTTTAGAATCTCAAGAATCTTATTTTTGTCTCCATCTTCAACTCTTGGATAATGCTCTGATGTCAATTGACTTACCGGCATAAATCCTGTAACACCATTAACTTCAAGCATAAGTCCTCCTTTGTTTGCGTCAATAATTTTTGTGACAACAGGATCTCGTGAATCTTTCTTTTCCAAAAGATCTTTCCAGGCCTCCTCAAGCACAGCCTCTCGAACTGAAAGTTCAACATAACCGTCTTCATTTTCAAGATCCAAAATGACTGCAGTTACTGTATCTCCGATTCCTAGTTTTTTTCTGTTAGCCCCAAAACCGTCTCGAACCTCTTTTCCATAAACAATTCCAGCACCAAACATCTCAAGGTCTAAATAGACAGCCTTTGAATCTGCTCCAATCACTCTTCCCTCTATTTTTTCACCTTCTACTGGGGTCTTGATCGGAAATTCGCGAAGAAGTTTGGCCATAGGAGACTGATCTATCTCTTCTTCTTTTTCTTTTTTTGCTTCTTTCTTTTCAGCTTCTTTCGAAACTGTTTTTCCTTCGAAAACATCATCAATTTCACTTGTGATGTCAAATTCAGTATTACTCATAACAAAATAGTCAATACAAACAAAAAATAAAAAGCACATTACAACATATGCCTATTTTGCTTATATTGTGATTAAAAATTAATTAAGAGTTGAAAATAAATATTCAACTTTTATCTGACCTAAATTCTACACTATTTTCAAGATAAGTCAAGCACGGCAAGCCATAAAAACATACATACCAAGCCAAGATGAATAGCACCTAATGTCCATATTTCTATTATTCATAAAAATAATCAGAGTCTTTTCCCCAACACTTTAAACAAAAATGCAATCGCCATCATAACAAAAACTGCTCCAAAAGAAATAACCGAGGCACCAGAAACCCCAGCAATCAAAATAGTTGGATTCTCAATAATTTTATTTAGATAATCTCTTTCTTCTTTTTTTATTCCTTCATAGTCAACCAATATTTTTGTATCCGAAAAATAATCTGTTATTGTTTGCGTTCTTTTTGAGATAAATGGCAAAATTAAAATCGGAGAAATTAAAGAAGCAAAAAATAAAGAACTTCCGATTTGAGTTGACCATTTCCAAACAGTATCATTCATTCCATATTTGCTAAAAACAAAAAAGGATAGACCCGCTCCTAGTAGAAATAAAATAATAAGAGCTACAAACTTCACCAAAAGTCTCCTACCAATACCCTTCGGCTCCAACCTCGTCCCATCAAGTCTAACTATCATGCTTTTAAATTTGCCTGTCCGAAAGTTTTTCCCACCATTCGATGGGAAATAAAAATATATGGGATATAAATAAAAAGAGAAGTTAACACAATAACTAAAATAAAAAGATTGCTATATTCAAAGTTATTGCCACCAACAAGTTTCCATATAAAAAATGGTGCACCCAAAAAAGTTGTTATTATTAAAAATTCGTAGGCTGTCCCAAATAACAATGCAAGCCTCATAATAACACCTGCTGTTTTGAAAGTTTTGTTTTCTTTCGCTGAAATTTCTTCCATTCTAAGAATATTCTTGATTATTAAATAGGTGCGGTTGAGATTTCTTATTAAAGTTGTTTATCTTGTTGGCCTACCGTTTGTTTCTTAACACGAAACATCCAAATTAATATAATCAGCGAGATAAGCATCAGATAAAAAGCAATTTTAGGAATTGCCGCTAAAGACAAAAGCGTTATTAACAAAGCATACGACCCTACGATAAAAGTTTTAGGACGAATAACCTCAGTATTCTTGGTAACTGAAATTGTTTCTTTCGAAAAAGCAAAAATTGCAATCACAATCAAAATAACTTGAATCATAGTTCTAAAATTTAAAATTTATACAAACCTGCTTTTCGAAAAAGTGGACTTAGCAAAACTTAAATCGCTTCCTTTATTTAAGTATAGAGTGATAACCTCTTTGTGTAAAATTGTGTAAAAAGAGTTTCTTAGAAAGATTCTTCCCAAGAAAATTTTTGACTTACTGCTACTCTCTTTCGAAATGAAAGCAAAGGATTTTCTTGGATATTTTTCCAATTTTCAATCTGCATCTTAATATATGTTTCGCAAATCTTCAAATCATCATTTAGAGTTATTATATTTAAAATAGCTCTTATCTCTTTATTCCGTCCGTCTGCTTCTTGATTTTGAAAAATATCATTTGCCTCTCCCAACACCAATGGTTTTGGTTTTTTCGGAGTTTCAAAAACAAGCCAGCTCCATTTTTTATCAGACAATTGAAAAATATCTCCTTCACCAATTTTATCTTTTTCATATTCAACCTCAAAAGCACTTTTTCCATCCGGATATAAAAGCTCCACTCTTCCATCGGTGTTCAAAAGAGAAAATAAACAAACCTTTTCATTAGTGATGAATTTTTTCTCATGCGCTTTTAAAACAAAATCTTCCAAGATTTTATGCCTAACTACTGAACTATTTTTATGCCCAGTTGCAATATAGAAGTCAATCAAGTTAATTTTTTTGGAAGATAAGTTTTCAATTTCAATCATTTCGCTTCCTTTGTCCACCCCCTTTGGATTCGGAAGTAGTTGGGTTAATCTTAGCTTCCTTTTGGGATATGACTTCACTTCCACCTTAAAGTCTTTTTTTACAACTTCAAAACCATCTTTCACAAACAAAGACGCGTTATATTTTCCGTTTTTCTCATATGAATGCTTGGTAGTTTCCAAATAACTCTTGTGGCCGTCACCAAAATCCCATACAAATTTCAGCTCGTCCTTATCTCTGTCCTTACTTTTTTTAGCATCAAAAATAGCATACGTTTTTTTATAAATATTTTTTTGTTTTTTAATTTTAATTTTAGGTAAACTATTCGCAACATTTTTTATTCCTGGCGTTTGTTTTCTATTCCAACTCCAACCTCTCTCGAGGGTCCACCCAAAAGAAACTCCTGAAAGCGCAGATCCTGGTATTAAAATTCTATTTACTAGTTTCTCTGCTGGGTTTATTAAACTTAACTTTTCATTTGAATTACGAATAGTGAAGCTTGAATTGGTAATATAAACAACCCTCAGTTGCCCCTGACCAATTTCAAAATTATCCAATTTAAACCTTTTCCCTGAACCATTTTCAATTACCCAACCTGAGAGATTTGCCTTTTTATTGCCTCTATTTTCCAATTCAACCCATTCTGCGTTTTTATCAATTCCTTCCGGGTTAGATAAAATTTCGCTAAAAACAATATTCTTTGGGTATTCAAACTCGCTTGAAAAAACATTTTTTTCTCCCGGAGTCACAATATTTGTAACCTCAAACTCACTAGCTAAAAAACTTCTTGGATTTTTGAACTCTTTTCTTGAAAGACTTTGCCCATCTCTCAATTCAGCAAATATCATCTCCCTTTCACAGTCTCCTTCACAATCTCCCCATCCAATAGCGTCCAACAAATTTCCATCAGAATCTTCGAGATAAACTCGGTTATCTTTTGCAAGAGAATATGATTTTCCAGAAAAAGTTAGATCAGCCTCAATCCCTGCATCACAAGTCACGTTCTTAATCACAAAAAATTCTTCGGGGCCAATACTTCCGAAGAATTTAGCAGAGCTTACTAACGTGCTTTTTGAACCACTCTTGGTTTTCTTTTTTAAAGAAAAGCTTTCTAAATCGATTACTTTGTTAGAAGAATTATACAACTCAATAAATTCATTTTTTGAACTTTTTTCATCTCCGATAACGACCTCGCTAAAAACTATTCCCTGAAAATTACTTTGTTTTGCCGTATCTGTTGGGAGTAATTGTATTTCTATTTTTGGAATTACTCTTGCTTTATTTTCAACTAACTTTGATTCAACAACATCTTCTTTTCCTGTTTCCTTCTCCTTACCTTTAGACAAATCGACCTGCCCTAATGATTCATTTATCTCCTTTTTTTGAGCTTGATTTCCTGACTTATCAACTTCCATTGGTTTTGTTCCTAAGCGCTCATTTGTAGATGATGGCACATCGATTATATCATCTGGGCAAAATACTTTTTCTTCCTCAATTTCACTCGTCTCCTCGGTTATTGCTTCTTGTTCGTGTTCTTGCCTTTGCTCATTCTCAACTTCATTTAAATTGTCCTCTTTGCCTTCTGTGTCAATTTCTTTAAGATCTTCAGTGTTTATAATAATATCATTTTCAGCATTCAAAGCACCGTCCTCACTCTTAACAATGTAACCAGCGAATAATAAAAACAAAACTATCGAAACCAAAAAAAACTGCTGGGGTATTCTACTATATTTATCATATTTAATGCAGTTTTTTCGCATTTTATTTTATAAATATATAAAAAATAAAAGGCTGACGCCTCTCGGCGTTGCCCTTTATTTCCTCCTATTTTTATATCAAACATTCGCTCTTCAAAAATCAATGCTCCAAATATTTTATCCAAAAATATAAGGCCAAAAAATCAAAATACCTACTACAGTTGAAGCAATTGCAGCTAAAAAAACTGCCGTTGCCATTAAATCCTTTAAAACTTTTGCCTTGGGGTGCACTCTTGGTTTTAGCATATTAACTAACTGTTCCAAAGAGGTATTCAATATCTCCAAAATCAAAACTCCTGCAATCATAATTACCAAAACTATGGCTTCCCAATTTTTTACCCCAACTAGAATCATTGTTGCAACAACAAATATACCAGCTGCCACTTCTATTTTAAAATTCTGCTCCTTTCGTAGTGCAAATTTAAATCCAGCGATAGCGTGTCCAAAACTATGCAAAAGTTTACCTATTTTCATTTTTATATTTTTATTTCGTTTAACAATTTTTGTTGCAGATTAAACATTTCATCTCCATGTTTAAAGCCGACAATGTGCAATAAACTATGAATTAGATTTTTCTTAAACTCTACTAGCGTTTTTAACCCGTCTTCCTTTGCATATTTCTCAATTATTTCAAAACACAATAGCATTTCACCAACGATTTCTTCAGGTGTCTTTTCATAACAAAAAGAGAGAACATCGGTTGGCTCATCTGCTTTTCTATATTCTAAATTATACTGCCTAATCACTTCTTTGTCGACAAGCGCAATGCTAATTTCGAATCGCAAATTTTCCGCAATGATTCTCTCTTTTTTTAGTCTCGAAATACCTTCTCTAATAATTCCCTCTATAAAAGAATCGGGAACAATTTTTTGCAATGGGTTGTTAATCTCAATTACATTCATCACAAAAAAACATTTTAAACAAGTAATTTTTGAACAATTTCACGAACTTTATCACCATCAGTTTTCCCTTTTAAAGCTCCCATCGCAGCTCCCATAACTTTTCCAAAATCTGCAGCACTTTCTGCGCCAACTTTTTGGATAATTTTTTGAACCTCGACTTCAAGCTCTTTTTCACTGAGTTGTTTTGGAAGATATTTTTCCAAAACACTCATCTCAGCTTTTTCATCAGCAGCCAACTCTTCTCTCCCAGCATCAACATATTGTCCAATTGAATCTTTTCTTTGCTTAATTGCTCTTTGAACAAGCTCGGTAACTTCTTCGTCACTCAAACCTGACTCACGCTTCCCTAGCTCAATTTCACGATTTTTAATTTCTGATTGCAATAAAGAAAGAACTCCTTTATCCAAGGTTCTTTTTTCTTTGAAAGCTGTTTTAAAATCATTAACAATTGTTTCTCGCAAACTCATAGGTATACGTGATTAAGGTTTATTAAGCTCCAATTCTTTTTTTGATGTCTTTTAATTTCTCGTCATCAAAAATTCCCATTTTCTTGTATTTATCAACTTCTTTCTTCACTTTTTGTTTGTACATAGCGTCATCTCGCAATTGAGCTCTTGTTTTTTTCTTAGAAAAAAATCTATTCTTTCGAGCTTGTGGAAGAATTTTACTCTGTTGTAGTTGACGAGTAAATCTTCGAATAAGACCTTCCGATGTCTCTTTATCTCTTTTTTCTACTTCTACCATAGTAAACCTCCTTTCTCTGAAAAAATTTTAAATATATTTATCATTTTCAATTTTTTAAATTTTTTAAATTTGTAAATAATCCTAATTTCTTTAAATTAATAAGGACGAATATCCTCACTAAGCTTTGCACCTCCAATTAAATGCAAATGGATATGAGGCACTTCTTGTCCACCATCCTTCCCAACGCGAAACAACAATTTGTATCCATTTGTTGCAATACCATTCTTCCTTGCCAAATCTCTAGCAACAGTGATTAAGCGTCCAGTTATTCTCTCACCTTTTTCGTTTTTTGGCAAGTGATCAATACTTTCTATGTGTTCTTTCGGAATAATCAAGATATGCACTGGCGCAATTGGCGCAATATCAGTAAAGGCTATCACCAAATCATCTTCATACAAAAAATCTTTTGGGATTTGTTTATTAACAATTTTACAAAAAATACAATCTTCCATAGCTTTTAGTTAATTTCACCTATTTTGCTTCTTTAGCTATTTTTCTCGCCTCTTGTTCTTTTTTGGCTTTTCTTGTAGCAATATCAGCACTTTTCTTTAATCTTTTTTTAACTTCATCCACAACTTTTTTGAAAGTAACAACTTCTTGTGACCCACTTATCATATCCTTCAAGATTATTGTTTCGTCCAAAGCCTCTCTTTGTCCTAATATCAAGACTATACTTACGCCTCTTTTGTCAGCCAGTCTCAATTGCGATTTCAAGTTCTTTTTTCCAAAGCTTTCCGCAACCATCACCCCTGCTCGCTCAAGTTCATCAAAGATACGAAGACTTTTCTTTTTTGCCAAATCCCCAAGTTGCACAAGATATACTTTTGCGACTGGCTCTACATAAGTTTTAGTATTCTGTTTCATCATCTCCAACACAATTCTGTCCATTCCACAGGCAAATCCGACACCTGGGGTTTCTGGTCCGCCCAAACTTTCCACTAAATAATCATATCTTCCGCCACCCCCAAGAGCACCTTGCGTTTCGTCCTCTTCACTTTCTGGAAAAAACTCAAACACCGTTCTTGAATAATAATCCAGACCTCGAACCAAACGAGGATTGATTGAATATGGAATATCAATTTCATCTAAAGACTCTAGAAGCATTGTAAAATGACTCTTACAGGAGTCACAAAGATGATCAACTGTTTGCGGCGCTTGAAAAACTACTTGCATACATTTCTCCTCTTTGCAGTCTAAAATTCTAAGCGGATTTTTCTTCAATCTTTTTTTACAATCCATACAAAGAGCTGTTTTTCTATTGTTTAAATAACTAACAAGCAATTTATTATATCTTGGTCGACATTCCCTACATCCGATACTATTCAATTGCAAACAAATATTTTTTAATCCAATCGTTTGAAAAACTCGAGACGCAAGTTGAATTAGTTGAGCATCTAAAATAGCGTCTTGCTCTCCAATAGCTTCAAAACCAAACTGAAAAAATTCTCGATATCTTCCTTCCTGTGGTCGGTCATAACGATACATTGGACCATAGTAAAAAATCTTAACTGGCTTTTGCTGAGATTGCATCCCGTGTTGTAAATATGCACGAACTGCAGATGGAGTTCCTTCTGGTCGCAAACAAACATCATCTCCGCCTTTTGTCTTAAATTTAAACATCTCCTTCTCAACAATGTCAGTTGTCTTCCCGGTCCCTCTTTCAAACATTTCTCGTGATTCCAGAATTGGCATATCAATTCTTTCATAGTTATAGTCGGCTGCAATTTTCTCAACTGCCTTTCTAAGCCTCTGCCAATATGGCTGTTCTTTTGGTAAAATGTCCCTCATGCCACGAACTGTTTGAAACATTTTATTTTTATTTCTTTTAACTTTTACTTCCCCTTCGTTTCCTTTTTTTTCTTCAATAACTTTAGGCATAATTAGAAATATCAAAAATTAATACAATTTAAATCTGTCTAGTGGCCAGGCTCGTAACATAACTTTTCCAACAATATAATCTCCTGAGAGAACGCCCCAATTTCGAGAATCACTACTATGAGAACGATTATCTCCTAATACAACATATTGATTATCTTCAAGCACGAATTCATCTTCACCCCTCGTCTCAAAATTGCTTGGGATATATTCAGTCTCACTTAGAAAGAAACCTTCTGGGTTTTCCTCGTTATATATCTTAATTTTTTTATTCTTGATTTCAACCTTTTCATTTGGCAATCCTATAATTCTTTTAATAAAAAACTCCTCTGGATTTCTAGGGTATCTAAAAACAATAGGTGTTCCTCTTTCCAGATCTTTAAAACTATCTACAGTGAATATTTCTTTTTCACCAGCAGCAACCACTGTTTTCTTATATCCCAACTCATTAATAATTAAATATTCTCCATCTTGGAAATTGGGCTCCATTGAAGCTCCTTTAACAAAAAAGGGCTGAAAAATAAAAGTCCTAATTGGAAAAATAATCAAAAATGCCATTAACACTATCTTAATAATTTCCAAAAGAAGAGAGCTTCTACTCTCATGCTTTTTGTCAACGCTTCTGTTTGCAGAAATTTTAGTATCTTCTGAGTTGCTATTTTCTTGTTTTTCTAAATTTTGATCAAATTTTTCCATTTTCAAACAGTTTTAATATTTCTAATTTCTAATTTATTATCGCACATATTATACTTTATTTTTACCAAAAAGTCAAACCCTTATTTCCTTATATCTAAGGTCTTTATAAATACTTTCTGTGCTTTTATTCCCGCTGTGCTATAATTTAATAAATTGTCTGCGACAAGCTTAAGTTCTATCGCTACTTAATGAAAGATTCTATAAAAAAGGGTTTTGGCTTTGGATTAGCTTCTGGGGTGATTACGACACTTGGTCTAATGATTGGACTATATTCAAGTACAAATTCCAAATCAGTTGTTATTGGAGGAATTATTGTTATCGCAATTGCGGACGCTCTTTCTGATGCACTAGGCATTCATATTTCCGAAGAATCATCAAACAAAAACTCTCATCGGGAAATTTGGGAAGCTACCTTTTCAACATTTATCTCAAAATTCTTGATATCTATCTTTTTTGTAGCACCTCTTCTTGTCATGGAACTAAAGATGGCCATTATGTTTTCTGTTGTTCTAGGCGTTCTGCTAATTGCGGTCTTTAGTTATTATTTATCTAGGGCGCAGAAAATATCACCTGCCAACGTTATTGGTGAGCATATTGCAATTACTTTTTTTGTGATAATAGCAACATACTATATAGGGGTTTTAGTTACAAAACTAGGTTAGGTTAAAAAGTTTTTTGGACGCCCTTTTAAAAAACAAGCCGCCATTTTTTGGCAGCTTTTTTTATTTAGAATTGAGACATTGAAACTTGAAAAAATTAATCCAGAACAGTTTCTCGCCCTTATTCAAACACTACATGAGTTCAAAATTAAAAAATAGTCTCCTAGCCCTAAAAACTTTGTGCACTTTCTAATCCTTGCAAACTTCACGAACTTTATAAGTATTCTCCCAATCTAGTCATCTTTAATGTTTCTTGGACGCACAAATGTCCCCATATGAGTTGAGTCAGGAACTTCAACCGTGTTTACATTTACATATAAATCTATTTTTATCATTCCAATATCTACGGCATCAATTGGCATAATCAAGGGGTTGTTAACAACGTCACTGGGATAATCCCTATTATAATACTGGAATATTGGCTGTAACTCTGTATTTACAACCCCATTTCCAACGATCTGAATTGTATCATCATTTACTGGATATGAAGCCGGGAAACCAACCGGCTCTGAGATACCCACTTTTAATTGATTATTTTCAAAAAAATAATGCAATCTCTCTGTTGTAGCATCACCATCGATATTTGCGAAAAAAGTTAGTTCGTCTTTAGTCGCTACTTCGATTAGATAACCTCCCGCATCAGATTGTTTTGCTTCACGCAGTTTAGCAGTAAAGGATCTGATTGTTTTTTGAACTTCAGCGACATTTATTCCTTGCTCGATTGTGAAGCGGTTAATATAGAAGGCTCTAATCATAAGCAAAGACAAGACCCCCATTAAGATAACCAGAAGTGTGGTGGAAATAATAAGTTCAACGATTGACATCCCCTGCTGATTTTTGATTATTTTCTTCATACTATTGTGGGGTCATTAAAATGTCCATCTTTGTTAAATCCAAAACATCCTTGGTGCCTGAATAATTGACGAAGCTTGGCGCTGTAATCTCGATATTATACTCCTCTGCTGTCATCACAACAATCGGATCCTCTGTTATTGGGAAATAAACTCTTCCATCTGCTGACGTTGTGGTTGTTTGTTCAAATCCAGAAGAATTCGAAACTTTTATTTCAGCGCCTTCAACTGGCTCAGCCGAAATAGCGTTTTTAATAGTAATCAAAAGGGAATCGATGTTCTTTTTAGCAAAAATAAGATTAACTTCTTTGTCATCTCCAGAAATAAGGTGTATTGGAATGGTATCATCAGAACCAATATACTCATATTCTGAGTTGCCCAATGTTAATATGTTTGAAATATCATAATCCCCAGGATCGATACTATCCAGTTCAATTTCTCCAGAAGAATCAGTCGTCTTGCTTTCTTGAACTGTTAATGTTTCTGGGGCTGTTCCAATGGCAGGGCCTCCATTAATATCTATATCGATTCCATCGATTCCATCATCATCGGCAATATCAACAGCCTTCAAAACTAGTTTAGCGGCTTTATTTATTGTAAGTGTTTTTATAACCACATCTCCCTCTGTGACAAATAAATTGCTGTTAATGGGATTGAAAGATGAACTTGGGGGAGCAGGATAGGTCTCAACTGGCGCATAATCCGTCTTCGTTGCGGTTATTTTATACTCTTGCGGCGGAAGTCCTGGTATTCTAACATTTCCATCCGCTCCTGTGGTGACCGAACCGTGGATTGCTGGGGTGTCCGTAACGCTATCTACTTTAACATTTGCACCTCCAATTTGTTGTACAGCTGAATCGATCAAATTGACACTGAGTGTACCACCTCCAACATTAGTCTCCAATCCATCTGGAACAAATTTAGAAACAAATACAACTTTTTTTGTTTCACCGCCCAAAGTCCAAGAAACCGCGACTTGCGCCTGTTTGTAATCAGTTCCAATTAAGTCAGCCGCGTCTGTTCCGTCAAAAGAATCATCTACATATTCAATTGAGGTGTCTACCGAATAAGTAAAGTTGTTTCTGGTCACTGTTTGTGACTGAAGTATCGGACCACTTGGAATCCAGCCTTGCGTTCCAATGTCATCATAATTTAGATTTCTAATAATCTCCATTTGCTCATTAGCCAAAGCAACTGCACCAATCTTTTGCTTTGCAGTGGCCATAAGCTTAGTGACATTAAATAGGGCCATATATAAACTCATTGCAACAATTCCAACAATCGCAATTCCAACGACAATCTCTAATAATGTCGTTCCGCTTTTATTTTGAGTAATATTTTTTAACATTTTTTTAAATATTCGACATAACTGAGTAAATTGGAGAAATAATCGCAATCGCAAACAGCCCAACCGCGGCACCGATAACAACCATTAAAATTGGTTCAATTATGGATGAAAGATTTTTGGTCACTTGATCGACTTCTTCCTCATAAAAATATGCTAATTTTTTCAAAATTTCAGGAGTTTTTCCAGTCTCTTCTCCTACTTCCATCATCTGAATAACTAGATATGGAAAAACATCTTGGTACCCTTCTTTTAAAATTTTTGAAAGTTCGATTCCTTTTTGCACTTTTAGCGCAGACTCCGTGCATGCTTTTTTATAATAATAATTACCCAAGGTGTCCGAGGTAATATTTAAAGATTCGACTAATGAAGTCCCACTACTTAAAAGCGAGCTAAGGATTCTTGAAAATCTAGCACTGTTTACTTTTGTTATAACCCCTCCTAAAACGGGAGCTTTTAGAAAGATTTTATGAAAAAACTTTTTCCCTGTTAATGTTTTATAAAACATCTGCACTGCTACTACCACTATAACAATAGACGCAATGGTCAGGATTGAATTGGCTGCCATAAAATCACTAATCTTTATAACCACTTGCGTAAGAATTGGTAATTCTGCTCCAAACTCTTTAAAAATTCCTGTTATCTTTGGAATGACAAATGTCATCATCAGAAAACCAATCACAACCATAACGACAATAATTACACAAGGATAAATCATCGCGCCCCTAACTTTTGAAACAAGTTTATGATCTTTTTCCAACTGCTCGGAAAGTATGAGTAATATCTCCTCAAGATTTCCACTCAATTCACCCATCCTCACCATTGAGACAAAAACTGAGTCAAAAGCTTTCGGATATTTTTGCATTGAATCTGCGAAAGTTATTCCTTTCTTAACGTCCATTGCAATTTTTTGAATGATACTTTTAAATGCCTTATTTCTCTCTTGTGTTGCTAAAATTGTAAGAGCTTTTGATAAGGAGAGCCCCGAACCAATCATTACTGCCAAATGACGACAAAAAATCATCCTGCTTTTCAGGGAAATTTTGGTAAAACCACCAAAAAATGAGGCTTTTGATTTCTTTAACTCTATTTCTTCAATCGAAATTGGCCAAAAACCCCTTTTTCGTAATTGGTCTACAAGCTCTCCTTTGCTGGCGAAAGAAGCTTCACCTGAATCAATTTCGCCATCCCTATTTTTTGCTTCGTAACTAAAAGTGGGCATCTAAATTAAAATAAAACTATTAAAACTATTCCTCTGTAACGCGCAAAACTTCTTCAAGGGTGGTGATTCCTGTCATCGCTTTAATTAGACCATCCTCGAACATTGAGAACATCCCCTCCTTTCTTGCCAATTTGTCGATTTCATCAGCGGTGGCATTGGAACCAATCATTTTTTGAATACCCTCCGAAACTTCTAACACTTCATAAATACCCACTCTCCCTTTATATCCCTCACCGTTACATTTTTCACAACCCTCTCCTTTATAAAAAGTTGCTCCCGCTAGATTTTTAATTCCTTTCAAAGCCTTGATTTCTGGGCTGTCTCCTTTTTTAACCGCTTCAATAATTACATCGAAATTAAAACTCCCGCCTAATTTGCTAAGTTTTTTTGGATTAATTTCTGACTCCTTTATACAATGTTGGCAAATTTTCCTAACCAAACGTTGAGCTAAAATCACATTAACTGTAGAAGCAATCAAAAATGGCTCTGCCTTCATATCAGCCATTCTTGAAATTGTTGCAGCAGCTGAATTGGTGTGCAAGGTTGAAAGCACTAAATGACCAGTCATAGCTGCGTTCATAGCAATTTGCATGGTCTCTGCATCTCTAATCTCCCCAACCATTATAATATCAGGATCTTGTCTCAAAAGAGCTCTAAGTCCACTAGCAAAAGTCATTCCGACCTTTGCCCTTACCTGGGTTTGATTAATACGAGGCATTCGATATTCTATTGGATCTTCAATTGTAGAGACGTTCACCTCTGGGGTATTTAGAATATCCATCACCGTGTAGAGTGTTGTAGTTTTTCCACTTCCCGTTGGTCCAGTAACCAAGACCATTCCATTTGGACGTTTAATGGCGGCGTGGATTCTTTCCAATGATAGACCCCAGAAGCCCATATCCTCCAGAGTTAATCCTTTAGCGTTTTCGTTTAGCACGCGCATTACAATTTTCTCTCCATCAAAAACTGGGAGAATAGAAACTCTGAAAGAAGTTTTTCTTCCCTCCTCTTCAATTTTGAAACGACCATCCTGAGGAACTCTGTGCTCATCAAGCTTGAGATTTGCTAACACCTTAATTCTAGCTATAATTCCTGACAAAACTTGCTGTGGCAAAGTCATTGTTTCTTGCAAAACACCATCTATTCTGTACCGTATATGAACTTCTTTTTCATCTGGTTCGATATGTATGTCCGAAGCTGATTGTAAAATGGCATGCTTCAATAAAGTGTCCACTATTTTAATAATAGGCAAATCTTGAGCAATTTTTTCCAAACTTTTTTCATCTGGGTGCTCCTCTTCTTTGTCATCAGCAATAATATCTCCAAATTCGGCCTTCAAACTTCTCTCATATTGCTTCAATGCTGCGGATATACCACTTTGAGAGGTGAAACATGGCGAAATTTTTAATCCGGTTTTTTTTCTTAAAAAATCAATCGTCTGAATATCGTCAGGATTTAACATGGCAACGCGTAAAGAATCCCCATGTCTTTGAAAAGCTACAATATTATTCTTTCTTGCAATGGGTTCTGGGACTAATTGCAAAACCTCCTTAGAGATTGTCTCTTTTTCCAAATCAACAAAAGGTATCCCTAAAATATAAGCATACATCTTTCGCAAATTTTCTTCCGTAATAGCTCCTTGTTCTAGTAAGACATCACTTAGGGGTCTGCCAGTCTCCTTTTCAATTGCTATTGCGTCATTAATTACTTTTTCACTGACCATCTCAGCATCAACCAAAAACTCTTTTAGTTGCTTTGAATCAACTTTCATACCTTAATTTTTATTTTTTGTTTTAGCTTTATTTCAAAACATTCTTTCCCTTTTCCAAATCTTTTTCTAAATCAAGTTACTTACTTTCTTAACTATGTCATCCAGACTATAATTAGATTTCACCAAATACGTTGTAGCGCCCAGATCAAGTGCTCTTTGGATATCAGAGGGGTCACTTAAATTTGTCGACAAAATCACAGGAACGTTTCTTGTGCTCATATCGTCTTTGAGCTCACCAAGCACTTCAAAGCCATCCTTTTTAGGCAGAATAATGTCTAGAAGAATAATGTCTGGTTCTTTCTCTCGGACAACATCACTAACGGATTCACCATCTTCTTCCACTAGAACCTCAAAACCACCATCAACAAAAGCTTCCTTCAGAGATTCTCTCATATTTCTTTCGTCTTCTACTATAAGAATTTTTTTTTGTCTTTTAGGTTCCATTTTTATTTTATAAAAATTATTTTTTCTTATTTTTTAACATTATAACATACTATTTTTATTTTTTCCTTGGACGTGGGAATCTCATTGTAAATTCAGATCCTTTTGCTTCCTTAGATTTAAGGGTAATGGTGCCTCCCATTTGCTCAATAACTTTTTTTGTCATGAACAAGCCGAGCCCTGTCCCCTCTGGCTGAGCTTTCTTGCCACCCTCTCCTCGATAGAATTTATTGAACACTATTTCTTGCTCACCTTCCTTTATCCCTATACCTTGATCCTTAATTTTAAGAGCAACAAATTCACCGTCTGGTTTTGTTGTTATCTTTATTGTTTTCCCTTTCTTACTATAACTTATAGCATTTTCAATAACATTAACTATCGCAATTTTCATTTTTTCATTATCAACACAAACCATATTCTTTCTTCTATTTCCCTTAAAATCAAACTCGATTTTCTTGAATTTAGCAAAGCCAGATAGCATAGTTATGCATTCACTTACAACATTTTCCAGAGCGATATCTGAATAAATTAGATGCTCTAGATTTTTATCTATTCTCGACATATTTAAAATATCAGCTATCATGTTTGTCAGTCTTTCATTCTCTTCGTAAATTCTATCTATTTGCTCAATTTGCTTTTTATTTAAATTTTCTGCGGCCTTTTTCTTTAACAACTCTATTTGCCATTTCATGGTGGTTAAGGGTGAACGCATCTGATGAGAAATAATTTGAATAAATTCCTTTTTTAATTTGGTTGTCTCCACAATCTTTTTTGCTGACTCGGAAAGGACGTTTCCAATAATAGTAATGATTGCAGCTTCTATTGCCACCAAAATGATTACTTTTCCTGGATCATTATCATATTTTGTTGCTAAAAAATAAGTACCTACCATTACAATAATATTAATAACTGCCATTGTGATAAGCACAACATCTGGTAATTTCCAAATAGGTATTCCAAACTCCTTGCTTTCATTTTTCAGATTTTTGATAAATCCCATGTTATTTGTTTTTATAATAATTACTTCAACTAACGAAGGCTGGGGTTATATATAAGAGCCTTTACCATCAATATTTTTCTATCTGTCCCTGGTGGCCAGGTCGTCCCAAGAGTTAGCTCATGCCCCTCATAATCACGAACAATTCTCAAATCTTCAGTCGAAACTTCTTCTTGAAATTCAACTCTGTATATAATTTTCCTCTCCTCCTTACTATTAAATTTTATATTGATAATAATTTGATCCCCGGTTTTCAGTTCTGATAATTTACTGAATTCTCCCTTAATTTTTTTCCCGTCAAGTTTATAATCACCGCTTGAGCCAAAGATATAAGAGTTACCCCTTGTTGCAGGAAATGCTGTTCCAGGATATAAGATAGCCCCTCGCCCCATTCCCTTCAAAAAAGACTCTTTGTCGTTTGATTCCATCCAAGTAACCGGCATCTGAACTTCAATTTTTGGAATTTCTAATTCAACAGTAATCAGGCCTTCCCCTTTGGGATTGCGTCCTGCCAAAAGCTCCTCGTAATCACCAACTCCATCACTATCAGTATCTGGATTGTTCTGGTCAGTGCCAAAGAAAATTTCGTGAATAATTTCAAGGCCGTCCTTGTCCTGATCTGCACTGCTTTTTACCCAAGGAGCATCTGCAAGCTCTCCTTCTCCTGCGGGATTTTTTCCGTTTTTAATTTCAGTGCCATCTGAAAAGTTATCCAAATCTGAATCAGCGACTTTCGGGTGAGTTCTATATTTAAACTCATCAATATTTAATAATCCGTCTCCATCAAAATCCTTCCATGCGTCTTTGGGGTCTTTTTTGTTTAGACCAAAAAGATTCTCCCACCAATCATATATTCCATCAGAATCAGAATCCACCCTTCCAATCCCATACGGATTAAAGCCTTTTATAATTTCCTCGTTATCATAATAGCCATCATTATCGGTGTCTGCTTTTCTTGGATTAGTGCCAAAATAAAATTCCCTTAAATTATTCAGTTGGTCACCATCCGGATCTTCTAGCGCATCATCTTTATTCGTTATTTTAAGTCCATTCTTTTTTTCCCAATTATCATCCATCCCGTCTTGATCTTCATCTTCTATTTCGATAAATTGAAAACCCTGTCTTTTGTCCGAGATTTTCTTTTTAATTGGCTGATAATTAGCAATCAAAAATACAACTATTGTTATAACAAAAAATATTGCCAAAACCTTAACCCAAACAATCCAATTGGGACGTTTCGGCTCAGGAGTATTGATAAAATCATCCGCTTCCATATTGTAAATCGTATAAAAATCCTTCATCTATTTTTTTTATCTATTCTATTATAACAAGATTTATGAACAGAAAACTACATTCCCAATTCCGCTAAACCTTTTTTGGGCCAGTTTAAATTTCCATCAAAGCGTAACATCAACTCTTTAAAACATGAGCTTGCCTCCAGTGAACCTTCCAGGTCATATGAAAGTGAATAAAAAATTACATCTTCTTCTTGCCAGTTATCCTCTTGGAAATTTTTTATTTTTTTATTTTGCATAAATAAATCCACCTTCTTTAAAACGTCTCTTCTCTTCACAAGCAGATGTAGATTCTCTTCCCTGTCAACAGAACACAGAAAATATGTTTCATCTCCAACTTCTTGCCAAATAAGAGCATTCTCTGGCAATTTTGTCTCCGAAAGAACTTGCTCCCAGTCATTCATTGTCACACTCTTTTTGGAAAAATCGCCCTCTAGAGTTCCACATTTAATTTTTTTACCAGATCCTCCTATAATTGAAAATTTAGCATTTTGTATTTTTTCCAACAAGTTTATAGATCGAAACTCATCCTTTAAAAGAATCCTCCCGACAACGCTAGATTCTGATTTCAGAATAGAAACTTCCTGCACATTAGCAGTTGCTTTTCCAGAAAATTTTATACTAGCAATTTTCTGTTTCTTTTCAAAACTTTTTTCTGTACTAATTTCTTTCAAGACAACATTAACAACTCCTATTTCTTCATCAACCTTTTTTACCTCAGCACTACCAAGGCCCTCTTCTTCTTTAAAAGCTTCGAATTCTAAGGTCTTTGGGTCGAACTTAACCGCAAGTTCAACTGATTTAATGTTTTTTGTTTTTGTTTCAACAAAAACATTAACAACCGCTTCTTCGTTCTCCTGGAAAAAAGATTTTTGTGGTTCTAGGTAGATAGTCGCAACATTAGTTTTCCCCGGAATAAGTGCAAGCATTTCATTGCCAAGCGAAATTGGAGAATCCAACAAAACCGACGAAAAAATAATCCCCAAAGAAACAGTCCAAACCGCTATAACCCCATAACGCAACATTTGTTGAAAAATCGTAGACTCTTCTGCTCCTGATTGCTGTCTTATTTGCTTGTTTTCTGCTTCTTCATCCGTTTCAAACTGGTTTATTTCTGACATTATTACGTCGTTAGCATGTCGCTCAGCAATTGAAGCTATCGTCCTTGCCTCTTGATCCAGATTCTCTTTCTCTTCTTTTTTAATATTTTTAACTCTTAAGGGGACTTCACTTCCCTGCTGTCTTGTCCAAATTGCGCCAAAATTAAATAGACTCATTCCGAGCATCAAACCAGCACCTATTCTTGAAATTATTTTCCTTGTCCTTTTTTTCATTTCATTACAGCAATGTTGCTTATATTTTTCTCTTGTTCAAATATCTCACTTATGGTTTTCAAAAATGTCAAACAAATTATTTTGGGAGCACCAAGTAACATCTTTCGATATAATTTGGTCATCTTAATTTTATATTCTTCGAAAAAATCTGTCTTCCCTATAGAGCTTATAAGCGCAGCTTCTTGAACATCTTCAACATCCTTTAGATGCTCAACCCAAAGTAAATCCAAAACCTTCAACGTCACAATTTTTTCAATCTTTCTTGCTTTTTCTGCAGTAACATAATATTCAAAATCACCATAATAAGATTCTAGACTTTTATAAACCAGGTCCCTAACAAGACTGATTGGATAATCTTTTTTTTGATCAATTTTTAATTTAAACCATTTGTTATTAACTATATGATTTAACTTTTTTACAACCTCCTTTATTTGCTTTTGACTTAAAAAATTATCTTTTGATTTTTGTCTGGAAATGACCTGGACAAATAGTTGAATTTTAATTAATTTCAGAGTTTCTTCTCGAAGGTTTTCGTCCTTGACTATTCTTTGCCTATGTCTATAAAAAGAATTTCTTTGGATTTCTAGAATTTTATCAAATTCATAGCCAAGAATTCTTTGGTCAAAAAAAACATCTTCCATCCTTTTTTGAGCTTTGTCGAGAATTTTCTGCAAAGCACGATCCTCTACTCCTTCTGTATAGTCAAGGTTCTTCTCTAATTGTTTCAGATAATCATCCTTGAAGAAATTTTTAAACAGTTCATCCTCCGCAGAAATCAAAAATTGGGTCACACCTGGATCACCTTGCCTTCCAGCTCGACCAATTAATTGCTCGTCAATTCTTCTAGCATTATGTCTCTCCATTCCAATTACCCTAAGGCCCCCTTCTTTTCGAACACTTTCATTCAATTCAATGTCAGTTCCTCTTCCTGCCATATTTGTTGCAATAGTTACAGTTTGAGGTTGACCTGCGTTTGAAATAACTTCCGCCTCCCTTCTGGTGTGTTTAGCATTCAATACATTGCTGGGAATATTTCTTCTCATCAATGCCAACTGTGTTTCATGCGATTTTTTGACTGATCTTGTGCCAACCAAAACTGCTCTTTTTTTGAAATATTGTTCTTGCATGGTCCATGATAAATATGCAAGTTTATCTTCCCAGGAAAGAAAAAATCTATCATTTTTATCTCTTCTAATTGTTTTTTTATTCGTAGGGATTTCAACAACATCCTTTCCATAAATCATTAAAAATTCTTTTTTTGACTCCTTAGCTGTTCCAGTGAAACCAGTCATCTTGTGATATTTTTTAAACAGATGCTGAAAAGTAATCGAGGCCAAAGTTCTACTTTCTTCTTGGATTGGCAGATTCTCCTTTGCCTCTATCGCTTGATGAATTCCTTGAAAATATCGATGACTTGGCATTAATCTACCCGTGAATTCATCGACAATCACAACTTTCCCATCATCAATCACGTAGTCTTTGTCTTTATCAAAAAGTGTATGTGCTTTCAACAATCTTTCCACAAAATATATGTGATCAATTTTATTATCACTATAAAGATTTTCAACTCCTAATATTTTTTCTAACTTTTTAATTCCTGGGATTGTCAATGAGACTGTTTTTTCTTTTTGATTGATCTTATAGTCTAAGTTTTCTTTGAGATCTTTAATATGTTCATTTAAACGCTGAAAAGAGAGCTTGTCGTTCTCGCTTGTTTTTTTGGAATCAGAAATCACCAATGGTGTTTGTGCACCGTCAATAAGCACGCTATCTGCTTCATCAACGATTGCAAAATTCAAACCTCGTTGGCGAATATTGTGCGGGTCAAGTAGCATGTTGTCTTTCAGAAAATCAAAGCCAGCCTCGTTGTTTGTAACATAGGTAATGTCTGCTGCATAAGAAATTTGCCTTTCGGTTTCTTCTGTGTCACTTGTCACCACACCCACGCTGACACCCAACAAAGAAAATAGTTTTTCCATCCATTCGGCGTCTCTTTTCGCCAAATAGTCATTCGCCGTGACAATGTGCACACCTTCTCCTGAAAGTGAGTTTAAAAAAGCTGGGAAAATGATTGAGAGTGTCTTTCCTTCTCCTGTTTTCATTTCCACAATTTTCCCTTCGTGTGCAGCAATGGCGCCCTGAAGCTGAACGCTATAGGCCCATAGACCAATTGTCTTGCGAGCTGCTTCTCGAACAAGAGCATAGGCCTCCGGGAGCAAAGAATCCAGACTTTCTCCTGATTTTAGTCTCATTTTCAAGAGAGATGTTTTGGCCGAAAATTCCCTCTTTTTAAGAGTTTCAAATTCAGTTTCAAATTTATTTATTTTTGTAACGATGCGACGATACCGTGCAATGTTTTTATCCATTTTTGTTTTGTTTTTCTCTTTCAAGCTAGAAAATTTCTGCCCTTGGAGGCGACTTACGCAAAAAATAAGTTCCTTTGTTTTCAGGACCAATAACTCTTTCTCACTTTCTTTGCGGTTTTATTTAGATTTTTCTATCTTTAAACTCTTTTTTCACAATTTAATTATAGCATAATTTAATCAATTTAACGAAACTTATTTTGTGCCAAATCGTAGCCCAAAAAACAAAGAGCCGAGGTATCGATTGTGATACTCCGGCTCTTACACTTTATTGCAAAAAAATTATTTAATTCCTACCTACAATCATTCTGTAGACTTTCTCGCCAAGCCCATCGGTGGCGTCTATAATCACATTAGAAAAACCCCTCCCTGTTGCAGACCTTACTTGGTATCCTATACTGCTACGGTCCTGAGGAGAAACCCACTGACTCTCAGCATTTGCAGCGGCAGCGTTGTTCCTTATGGTCAACGCATGATACTGCTGCAGGCGATCCAATCTACCCATGTAGGCATTGAAATCCTGATCACTCAAGTTCATTGCCATATTAGGGTCGACATTTAGCCGACGCAGGTTTGTATGAGGAGAGTTTTCGTCTCCTCTGTACTTTTCGTGCCCATATGGAGAAAAAGGTTGATTTACAGCAGCACAAGAGCTGCAGAGAAACATCACAAATGCAAGCAGT
>JBFHIG010000014.1:0-38371 GCA_041596615.1 Candidatus Moraniibacteriota bacterium | reverse complement strand
TGATTCATTTTTTTATTTTTAAATGGAATTTTATTTATTTTAGCTTCTTTAGAAAGAACTTTTTTATTATTGCCAATTATTTCATTTTAGGTTTTTTTTAAGAATTTGTAAAGTCTTTAAGAAGGTTTTTTTTGGAGTTTTGGGGCTTACCATATAATGCTTTGAGTCATTAAGTGATTCAAATAATTTCCAACACTGTGAATCGGGCGCTAATTTTTTTCCCTCACTAAAAGCGTAGTTAATACACAGCGCTCCACCTAAACAATTTTCTACATTTTTACACAGAAAACATTCCCTTGGAACCCTATAATCATCAAGAATGGAGAGCTTTTTATAGCCATCACTATTTAGAATTTCATCAAAATTCATCTTTTTTATATTTCCCAAACCAACTGGCAACCTTCTGCAGGGATAAACTTCGCCATCGGGCATCAACACCACAATTGATTTATCCAAAACTCTGCAACTTGATTTTGATAGCCATTGCCCGTCTTCAATATCTTCATTAAAAATCGCACTTTCACAACCAATTGCAATCTCTAGCCCAATTCCTCTTTTTTTAATCTTTTTATTAAACTCATAAACATTGTTGTAAAAATTATAAAGTTCTTTTGGTTCCAACATTTGTCCTTCTGTCTCTTTAGCTTTGCCCATAGGAACAATTCTTCTTACCCCGAGAACCAATCTTGTCTCAGCATCTAGTCCTTCAATTATTTCTAGAAGAAAATGGGCCAACTTAAAAACATCTTGATAATTATCTCTTGTAAGCGTAAGGGAAACTGCCGTGGGCATGTCTTCAGAAAGAAGCAGTTTTATTTTTTCGATTACTAGTTCGAAAGTTCCTTCTCCTCTCATCTTATCATTTGCCTCCTTTAAACCCTCTAAACTAACCTGTACTAAACGACAACCAAGTTTTTTCAGGGAATTAACCTTTTCTCTATCTAACAAAGAACCGTTGGTCATCAAAATCCAACTAAAAAAATCTTTCTTCGCGTGAAGCTCTTCAAAAAATTCAAAACAATCATCTTTCAAGAAGGGTTCTCCCCCTGTTATTTGTAGGGTTGCATTTTTCTTTACAATTTTATTTTTCTTTAAAAACACAACAAATTTTTCCAAAACTTCTTTTGACTCGTTGAGTTTGAACTCCTGATAATCACTCTTTTCTTGATAACAATGCTTACATAAAAAGTTACACTTCTCTGTTATATGCCATTGCAATGAGATTTTATTGACTCTGATTTTGGGCCTCCTTTCCATTTGATTTCTTTGACTAGGACTCTTTAAATTTTCGCCAAGCATTTTCCAGCATTTCCAGAACAATTTTGGAAGTATTTAGATTATATTTCAAGCAATAAATTTCATTTGCATAATTGGAAACAAAAAATAATTTCTCTTCCTTATCATAAATAACATCATTTGTTATTCTTTCTATTGCATCAAATTTTGAAATAATATCACCAGAAGCTGAATCAATTTCATAAACGGACCCATCACTACATCCTATAAAAATATCTCCGTTTATTTCCCTAGGGGATGAAAAAATTCTTCCTGGAAATCTTTTTTTCCAACTTAATTCATAATTATTTAAACTATAGCAATAAAGATTTTTATCTGTTGAAGTAAAAAAGAGATGATTCTTAAAAAAAAGAGGTGTGGAGTAAATTAAGTCCTCCGTTTCTAAAATTTTCCTTTCCACTCCCGAGTCAATATCTAAAATATATAAATTATTATCATAAGAACCAAAAGCAATTAGATTATTTTCCTCATTAAAAGCAAAGGAGGCTTTTACTTCTGCTCCAGTTTTATATTTCCATTTTAACTTTCCCGTCTTAGCATCGAATAAATAGACAAAACTATCGTTGCAACCAATTACAACACAGTCTCTTTCTTTAAAATAAGCAGGTGAAGATGGTACATACTCCCTCATTACATATTCCCATTTTTTTTGGCCATTTTTGATATCCAAAGCCACTACAGAACCTTGCCTCCCTGGACAATTTCTCTCTAACCCCACAAAAATAAGACCATCTTTGAGAGAAACGCAAGGAGAGGAATGAACTGCATCAGCTTCCTGAAATTTCCAAATAAGTTTTCCGTCCTCTTTTCGAAGAGCATAGAAATTTCCATCATAAGAGCCAAAAAAAACTTTATCGCCGAAAACTGCAGGGGAAGAAGAAATTGATTTTCCTCTAAAAGGGGCCCCCGTTTTAAATTTCCAGGAAATCTTCCCCGTTTTTTTGTTAAGAGCCCAAAAGATGGCCTCATCGGTTCCAAAATAAATATTTTTATCATCAAAAGCGGGATTTGATTTGGCTACATTCAAGTGAAAAGATGGCTTGTTGCAACCCTTAAAAAACCATTCAATTTCAAAATTATTTCTGGGCAAAGATTTTTTTTCTTCCTCAAATTCAACCCCTAAGTCCGTTTTTAAATCAAAAAGGCACCTAATTGCTCTTTTTTCCTGCAAAGATTTCAATACTTGTCTTTCTATCTTATTTCCAAAGTCAACTAGAGCAAAAACAAAGTCAACTCCAACCCCTTCTTTCCTAAGCAACTTGATTTGACGCTCTATTGTGCCTCCACTGTTAATTAGATCGTCAACCAAAATAACTTTTTTATCAGAAGCCACCTCACCTTCAATTATTCTCTGTAAATCATATAATTTTCTTTGCTTTCTGATAAAAAAACCTTTGATTGGTTTTTTCCTTTCCATTCCTTTTTGAACTATAGCAGTCACCAAAGGTATAGCTCCCGACTCTTGTCCTCCTACATAAAAAGGGTATTCTTTTTCAAAAATATCCCAAAAAATATTTGCGATTAAATCAATCGCCTCAGAATCAAGAAAAATTCTTCTCAAATCCAAGACAAAATCAGGAGAAGTTCCCTTGCTAGTAACCATCCTCTCTTCTTTGGAACTTATTACCGCTCTTTCCTTTATAATTTTACGTAAAATTATTTTTTTCTGCTCAATCGCATCCATGTGTAAAAAGTAATCTTGTTGCTATAAGAAATAAAATACTAGCTCATCAACTTTCTTAAAAATTCTATTTTCATATCTTAAATAAACTTAGTGTAAATTCTGCTTGCAAATCTTATCTTCAAACTATTCTATTTTCCAACCCGCTGCAAGTAGCATATCTTTCATTGCGGAATCGGTTTTTGCCAAATTTAAAAGACTAGCCTTTTCCATATGATTATTTTCGTATAAAGCTTCTTTTTGAAGAAAAACAAACACTCCTTTATCCTCATTTCCCTTCATCTTATAAATTGGCTCAAGCAAACCCTTAATCTCAGCAACTTTCTGCTCTCCATAGACGTTGTTTAGAAATATTGCATAATATAAACGAACAAAATGTTCATACCTCTCTGGGGATTTTGCAACGGAAGAGTCCGCTGTTAATTTCATTGCCCTTTCAAATAAAGCCTCGACCTCTTCATTGTTTAAAGGATGGGTCGTTGTCAATAAGCTAGTTCCGTTTAATATGTCGTTAATTCTTGCTCTATACAAATAATCGACAAGAATGGTTTTACTCTCTATCTTAGCGTTTTTAATATAATCCTCAAATCCTTTATAACTTTGCCCTTTTAAAAGATATTCGTGGTCATAATAATGATAATCACCTTTTCTCATAAATCGATCAAACAACTCTACGTTTTTCTGATATTTAACTTCATCATCCTTACTTGCTAATGCTTCCTCTAAATAGTAAAGAGCTATTTGATAATCAGTTGCCATCAATTCATGAATTTCATATCCCATCTTAAGCAATTGATTGTAGTTTTCCCTCACCTTGTCCTTCCCCTGGTAAAATTGTGTTAATGGATAAGAGCTAAAAATTTGTTCCTTCACAAAATCATCTGGGTAAATCAAAGAGAGTTCAGCCAACTCCTGATAGAACATGGCTCTTGTTTTTTCATCAAACAGATCACTTGTTAATTCTCTGCAAAAGCCAACAGTATCCTTGTCATTGCCCGCACTTTCATATATATCATAGTAAACAAAAAGATCGGTCAGACTTCTATACAAATACGAAAGAGCAACTCTTTCCTTGGCAGACTCTCTAATATCACCTTTTCGGTTGACTGAAGCATCTAGACTTTCTAGTCCACACCCGGTGTCATGTTTTTTGCGGCCTTCGTTTAATAAAACTGCTGCCTCTTTTTTTTGTCCTAGTGAAGTTAATCTCTTTATTTCGTCTACATCATTTTTAATCTCGTCAAGGCACTTTAGTTCCTCATCTGTAAATTCTATGTTCAGACCGTCCTCCAACTCCTTAATACCAGATTCATTTATAGCGATAGATGGATCAAGAACACCCTCTTTTTCCACTAACTGCATCGTTCTTGTTTTCAATAAAAGGAAAGAAAGGGCAATTAAGACGGTTAGTCCAATTATAGAAAATAAAGAAACTTTATAGATACTTTTCATAAAAAAATATAACTTTTTAATTTTTATTAATTCTTTTCACAGTCCTAACCTTTCAATTATTTTCAATAACAAACGAATGTTAAAATTTCATTCCTATCCCTCAATTAAGATTGGTTGATAAAATAATTTTTTATTCAATATTCCAACCAGCTTCCTTCAACATATCACTCATTTGAGAATCAACCTTTGCCAAGCTCAAGATTTCTCTTTTATGAGAATACCCATCTGGGTAAATAGCTTCTTTTTGAAGAAAAACAAAAATTCCCTTCTGATCATTTCCTTTCATTTGATAAATTGGCTCGAGCAAGCTTTTGATTTTAGTTGCCTGCACCTCTCCATAATTATTATTAAGGAAAATAGCATAATATAATCTAGCGAAATCTCCATAGAGCTGAGGTTTATTCTTTAAATAAGGGTATTCCTCTATCCAGCTAAATATCTTTTTATATATATCATCTGTTTGTTCCTTGGAAAGTAGATGTTTTTGGTCTATTTCTGCTACAACATCTTGACTCAAGAGGATATCATTAAACCTCGCTTTGTATAAAGAATAGTAAAAAAGTCTATCAGGACACCACTGATTTAAATAAGGTCCTACATTGCTCTCTCCTCCCATTTTTTCAACCAGGCCATTGATAACTACCAACCTTTTCTCCAAATCAAGCTTTTCAATATCTTCTCTAGTTAGTTGTGTCCCTTTTTTATCTAGTAAGTTCTCCAAATCAAAATACAAAGATTCCATTAGTAAAGAGGGGAATGGATTTAAAATTTCGGCTTTACTAAAAATATTTCTGGAAGTGCTCCTGAAGTCATCACCCTCCCAAGTAGAAGTCAGATCCAATAATCGAGATCCCTCCCTCTCCAAAAGTTCTTTATTCTCAAATAAAAATTCTTTCATCTGTCGCTCTGACATAATAAGATTCAACTCACCCAGCCTATCTAGTGCAATTGCCCTATTTCTTTCTTCTGCCTGAGCTTTTTTATCATATATCTCTGCAAATCTCTCCAACCCCCTTTTCAAAATAGCCGGGTCATTGCTTCTCGTCTCTGCAATTGCTATATAATTTTCAACCTGGTACTGGTTTAGATTCTGATTGAAAACATATTCTGAGAGCTTATCATAGTCAGCATAAAAACCCTTCAGTGATTCATCATCGCTCCCTTCGAGTAAAAGCTTTTCCCAATAATCATTAAAAGGGGTCTGAAGATCTTCAATAAAGAGATTCTTTTCTATTGAATCCATCGCGAGTCTTCTTTTTTCAATAATATCAGCATCTTCAGAAGATTCTTGGGAATTTTGTTCAGTTTTTTCTGACTGCTCCTGATTGATAAAATTTTTATTTTTTAAAAAAACAAAAATTTCAAAAGCACCCAAAATGAAAATCAATCCTACTGCCAAGAAAATTATTTTTTTGTTTTTCATTTTTAAAATTTACACTTAAATAACTAGTTTAGTTGCCACCTGCGCCATCATCACCACAACTGTCCGTTGCTGCACATGAACTGCATTGAGCTTGGGCAACGTTTTTATCTAGTAGCTTTTTGTTTATTTTTTTTGCTATTCCATCACCTTTGATACCCACTTTTTCCAAAACAAAAAGGAAAGAGAAGGCAACTAACAAGGATGATGATAGGATTAAATATAGAGCCTTTCTTTTTATTTTATTTTTCATTTTTTATTAATTTTAATTTATACTATTCAACTTACTCACTGGAGTATATCACTTTCTTTAAAATATCTCAAAGATTTTTTTTTTAAATTATAAACGATTATTGAGATCAATATTAGCCTTTCTTATAAGCTTTATTTGGGCTTTAAAAAACTACCCCCATTGAACCAATTATTTGTCTTTGTGTCAAAAGAGGATATTGAAATTTTTAAACTACCCTTAAACGTAACTTTTATTTCATTTTCGAAATAAAACTTGCCATCGATATTTTCACCATATTTTAAAGAAAGCCATTTCATTAAATGAAAAACCGCTAACCCTCCAACAACATCGACGATGGGATTAATGAAAAAGAGTCTTGGTTGTAATAATGGAAAGTTTTTAAAAATTGTCTTCTCCCACCTACGAATATGTGTCTCGTCGTTAGGATCAAAAACAAAAATATCACCCTCTTGTTGCCGTATTCTTGTTTCAATTATCAATTTAATATTCTTGTTACACCGCAAACAGTTTTTCCAAATTTCTTTTCTGCTCAACATTGTGTCCACCAACAAAAAAACTATTCCTTCTAAATGTTCGCCTTTTTCGAAAAATTCATTATGCGCCTTTATCTTGACATTAGAAGACTCCTCAATTAGCCTTTTTAATGCAAAAGCTTTAAAATCACCTACATCCCTCACTTGGTACATTTGATTGTCAATATTGTGCCTTTCAACCTTATCAAAATCCCAAATACTAATATTTTTAAATCCCATTTTTGCAAGACTAAAAACCACCCTGCTACCAGTAGCCCCCACACCAATAATATTAATTTTCTCATTTAAAATCTTTTCGGGGAAATAGCTATCCTCCATAAATTCGAATGTTTCTTTGTCCATTTTTTTACTTATTCTTAATTCACACTTACTAATAAAAACTAGTCTTCAAACAAACAAGACATCATCTTTTTATCCGGTCTAAAGAAATATTCTTCCTTGAAGAGAAATTTGAAGCCAATCTCCGGATTTTTTTTTGCTATCGCCATAGAATATTTATAAGCTTCTTCAAAATAGATATTGTCTATTTTATCACTTTTTACAACAAGTGGAGTAACCAGCTTTTTAGTCAAAAAATCTTCTGCTACAATACCAAATTCCTCTTGTCTAAGGTGAAAAAATGTATTGGGATTTAAATAAAGTCTTTTGACTTGGACAAAAGATGGGTTCAAACTAAGAGCAAAATCAACTGTTTTTTTGAAATTTTTCAAGTCATCACCTGGCAGACCTGCTATGATATCTAGTGAAAATAAAATTTCTTCTTGGCTTAGCCATTTCTTAATTAACTCCAGTTTCTTCGCCAACCCCTCAATCCTTCTCATATAAATATCCAACTTTGGATTGATTGTCTGCAAACCAATCTGTATTTTTACAATATTAAGCTTTTTCAGCAGTCTTATCCTTTCTTCGTCCTCAAGAACTTCGATTCTGGACATAACAATTAATTTTACGCTCTTTAATTTTGGGTTATTTATTTTTCTCGATTCAAATTCTTCCACCAAGTCTTTCAGCCTCTCTTTTGATATCGCAAAACAATCATCCAAAATGGTAAAATTTGAAAAACCAAACTTTAATATCAAATATTCTATTTCATCAAAAAATCTTTTAGGTGAAAAAAGTTGTAATTTCTCAAATTTAACACTTCGAAAACAGTAGTAGCAACCAAAAACACAACCAAAAGATGAATATGTAAAACAAATAAAATTTTTTCTTTTTTTTACTGGAAATAGAAAGCCGTCCAACGCTCCGTTTAAATATGGGGACGGAAATTTTTCATCTAAAAAAACATTTTTTTCGCCCACACTACACTTTTGATTAAAGAAATTTTTTTGAAGTATTGCCGAATTTTCCTTATTATCAATCTCATTGCAATCATAATAGACGTTCTCCACTTTTTCTTTTTTTATTATTCTTTCAATTTGCAAAAATGATTCGGCTGGATTTTCACCAATCCAGCAGTCAAGAACTTTTGAATTGAAGGCCTTGTGAGTTATTTCCTTAGTAATTTTGTAACTTTGAAAGCCAATAAAAATGTCTTCCTTTTTAATATATTTTTTTATTAACTCAGCTAACTCTAAAGACCTTCCAACTCCCCAGAAACCACTCCATAAAATATTATCTAGGAAAAAAAAGACTGCCTTTGGTTTATTTTTTTTCAACAACTCAAGTATTCTTTCGGTCTCTTTTTTGGTATCAAAATCTTTAACAAATTTATTTTCACTTTCCAAATATTTAGGACCAAAATATATTGGGATGATTTCAAATTTAAAATTGTCCAAGGGAACATTCCTTTTTTTTATTGAATCTTCTATTTTAGCCATAATATATCCAACATCTAGGGGCGTATAGCTTTGCCCTACTGGATGAAAATAAAAGAAAAAAATCTTTGGAGCAAAGATTTTTTTCTGAATTTTATGTCTTTCTTTTATATAAAGATTAACCCAACTATTTAACTTCATCTTGAGTTGTGGCAAAATTATCCAACTTAAAAACTATACACCGACACTAAGGTGTCGCCTCCTTGTACCCTCCAGGACAAACTGCACAAATTTGCGAAGGAGCAAAACAAGTCACTCCATTTGCTTCGCATACATTGGAGCTTTCGAAAGAACTACCAGTCCCACAAGTATCATCCGTTTTTTTACAAACTGCACTACCAGTTAACTTTGCGCCACAATCATCAAATTCACAAGCAGGGGGGTTAGTAACGACACAAGAATAGGAATAACTAGCTATGCATGTTGGAGGATTAGTGGTAAAGGGTGACCCTACTGCCCAGCCAGTCCATGAACCGAATTGATCTTTTGCTCCGATTCTCCAATAATATAAAGTATTGAAAGCCAGATTCCCACTAGGAATATTATAAGAATTTCCAGTGAAAGCGATTTCTCCACTGCTAAACTCCAATGAAGAAAAACTGTTATTGTCATCGATTTCTATAAAAACAGATTGTTGAGACGATGAAGATGTTGGCAAAAAATTCCAAGTTAAGGTTGGTGTCGCTGAAGTGCCTGGGTATGAAGCTGGTTGATTAACAGTTGCCGTGCAAATTTGAAAATTGGAACCAGGATTTGCGACTGGGGCATAGGGGGTGGCAATAGCAACGCCAACACCAAAACCAAAACAAATAGCCCCTACAACAAAAACAGTAAGGAATTTCTTTTTATTTTTTAGTTGTTTTTTTATTTTTTTTGTAAATCTCACTTATTTGTTTTTAATATTATCAATTGAGAAAAAATCTTCTGTTTTCTATCAACTCGATTATACTTTTATAATAAACTACAGTCAAATTTTCTTGAAAAAAGACACCCTCTAACGGTCTTTATTTGCATTCATTAGCCCTAATAACTTTACCCCAAAAGATGTAGCTTCAAAAATAGTTTTTTCTGGCTCGTCTCTGACATTCTCATCTCCTACTAAATTTTTTTTGAAATTAGTTACAAAAGGAGCAATCTCTACTATGTCAGCACCAGTTATTTTCGCTTTTTTATCCAAAGAGTCTAAGGCTTTCAAGATTTGCACAGGAGAGAGTCCCCCTCTTGAGGGATTTTCAATTGCCAAGGCAAAACTACTATCCAAAACATCTATATCCAAACTCACATAGATCTCTTCAATTTTTTGAGTTTCGAGGTAATTTGATATTTTTTCAAGTGAAATTTCAAAATCTTTCTTGCTCCAACGCTCATTTTTCGGCCAGAACTGACTAACTTTATTGATTTTACCCCACTTTTTCTCTCTTTTAAGATTACTAGATTCTCTCAATCCCAACTGAATTAAGTCCGCGGGATCTTCAAGAAATTTAAGTAGATGATAGGCCCAGCTAGTGTAGGAAATTTCAACTCCTAATCTTTCGCTGGCAAGATCTGGATGAGCATCGAAAACTACAACGGCCGTTCGAATGTTCCGCCTTCTTCTTGCTAGTAGCCAGTTTTTAATCAAAGGATAACTAATTGAATGGTCACCACCTAGCACAAAAACTTTTGCTTCAGGGCACAATTCAAAAAGATTTTTAGTAAAATCATCGGCGATGCTCAATGGCGAAACTGGTAGCTTTATTTTTTCATTACCATACAAAACCTTCTTAACCTTACCAATAATAGACTCGCTGAGATATTCATCCATGAGCAATTGAGGAACTACTCTAATATCTCCAAAATCTCCAAACAATCTTTTTTTAAAAAAATCTACTAACTGGAGTCTTAAGAAAATTGGCCCTAAATTTGCTCCCCTTTGGACTCCTGCGCCAACATCACTGGGAATCGCCAACAAGAAAACTCGATCTGCATGCTTTTTGAAAAAATACATTAGTTGGGTCCTCCAAATTTTTTCTACTTTACTCAAAGAACTCTCCCCAAAGTATCCTTCCCAAATCTTTTTTTTATAATATTCACACCTAAAATTTTTGAAGACGCCCTCTCCCGGAGGGGTAAGATAATAAAAAATTCTTTGAAAAAATTCGACCTCATTTTTATTTTCCATTCTATTTTTGAAATTAAAGTCTGTATAGTTTTTTGTATTATCAAAAAACCCTGGATTCTGTTTGTTTTACATCTTTCCATATTATAGAAACCCTCTAGTTAAAGTCAAACCCATATACCTCGACCGTGCTTCAAGATGTTATATTTGTAAGAAATTTTCTTTCAAAAAACAACCTCTTGGAACAAAAATATTTTTGCTCCAAGAGGCATTTTTGTACAGTTTCACATCAGTCAAAGGATGTATGTTGCAGCTTCGATTGAACTTCAACATACATCCTTTGAAGGTCTTCCATGAATTTTCTACCAACCAGCCATTTTTTACCCTCTAATGGGACTGGGTTACCGTTCCTGTCATGACACTCCACCACTTTACCCCGGAAACCACTAAACCATTCCCTTTCCGATAAAGAAGAGTTGTTACTAAGCTCATTCCCAGGACGAGCATAACTCAATCTTGCAGTCAGGGGAAATAGGGTTCCATAAGGAAATTGGAGTCCCTCCTCAGCACCAGACTTGTGGATTTTCTTGATAACATTTGCAAAATCTATTATTCCGTCACCCTTGCTTGTCCCTTTTACGACGGCATCAGCAACTTTATAAGTAAGGCCTCCTAATTTAAAGGTAACAACCAAATTTAAAATCCTTTCTTCTGAAGAATTCTGATTTTTCCACTGCCTTTTTTGAACAGCAAAGGTATTTGTCGCTACCAGAGAAAAAGCAACTACTGCCAAACAAATAATTCCTATTCTCGATATATTCATAGTCCCTCTCCTTTTGCGTGCCTAATGCACAAAAATTTTTGTTGTATACGATAACTTTTGCCAGATTTTCAAAAAAACCAAAAAGGTACTTGTTTGGACTTTTCATTCTGCGCTATATTCAAAATTTTGTAAAGAAATTTGAAGTGTTCTTATTTCATATCCTAGTTTCTGTTGACTTTTGTTGAATAATGTGTCATCCTAGGCATATTGATAAAGCCCTGGGCATTTCCGCCTTTCTCTTATGAAAGGATAGAAATACCAACCTCCACCAATGGGTGGGTTTTATTTGTACTTAAATATGGTATAATTAACTAGTAAACTATTACCAAAATGGAATATGAGATTAATTTCCTTGTGTTACAATCAAACACAGAAACGGTTGACTCAATCCGAGACAAAGTAAAGTCTTTAATCAAAGAACATAAGGGCTCAGTCGTTGATGAACTTGTTTATAAAAAAAGAAGGCTTGCTTATGAAATCAAACACGAAATGTATGGTTTCTTTACTGTATTGAGATTTACTCTCGAAAACAACCCTGACATCATTGAGTTAAAAAGAGAATTAAACCTAGTTCAGGATATAGCTCGCTACATTGTTGTGCAAGCAGATCAACTTCCAAAACTTAGCCAAGAAATTCTTTCGATGGAACGAAGGGAAAAGACTACTGTAAAACAAGAAGACGTTGAAAAAATGATTGCTAAGTCAGCACAAGACAAAGAGGTAAAGAAAGAGGAAGTAAAGAAAACAACTAAAACAGAAGAAAAAAAAGTTGAAAAAGAAGAGGCGAAGAAGGAAGTTGTTAAAGAAGAGACAAAAAAAGGATCCAAAGAAGATGACTCGGACGACAAATCTTCCCTAGAAGACTTAGACAAAAAATTAGATGAAATTTTGAGCATATAAAAACTAAATTCAAACCCTATGGACCTCAACAAAGCGATGCTTATTGGCAACATTGTCAATGATCCAGAGATGCGGACAACTCCAAATGGACAAAATGTAACATCTTTTAGAGTTGCTACAAACAGACGTTGGAAAAATCAAGCTACCGGAGAATACAATGAAGATTCTCAATTTCATTCGATTGTTGCTTGGGGAAAACTTGCTGAAATTTGCTCTCAATATATGAGCAAAGGACAAAAAGTCTATATTGAAGGTAGAATTACAACAAGATCCTGGGATGATGCCCAATCAGGACAAAAAAGATATATGACTGAAGTTGTAGCAGAAAATGCTATAATGTTGAGTCAAAAAAGAGATGGGGGTGTCGGAGCGAACTATGCAGCAACAGCAGCTGCTGCACCAAGTCAATCAAAAGCAACCGCCCCACAACAAAATAATGTCTCTATTCCTTCTCCTGAACAAATCCCAACAATCAATGTGGATGATCAAGATGAAATAAGAGTCGAAGATATCCCGTTTTAAATTTAAACAAACCCTAGACCTATGATTAATAGAAACAACCGAAACACTATCAAAGTAGAAAGTAAAAATTGTTATTTTTGCGCAAACAACATTAAAGAACTGGACTATAAAGACGTTATCCTTTTGAGAAAATTTATTAACACCGTTGGAAAAATAATCCCAACCAGAAGAACGGGAACTTGTGCTAAACATCAAAGAGCACTTTCAAAGGCAATTAAAAGAGCAAGGATTCTTGCACTTCTTCCTTTTGTAGCTAAGTAAAAACATAAAAAGGAACGAGGTGTCAACCTCGTTCCTTTTTATTTACAAACAAAACATATGTTAACATTGAATGGAATTAAAGTTGGAAAAAAACTAATTATTGAAGGAGAGCCCTTTGTGGTTCTTTTTGCACAACACTCAAAAATGGGTCGCGCTGGTGCAGTCCTTAGAACAAAATTAAAAAATCTAGTTACGGGTGCAACAATAAACAAAACTTTTCAAGGAGCTGACAAAGTTGCTCCCGCTGAAATCACGACACAAAAAGCTCAATATTTATATTCAGACGAGCAAAATCATTATTTCATGAATGGCGAGTCCTATGAGCAATTTGAAATTTCAGCTGAAGTTATTGGTGATAACAGCAAATTTCTAACAGAAGGAACTGAAATAGACGTCTTGTATTTTGGCGAATCAGCAATCAACATTGAACTCCCTATTAAAATGGACTTTGAGGTCATAGAGGCTCCTCCTGCAGTAAAAGGAAATACTGCTGATGGTGGCTCAAAACAAGTAACGATTGAAACTGGCGTTAAAGTCAATGTACCCCTTTTTATTAAAACTGGTGATAAAATAAGAGTAAACACTCAAACGGGAGAATACTCTGAACGAGCAAATTAGTATATTTATTCAATTAAAAAACAGCCCTGTTTAAAAACTTGGGCTGTTTTTTGAATACACCAATTTTCAAAAACTACTCTTTAATTCCATCAAGATTTACATCGTAAAGAATTTCCTCTTGTATCAAACGATAATCGATTAACTCTTTTTTATCAAACCAATGCGGGATTTCCATCTCGGCTTCTGCTATTGAACCAGAGGCATGAACAAGGTTTCTAATAGCTCGGCCATCTTTGTCAGACATCTCATATGAATCCATGACATAATCTCCTCTAATGGTTCCAACATCGGACGTGAGCGGCTCTGTTCCACCAACGATTTTTCTCACCATCTGAATAACATGTGCTCCCTGCCAAACCATTGCTACCACAGGGCCACTCGCCATATATTTCTTCAGCCCTTTTAAAATATTATCTGTAATTTCAAACGGGTCATTTGAAGGAGGAGTCTTTCCCTTGCTTTTATATCCAGCAATTGTTTTTTCACCTGTCACTCTTCTCCATTCTGGATCAAGCGTGTAGTGTGCCTCAACGTGCTCAGGTGTTGGTACTATAGTTTTCATAGCAATCAACTTAAACCCTAAATTTTCATGTCGCTTGATGATTTCACCAACAAGACCTCTCTGAACACCATCTGGTTTTACCATGACAAGTGTTCGTTCCTTTGAAAAATGCTGTTTTTCAGTCATAAATTTCTTTTGTTAATTAAAAAACCCGCAAAAATATATATGAAGGTTTATATACATCCATCTTAGCATCTTCATTTGTTTTATCAAGAAAAGACAATTTATCCTTGGCTCCGCTTATCAAATGCATACGTAAGAAAATTATTCCTTTCCCAGGAAGTCACATTTCTTTTTTGGAGTCCTGCAAAAAACTTCTATTGTTCCATCTTTATCCGTTCTAAATAAAGGAACTTTTATATCCTCAATTAAATCCAAAACTTCAACAGCTGGATGCTTGTATCTATTTTTTTCTCCCACCGAAACAACGGTAAATTTAGGCGAAGTGGCTGTTAGAAATTCTGCTGAGGATGAATTTTTTGAACCATGATGCCCAATCTTCAAACAATCCACGTCGATATTTTCTTCGTCCTCCATCATATCCTTTTCTATCTCGCTTGGGGCATCCCCCATGAACAAAAAAGAATTTATTCCAAAGTCCATCCTCAAGACAACAGAATTTTCGTTTCTATCTTTGCTATCCAAGGTTGCTTCATCAGGATTAAAAACTTTAAAATTTAAATATTCTCCAATTGAAACTTCTGAATCCTCGATTAGAACCTCTCTTTTAATTTCTTTTTCCCCTAAAATATCTTTCAATTCTTTAAAAATTTGAGTGTCTGCACTAGCCCCATTATCTAAAAAAACTCCCACTTCGTAATTTTTCGCAACATCAATAAGTCCGGCAAGGTGATCAAAGTCTGGATGTGTCAGGATGACTATTTCGATTTTTTTGTCCATAGTTGGCATCTGCTTTCCAAGTTCTTCTAAAAGTTTTTTCCCGTTTGGACCTCCATCAATTAAAATTTGATACTTTCCTAAATAATTTATCAACGTTGCATCTCCTTGCCCAACATCCAGATAAGAAACTTCCAACATATTAAACTTATCATTTCTCAAAGAAACTACCTCAAAAACAAATAGAACTAAAAATAAAATTCCGATTACAAATACTAAAAATTTTTTCTTTTCAAATTCAGACATTTATTTCTTATTTATTTCCAATCTCTTTTAATTTAAACACAAGCCCAATAAAAAACAAATAGTACCCAACAATCCACCAAACTCCAACATCTCCAATTTCAATACTTGCGAAAGGAATTTTTGCCAATTGCTCAATTGCAAAAATTTCAAAATACAGAAAAAACCAAACAACCAAAGCGATTATTTTAGCACCAAAAGCAAAAGCAAAGCTGAACATTACAGTTATAAAGCCCAAGAACATAATGATGGGAATAAGTGGTAATATAATCAAATTAGCAAGTAGGGATACCAATGAGAGTGACTCAAAGACATAAATCAAAAGACCTAGGACTCCGATCTGAGCAGAAATTGTAACCAACAAAATGGATTTGAGTTCCAAAAAATCATCTTCAACCCCCACTAACGATGACAATGGGGCGTAAATTAAAATAATACCCAACGTTGCCAAAAATGATAATTGAAATCCAACATCATACAATAAAATTAATGGGGAGAAAAAAACCATGCCAGTTGCAGCAAAAACTGCAACTCTCATAGAATCAGCTAAGCGACCTTTTTGCATCGCCCAAAGCATCAAAATTCCCATAATTGCAGCTCTTGTTGCAGAAGACGGAATACCGATCATGACAACAAAAAAAATAATTCCCAAAACTGCAAAAATAAAAGCCTGCCTTCTCCACAAGCCCATCCCTATTCCAATCCACATCAAAATGCTCGCAATTATGGTGATGTTATAGCCAGAAACAGCAACGGTATGAGTTGTCCCAGTAACACGGAAATTTTCTGCCACGCTTGCTGACAAACGATTATCACCTCCCAATAATAGGCCTGCCAAATATGCCCCTTCTGGTTCTGGAAATAAAATTCCAATTTTTTCTTCTAACCTTTCCCTTAAATGAAAAACCTCTCTCAGCACGCCCTTTTTTGCTCCGCTTGTAATTTTTTGTATTTTAGCTGAAGAGCAAATATAGAAAATGCCATCGCTTGCCAAAAATCTTTTATAATTAAATTTTTCATATTTATTTTCTGGGATTTTCATCTTACAAGAAAGTTTCAGTTGGTCTCCAAATTTTATAGTTGGTTTGGGTTTCGCAAAAATAACAACTCTCCGAAAAAATTCCTCTTTTTTGTCTTCATTCTGAGCATTAACAATAAGTTTTTGATAATCTTCTTTCATTTCAGGGGGCTTCACCACAGTTACTTCTCCGACAAAATCAAATTCACTTTTTAAGGAGTTTGTTTTTAAAAGTTCAGAGTTCATTTTCCAAACACCCAATAAAATTCCCAGAGATAAAAAAAGTAGACGCCCTATACGCCTACTTCTAAAAACAACTATTTTCACAAAAAGCAAAAATATTAACGCCCAAATCCACCAAAACTGAACCTCAATTAATGATCTTGCTGCTATGCCAAGCAAGAATCCCGTTGCTAATAAAATGGAAATTTGTGAAATAGAAAAAAATTTATTATAAACTTTTTTCATACATTTAATAGCACAAGAAGAAACTTTTTTAATGAGTCATTCTAAATGAAATTTTAAAATCAAAATGATTTGCACCTTCCTCAAGTTTCCGACGAAGATCATTAAGACTGTTATAAACATCTCTATCTCTCACGCTCAACTGACTATCCTGTGGTAAGAATTTATTCAATTGAGATATGAATTCTGAGTCAAATCGCTGTGCTTTAATTCTATTCCTAAAATCAAGCTCGTTAGAACTCGCGGTTGTAATTCTAAAAGAGGTGTTCCCAACTTTTTCAATCTTCAATTTCTCTCCATCATAATGCTCTTCTATTTTTCTTGTAAATCTTAAGATGTCACTCATGTTTTTTAATTTAAATATTAACGTCTACAATTTTTTCTCTTGTTGTTTTGCCACCAACAATGACAATATTGCCTTTTGCGGTCCTAAAATGTTTTGCGAGTAGTTTAATCACAGCCTTATTAGCTTCTCCTTTAGCTGGAATTGAAGTCGTACGAATCTCGAATTGTTTTTCTGAAATCTCTGCAACACTATTCCTGCCACTTTTTGGAAACACTTTAACGTAAATTCTCATCTCACTAGATTATCTCTACTATGAAACCTAAGTGTCAACTTATCCCTCCCTTCATCAATTTGATCTTTTAAATTCCTAGCGTTAATTCTTTTCTCAGAATCAGAGAGGTTCAAATTTTCTTCTTGGTCTACTCGATCAATAAATTCTCCTATCTCGTCCTTAAATTGCTCTGAATACATAGAGGATCTTCTGCTATTTAAATCTGCCTCACCTGTGTGCAACTGATATGCACCCTGCTTAATTTTATTAAAAACCATTTGGTTTCCTCTAAACCTTTCTATTTTTCTTTTAATTTCAATTGTTGTGGCCATTTTTTTATTCTTATCTTATTACAACTTCTTTAAAATGTTTTTGTAATATTTTTTTAATATCCTCTAAATCTATCCTTTTTTTATTAGCCTTCTGCCTCAAGCCTTCGTCTAGTATCTTCCCATTATCACGGTATTCTTGTAGCGCAAAGTTATCAATCCCGCTAAGCCACTTTCCGATTAAATTGAAATCTTCCGTGGTGTGAATTCCTGGCACAACCGTTGTGCGAAACTCATAGGGAATTCCTGAATTTCTAATCAATTCAACACTGGTCCTTATATTCTTTAGGTCAACTCTAGCAGCGCATGTTTTCTCATACTTTTCCAAACAATTCTTAATATCCATCGCAATAAAATCAACCAAATTCCTAGAAAAGGCTTCTCTCAAAACATCTGGATTAGTTCCATTCGAATCAAGTTTTACTAGATACCCCAACTCTTTAATTTTTCGTAAAAATTCCAGAATATCGGTTTGCATCGTTGGTTCTCCACCGGTAACACAAACTCCGTCCAACTTTCCCTTTCTTTTCTTAAGAAATTCAAAAAAATCTTCCTCTGCCAAAAAACCTCTTTCAAATTTAGTAGATGATATAACCAGCTCAGGATTGTGACAAAAAGGACAACGAAAATTACAGCCTACCGTAAAAACTGTTGCCACCACCTTACCGGGATAATCAATCAATGTTAATTTCTGTAAACCTCCAAGAATCATCTCTTTTAAATAATACCGATTTAATTTCCCCTTTCTTAATAAATCACTCTTCTCATTGTCCAAAAAAATCTATGCTGACCATTTATCACGTCTAGCTTGATCGTCTTCTGAGTCTTCATAATCAGTTGTTCCGTCACCAACAGTCGACCTATCTATTAAAACATCTCTCGCCCTTGATCCATCAGCTGGCCCAATAACGCCATTTTCTTCAAGAAGATCAATAATTCTTCCTGCTCGTGAGAATCCAATCCTTAATTTTCTTTGTAACATTGAAGCAGAAGCTTTTCCGGCTTTAGCAACAATTTCTCTTGCCTTTTCATACAGCTCATCGTCTGCCTCACCCCCAGTTCCCTCGCTTGCAAAAACCCCTGTTGCGCTTGACAGCTGTTCTTCCAATGACTGGGAAAGATCCTCCCCATCATCATAATTAATTTTATCAGCCTGCTTTTTAACCGCACTAACAACTCGCTTTACTTCATTTTCCGAAATAAATACACCTTGGATTCTCATGGGCTGAATTGAATCAGCGCTTTTATATAACATATCACCGTTACCAATTAATTTTTCCGCACCACCTTGATCAAGAATTGTTCTAGAATCAATTTGTGTTGCAACTTTAAAAGCAATTCTTGTTGTTATATTTGCCTTAATTAAACCCGTAATAACTTCTACAGATGGACGTTGTGTTGAAACAACAAGATGAATCCCAATGGCCCTAGCCTTTTGTGCAAGACGCACAATAAGACCCTCTACTTCCTTCCCGTGTGTTGCCATAAGATCGGCCAACTCATCAATAACAATTAGAATATACGGCAATTTTTCTAAATATTCCTCCTTTACTTCTCCCGTTTCTTTATCTATAATTTGTCTTTTTTGACCCTCTTCTACCTTTTGATTAAATGAAAGAATGTCCCTTGAGCCAACTTCTTGTAGCAATCCAAATCTTCTCTCCATCTCCCCAATCGCCCATTTTAAGGCATTAACAACTTTTTGCGATTCAACGATAACGGGTGTCAAAAGATGTGGTATTCCGCCATACAAAGATAGTTCCACCCTCTTGGGATCAACTAAAATCATTCTCAAATCTTCAGGGGAGTTCTCAAACAACAAGGTTGTCAAAAGGACGTTTACACAAACACTTTTTCCTGTTCCTGTAGAACCAGCTATCATCAAATGAGGCATTTTTTCAATATTTGCCAAAACTGGCTTTCCGCTAACGTTTTCTCCCCAAACAATACTGATATTTGATTTTCTATTTTCAAATTCCGAACTCTCAAGCATTGTTCGCATTTTCACAAAAGATTTCACTTTGTTCGGCACTTCAATTCCCACCAATGACCTCCCTGGAATTGGAGCCTCGATTCTGATTGAACTTGCTGCCAAGGCCAAAGCTAAATCATCTTGTAAAGATAGGATTCTACTCAATTTAACTCCAACTGCTGGACTAAAAGTATATTGAGTTACTGTTGGTCCGACTGAATATTCTCCTGGACTGACTTCAATTCCAAAGTTATGTAACGTTTGCTTGATGATATTAATAACTTCTTTATGATTTGAGTTTGGAGCTCTTTTTTCATTTTTCTCAACCAAATTAAATGATGGCGGTCTCCACTCAATTCCACTATATGCATTTTGCTTAACACGATTTCCACCCACGCCTTGTTTTGAAGAATTTGCCACATCAATCATATCATCGGAGATTTCATCTTTTGGACCTTCTACAAATTCCAATGATTTAATATTATTTTTCAATTCCTCTTCACCAACTCCTTTTTTCTTGTTTTTCCTTTCATCATCCAGGACTTCCATTTCTTCTTCATCTGTCGAAAGTTCCGATTCCTTTTTCTTTCCAAGCATTGGAATAGGCACATTTCCTCTTATTTTTTCCATCAAAGAAAAGATTGAGGCATTAAAAAGGAGAATCATACCTATCAATGAAAATCCTGATAAAATTATCACTGCGGCAATTTTTCCCAAAAACTTAGCCAAAGGATAAGCAACTGCAAGTCCCAAATATCCACCAGCTTGACCTATCTTTGCAAGCTTAAGCATTTGGTCAGTCTCGTGAAAAATATGCATTAAACCCAAAAGCATAATATATAATAATACTGCTCCCAGGGCAGCCAGTGTATACCTGATAGGCTTCATTTTTCTAAAATAAAGAACCCCTAAAACAAACATAATTACTGGTAAAAAATATCTTCCTGTACCAAATAGGAATGCTAGTCCTCTGTCAATATATTCACCAACAACACTCGCCTTTCCAATTAGACTTAAGAGGAAAATTAAACTAAGCATTATAAGAAAAACGGCAATAATATGCTCCTTTGCACCACCGTCCAAAACCGTTTCTTTCTTACTTTCTTCTTTTTTCGGTTTTCTTCCCATTTTATTATTTTAATTCAAACTTTTTTTATTTTAAATAAACCATAAAACCATCTTTAGATTAGCACACAAAGCATTTTTTCACAATTACAACAGCTTTAATTTATCTATTGTTTATTTTGTGTTTTGCCAGAAAATAAAGCTTACTACCTTCGATAATTATTGTTTCAAAAATTGTTAGTCCGATTATTATCATCCAATCTTTAGGATAGAGGTTGACCGTCCCTAAAAGATTTTGAAATGTTGGCAAATAGATTCCAACTATAAGTAAAATCAATCCCGTAAGAACTGCCCAGTTTAAAAATTTGTTAGAAAAAATATCTTTTCTAAAGATTGTCTTTTTAAACGACCTAACAGAATAGGCGAAGGTCAATGAATCAAAAACCATCAGTGCGAAAACAAGTGTTCTGGTTTTTTCAATATCACCAGTAGTTTGATATAGATAATAAAAAAATAAAAATGTTAATATTCCATTAATCAAAAAGATTGTCAAAATCCACTCCTTAACATGCAAGCTTAAGATTGGCTCTTTCGGATTTCTCGGTGGTTCTTGCATCACTCCTTCAGTTTCTTGCTCAGATGTTAACGCCATATTGGGTAAAGTATCTTCGGCAAGATTTATCCATAGAATTTGTGCAGCAATCAAAGGGAGTGGAAGTCCAAAAGCCATTGCACCTAAAAACAAAAGAATCTCGGTGAAATCGTCGGCGACTAAATATATCAAAACTTTTCTAATATTAGAGAAAGCGACTCTGCCCTGTTCGATTGCTTTCACGATTGTTTTGAAGTTATCATCTAATAAAATAACATCAGCTACTTCCTTAGCAACATCTGTTCCACTCCCAACCGCGACTGAAATATCAGAAGCTTTTAGTGCTGGGGCGTCATTCACTCCATCACCAAACATTGCCACAACTTCACCATTTAGATGCAATGCTTCAATAATTTTCAATTTATGCTCAGGAAGTGCTCTAGCAAAAATCATTATTTTTTTGACTTTCTTCGCCAAACTTGCAACGCTCATTTTTTCAACATCTTTTCCTTCTAGAATCTGATTGTCTTTCACTTTTAATCCCACTTCTTCAGCTACCGCCTTCGCTGTCAATTTGTGATCTCCCGTAATGATAATTGGGTGGATTCCAGCACCTCTAATCTCTTCCATCGCTTTTTTAACGTCGGCACGCACAGGATCCTTAATTGCAATAAATCCAACCAGCGTTAGGCTCTTTACTAACTCTGAAATTTCCTGATGCTTTTCATTTCCGATGTCTCGATATGCACAAGCGACAACTCGTAAACCTTTTTTAGTAAAACTTTCAAGCTTTTTGAGCATCTTTTTTGACTGAGAGCTTTCAAGTCCCATTTTTTTGCCATTGAAATCAATTTGTTTTGCCCTTAAAATAAGCTCTTCAGGGGCACCAACCACCAACAACTTCTTTTTGCCGTCAACCTCTCTTAAAGAGGCAGAAAATCTTGTATGTGAACTAAAGCTAACCTTGTCAATTAGTTTCCACTTTTTTTCTAGTGCCTGAACATCAATTCCTGCTTGCAATCCAGATTTTAAAAGCGCCTTGTCCGTAAAAAATCCACGAATAACCCAATCGTGTAGCTCGTCTTGAGGGTTTTCAATATAAGCATCGTTAGTAAGCGTCGCAATTTTGATCGCTAAAACATCTGATTGAGCACTCTCTAGGCTAACTTCACCGACAAAGGAGTTTCCTTTGCTCAATAATTCTTTTGTGCTAGTTATAACATGACTAACCTGCATATTTCCTTCTGTTAAGGTCCCGGTTTTGTCGGTACAAACAACAGTTACACTTCCTAATCCTTCTGCCGCAGAAAGTCTTTTAACTACTCCTTTATTTTTCAAAATACGACGCATCGCCAAGACTAAGATTACTGTAATGGCCGGCAATAAACCTTCTGGGATTGCAGAAACGACCAAAGCTAATGCTGTGATAAAAATTTCAACTGCATCCTTTCCAGTCCAAACACCTTCAGCAACAATCACCGCTCCCAAAAACAAAATAAAAACACCAACCATTCTTGAAAGTCTTGCTATTGCTTTTTGAAATGGGGTTTTTGGTTCTTCTGTTTGAGAAACCAAAGAAACTATCTTACCAAATTCACTATGCAAACCGACTGCGACAACAACAGCCCTTGCTTCGCCAGAATCAACAGAGGTTCCCATAAAAACCATGTTAACCCTATCTCCAATAATTGAATCTTTTGGCAGCTGCATACTCTTTTTTTCCACCGATAACCACTCTCCCGTCAAAGAAGCTTCGTTGACCTTCAATGCATTGCTTTCAATCACACGACAATCAGCAGGAACTTTGTCTCCAGGACTCAAAAAAATTATATCCCCTTGCACCAAATTTTCTGAATCAATTTCGATCTTATTTCCATTTCTCAAAACCTTTGTCTTAATTTTCACCATCTTCTTTAAAGCCTCCAATGAGTTGTTTACTTTGTTTTCCTGATAAAAACCAACAATAGTATTTGCAAAAACTACTATTAAAATAAAAACAGAATCCGAAGCATGCCCTAGTAGAAAAGAAACCACCACCGTTGTTAAAAGGATATACATCAAGGGGCTATTGAATTGTGATAAAAAAAGTCTCGTCTTGGAGAGAGCTTTTTTCTGTGGAAGTGTATTTTTACCCTCACTTTCAGCTCTTCTTTTAGCTGATTTCGAAGAAAGACCACTTCTTGTCGTTCCAATATTTTTTAGCACATCATCCGTGGAATGTGCGTGCCAGTTGGTATATTTAGACATTGATATTTTATTTTTATTTTAACACTAACATTGCTCACATTATAGCACTTTTAGTAAGCTGGGACAATTTTAAAAAATCAACTCGCCAAGGGCTTTTTATTTCTGTTTTAAAAAATCCTCTCTCCCTATTTCCATTTCAAATGTTCCGCTTAAAACCCACTGGCCATTGTGATAAATCGTTCTGTCGTTTGGGATTAATTTTATTTTTTTGAATCCTGCCTGCTCATAAAGCTCAATTGCTTTTTTATGAAACTCGCTTGTGCTCAAGATGACTTTTCCAATTTCAAGATCATCAAAAGCATACCCCAACATCAATTTCGTGACTTTCATTCCCAGTCCTTTTCCTTGATAATTCCTATCCAAAATAAATATTCCAAATTCACATTCATCTTTTCCCTTGAAATCACTAAGTGTCGTATAACCAATAAATTTATCATCCACACTGTAGATTCCAAAAATAATTCCATTTTCCAGTTCCGAAATAAATTCTTTTAACTCTTGAATATTTTTCAGCGCCAACCCTTTTTTGACCCAACCAATATATCTCATAACTTCCAAGTCATGAAACCATTCCAAAAGCAAGGGATAACTTTCCTCTCTTAAATATCTTTTAAGGTAAATATTTTTACTTTTAATTTGCATGCTTTTGAATTTGTTAATATTAACATTTTATTCAAATCCGTATTTCATATTTTAACACCTCTACTCTTAAAGTTCAAAGAAAAAAGCGGAAACAGCCCATTAAGCTGCTTCCGCTACAAGTTGTGGAGAGAGTTTTGTCGGTGGAGGTATCTCCCCGAAAACCTCCGGCTGTTTTTTAATTTAAGTAAAGGAAAATTTTTCTCAAACTTTCGTTACGAATTATAACATATAATTTGTAATTTTGCATTTAAAAAATTTAAACCCGCTTCACTATTTATATTTAGTTCCTATTTAATACGTCATGATAAAAATTCCAAAAATAACAATTATTGCAGCTATTATTTTTCTAATTAAATTTGATTTTTCTTTATGTAAAACCGAAGCCACTATAACATTAAGTAAAACAGACAGGGCTAAAAGAGGGGCAATAAATATAACCTCCCCCAGCTGCAAAGCACGAATGCTGAAAAATATCATAAGACCCCAAGCAATTCCAGTAATCAAATAATAATTTTTTCTATTTGATTCAAACTCTTTCTTGATATTCTTGAAAGATTGTTTTTCTCTTATAAAGATAAAAATCCCAGGGATAATTAATGTCAACATTATATAAAATGGCAAATTAAAATGTTTGGAAATATCAACGTCAATCATAAGCGCCGTCGCCATAAAAAATGATGCAATCACACTTAGAAGTATGTTTTTATTAAACTTTATTTTTCCTTTGCGATAAAAAATAATGATATTCCCCAAAAGTATTAATCCTCCTCCGACAAGTTTATTCCCAACAATATCCTCACGAAAAACCAAAATTCCATACATAACCATAAAAACTTTAGCTAGTTGATTCAAGATTGTATACACAGAAACGTCTAAATTTCTTCTTACTGTTACTTGAAGTCTATCGTTAATTGCATAAAAAATAGAAGCTAAGACAAGGAGCGCGTAAACCTTGAAATCACCAGTAAAAATAAATGGCAAGAATGGTGCTAAAGCAAGAATACTTATCCCAGCCACACCTTGCATTATAATTGTTGATATTCCTTCATCAGTAGTCTCTTTTACGGCTAATTTGTAAAATTGAATAAATAAAACCGCAAAAACTAGACTGGACACTAAATTAAACTGCCAGGAATTTAAAATTATTTTCACTTCCTCCATTTACTTTATTGTATTTTTTGATTCATTAAATTTCTTTAATATTTTTTTGAAATTCTCCAAAACTTGTGAAAAGATATGCTTTCCAGCCGAACTCATTAGCTGAATCAACGTTCTCTTTTTTATCATCCCAAAACATAATGCTTTCTGGTTTAATATTTTCTGTTTTTTCTAGCTCGCGAGATACAAATTCATAAAACCTCTTGTCTGGCTTTTTATATCCCACGTGATCTGAAGAAAAAGTGCCGTCAAAAAATTCTTCCAACCCCATATCTTTTTTGATATACTCCATTCGATATTTTTCTTGTTTTGTACCTAAATAACATTTTATACCTTTTGCCCTGAGTCTTTTAACTTCATCTATAACTCTATCATCTATATAATGTTCTGCTTTAAACCAATAACCCAAAAGCTCATCGACAGTTCCTTGCCATTTCCATTCTTCTAAGAGTGGCTCTAATTCTTCTTTTAAATCAGCTTTACCCACCAAGCACTCTTGGAACTTTCCTTTGAAAAATGGCAACAAGATATCATTTGAAATACCAAAATCTTTTTCATATTGCACACTAAAATATCCAGGGGAATTTATCACCACGCCATCTGCATCAAATACAATTGCTTTTATGTTCATGTTTTTTATTTTTTAATTTATAATTCAACCTTCCTCACTTCATTTCCCGCCCACTCCAAAAACTTGAATAGATCTTCTTTGAAAATTTGCACCGTAGCAGTGTTGCGATTTGGGTGAAAATTTAGTTTTTCATCAATAAGAATCTCCATATCCAAGATGACAACCACTTCTCGATTTTGGTCATTAATGATGCCAAACGGCGAAACAGAACCAGACATAAGTTTCAAATATTTCTCCAAACGCTCATCTGAGGCAAACCCAAGCTTCCTCTCGCCAGTCACGTTGGAAAGTTTTTTAAGGTCAATTTTTTTAAAAGCATTTGTAATAAAAAGAAAATGTTTGTCTCCTTTTTTATTTCGTAAAAATAGATTTTTGATTTTCACACCGTCAAGATGGCCCTTGTGCAACTCTGCCTCCTCCACCGTAAAAACAGCTGGGTGTTCATGTTCCAAAAATTCTATTTCCAACTTGCGAAAAATTTCATAGATATCTGTCATCATTATTTCCTCCAACAATTAAAGTCTTTTCTCTTTCTGTTTTTTCAACAATAGCAACTTTTCAAAAATCTTTCCAGTTTCTTACTCTTATATTAGAAAGGTAGTAAATTAGCTTACAATCACCTTCATGGTCAAAAAATATTTTTGAACTGCAACGAAGAGTGTCTTAATAAATTGGGAATTTGTCGATTATTTCAGTATATTCTATACTAAACATAATATCATCATAAATATTAAAACAAAATATTATGCAGAAAGGGCAAACTTCATTAGCGATTTTTAAAAATTACAAAATTCGTCGGCATTATGACGAAAAAACTGAAACTTGGTATTTTTCTGTGATTGATATTGTGGCAGTACTAACAGAACAAGTTGATTTTAAAAAAGCTAAAAGCTATTGGACAACATTGAAAAACCGCTTAAAACAGGAAGGAAGTGAGTTGGTCACAAAATGTGACCAACTGAAAATGAAATCAGCTGATGGAAAATTCTACAATACTGATGTAGCTAATGTTGAAACAATCTTGCGACTCATTCAATCGATACCAAGCCCGAAAGCGGAGCCCGTAAAGCTTTGGTTGGCCAAAGTGGGCTATGAAAGGATGCGAGAAATGAGCGATCCGGAAATAGCTCTTAATCGTTCCAGGGAATATTGGCAGAAACAAGGACGGAGCAAAACATGGATTCAGCAACGAATGATGGGACAAGAAACCAGAAATAAATTGACGGATTATTGGAGTGACAATGAGGTGAAACGTGGCGAAGAGTTTGCGATTCTGACTAACATCATCCACGAGGAATGGACAGAATTGTCTGTCAAAAATCACAAAAAATTGAAAGGCTTGAAAACACAAAATCTGCGCGATCATATGAGTGAAGAAGAATTGATTTTCACCGCATTAGCTGAAATCTCTACTCGCAGGATCGCGGAAACCGATGAGGCAAAAGGATTAAAAGAAAATAAAATTCCAGCCAAAAAAGGCGGAAAAATTGCCAAAGATGCACGCTTGGCGTTGGAGAGGAAAACTGGGAAAAACGTGGTAACTGGCAAGAATTTTTTGGGCACCAAAAAATCTGTTAAAAAAATGAAGGGATGAAAAAACTAACCAACATATTTTTCAATCGACCGACCGAAATTGTGGCTCAGGAATTACTGGGCAAGGTTTTGGTTTATAAAAATAAAGACAATCTCTATTCGGGAATCATTGTGGAGACTGAAGCCTATATCGGACCAGAAGACAAAGCTAGTCACGCTTCGCGAGGAAAAACTCCCAGAAACACCCCCATGTTTAAAGAAGCAGGAATTTGGTATATCTATTTAATCTATGGATTTTATAACTGCCTTAATATCGTCACGGAAAAAAAGAACTACCCCGCAGCTGTTTTGATCAGAGCCATAGAACCAATCGAAGGAATCGAAGAAATGAAGATCAATCGTCATACCGAAAAATTAAAAAATCTCACGAGTGGTCCAGGAAAACTTTGCCAGGCTTTTGAGATTGATAAAAATCTGAACTGCCTTTCTGCAACAGACAAAAAATCTCCCTTGTTTATAGGAGATTTGGGAACAAAAATTCCAAAAAATAAAATCATAAAAGCCAAAAGGATCGGGGTGGATTATGCTGGGAGATGGAGGAATAGACTACTTAGGTTTTACATTAAAGATAACTTATTTATTTCTAAGAAATAATTTTAGATGCATCTATAGAGGCCTCTATAGATGCATCTATTTGTTTTATGTGCTAGAGCAGATTTATTTGCCACAGAAACAGGCGGATAATCCAGCTCATTTTTTGATGATTTGTTTTTTAATTTTAAATTAACTAATTCAACATTTGCCTCCAATTGTCATCCTCGCGCAGGCGGGGATCCATTAGGCTCTATTTAGCAATTTTTGGTGCAAACTATTCTAGTTTGAATCTTTTACGATGTAAGCAAGATTGTGCTTTCGCATCTCGTGCTATGTTTTTTGTTATACAGTCTAATGGATTCCCGACTTCTCGGGAATGACGCCCATTCAATTCTTATAAAAACTGTCAACGAATTACCCAACTTCTACGGAAATGACAAGGCCGCTCAATCTTTGTTCTCATTAAATAATCTCATTCTCAACCAAAAAATCCCTAATCCTCAAAAACATTTTCTCATGACCAACGGAATTGGGATGCAAGCCATCTTTTAAGTCTTTGTTTTCTAACAAATCCAGCATTTCGATAAAAAACAGATTGTTTTTTTCACAAATTTCTTTTATCTTAGCATTATAAATTTCTACATTTTCGTTATCAAAATATTCATTTGTATCCCATTCACAATTTCCCATAGTTCTCGCCTCATCAACTTTTGTAAGGCCAACAAATACAATATTTTCAGTGAATAGTTTTGCTTGTTCCACCACGCTCAATAAATTATTTCCAAATTCCTCGAACGGCACAAAAGGATTGCCTTTTGTGTTTATATATTTAGAATCATTTATACCGATAGCAATCATTATAATATCTGGGATTCTGGCTTCGTTTTCAACTGTAAATCTTTTCAACACCCCCCCTGAGGTATCCCCCGTTATCCCGAGATTATAAACTTCAAAATAGTCATTGGGGTTTTCTTCGAGATAATTTCTTAGCTGGTCTACCCATGAGATTCCTTCAACATACCCACCGTAAGTGATGCTATCGCCAAAAATATTTATTGTTTTTTCCATAAAAGTAAAGTTTCTTTATCATATTTAAGTCAAAACAAAAGGACACTTATTTTTAGATGCATCTGCAGATACATCTATTTATTTTCTCCTTCAATTATACACAGTGGAAGTAAATAAAGCCATAAAATAAAAACAAAAAGCCACCGGGAGAGCTTTTTGCTTTCTACTTTATAAAATAGATTTTCAATAACTTTGTTGCGGAATTCAAACTCGCGCGCATGAATTTACTAGTCATTTAAGGCTTTCGCTCGCCGCTACTTGCCGTCTATTTGATAAAACCGGTGGATGCTTCAAAGCCCAGATTCACTACATTAGAAGTGAAAATAGCTGGACAAGAACATCCTATCAAGAAAATTCTAAAAATACAACTAAGATCGTCAACTCAAAACGCGCAACAACGTTCTTCCGCACCAAGGTATTTTCACCACTAAAATAACTACATAAAAAACCAAGTTGCGAAATGGACCTGATAGCATCACCAGCAATAGCAATACTTCCTGCACTTTTTTTTCATGCAATACCTCATCTATCTTTTTATTCTCGTGATTATGATCAAGAATAATATTTGCGACTTCCTCGCCAAATATCAAAGATTGATAGATTCCTTCTCCTGTAAAACCAGAAAGCGCTCCAGCCGCATCGCCAACTAAAAAAGTATTCCCAAAACGATATCCTCTATAATCACCATTCATGGGGTGCGCTTCTATTTGGATGTTTTTAATTGAAATTTTTTCCTTGTCTATCCACTGTTTGAATTTTTTCCTTGATTTTTTTGCCGACATAATCAAGGGGGCATATCCCGTGCCTATTGATGCGCTGTTTGTATATGGAAAAATCCATGCATACCAAGAATGAAAAGATTTAGAGTCAAAAACAATTTCAACATCCTTAAAACTTTTCTGCAAAGAAGGCACCATATATTGATAACCAATACCAAATCTTTTTGTGGCAATACCTAGGAATCTACGTACGATTGAATTTGAACCATCAGCCCCAACCAAAAAATCATATTGTATTTTATCCGATCCATTTAACACAACATATTCTTTGGTGATTTCTGTCACGCTCGTTCCAACGGCGACTGTCACGTTTTGCATCTTGCACAATTTTTGCAATTGCCACTGTCCTAAATTCTTACGACTGATTGTGTAGAGAAATGTTTCACCAAAATTAATTCTTGTTTTAAATCTTCCCTTACGAAAAACAATTCCATCAAATTCATTTTCGACAATATCTTTTGGCATCCCAATTCCATGCAGATATTCAATTGCTTTGCGCGTCAGTCCACCAGCGCAAACTTTTGGACCAATCAACTCGTTTCTCTCGACTATCAAAACTTTTTTACCACCATTCCCAAGAATTTCCGCGCAGCGCAAACCACCAGGACCGGCGCCAACAATGACCACATCATATTTTTCTTCGTATTGCATAGCGCCTATAAAAAATTATTTCTATGCAAAAAAATACATAGCTAATTAAAAGACAAAACAAGCGTTACTATGATTATCCCATAGATTAACAATAAAACAAAAAAGTTGCTTTAGAAAAAAATTCCTGCCTCTCTTTTCCAAATTAACCAATTCCTACTTTTTCTGGAATCATCCTCCTTATCTTCTTTTTTGCCAAAGTCTTTTATCATAATCATCTGATAGCGACCCTTCAGCTTTTCACCAAAGAGATTGAAGGACAATCTGCCACTGGATAAGTCACCTCTCATTAACCCCCATTTACCTTTGTCCCAGATTTCAACTTTTCCAGCGCCATAACTTCCCTCAGGTACTTCGCCTTCAAAATTTATATATTCTGGATTGCGATTTTCAACTCGAATCGCCAAGTGTTTTTCCTCGGGAATTGTGGGCAAGTTTTTGGGAACCGCCCAAGAAATTAAAACTCTCTCCCTTGTTTCCGGATCTTCCATTTCCAACCGAAAATCATAGTGTAAGTGAGAAGCTGTGTGTTTTTGAATCACAAACATTTGCCCAAGTGAATCATTGCTTGACTTTCCTTCTAAACTCCTGGCAGTTTTATGCGGTTTGTCTATTTTCATAGTGACTATATTGTAGCATGCTATTGGGTATTTATCAACGATTTTTGAGTTCTAAAAAAACACACTTTATTCTTTTGATTGAAATTTCAAAAATATACACTAAAAAATTGCAAAGCAAATTGTCACCCATGAATTAACAAGATTATTCTGTTACTTCTCTTTGACATTAATTATCTTTTCTGTTATTATTATATGTTAACCAAAGGGTGAACAATAATTGAAAGAAAAATTAACTGATTTAATTTTTTAAGATTATTTATTAGCGTTGCAATGTGGAATATAGAAGCACATTGTCATCGAACTTGCGCAAAGAACATTCCTGATTTATACTTACGTTAGTACAGTGTGAAAATGAAAAGTCCGAAAAACAAAAATAAATAATCGAAAAAATAAAATAAAATGCCAAACGATACTTCTTCCAACAGAAGAGACGATCAGACCACTGATGAGAAAATTCAGTCTCTTTATGAAATGATTGCAACAGCCGAACAAACAATTCTGTCCGCCAAGCAAATTCTTTCAAAAATGGATGCTCCGCTTCCAAACACTTCACCGTCCAGAACAGATCTTTCTGGTGGACAGGTGATTCATGGCGCCTTTGATGGCCAAATAATGGTAGGAGAGGACGGAAAACAATATCCAGTGCCAGCAAATTACGCTTCAAAGTCCAAACTTGTTGAAGGAGATATTTTAAAACTCACTATATCTCCCCAGGGAACTTTTATGTATAAGCAGATTGGACCAATTGAGAGAAAATTTCTTATCGGAACAGTAAAACAAGATGAGCGAGGAAATTTCATTATTCACACCGAAGAAAAAGATTACAAAGTTCTGCTCGCAGCTGCAACTTATTTTAAAATTGAACTCGAGGATGAGGTTACCATAGTTATCCCTCGAGACAAAGAGGCTGTTTGGAGCGCAATCGAGAATGTTGTAAGAAAAGCTTCCGATCCAGTAACCTCACGCATTACCTATCAAAAACCAGAGAAAAATTTTTTTGATGAAGACGTCCTCGAAGAAGATCTCGAAAAAGAAGAACCAAAAAGACCTTCCGCTGTTGAAAAACTGCAACAAGAGATTGAAGAAGAAAGGAAGAGGCATGCAACAAAAGATGAACTCCTAAGCGAATGGTCGCCAGAAGCCAGTGAGATTGAAGAGGAAGCAAAGCAGGCGAAGCAAAAGGTTGGCACAAAAAGCAAATAATGCTACACTGAAATTCGTGCATGGTACTACAGAAATAAAAATCAATTAGATGCTTAGAAAAATATTAACTAAATATCCAGCGATTGGACAGTTTGTTCGTTTTGGATTGATTGGGGGTTTAAATACTGGAGTTGATCTTGTTATTTTAAACATCTTGATGTTTTCAACTGGTTTCTTTAGTGGGACTCCTTATACTTTCTTCAAATCAATTTCATTTATTTTTGCAGCTACTTTTAGCTATTTCATGAACAAAAAATGGGCTTTTAAGGATAATTCCAAAGAAAAATCTGTTCAAAAATTCTCTCAATTCTTTGCAGTTTCTTTGGTTGGAATGGTTATTAACGTCTCAGTGGCCTCTCTCGTTGTTACATATTTGCAACCGCTGATTACTACTCAAATCGCATTTCTTGCTTTTGGACCAAAAATCTGGGGCTCAATAGGAGCTTTATTTGGAACGGCCATCGGCTTGATTTGGAACTTCGTTGGGTATAAGTTTTTTGTTTTCAAAAAATAAAGTTTTCAACACTATCAAAACCGGCTTTATTGTTGGTTTTTTTGATTTTCCACAGCTTGTCCACAGCCAGAATTGCAAATACCTTAGAAAAGAGCCTTTGATGAAAAGTGTTTACTTTGACTTTTATCACCTACTCACTATACTTAAAAACATACAGGGACCAACAAAGTTCTAATTCCGACAAATCAAAATATGTTAGCATTATATCAAAAATACAGACCAAAGAATTTTTCTGAAGTAGCTGGGCAAGAACATGTGATAAAAACCTTAACAAATGCAATCGCCAACGATCGTATTGGCCATGCATATCTTTTAACTGGCCCTCGCGGAACTGGAAAAACAACTCTTGCCAGGATTTTTGCAAAAACAATCAACTGTCTTACTCCGACAAAGGGCAAGAAAAATTCAGCTGCCAAAGTTGAACCTTGCAATAAGTGTGAAAATTGCAAATTAATTCTAGAGAACAGAGCGCTTGATTTTATTGAAATTGATGCAGCATCTCATACTGGAGTTGATAACATTCGCCAACTAAGAGAAACTGTTCCTCTCCCACCCTCAGCTTTAAAATATAAAGTTTATCTCATTGATGAAGTTCACATGCTTTCAATCGGCGCCTTTAATGCCCTGTTGAAAACTCTGGAAGAACCACCAGCACATGCGATTTTCATTCTTGCGACAACAGAACTTCATAAAGTTCCTGAGACTATAATTTCTCGCTGCCAACGCTTTGATATTTCCCTCCTAACTCAACCACAAATTGTTGATTATTTAATTGAAATCTCAAAAAAAGAAAAGGTCGAAATTGAAACCGAAGCACTTGAGACAATTGCACTTGAAGCTGAGGGTGGGATGCGCGATGCTCAGTCAATCCTTGGGCAAATTCTTTCCTTAGAAGATGCAAAAATAACAGCTAAGGAAGTGAATGATATTCTTGGGACTTCTTCTAAAAAGGTTGTAATTGATTTTGTGGAGCTTCTTTCAGATGATAATCTCCCTAAAGCTCTGGATCAGATTGAAAAACTTCAACAAGAAGGAATCAATCTACGAAATTTCAATAAAAATATTTTATCCTTTTTAAGAGTAGTTCTGCTTCTCAAGACAAGCGACGAAGCTGGTAAAAAATCTTCCGCTTTATTGTCAAAGGAGCAACTTGCGAAATCACTTTCGATTGCAAAAAAGTTTTCGCTTGCGGATATTCTTGCCCTGCTTGATCTTTTTCAGAAAAGTCTCGATCAATTTAAAGATACTACGATTCCTCAATTACCACTTGAACTCGCTACAATCAAACATTGTTCTTCTGCGGAACTATCAGAAAGTAAGCCAAGAATTATTTCACAACAAACTTCCGTTCCTCAAAAAATAAATTTTCCGTCAAAAACCGCCATAAACAGACCGGAAGAACTTTCGCAAAAATATATTCCTCCTGCTGCGCCGGTTAATTTTCAAAAAAAAGTTAATAGCAAATCGGTCGAAAGCGCAATTAAAAAAAACCAAGTTACTCAAAATGAAAATTCCAAAAATGAATTGACCGAAAAACAACTTTCAAATTTTCCAAATAGAGAGATTCTTTTGTCTGAAATTCAAGACAATTGGTCTAATGTTTTAGAAAAAATAAAGCCCGAGAATAGATCTATTCATGCCTTCCTTTCCAACTGTATCCCGTGTGGTGTTGTTAAGGAGACTATTTATATCAAAACTAAATATGACTTCTACAAAGATAAACTTTCGGAAACTGAAAATAGATTGACAGTTCAAAAAACCACTGCTACAATACTCAATGCAGTTGTTAATATTGCATTTGTCACTGAAAAAGAAGGTTTGGAAATGAATTTTGATGAACAAGAATCAAAAGATGAAAATCACAATGTTCTCCACGCTGCAATGAAAGTGCTTGGTGGAAAAATCATCAAAGACTAATCCGACTTTGTTTTTTTATTTTAGGAGACGAGAAAAAGAGAAAAGTATTTAAAAACAAGAGTTGGTCAGGAAGAGTTGAGGTTGATATTTAAAAACTGGGGAATAGCCAAGCGGTAAGGCAGCAGGTTTTGATCCTGTCATTCGGGGGTTCGAATCCCTCTTCCCCAACAAATAATAACAAAGCACCCTTTAATGAGGGTGCTTTGTTATTATCCTTGTTTGGAAATGAATTCGAACGGACAGCAACGAACGAAGTGGGTGCCAATGGATTCGAGCGAGCGAGGATTCAGCGCTGTCCTGGACAAGGAGCCCCAGGGGCGACGCGAGAGTATCCACTAAAACATCATTGCTAATTTATGGCACATCATATTCTATTGGTTCTAAGAAATGGTCCAAGTTAGAACAAAGCAAGTAAATTCGCTTCAGCACAAATTCCGACTGAAACAAAAAGCCACCAGAACAACGTATTGTGTTGTTCTGGTGGGCAAATTTTCAGCTTTTTAAGCTATCTTGCTTGGGGTATGACTTATTGAACTACAGCCACAGCCCCCTCTTTAATAACAAGATGTAGAATAATGTCCTCAACCCCTTTCCCTGAGGTAGAGGACTTGTCTCCTGAGTACTGGAGAACACTGAACCCCGGTCCAACAGCTCGGACCATCTGGCGGTGACAACCCCCGCTGAGCTTAATGTTCTGCTTGGTTAGCGTGATATCCTTCGCAGGAGTTGCCATGACCTCCTTTGAAAGGATGGTATAACCCCACGGTGCCGTAAGGGCTCCAGCTGCTGCGCCTTCCCCGCCCTTCTTGCAGAGCATAAGTAAAGTATGATTTTCACGATCCCACACCCTGTAATAACTCCCTTTTTCCGTAACGTTGTACCGTTGCGGATCAAGGTGAAATGTTACTCCATCGCCGAACTCCAGAACCTGAGTTCCATTCACCAAGTTCACTGGCGGTGTATTGGCACAACCGAGAAAAAATAAAGACATGATGCCCATCAGGATAGTACTTGCTAAAGTAATCTTCTTCATAAACATTCTCCTTGTCTTGTTTTCAGTGTTTGGCTAGTTTTTAGCCGCTTATAAGTACTACTGCATTACTACGCAAAGACAATCTAAGCATACAAATAAAATTTTGTCAAGAAGTTTAAAATAAAACTTTCCTTGCACGAAGAAGAGCTTTTGTGTTTTTCTCATAGAGAAATAAGGTGCCTATTTAGCAAGACACTCTATCTGTGATGACAAAAATTTATACGCACCATCAATCTCACTAGACTTTGAGGTGAGCCCTGGACGCCTATTTATTTCCATAAGATAAGGGATGTTAGTATCCCTGCTGATTAGGATGTCCGAACGTGACCATGACAATCCTAGCGCCTTACTTGTATCAAGTGCCATCTGTTTTATTTTCATAGGAATATCAATTGGATCAAAGAAAACTTCGGTCGATCCATTACAAATATTGGCTCTAAACTCTCCAAGTTTTGGGAACCTTTTTTCACCTGAAACAACCTTTCCATTCACAACCATAACACCCCAGTCATAGTCATTTGGGATAAATCTTTGAAATAAGTATTTTTTATGTTTAGGCAATTTTTTCATTTCTTGGAGAAGCTCTTCTCTGGTGTTAACAAGAATTGAATCCGTTCCTTTTGCACCTTTTATGTCTTTTACTACCAAGGGATACCCGCAAGTTTTCTCAATTTGGACAAGCCCTTTTTGAACATCTTTGTTTCCTAAAAATAAAGTATCTGGTGATTGAATATTATTTAGGGCGAAAGACATGTGATCAGTGACTTTTGAGGTTCCTTTTTCCACATATGAATATGGCGTATCAGAATCATCAAGATAAAGCTTAACTGCATACGCCAAGTCTCTTGAAACCCAAGAAGAAGACAACCAAACAAATGAGAAGTCTTTTAGATCTACCCCTTCATGAGTTATAGTGGCTTTATTGTCTTTAAATGAGAATTCCAAATTTTTATAAACACCCTCGGTCAATTCAACATCAAAAGGAAATTTGGCTGTTACTTCTAGAAGGTTTTTTAAAGATGGTAACACTAATAATTTAAATTTTTTTGGCTTCATTTAATTTTTCTTAATAATAAAAAGGCCTTTGGGGCCTCAATCGTTCACGATATTCGTAATAGAAAAGTAATTAAATTTGCCAAGACGAACTATTTAAACAAAAGATGATATTTTTAATTGTATCTAAATTTATGTTTTTTGTCAAGGATTCACGACAAACAACTGATTAATAACTGCCTGATAAAAAAGCTATTTCTAAGTTACTTTCACGAAAAAAGGCTCTATAACAGCCTTTGGAACACCTTGCTATTTTTACTTAACTATGCTATTATTAATTAACAGTAAGTTTCTTGATTCCTTTCCTTGCATAATGTTAATCATGTAGGTCAAAAAGAACAAGCTACGGTCGGCTTGCTTTTATTAATTAAAAACGTATTAACATAAGGAAAAAAATTATGGCAAAAAAACTATATGTAGGTGGCCTAGCTTATGGCACCCAAACAGAAGCGTTAAAAGAATTGTTTGCACAAGCTGGAACAGTTGAATCAGTTGATATCATTATGGATAGAATGACTGGTCAATCTAAAGGTTTCGGTTTTGTAGAAATGTCTACAGACGAAGAAGCTCAAAAAGCTATTGAAATGTATGACGGTCAAGAAATTGACGGTCGTTCAGTAACTGTAAATGAAGCTCGTCCTCGAGAAGAACGTCCACGAACTGGTGGATTCAACCGTGGTGGCGGAAGAGATGATAAAAGAGGCGGTCGATATTAATATCACCTAGTCTAAAATAGTCTACAAAAAGATCCTCGCAAGGGGATTTTTTTGTTGTCCGAAAAACTACTTGCTGAACATTTTTGAGATGAAAAAAGGACCTTGCTAAAATTAGCTGGTCCTTTTCACCTCGTTGAGGTTATTAAAAAAAAATTTCAAAAATCTTTTCCAAATACCTTTTCCTCCCTTTTTCACCCCCGAACTAATTGATTTGGGCATTAGAAGTTTAAAAAAGTGCCATAGCATAACTATTGCAACCGTACCAACAACGGCCATTTGCATAAGAGCGTCTGGACACTCAAACGATGCTCAAATTATTACATACGCCACGACGCCGAGAACAACAACAGTAATAAACCTACAAGCGATTCTGATACATCTGATAATATTATTTATCATGATTTTCCTACCTCTAAGTTGAATTTGGAAATAATTAAAAGGACTATATCATAAGTTTATGATATATCATTGTACCATTTTTACATAGTTTTGTCAATGCCTGCGTAATGGTTCAATAGCTTGGAAACACTTATAATATATAAACCATAAAGTTTAACTATTATGAAAATGCCTTATACAAAGAATCCATACCTTCCAAAAATAAGGGCTCGGGCTGTTGATATGGTTAGAAATGGAAAAAG
>JBFHIG010000013.1:0-39984 GCA_041596615.1 Candidatus Moraniibacteriota bacterium | reverse complement strand
TTAGTTTTGCGTAAGATCAAAATATTCGCGCTGGTCCGAGTTTGCAACTCGGACCTTTGTTTCAAGGCACAATGGAAAAAGCACTGCCCATGAACATAAACTACAAACTTTGGACCAGGTTACCCGTCTATCGTGATAGCAAGCAAACCCGCTCTAGTGCAAAAATAAATACTTTGTATCACTCAATATCGGATATAAAGTCAGAGGAGTCTTCATCTGGTTTATTTCCTAAATTCAAAAGTAAAAGAAAAACTAAACCGCCTATTAAATTTAATACAGAACCTGCCCAAGAGATTAAAAAAGTCCATGCCATTCCCGTTCCATCATCACCGCGTGGCCAAGTAATCGTGGCAAAGAATGCCAACAATATAGATGATAAAAGCAATGATGAATTCAGCACGAGCTTTTTTTGATTGTCTGAATAGGGGTGTAGCATTATAGAAATACGCGCTGGTCCGAGTTTGCAACTCGGACCTTTGTTTCAAGGCACAATGGAAAAAGCACTGCCCAGGAACATAAACTACAAATTTTGGACCGGGTTACAAACCCGCTCCAGCGCAAAAAATCACTCCAGCGCAGGAAGATAATTTTTACCATCTGCACATAATGACTGGATATCGTTGACAATTCCGAAAATAGTCCATATGCTTGTGGGTAAGGCTGGTTTAGTTGGGTGATTATATATTTCTTCATCCAACCGGTCGTCTGTTTTGTTATCGGATGGCTGATGAAATAGAAGGAGAGTACTGCCTGGAAGTATGTTTCCATTGTTAGGTTTGAGGGTTCTGGGTGAATATCCCGTTTCGTTAAAGTTTCTCTTGGGATAACCCACTCCGTGCTTAACCGGAAGACTACAGCTAGATGCTTTCCATCTTCAGAGAAGTAACTGAAGTTAAACGAAAAAACTGTTTAACTGCGGCCTTGGAGAGGAGGGCAATAGTTATTGTCCTCCTCTAGTTTTTTTAAAATTATTCTTATAAGGAGGGTTCAGGAGATGAATATAAGGGAAGTGGCAATAAAGATGTTAGCAGTGCTTATCGATCAAGAGCTCACCCACAGGGAGATAGTTGAAATATTGGAAAAGAATCTTTTCTACAATTATGTTCCCCGGAAGAAGAAAGATGGGAGTGTCCGTAAATGTTATGCCCCCAATGAGGAGCTGAAGAGATTGCAAAGGGCTATTTTGGAGAAAATTCTATATAAAATTCCAGTTAGTGGAAATTTATATGGATTTGTGCCAGAAATACAGATGAAAACTGGTGCTACCAAACACATCAGAAGAGGCCTTGAAAGATACATCGATGGAGTAAAAGTTATCAATGAGAATAGTGTTTCTCCTTGGATGTTGCAACTTGATTTAGCTGACTTTTTTCCTTCCATAAAGAAGGAGATCGTCAATGCTATGTTGGAGGATGTCCTTACTTCTTTAGCTTATGAGAGATTTTTGCGCGATGGAGATGTTTTCATCGAATTGTGCAAGATTATTACCGAGATTGTAACTTATAAAGGAGGTTTACCGCAGGGCGCTTCCACCTCACCGTATATTGCTAATCTAGTTGTCTCTTGGTCAGGCGTCGCAGAAGAACTGGCAAGTTATTGTTATAACGATATTTATCCAGCGTGCTCTTTTGTTTTTTCTTTCTATGCTGACGATATTACAGTTTCTTCTCTTGCAAGGGGAAGACCGTCGATAAAGAAATCCATAAAGAGCATTGAAAGGGGAGGTGTGGTTCGGATAAATCCCAAAAAGACTCGCCTGAATAATCTCAAACATCGTTCGCATCGGATTACGGGAATTTCCATTCATGCGCGCGTTGATTTCAACGGGGATATTCGTGATGCCAGAACAACGCTGTCTCGAAAAACTCAAAAATTCTATCGAGGCAGAATAGCTAAAGCCATTGAGCTTCTCAGGAGAGGACATATTCCTGATTTAGATGAAGATGGGCTTTCCTTGCAACAAATAAGAGGGTATATAGGATGGACAAAGCATGTCTGTGGTGAACATATACCTTCGTGTCTTAAAAAAATAATTCCTCTTTTTGAGGAATTATCGAAAGGTAAAGACCTTTAAACAGGATTGTGAATTAAGTTATCTAAACGATAACGCTTCCAATCCTGTTTTTTTGTTTGTTCTGGGGAGGGCTTGAAATCCGGATCAGAATCTTCGATGTTAATTCGTCGGGGATTTTTATTTATTTTTGTTCTATTTCTTCAATCATGTATTTGTTATCTTTCTTAATAAATCTGTAGAAAGCATAAATCATCTGCTCATCTACTTTTCCGGCAATACAAAATATGAATGGCTTATCCGCTGATAAATTACCGTTGTTATATTCACTGATAATATCATTAAAGTCTCCAATTGAAGGATCACATGGACGCGAACCTTCGTCTAATTCGTTTATCCTGACCGGATGAGTATGTACATCGCCGACGAAATGGTAATCTTGATATTCCGGAACTGCATCTTGAATTGACTTTACCCACTTTTCTATAGCTCCTATATTTGGTGAAACATGTTCAACACCCTCAGAATAAAATAAATCCTTTTCATCCTCATCTGCTTCGAGCATCCCTTTGATTTCGATATTAATTTCGTCATTACTCAATTGATTGATATTGCCAAGCAATACGCGATATTTTTCCTTTTTTGTTTCAAACTCGATGTCCTCAATCTTTGGCAGATATGTAGCAGCTTCTGGATCAATAGAAAGAGACAATTTCAGTTTGTCGTCAAGAAAATCTATCTGGGGTAACTTTTCTGCTTTGTTTTTAAATTGATTGATGTGTGGTATTTCCATAAAATAAATTTGCCTTTGAGTTTTTTTATTATTTTTGCTGATTAATTAAAGAATTTCTCACTTTTTCTTTTAACACAGCATATCGTGAATTTTTATCCTCGTATGACATTAAATAATCGCGTGTAGAGGTAAAGGCTTTTTTCTTTTCTACGCCTTCTGGAATGGTTGTTCCTTCAGGAAATTGAGAACGGGTCAAATCAACTTCTTTTCCATCAATAACATTAAAAAAATGTGATATTTTTTGGCCACTTGGTAAAAGTGCTTCTGACCAGACTATGTCGCCACCAAAATAATCATTTACAATTAACGCGGTTATAGCACATTGGCCAAAAGAGGGATTTAGCTCGTTCCATTCATTTGGGCAATAAGAAGTTTCTTTTGACCATGATTTTAGCAGTGCATTTTCAAGTTCAGTTAGATTCACGTTTATTATATTAAAATCAATTTTACTTAAATAATTTCTATAGGTTCGTGTTGTAAGTCTGAGCCAGCAAGAAAATTTATTTGCAATCTTCTGCACAGTTGCACTTGTTTTCGTATGCATCATTGCATACACTATCGCCACAAGCCAAGCAAATTGATCCCGGTTCATATCCAGGACTGTTGTCTGGAATTATTGGTTTGCAATTTTCATCTACTGGTCCATTCATGGCTGTTTTTACAAGTCCCGGGCAACATTCAACAGAAGAAAAATCAGCAGGAGCATCAATATAGACACCTTCTCTCGAGCAATTATCAGTAGAGACAGAGTCGTCTGTTTTGTGATTAACGGGCAGGGGAGCAGGCACAGGCGTAGAACTATGCCTATCTCTATAAAAATAAAGAGAGATAACTGCAAGGATGATTATTGTGATAGTGATGACAGCTATTTTTTTAGACATTTGTTTTGTTTTTAAATTGCTATTATTGAAATTATTTTCTACATACTACTAAAACCAGAAAGTCCACTTAACATCCAAAGAAATAAAATAATTCCCACTGTCATTGTAGTCATCAACAATAAGTTAAAAAGCCGTAAGTTTTTGATGTATAACTTTTCGTATAAATAAAACAGTATAAAAAACTTGGAAATATAAACCAGAAGAAGAACCTCTATTAAATTATATTTAGAGAAAGATAAAACTGCCAAAAGGATTGGTATTAAAAGAGAAATTCCCAAACGCTTTGCCTTTTTTATGTTGAAGTATTCAAGAAAAAAATAAAGAGCAATACAAATAATTAAATATCCTAGGCAGTATCCATAGTAAAATACATCATGTTCAAAGAAAATTGAAGGGCGGTTAAAAACAAAATAATCACTCATAAAAGAGGCTGGGAGAAGAAGTATCCAATAAGTTGTTATGACCGAAAAAATAAGCTTGATGCTTTTAATATAGTCGATTTTTTTATTCATGAAGTTTGGGTATTTCAAATTAATTCATTTTTTCAAAATAGGTTTTGCGAAATGAGGAGTAAAGGCTAGAGCCCATTCACAACCTCTGTTTTCTGCTGCAAATTCCAAATCTCGGCTGCAAAACTTTCAGATTTCGTCAGGTTATCATCGATAGCCCTCCTCAATCTTCAAGTTTTTCGCTCGAAATTTGGAATTTTCGCGACGAAAGGAAGTTGTGAATAGGCTCTAAGTTACAGGGGCCTATTCCCGATGGCTCTAGAAGTTTTTCGCCGAAAAGCCGGTATGAAGATGGCGATTTTATACTGCCTCATTTCGCAAATTGTATTTTCAAACAAACCAAAGTTTAAATAAAACTCGGATTAATTAATTACCTATCCACAATAACACAACCACGGTGGGGAAGTAAGTGCCTGCACTTTCTATATTGGAGAGGGAGTGCTTGCTGCTTTGTTCGCGAGCGACGTAGCTTGTTACGGCGACAGACGGGTTACCCAGCTCAACGTTAACTCTTATATTTATTTCTTGGCTTCCCTGATAATAAAAACTTTTTTCCCAATCTCAAAAATTGCAAAACTGATTGTGGCATATCCAATTAATACCGACCACTCCTTGATTCCCAAAGGCACTGTATGCAAAATGTTATTTAGAAATGGCACATATACCGCAATTATAATCATAGTAAATCCAAAAAGTGTTGACCAGTTTACAAACTTGTTTTGAAAAGGATTATATGTAGTTATTGATTGTGTTAGGCCTCGAATTGAAAAAATATAGAAACGAGAAGCAATGCCTAGGCCTACAAATGCTATGGTCTGGGCATAAGCCGTGTCACCAGTAGTGCTCCAGAAATAATAAAAAATACTAAAAAGTAAGGTATCTGAAATCACAATAAACAATATTAAAAGTTTTTTTAGTTGCTTGTTTAAAATAGCTTCATCTTTTTTCCTCGGCAGTCGTGACATAACATTCTTATTGACCGGATCAAAAGCTAAGGCCATTGACGGCAAAGAATCCTCAATCATTTTTATCCAGAGAATTTGAACTGGAAGTAAGGCCAAGGGTAAGCCGAAAATAAGAGAAGCAGCAATAAGAATTACTTCAGTAAATGAATTCGAAAGCAGATAAAGGATGACTTTACGTATATTATCAAAGGTTCCACGCCCTCTCTCAATGGCGCCTACTATTGTTTTAAAGTTGTCATCTAACAAAACTAAATCGGCAGTTTCTTTGGCAACGTCAGTTCCTGAGCCCACAGCAATGCCAATATCAGACCTTTTAAGTGCAGGTGCATCGTTAATGCCATCCCCAGTCATTGCTACTGTCTCGCCGTTTTCTTGAAGGGCCGTAACAATTCTAATTTTATGACGTGGCTCAACACGAGCAAAAATGGTGATAGTATTTATTATTGATTTTAGTTTTTCATCGGATAGGTTGTCTAATTTTACTCCATCCATAACATTTTCTTTTGATACCGTAAGCCCCAGGTCTTTTACAATTGCCATTGCGGTAAGTTTGTGATCACCAGTAATAACGACCGGTCGAATTCCCGCACTTTGACAAAGCGCTATAGTTTCTTTGGCTTCAGGGCGAAGGGGATCTTTTAGTGCAATTAGACCAACAAACACAAAATCCTTCAGGTCACTTTTTATAATTTCAGTGTTTTTATTTTTTTCAAGCTTAAAACCAACAGCAATAACTCGTAGTCCTGTAGAGGTTAGGTCGTCGCATTGCTTTTGAATTTCTTTTCTTTTCTCTGTATTTAATTTTTCTTGTTTTCCTTCTATGTCAACAAAGGACATAAAGGGTAAAATCATCTCCGGTGCTCCTTTTATATATGATACAAACTTATTATCATCAAAGGTGTGCCCAGTGACCATATATTTATGTTCCGATTCGAAAGGCAATTCAGATGTTCGAGGAAAAATTTCCTCTAAGTGCTCCTTATGAAGTCCGGCGGAGCTTCCAGCAAGGAGGAGGGCCTTTTCTGTTGGATTGCCAATAATTTTCCATGTATGAATTTCGTCATCAGGATTCTCAACAATCGCGTTATTACAAAGTAGGCCTATCTTAAGCGCAGTTATATGGCTCGCATCTCCATCTGGATCAATAAACTCTGAAAAACTGTTACTACTATGTGATATTTTTTTAGTTTCTGTGAGAATTTCCACTACTCTCATTTCTCCTTGAGTCAGAGTTCCTGTTTTGTCTGTACAAATTACAGACACAGAGCCCAAGGTTTCGGTGGCCAACATTTTCCGTACCAGACCTTTTTGTTTTGCAAGGCGTTGCATGCCAACAGCTAAAATAACCGTCATCGCAGGCAAAAGACCTTCTGGAACTGCAGCCACTACCATGGCTACAGATGTTAAAAACATTTCAAAAAGTGGTTTACCCAACAATATTCCCAGTCCAAAAATTATTACATTAACCACAACTAAAACCACACCAATCAGTTTCCCAAAACTAAGCATTTGCTTTTGAAGTGGTGTTGAGTTTTCCTCAGTTTCGTGCACAAGACTTGCTATATGCCCAATTTCTGTTTTTGTTCCGGTGGCTGTGACCACTGCTTTTCCGTTGCCCCTGGAAATTACCGTACCTAAATAAACCATGTTTTTTCTATCCGCCATAGCCGTTGCTATGCCAAGCACTCTAGAATTTTTTTCAATCGGCATTGACTCTCCAGTCAAAGAAGCTTCTATGACTTCCAGGTTTGTGGCTTCTAGAATTCTTGCATCAGCAGGAACTTTATCACCAGGACTTAAAAGAATAATATCCCCAGGAACTAAGTCTTCTTGAGCAACAATCATTTCTTTTCCCTTCCTGACCACCTTCGCTTTGTATTTTATTAACTGTCTCAATTGAGAAAGGGCGTTGTTGGCTTTATATTCTTGTAGGAAGCCCACAACTGTGCTGATCATCACAACTGCAAAAATAACCCATCCATCTGTATAATGTTTGGTTGCAAAACTGACAATAAGAGCGAAAAAAAGGATATAAATCAGTGGATTTTTGAATTGCCCAAAAAATAGGGAGAGAATAGAAAATTTCTTAGTCTCAGGAAGTTTATTATACCCGTACTTATGAATACGGTCCAAAACTTCTTTAGTTGTAAGTCCATGAACGCTAGTACGAAGCTTTTTCAAAACCTCTTTTATGGATAAATGGTGGTAGTGGGTCATAAAGAATTTGGTAAGGAGATGAATAGAAAAAGAGAATAAATGAGGACAAATACAGTTTAATATATAAACGAAGATAAGTACAATTCAGCAAAACAAGCCGTAGGGCGCCTTGTCTATTTTTGCCTTACCTATTTTTTAAACTGCACTTCTGCGCCAAAGCTAATGAATTGAGTTGCCCGCTTGTTGTCGTGGCAAGTTACATCGCTCGCGAGCGATGTAACAAGCGAGACCGCTTCAGCGCAAAACGCTTTGATTTATGATTTGCCTAATCATCATTTCGAATCAACAGGAGCTCCTCGAGATTCCGTAACGCCAGGTTTGTCAGTGGTGGGGAGGTTAGTGACGGTGCAGGGTAAAAATAGACCCTCTTCGTCTATAAAAATAGAAAATCCATTTTCATCCAGTTCGCAAGGCTCTCCATTGCCCTGAGGAGCGTATCCCTGCGAGTTCACAACTGCTCGAGCCTTTGCTGTTGCCGTTCCACCTGAGCCAGTGACTCGTGCAACTACGAAATCATTAAATTCATTGTCATATATATGAGTGGCTGTTGGGTTAGATGTTTGATATTCAAAAACCCCATCAGCGTTAAAATCCCATTCATAAAGAGCGATGGGCAACCCCGAAGGGTCATATGACCCGGATGCATCAAACTGTATTGGCTCGCCAATTTTTCCAGGGTAAGCTTCTCCGATCCATGCATATGGTTGCTCATTAATTGTGCTTGGACTCGGGGAGGGAACATTATTTTGTTCAGTAACAATTTGTTCAGGTAAATTATTTTCTTTGCTTTTAGACAGAAAAGCTCCGATTGTGATTATCAGTATGACAGCAATTCCAGTAAGCAATATTTTTCCTTTTGTTTCTATGATGGGCATATGTTTTTTTGTTGGGTGGGTCCCAATTAAATTATGATTTAACGGGATAAGTATTTAGGTGGGTATTTAGATATGTATCTGCCTAGGTTTTATCTGATCGGCTCTTATTCTCAAGCCGTTACATTTTGTAACGATTTCTGCTGGTTCAAGTCACGAATCTGAATCCGTGAGAGTTTTGTCAGTCACAATACTCGGTGAATGTATGGCAAACATCTTCGTAGACTCTAGAAATTCACCTGATATGATGTTATTTACATCCGCAAAGAGAAAGTCGCCTTTGCCAAGCATGACCTTGTTTCCGTTGACAGTATATTCTGCTTTTCCCTCAAGAATAATTAACAGCTCAACTTTTAATTCATGATAATGCGAGGCAACAACATCACCAGTTGCATGCTCCGTATACATGATTTCCAGTTGGTCTGTTTTGCAAGGGTTGTTTTCATCAAAAAAGGAAGCCACGAACCAACCCCCAGGGTGGCTCGAATCATCGAACTGCCCAGAAAAATATTTACCGTTTTCTAATTTTGATGTATCCATATTTTTTAAATTTCTTCTAATTGGTTATTTATAATAGCACAAGTACGGTGGATAAATAGGAGTTAATACAAACTATTCAATCAACTCCAAGTCTGGCTTTCTTAATGATCTTGAATTCTTTGGGGAGATGATATCTTCGCCTGTTTGTTTTTCTAATTCTTTTCGTGCTTGTTTTGCAACCTTTCCAACTCTTGCAAGCCACAATTTGAAAGGTTCTGCTTTTGGAGAAGGAATCGATTGGATAAGTCTCAAAATGTTTTCTGTATCTAAAACATCAGTTTTGTAAAACCTCCCGTCTGACGAACTCATTTTCAGTTGTCCCACTTCTTGGGACAACTCACTTCCTTCTTTTTTTAGCTTTGTTTTTAAGGCATTCCAATATTTTCTCGGGCGAGGACTTTCCGTTAAAGATTCAATAATATCCACAACTGAAAAATACTAAAGTTCTTTCTCCTCGTCCCAATGACGACGAACCTGTTTTTCATGAAAAAGGACAACAGAGTTATCTTTTTTGGTCATGATGGTTGAGGATGATTTTTTAGCGTGTTGCAGTCGATATAAAATTATTTTAACATCTATATTTAAAAAGCCAAAGTTATTTTGTATATCCTGCTATCGGAGGGTATCGTTTTATAACTAGAGCCAATATTTCATCTCTTCCTTTCTGAGGAGGGGAGGTTTGGGGCTAGTTTTGTTCGTGTCTTGGAACAAAAGCAAAGTTATCCACCTATATTGTTTTAGGCAGGCAAAATTGGATTAGCACAATCCCAAAATGTCTCTAGTATATTTGTTTTTATTTCAATAGGGAAAAAGTTTATAGCTTTTAAATCATTAATATCATGCCATTCCAGAATGTATTTGTTTTCTTTTGAATGTCTTTCTCTTTCGGGACTCCCAAGTTCTAACTTGCCAGAGTGTTTAGATGTTGAATATATAAACTGAGTACGTTTGTCGAAACTATCATCAATTCGCCATAGCAAACCGTTTACTTCGATTTCTAAATTAGTTTCTTCTTTAATTTCTCTAACAAGAGCGCTGATTTCATCTTCACTTTCTTTAACACTTCCACCAGGCAAGACAAAATAATCTTTGCCAGGTTTTGTTCTGTGTATTAGTAAGATTTTCCTCTTTTCGATAATAATAGCCGAAACTCGTTTGTTTGGCATGACTTTTTATTTGAATAAATATTTTCTTGCAAATGCGAGAGCGGTCACTGTTTGACAATCTGATATTTCACCGTCATCAAGCATTTTGTATGCTCTCTTAATGGAAATCTCTTTTATTACCAAACCTTTTTCGGTCTCTTCTAGGTTTTGCTTAGTTTTTGTTAGATCTTCAGCTAAAAATATCGTTCCTTCTTCCGCACATGGACCGCTCCAAGGAGTGTATATGCCAATTTTTTTCCATGATTTTGCTTTATATCCAAGTTCCTCCTCGAGCTCATTTTTTGCAGCAGCTAGGGGAGTGAAGCCTTTTTCTTGTCCTCCGCCAGGAAGTTCAAGTGCCCACTTTTTGAGCGCATAACGATATTGATAGGTGAAAATTATTTTATCATTTTTAATGGGGATGATTATAACTGAACGATCATTTTCGTTTGTGTGTATAATAAAATAATCACCCTTTGTTTGTGCAGGAGTGACGAATTCTTCATGAGTTATATAAAAACGTTCATTTTTGTATGCAATTCGCTCGGATAATTTAGTCCAAGGCTTTAGTTTATTATTTCTTTTTTTCATTGTTTTATTATTTCATCCGTTAGTTTTTGTAATCAGAAGTTTTACTTTAGCCAGGACAATAACTTTGAAAATATGGTATTGTTAGTTTTTACTATTTCAGCTTTTTCGTGATTTTTAATAGAAATTCTTCCCGCATCTAAATCTATAAAAATGTTTCCACATTTACAACCAATGCCATCATTCGGTGAAGATGGTATTAAATCTTTACAAATAAGGCATTCATAGGAAATGTTTCTCCCTTTAGGGTACCCGTCTTTTGGTTCAAGCATAATTTTATTTTTTAAATTTTATATAACTTTTGTGAGTTCGTGTTTATAATCTAGACCGGCAAAGATTCTAATGCACAATATTTTTCAATCGAAGGGAATCAGGTGTAACCGATGAATTTTTAATAGTTCACTTTTTTCTTCAGAATCTTGCATTAGCAAAATTTCTATAAATTTATCTTTTAAGTAGACTGATGCCATTCGTCTATATTCGTAGGTGGCATTATCAAATTTTATAACAGTCTTGGTATGTTTAATATTACGGTTTAAAAATCTTTTTGTATAAACTTGGTCATACATTTCTAGTGTATGATTTTCTATATTACCGTGTATCCTATTTTTCTTGGGGTAATCGAGTGTTACAATGTCTAATTTAAAATCGCTTTGCAAATTGAATTTTTTGACAATCTCCAATAGTTTTTTTCTATGTAGATAATTCGGAATTTTCGCTAAAAGGTAGGCTCCCAAAGCGGCTATAGTTAGAAGAAAAGTAATTATAAATAGGAATAATATCATTTGGGTGTCAAAAACTAGATTGGGATCATCAACAACGCTTCCTTTGTAATATAGTCCGGGATCTAAGTTGACTATTAAGATAGTTACAGGTATTGAAATTAAATATATAAGTATAAATAGCTTGATAGTTTTCATTGGATTTTTGTTTTATTTAATTTTTTTCTGCTGGCATAGGCAGACTATTTTATTAATATTTTTTCTAAAAAATATTTGTGGTCTTGTTTTTTAGCAATTGTGTAACCTAACTTCTTGTAAAATGACACAGCAGGATTGTTGTCCCATACTTCAAGCGTGATTTTTTGGTGGCCCATTTTTTCAAAATCTTTCATAATCTGTGAGCCGATACCCTTTTTTTGGTAAAATGGTGTTAAAAATAAACGTGAAATATAAAGGTGCTCTTGTTTTTCTTTTAATTCATATAGGCCGATACGTCGTGTGCCTCGAAGCAGTATCTGCATATTTTTGTAATCTTTATAAAATTTTTCATCAAATCCTTTTTTATCAATTGCGTGATATTTTTCAATCAAAGGAAATAAGGTAGTTTTCATCAAATTATAAACGAAAGCATAGTCGCTTATTTTGCATTTACGTTTTTTTATGGGTATGTTTTGAATCATTTTGTAAAAGATTACAATGTCATTATTTTTATAAATCTCCTTCTGTTTTTATGCTTACCCCGTTTTCTTTTAGTAATTTGGCTGTTATGCCATCGCCCTTAATTACGTTACCTGAAAAAGTTCCATCATAAATCAAGCCACAACCGCATGATGGACTGCGTTGTTTCAATATCGCTTCTTTAATATTATAGAGCTTGGCAATTTTCAAAACCTCTTCCGCACCTCGTTCGAATTCCTCTGTAACATCAACACCCTCATTGTTAATTACGTGTCCATTTTGAATTTCAGAGGCCGCACGAGGTGTTGCTAATCCACCCATTTGTTCTGGACATATTGGAATCAATGTTTCTTTTGATGCTAAACTTAGAACCTTTTCATTTGGTTTTCTTTCCCCGTTATAACGGCAATTTACACCTAGGAGACACGCGCTACATATTTTCATATAGAAGACTTATCAAAGTTTAATTTTGACTGGCCTGGGCTTGTAATCTGAACTTGCAAAAACCTAAAGTATCTTAATAATGCCTTTTAGAGCACCAACCTTGTTGCCTGGTTCTTTGAAAATAAAACCATCTGATTTAACATCATCTCTGCCTTTGTATTTGTGTTCGACTTTATCGAGCTTGTCTTGATTATAAAGGATTATTATATCTAGTTTGATTGGTGTTTCCCCAAGTTTTTTAGGCCAAGCATAGAAAGGCTCTATAAAATGTTCTAGATATCGACCGTCTTTCGTTATTTCAAAATCAAGTGCAAAGATGTCAATGTGTTTATTGTCAATATTCTCGTACCGGTCACCAATTCTACTTGGGTCGTATCTGTCTGTGCCAAGCTTCAGGATAATGTCTACTAGTTCATCAAGGGTTTTGCCGGGATGGTTTTGCGAACCTAGACATCTGATGACCAATTTTTGTCCTAAAAATTCGTCGATTATGGTTTTGTCTATTTGAGTACCAATCTTTGCAAAGTCAGGCTGTGAGTCTACTTTATATTCGGGTATGTTTAATTTAAATATGGGAATACTCATAACGGAAGATTGCTAATTTTTTAAACTTTTTCCCACTTGACACCAGAAGCAAAAACATTTAACTCTTGCTTATACTCCTCTTCCGTTGCACGAATAGTAGCAGGCCTATTTTGTTTGCCTAGAGCTTTAGAATCTTCTAAAAATGCTTTTAATTTTCTTGACGTTGACACATCTATCCAATCTATTGTAATAGATAAAGCCGGCTCTTTTTGCAAAGACCTTAAAAATCTATTAAACTCATGCCAAGGCATACTTTTAAATTCCTCGCTTATATCTTTTGGAGCTGGCTCGCGTTCAAATTTGGGGTTGAATTTTTCCATGGCGTTAAAAGTTTAAAAAATAAATTATTTTATCCAACTTGTTTTTATCCAACATATTTTTACACATAAATTTAATGTTACACAAAACGCGAAATTCGCACTGGCTGATTACCTATCCATAATAACACAAACATGGTGGGGAAGTAAGAACCTGTGCGTTAAGCCTGTCTTGAAATAAAAGGTCCGAGCTACCCGCCTGAATCAGCACGGGCAGGCAAACTCGGACCAGCGCAAAACACGAGCACAACCAATGAACCGGGCTACAAAAACTTGGACTAACGTAAACTACCTCGTCCCACAACCTTCAATAACTCATTGTGGATAATTTTATTAGAAATGATAATGTTATTTTTAGAGACATCAAACTCCTCGCCACTCCAGTCAGTGACTTTACCCCCAGCTTCCTCGACTAATAAATAATGACAATAATCCCAGGGAGATGAGCCTTCGGAAATAAAACCGTCATATCTATTACATGCTATTCCTGAAATTTCATCGTGACAGCACATATTATTTTTTACTTGATGGACATCAGAAATTATATTCGAAACCACCCGTTTTTCCAAAGTCTTGTTTGGTAAAGTTCTGACAATGATATCAGACAACCTCAAACTCCTATCGCTTACTTTGATTTGTTTTCCGTTTAGAAAGGCGCCTTTATTTTTAATGGCATAAAACATATCTTTTGTTATAGGGTTAAAGGTTATTGATAGTATTGTTTTTTTATTTTTTACCAAGCCTATGCCTATAAAAAAAACGGGAATATTTCTTACAAAATTTCTTGTTCCATCAATCGGATCAATGTAAAAAGAGTATTCCGATTCTTTTGCTATTTCAGAGGACTCCTCACTTACTATGCTAATTTCCGGATATTTATTTTCAAGATATTCTAATATAATATCATTAACTTCAATATCATATTTTGTTAATAAGTCATTTGCATCTCTTTTAGAGCTCACCCCTTTATTCTTGTCTGTGAATCCTGCTTCAACGACTTTTCCGACTTTGCATAAAAGTTGCTCTAAATCATTTTTAATTTCATTTAAGTTGACCATAGATTTATTTAGCACTAGCTTCTATTAGTTTTTGTAGTGGTGTTTTTGAAATTTTAGACTAATTTTTTATCGCAATAACAAAAGTATGACGAGGAAGTAAGGGTCTATGCTCCTACTCAAAAACCACATTTTCATTCCCAACAATCGCTTTGATTTTGTCTATTGTCTCTAGATTGAAAGTGATGCGGTGGGGGGTTTCTAGCTTTCCTCCGATTTCTGGAGCTGTGATGAAGACGCTACAAAGACCCTTCTTATTTGTGACAAGAATCTTGGAGATCTTTTCGAGAGTTACTTTATCACAACCAGTGTTGATTGTGATTAGAATGTTCTTTTGAATGATTTCCTCTTTTGAAGATTTTGGGGAAGAGGTAAAAGCTTTTGAGCGGTTTTTGAACTTCTCTTCTACCGGAGTGGTTTCTTTGATCTCCTGTTTTTTATATGCCCAGAGCTCTTTTTCATTCACTTCCAAAGCTTCTTCGGTGAGCAACTTGAGTTCACCGTCTTTTTCTGAAAGTCTTCCAGTTAAAAGTAAGATTTTCTCTTCAACCCAAATGTCACCAGTTCTTTCAATTGTTTTTGGGAAAATTAAAGCTTCAACTTTTGCAACACCATCTTCAATGGTTGCGAAATACATCAATTGATTTCTTCTGGTGTAAATCTTTTGCATTTTGGTGATGATTCCACCAACAGTGACCTTTTTACTTGAGTATTCTCCAGCAGAAAGCTCCCGGATTGGAGTTGCAAATTTTTTGAAATATTCTTGATAGCCACGCAAAGGATGATCTGAAACATAGAGTCCTAGTAAAGTTTTTTCCCAAGAAAGTCTTTGTTTCTTTGGCACAGCGTCAGCCTCATAGAGTGTGATTTTTGGCACAGCGTCAGCTTTACCATCCATCATTCCGAAGAGAGAAACTTGCCCGGCCAAGGCGTTTTTTTGAAAGTCTTTTGCATAGGTAAGTAAAGTCTCAACATTTTGCAAGGCCTTGTTTCTGGCAATAATACAATCCAGTGCACCACTCATGGCTAACGCCTCGAGTGATTTTTTGTTCATATCTTTATCCTGGACACGTTCTAAAAGATCGATAATGTCTTTGAATTTTCCATTTTTTTCTCTTTCTGTGATAATACTTTCCGCAATATGAGAGCCAACACCCTTAATTGCTTCTAGTCCAAAGCGTATTCTCTGTGCTTGCTTTTTTGCATCCTTTTCTGGCATTATAACAGCAAAATCCTTAAAACTTTCATTGATGTCAGGAGGAAGGACCTCGATTCCCATTTCTCTGGATTCTTCAACTTCAATTGCAATTCTATCGATATCATCTTTGTCTGAGTTCAAAAGTGCTGCAATAAATTGAGCTGGGTAATGGGCTTTGAGATAAGCTGTTTGATAACCAATTAAAGCGTAGCAAGCAGCATGTGAACGATTAAATCCGTAGCCAGCAAAAGGCTCAATAAAAGAAAATACTTTTTCCGCAAGTTCTTGAGATACTTTATTCTTGATACAACCCTCAATAAACTTTTGTTTTTGTTTCTCAATCATCTCCACTATTTTTTTACCCATTGCCTTTCTCAAGACATCTGCTTCGCCAGGAGTGAAGCCAGCAAGCTCTTGTGAGATTTTCATCACTTGCTCTTGGTAAACAACTACGCCATAGGTATTTTCAATGATGGGCTTTAGCTTTGGATGAAAGTAATCAATCTTTCTTTTGCCGTGTTTTCCGTCAATAAAATCAGGTATCCACTCCATTGGACCCGGACGATATAAGGCAACCATTGCGATAATATCTTCAAAAACTGTTGGTTTTAGCTTTTTAAGCCATCTTTTCATTCCCGATGACTCCAGCTGGAAGACCCCAGTTGTGCAACCATCTTGAAGTAATTTATATGAAGCAATGTCATCCAAAGGCAATTCATCAATGTTGATGATGTCACCAGTAGTTTTTTTGATTATCTTTAAAGAATTCTCAATAATGGTGAGATTTTTTAGTCCCAAGAAATCCATTTTGAGCAGACCAATTTTTTCTACATATGATGCCTTGGATGAAGCGGCATATTGAGTTACAATTGAAGGTTCACTCCCTTTTTTGCCCGTCATATATTGTAAGGGGGAATATTCCACCACAGGTTCTGCAGTAATCACCACTCCACAGGCATGCATTGAGGCGTGGCGAGCAACTCCTTCAAGGCGCAGAGCAGCATCAACGATTTGTTTGGCATTTGAGTTGCTGTTATACTCCATAATCAATTCTTTGGAGGTCTCCAGAGCAGTTGGAAGATTGGTGAATTGGGGGACCATTTTTGCCAATTTGTCGCAATAACTATATTCAACATTTAGCACTCGCCCAACATCACGAATCGCAGCTCGTGCCGCCATTGTTCCAAAAGTAATAATCTGCGCAACATGATCATAACCATATTTTTTTCGGCAATATTGCAAAACTTCATCTCGACGATGATCGGCAAAATCGGCATCAACATCGGGCATTGAGATTCTGTCTGGATTCAAGAATCTTTCAAAAAGCAAGCCATATTCAAGTGGATCAAGATTCGTGATTCCTGTTAGATAAGAAACAAAACTTCCGGCCGCACTTCCACGTCCAGGTCCCACAACAATTCCTTGACTTTTTGCCCAATTCATAAAATCCTGGACAATCAAGAAATACCCGGAGAAGCCCATTCTCGAAATAACGCCCAGTTCAAAATCCAAGCGAGCTTTATGTTCTTCTGTGTATCCGCCATCTTTGTATCTTTTTTTTATTCCATCTTCACAAAGTTTCAGTAGGTATGAATCCGAGGTGAATCCTTCTGGAACATTAAAATGGGGGAGTTTGGTATTTCCAAATTCAATTGTTACATCACAACGCTCAGCGATTTTTTGAGTATTTTCAAGTGCTTCGGGGGTGTCTTTGAAAGCTTCCCACATTTCCTCTGGGCTTTTTAGATATAAATCAAAATCCAACATTGTCATTCGGTTGGGCTCATCTTTTTTTCTTCCAGTTTGCAAACACAAAAGAATATCTTGAACGTCTTTGTCTTCAGGATTTACATAATGAAGGTCAGCAGAAGCAACGAGGGGAACACCAGTTTCTTCTGATATTTTTTTGAGACCAGCGTTGGCGATTACTTGTTTATCCAAGGTGGGTAAGTTTTGAATTTCCAAAAAGAAATTTCCTTTACCAAGAATTCTTTGATATTCCAATGCTTTGTTTTTTGCCTCATCATATTTCCCATTAACAACAAGCTGAGAAACCTCACCCTGTACACATCCGCTCAGAGCGATCAGCCCTTTAGCATGTTTTTTTAAAACAGAAAGATCAATCCTGGGTTTATAATAAAAACCTTCAAGATGAGCAATGGTCGCGAGTTTCATCAAGTTTTTGTAACCTTCATTTGTTTCTGACAACAAAGTCAGATGGAAACGTTCGTCATCAGCCCGGGGTTGTTTATTGTGTAGTCCATTCGGAGCAACATACATTTCACATCCCAAAATTGGCTTTATTCCTCTTTGTGTTGCTTTGTCATAGAATTCGGGAACCCCATACATTGTTCCATGGTCAGTGATGGCAATAGAATCCATTCCAAGTTCTTGCACACGATCTAAAAGATCATCAATTTTCCCCAATCCGTCTAAAAGACTGTAATGAGTGTGAACATGAAGGTGAGTAAATTTTTGTTTTGATGGTTTTGAGGACATAAAAAAGATGTCGTTTTAAGATAAAATTTTTAAAGCTCTCTGAAAACAGCTTAATAATACAGCGTTTTTTATTATACAATTTCCCATCATAATTTTCAATGTTTGATTTTTGAAAAAAGTTGTGTTGTAAAGCTTGCTTTGATAAAAAAATCAATTTTCAATGTTCAATTTACAATTTTCAATAAATTTCCAATGAATCAATTTTCAAATAAATATTATTTAAAAAGGAGTAAAGCAATTTTGAATTTTGAATCAATTTTTTAATTTAAGAATGTTTTAATATCTCATCTATATTTATTGTCATTCTTGGGCATAAATGTAAATTGTGTGTTGAAAATCGAAAATTAAGTCATTAGAAATTCAATCGAAATTCAAAATTTAAAATTCGAAATTTGCGCTGGAGCGGGCTTTTGGCCCGGTCCCATGGTTTTGCTACTTCTAAAAAATGCCGCTATCATAAAATGTCATAGGTAAAAATAAGTAAGCAAATAAAAACGTTGGCACTGGTCAAGCGCAAATAAAGAATGTAAACTGGGGGCAGATTATTCGTGGGATTAAAAAACACAAATGCAACGGTGGGACCGGGCTACTCGTCTGTCGCTGTAGCAATCAAGCCCGCTCCAGCATTTATAGTTAATATGTATTAAAAATAAAAACATGAGTATTATTGAGATAACAACAGTCGGATTATCCCTTGTTGTTACAGGAATCGGAATCACATCTCAAGTCAGAAAAAATCATACCAGAAGAAGCATGGAAGGTCTTTCTTTTTTCTATTTCTTTATTCTGGCTGTGTCGTATTCTTTTTGGGTTGTATATGGAATCGCCTCAAAAGACTGGGTGCTTATCTTGCCAATGAGCATCGGTGCAATCATGTCTTGGGTTGTGGTGATTCAGTTTTTTATCTATAAAAAACAAAAGATTAGTTCAATAATTAAATAGGGAGGTTCATACAAAATCTTTTTTATTCTTCTAAGACAAAAAGAGGTCGATATCGTTAGTTTGCGATATCGACCAATTGTTCAATAAAAGGAGGGGTCTAGAATAAAACCTACTCCGCGTAAAACTTGGCACGCACCCTTTTACCCAATTTCTGAAAAATTTGAACCTCAGAAAGTCTAATGCTCCGTTGATCAGACGGAAACATGTTCCCGTTGCTCGTTTGTCTTTTCTGCTCAGTTATAAGACAGAGGGGAAAGGTTAGAGTTTTTTGGTGGCCTCTTATTGAACATTTAATGATGCTAAAAAAATCACAAAAAGTCAAGTTGCCAAGCTTTATATTGGTCAGGGAGACTAAGCTGTTTTAGAGTAAAAAACAAACACAAAAGTGGGACCGGGTTGCAAACCCGCTCCAGCGCAAAATTGAAAATTGAAAATTGAAAATTCATTGTAAATTGAAAATTGAAAATTGGTTTCCTCTCCTCACAACTCGTTAACTAAATAATATTATGACCGCAAAGTGTTTTATAGATACCTCTATAGAGGCCTCTACAGAAGCCTCTATTTTAAGAAACAAAAACACGATTATTTAAGATAATCGTGTTTTTTGATTGGTACGCGCAGAGGGATTTGAACCCCCGACCTTCTGCTTAAAAGGCAGTTGCTCTACCGACTGAGCTATGCGCGCATAGATTGTCAAAATTTGAAAACAAACAAACACTCGCGAAATCAAAAATGTCGCTTTAAAAGCGCGATGTATGATTGTTATTTTTCAAACATTTTTAATTATATACAAACTTGCAGAAATGTCAACGAAAAAGTATAATCGATAAAGAAGAGTGTAAATTAACTAAAAGAATAAATAAAAAAATGAAAATCAGAAATATTGAGGCACATGAAATTTTAGATTCCAGGGGGATTCCTGCGGTGGAAGTAAGATTGACACTTGAGGACAGTAGAACAGTGAAAGCAGCTGTTCCATCTGGCGCATCAACTGGAACGAAAGAGGCTCTGGAATTGCGAGATGGAGAAGAAAGATTTGGTGGTAAAGGAGTCCTAAAAGCTTGCGCAAATGTTGTGAATGAAATTTTCCCAAGGATTAAAGATATGGACGTTGAAGATCTAATTGCAATTGATAAGGCGATGATTGAACTTGATGGAACGCCAAACAAATCAAAATTAGGAGCAAATGCAATTTTGGGAGTTTCTTTGGCAGTTGCAAGAGCCGGTGCGCTTTCAAAGAGCGTCGAACTTTGGCAACACTTGCAAGAATTGTATGGTTTTGAAAGGCCAGAGGATTGGAAATTTCCAGTTCCTATGATTAATGTGATTAACGGAGGAGAACACGCAGATAGTGGTTTGGATATCCAAGAGTTTATGTTAGTTCCTTCTGGTTTTGATACTTTTGCAGAAAGATTACAAGCAGGAGCTGAAACTTATCAAGCCTTGAAAAAAGTTCTTACAGAGAAAGGCTACCGAGTTGCTGTTGGTGATGAAGGGGGCTTCGCTCCAGCACTTCACGCAAATGCTGAAGCTCTGGAACTTATTATAGAGGCAATAGGTAACACAAAATATGAAGCTGGGGTTCAAATTAAAACCGGAATTGACGCAGCAGCGAGCGAGTTCTATGATAAAGAGGCTGGTAAGTATAATTTGAAATTAGACGGTATCTCGCTTGATAATTCACAGATTAGCTTGATGTATAAAGAGTGGGTTGAAAAATTTAAGATGGAACTCATTGAAGACCCCATGAGTGAATTTGATTGGGATGGTTGGAAAATGTTTAATGAACAATCAGGCGAAAAGATCTCAGTCATTGCAGATGATTTGACTGTAACAAACAAAAAAATTCTAGATGAGGCAAAAGAAAAAAACGCTGCAAATGCGATTTTGATTAAAGTTAATCAAATTGGTTCAGTTACTGAAACCGCAAATTGTGTCCGTGCTGCAAAAGAATATGGAATGAAAATAGCTGTTTCTCACAGAAGTGGTGAGACAACAGATGATTTTATTGGTGATTTAGCAGTTGGTTTCTTTGCTGATTACGTGAAATTCGGAAGCACCGCCAGGGGAGAGAGAGTTTGTAAATATAATCGTGTTGCGCAAATAGAAAGAGACTCTAATAAATAGAAATAGCCGTCCTAATTAAAAATCAGTAAATGGCAGAAAAAAAGAAAAGATCTCCACTCGTCTTGGCAATTTTAGACGGGTGGGGTTTGGGGCCTAGGAATAAAAAAACAAATGCAATTTTTGCGGCAGACACTCCATTTTTTGATGGAGCTATGGAAAAGTATCCCAACTCTAAACTATTAGCATCTGGTCATGATGTGGGATTGGAGGCAGGTCAAATGAGTGGTTCGGAAACTGGGCACATGAATATTGGCGCTGGAAGAATTGTAAAACAAGACGTCAGAAAGATTCTGGAGGCTATCGATAACAGTAGCTTTTTTCATAATGGTGCAATTTTAGGAGCAATTCAGCACGTGAAAAGAAATAATTCCAATGTTCACTTGGTTGGACTTTTAGGTAACAGCGACAGTCCTCACTCACATCCCGACATCCTTTTAGCTCTGATGATATTGCTTAAAAACAAAGAGCTTAAGGGGCGTGTATTTTTACATCTTTTTACCGATGGCAGGGATTCATATCCCAGGAGTGCTTTGGAGCACTGGGGGGCGCTCAAAAATCAAATTAAATATGAAGATCTGGCAGATTTAGCCTCGGTTAGTGGACGTTTTTATGGAATGGATAGAACGAAAAAATGGGACAGACTCATTAGTGCCTATGATGCAATGGTAAATGGTAGGGGTGAGAAGTTCAAGTCTTTTGAGGAGGTTATCGAGCACAACTACGCAAAAAATCTTACAGATGAATTTATTGAGCCCGCGGTGATTGTAAATGAAGAGGGAGAAGCCGTTGGACAAATAAAAGATAATGATAGCGTGATATTTTTTAATTTTAGATCAGACAGGGCAAGACAAATGTCCAAACTATTTGTTGGAACTAACACGCAGATTGAGAAAGATTTCCCCAAGATGAATTTTTTGAAGAACTTGGCTTTTGTTGCAATGACGGAATTCGGGCCAGACTTAAATCTTCGAACTGCATTTGCTAGTCCACCGCTTGTGGGAACATTGCCAACGGCACTTTCTGATATAAAACAATTATACATTTCTGAAACAGAAAAATATGCCCATATCACCTATTTTATCAATGGTGGTTATGCCGATTCTGTTGGCGGAGAAGACAGGATTTTGGTAGAATCTCCAGAGGTTTGTTCGTATGATCAAGCTCCGAAAATGGCAGCAACAGAAATCACAAAAATTGTTTTAGAGGAACTTGAAAAATCTTCACATGATTTTATTTGTATTAATTTTCCAAATGCTGATATGGTTGGTCACACGGGTGATTTTGATGCGACAAAGGAGGGCGTTGAAGAGGTAGACAAACAGCTGAAAAAGATAAGTGACTTGCTTGAAATTAAGAAAGGTACCTTAATTATCACGGCTGATCATGGGAATGCTGATGTTTTATTTAATGAAGAATTGCAATTGCCCTACACCTTTCATACAAAATGTGAAGTCCCTTTTATTTTAATTTCGCATGATGATAAATTCAAAGAGATGAAATTGGAAAATGCTGGAAGATTGGGGAATATCGCCCCAACAATTTTAGAAATTTTAGATATTAAAAAGCCTGCAGAAATGACACTGCCTTCTTTGCTGAAGCATTAGAAAAGGACAAGAAAGAAATTTAATTAAAAAACTTACAGTTAAGAACTAAATTCCAAATAAAAATGAAGAAAGTAATTTGCATAGGATCTATAACAAAAGACGTTTTTCTCTCAACTAAAGAGGCGCAAATTATTGATAATCCTGATAATAAATCCGTTCAAAAATTAATTTGTTTTGAGTTTGGGACGAAAGTTTATACTGATAGTTATCGTGAAGCTATCGGGGGAAGTTCGATTAATTTTGCTGTAGGCCTTTTGAAGTGTGGGATGTTGCCATTTGTTTTCTCGCGAGTTTCAAATTCTGATGTTGGAGATTGGCTATTGAAACAAATGGGCAAGGAAAAGCTAAAGAAAAGGTTTATACAACGAAACGGGACCGTCGAGTCTGAAATTTCAACTATAATTTCAGATTCTTTACATAACGACCACGTGATTTTTAGAACAGGTGATTCCGTGGAGAGATTCAACCTAGAAAAGGCACTGTCAAAATTTAGATGGGGTGTAGACGGTATATACATTGGTTCTCAGAAAAAGGGTTGGGAAGAAAAATTCAAGTCCCTGAAGGAGTTTTCCAAGAGTAGGAAGGTTAAAATAGCACTTAATCCTTCTAGTTTCCAAATCGAAAAAAATGCAAAAAAATTGTTGGAAACTTTTTCTGATTTTGAAATCATTTTTCTTAATCGTGATGAGGCAATTAAGTTGTTAGAGAATCATGAAGGTGGCGAGGAGACAGAAATAAGACCTCTTTTTGAGAGACTTTCAAAATACGGGGCCAAAGTGTTGGTTATCACAGATGGAGAAAAAGGTGCTTATGTAGCGAGAGGTGAAGATATATATTTTATTGAGACTCAGGCTGTAGAAATTATTGACACTGTAGGGGCGGGAGATGCTTTTGCAAGTGGTTTTTTTGCTGCTTATCTTGAGCATGAAGATATCAAGAGAGCCATTTCTTGGGGCATAATGAATAGTGCGGGAGTAATTTCAGCTAAGGGGGGAACCAAAGGACTTCTCAAAAAGAAAGATCTGCTGAGAACGGAGGATGACGTATTGCCAAAAATCAAAAAGATTAAATAACAAAAAATGAAAAAAATTCTAGACCCAGCTTCAGTTGCAATTATTGGAGCTACTGACACAGAAGGTAAAATTGGAAATATTCTTTTAAAAAATATCTCACAAAACAAAGAAATAAAGATATATCCAATCAATCCTAAACATAATCAAATTGGAGGATTAAGGGCTTACACAAGTGTCTTGGATATTGAAAATGAAGTCGATTTAGCAGTTATTGCTGTGCCTGCAAAGTTTGTGAATCAGGTTATTCGTGATTGTGCGCGAAAAACCATACCTATAAAAAATATAATAATTATTTCAGCAGGATTTTCAGAAGAAGGGGAAGAGGGAATGAAGCGTGAGGAGGAAATGAAAGGTCTTGCGAAAGAGTATGACTTAAATATTGTTGGTCCTAATTGTTTAGGCGTTATCAACACTACTAGAAATTTAAATGCCTCTTTCGCTGGAGGGAGCATTCCATCTGGTGGAGTTGGGCTCGTGATGCAATCTGGCGCATTGACAACAGCTCTTTTTGATATGGCCGCTGGAGGTGGGTTTGGTTTTTCGTTGGTGACAACACTTGGAAATAAGGCCGTTGTGAATGAAAATGATCTTCTGGAATATTACGCCAAAGATGAAAACACTAAAATCATTGCTTTATATCTAGAGGACATTGCTGATGGGAGGGAATTCGCAATAAAATTAAAAGAAGTGGCTAAAATAAAACCAGTTATTATTTTAAAAGCAGGGGTTTCTAAAAAGGCTCAAGTAGCAATTCAATCTCATACGGGTGCGATGGCGGGGGATGCAGCTGTTACAAAAGAGGTTATTGAGTCTAACGGAGGAATTTATTGCAGACACCTGCAGGAATTTGCAGGTGTAATTTCTTTATTAAATAGTTTTGCTCTTCCTAAAAATAACAAGGTTGTAATTGTCACAAATGCAGGAGGTCCAGGGGTTGTAGCGACAGATATCATTGAAAGTGATTCGAAGTTGGAGTTGTTTGAGTTTTCTGCTGATGAGCAAAGAACGATTCGAGAAAATCTACCGACCGAAAGCTCTGCTAAGAATCCAGTTGATGTTTTGGGGGACGCGATGGAAGATCGTTATCTAAAGACATTGCAGGTTTTGAAAAATATAAGAGGAATAGGTTCGATAGTAGCCATCATCACACCTCAATCGCAAACACCAATCGAAAGAATTGCCGAGGTAATCGTCGATATGAACAAAGAACTTGAGATTCCAATAGTTCCGATTTTTATGGGAGGCTTAGCTCCAAGGCGAGCAGAGGAATATCTCGCGACTAAGGGGTTGAGTAATTTTCGCTTTGCATATACTGCCGTTAGAGCACTAGAAAAAGCCTGGGAATTCTCCGACATGAAAAGTGACAATCGACAACAGGAGATGACAATGTCAACGAAAGAAGAAGCCCAGTCGCCCATAAAAGATGTGATTATTTCAAAATTGGAGGAAGAGAACAGAAAAGTTTTTTATTATGATGAATCAACAGAATTTGGGAATAAATTTGCTCTAAATATTTTAGAGGCAACATATTTAAATCAAAATGCCTCAGAATATAAAGGGGAATACCCTGTTGTTTTGAAGTTAGACAGCCCAAATGTTTTACATAAAAATGCAAAAGATGCTTTATATTTAAATATTAAAAATGAGCAGGAACTAGAGGAAAAAAGAGCACTGTTGGCAGAGTCTTTTCCCGGAGAGAGAATTTTAGTCCAACCAATGATAAATCCTGGTTTAGAGGTAATCATTGGGATAAAGGAAAATAAATCTTTTGGGCATGTTTTGATGGTTGGTCTGGGTGGTATCCTAACTGAACTTTTTGACACAAAATTACTGTGGCTTTTACCAACAACCAAGGAGGTGATTAGAGAAAAAATAGAGAACTCTCTTCTTGGTAAGGTTCTGAAGAAAGATAAAATTGATATAGAGATGTTAGTTTTGGAAGCCGAGCGAGTTGCAGAATTGTCACTTAAAAACCCCGAAATAAAAGAGCTCGATATTAACCCGATTATGTTATATCAAGATCAGGACTCAATAATCGTTGATATAAAAATATTGCTTTGATGACTAAAAAAAGAATAATATAAAAAAATGGAAAACAAAAAGCAAAAAATTTTAATAGTGGACGATGATGAACAAATTCGCTCTATGTATGCTGAATTATTGCGTCAGAGTGGCTTTGACATAATAGAAAGAAATGATGGTGTGGAAGGAATGGAAGTCGCAACAAGCGAGAAGGTTGATGGTATTATGACTGGAATTATAATGCCAAGAATGAATGGGTTTGATTTTGTAAAAGCTTTAAAAGAATATAAGGACACCGTTGATGTGCCAATTATTGTTAACTCTCATTTGGGAAGAGAAGAGGACAGGGTTGCGATGGAAAGATTGGGAGTGAATGATTTTATTATTAGGGGATTAGTTTCTCCTGCCGAAATAATTAAGAGGATCATCAACGTTGTGAATGCTGAAGCATATTTTATAAAAGTTGATAAAAGTGCTTTGGATATTGAAAGGTTTGTTTCTGAGCAGGGAATGCCTGAGAGCTTTCTTTGTGACGAATGTGGCACTGAATTGGCAATTAAATTGAAAAAAACTGAAAGTGATTATTTCAGAGGTTCTGTTAGATGCCCAGCTTGTAATAAGAGATTTAATTAGAAATGAATTCGATTTGGAATGAAAAATGGGACGAATTTAAAAAACAGATAAGAAGTAGAAAAGAAAGGAATGAAAAACAATTGGAAAGTAAAAAAAAGAAAATTTTTGGATAATAGAATTTTTCCAGAATTAGAATTAGAAATAGAACAATTATTATTAGACAGAGGGATTGATGATATTGAAAAAAAAGATTCCTTTACTAAGCCTGGGTATGATACCGAAAGCCTTGATCCATTTTTGCTCAAAGACATGAAACTTGCTGTTGAAAGAGCGTTAAGTGCGATTGCAAAAAAAGAAAAAATTTGTATTTATGGCGATTATGATGCTGATGGGGTCACTGCTTCTACGCTTTTATTGGACTTTTTTGGTCAAATTGAAGTTGAAACAGTTGCTTATTTGCCAGATCGTGCGACAGAAGGTTATGGAATCAACAAAGGGGCCGTGGACTATTTAAAAGAAAGAGATGTCACGCTGATGATTACCGTTGATTGTGGTGTCTCAAATGCAAAAGAGGTTGAGTATGCAAAAGAGTTGGGGATAGATTCGATTATACTTGATCATCATCATCTACCAGAAGATATGCCCAAGGCAATTGCAGTTGTGGACCAGAAAAGAGAGGGAGACCCATATCCCAATAAAGACCTGGCGGGGGTTGGAGTTGCTTTTAAGTTTCTACAGGCACTAGCTTCTAAAATAGATGATTATGATAATGAGAAATTAAAATGGTTTTTGGATCTTGTTGCGATTGGTACAATCGCAGATTGTGTCCACCTTTCTACTGAAAATAGGATGTTGGTTAAATTCGGACTATTAGTGCTTTCAAAAACAAAGAGAGTCGGTTTACATCATTTGTTTCAAGTAGGAAGAATTAATATAAACGAACACAATATCCCCTCTAGCTATGATGTTTCCTTTCAAATTGCACCTAGGATTAATGCAGCGGGCAGGATGGATCACGCTAATTCTGCGCAAAAACTTTTGCTTTGTAATAAATTCCAAGAAGCTCAAGCTCGACTTTTAGCACTTGAAATTGAAGATCAAAACAAATATAGACAAAAAATAACAACCAGGATTGTTGATGAAGTTTTTGCAAAGGTCGAAGGAGGAAAGAAAGAAAAAATGATAATAGAATCCTCCCCAAATTGGAATTTTGGGGTCGTTGGTCTTGCTGCTGGGAAGGTAGCAGAGGCTTTTCATAAACCAACAATATTATTTCAAAACTATGAGGATGAAGGAACGAGATTGATGAGAGCATCATGTCGTTCAATTCCACAATTTAACATGGTTGAGGCGCTTGAAAAAAATAAGGATTTGCTTTTGAAATATGGTGGACACTCTCAAGCCGCAGGATTGACTCTGAAGGAAGAGGATTTTAAAGAATTTCAAAAAAGAATGCAACTTGAGATGAAGGATATTGACGAAAAAGATTTGGTCAAAGAAATAGTAATTGATATTTGTATCCCTTTTGAAAAAATAACAGATAAACTTATAAATGAGTTGAGTCTGTTAGAGCCCTATGGAGCAGGAAACGGAAAACCGATTTTTTGTTGTGAGAAGCTGAAAGTTAAAGGAGTGAGAACTGTTGGCAATGGTGATGCGCATTTGAAGTTGGAACTCAGTGATCAGAGAGGGATGTGCTCTTTGGATGCAATTGGTTTTAGCGTTGCAAAGAAATTTCAAGAAATAAAAGTAGGGAGTTTCATCGACATGGCTTTTAATCTTGAGATGAATGAATGGAATGGAAACAAAAAACCGCAAGCTATGATTGTTGATATTGAGATTAAATAACAATGAAAGTTCAGGAAATATCCAAGAAAACGACGAATCACTTAAATACATTGACTTATTTATCTATTTATGTTATAAATAGCAGTTGTACCATAATAACTGAATAGATTCATAAACTTAAAAACGGGGGAAATTATCATGAAAACAAGATTTGCATTAGCAGTCCTGGTAGTATTTTTTCTTTTTTCTTTTTGTTCAGTTTGGGCAGGAGAAGACGCAAAATCAGTGCAAACAGTTTCAGTCGATGTGACTTGGAATGTGTATGCATTTGGAGATAAAGTGGAAGGATTTAAAATCCACTTACGAAAGAAAGACGGCAGAAAAATAAATCCTATAGTATTAGAAAAGGGTCAATATGAGTGGGATTTTGCTAATTACACTTTGAAAAATCTTCAGCCCAATGAAGAATACATTGTGTCTTTGAGTGTTTTTTCGCAGAAAGGAGAGAAAATTGTTAGAGAGAATGTTGATTTCACTTCCCCGAGGGTTGGTTATGTAAGATCAGATTCGTTGTGTCTTTCTCCGAATCCCTTTGGAATCCCAATTGAAGAAAGTATACCAGAGACAGTTGATGTCGAAATAACTTGGGAGCATGTAAATACAAAGACGGATGGTTATAGAGTGTATGTTTTTGATAATTCAAGCTCTGAGCTTCAAGTTCTGAATGCCGACCCATTGTTTATGAGAAAGGGACTTTTGGTATATAAAATTGAAGGTCTTAATCCTGAAACAAAATATTCCGTTAAAACTGTTCATTATCTTATTGAAGGTCAAATAGACCCTGTTATTGGTCGCTCAAGTAAAGGGGATTTTATTTCTCCGAAAGGCGGAGAAAGATTTGCCGACCCAGTTTTTTTAAAGCCAACACACTAAAAGTGCTTTATGCTCACTGTCTGCTACAATTATAGACAGTGAGTTTTTCATTTGACAAATAAAAGGAGTATATCAAAATATGAATATCAACTTTAATAAATCAAGTCTCTGGGAGTTTTATGAGAAGGTGAACGTCGGTGCATATTTGAAACTGGAATTCGGTGACAATCGAATATGCAAGGTCTTTAATCTTGAAATGAATGAATGGAATGGAAACAAAAAACCGCAAGCTATGATTGTTGATATTGAGATTAAATAACAAAAAGGTAAAATATTTAAGCAAATGATTGACTACTGGCAATTTTTTGAGTATAGTTGTTAATAGTTTTAGAATAATTTTGCCGAATTCGTCTAGTGGTTAGGACGCCAGGTTCTCATCCTGGTAACAGGGGTTCGATTCCCCTATTCGGTACGAAATTGTAGATGCTCTGTATAAAAATAACAAAGAAACTTGTGGAAGCAATAAAACTGTTAGAGAATTATAAAGACCGTTTACAACCTTTCTTGGAAAAGTATTTTAAGGAAAAGTTGAGAAAGGCCGGTTCAATTGATCCACTTGCCAAGGAGTCTGTAAGATTGATTCGCGATTTTACTCTTGCTGGGGGAAAAAGAATCCGTCCCGCTGTATTATATTATGCATATTTGGGTTGTGGAGGAGTTGATGAAGATCGAATAGTTGAGGCCTCGATGTCAATAGAGATGATTCATTCTTTTTTGCTCATACACGATGATATTATTGACAAGGATGATACTCGTCACGGAGTAAAAACGCTAAATGCTGAATATCGAGGAATTGCACAGAAACTTTTTCCAAACACAGATGCTGAACATTTTGGAAATTCAATGGCGATGATAGCCGGAGATTTGGCTGGTTCCATGGCAAGTGAAATTATGTTTACCGCTAAATATGAACCAGAAGTTATTATCAAGGTCTTGCATAAATTGCAAGATATTGTTTATGTAACAATCCCAGGGGAGATGGTAGATGTGATTCTGGAAGCAAAGGGCGTTGCTACAGAGGAAGAGATTATGAGAATGTACGAAGGCAAAACTTCAAGATATACATTCGAAGGCCCGTCGCATCTTGGAGCACTGCTTGCAAATTCAAGTAAAGATGTTTTAGAAAATTTCACAGATTATTCCATGCCGCTTGGAGCAGCTTTCCAAATCAGAGATGACGTTTTGGGAGTTTTTGGAGATCAAGAAAAACTAGGCAAGCCGGTGGGAAGTGACATTATCGAAGGAAAGCAAACACTCTTAGTTATTAAAGTAAAGGAATTCGGAACAACTGTGCAGAAAAATAGAATGGAAGAATTACTTGGTAAAGAAAACATAACAGAAAAAGAAATTGATGAATTTAGGCAAATTGTTACAGAATCAGGCTCTTTAGATTATGCAAACAATCTATCTAAGAACCTTGTAAATGATTCCCTTCTAGCTTTGGGAAAAATCAAGATGCAAAACAAGGACTCAGAGATTTTCTTTGAGGGAATTGCACACTTTATTGTTAACAGGCAACATTAAGAATTGGAGACAATTATGGAAAAAGTAGAATTTAGTTTACCAAATCATATTGCGATTATTCCTGATGGAAACAGACGATGGGCGAAGGAGAATGGTTTAAGTCCCTGGGAAGGGCACAGGGAAGGCGCTGATAGAATTGAGGAAATCGTCCGAAAGGCCCTTGATTTAGGAGTTAACTATATAACATTTTGGGGTTCCTCTGTGGATAACTTAACCAAGAGATCACTGCAAGAAAAGACTGCGCTTTTAGGAATTTATGAAGAATATTTTCAAAAATTGATTGACAGCAGAGAGGTCTATGAGTATCAAGCCAGAATCGTTATTTTAGGGGATTGGAAGAATCAATTTCCCAGAAAGCTCAGGAATATACTCGAGAATGGAATAGAAAGGACAAAAAAACATTCAAAGCATGTTTTGTGTTTCCTTTTGGCTTATAACGGAGATGAAGACATGCTCTATGCTTTTAATAAAATTGTTAAAAAGGCTCAAGAGGCAAAGGAAAAAGTTAAGGTTACAAAGGAGATGATAAAGGAGAACTTGATGACAGCAGAACTTCCGGAGGTTGATTTTTTGATTAGAACCGGAGTCGATGGAGATCCTCATAATAGTGCTGGATTTATGATGTGGCAAACACAGAATGCACAATATGAATTTTCCTCGGCAAAGTTTCCTGCATTTACCAAAGAAATATTCACCGAAGCTTTAAAAAAATACTCATTAAGACTTAGAAGATTAGGCGAATAGGAAGCTCTCGAAGATAGCTCTTTGTTTTAAATAATTTATGTTTTATAAAAATTAAGAATAAAAAAATGGCATTAGAATTTAACGATGGAAACTTTGAAAAAGAAGTTTTAGAAAATGAAAAACCAGTGTTAGTAGATTTTTGGGCTCCTTGGTGTGGACCTTGTCAGATGATGGGACCCGTAATTGATGAAGTTGCCACAGAAATTGGTGATTTGGCAAAAGTTGGAAAATTGAATGTAGACGAAAACCAAGAATCGGCTCAAAAATATGGAGTTATGTCAATTCCCACAATGATTATTTTCAAAGGAGGAAAGAATGTGAAACAAATTGTTGGAGCACAATCAAAAGAAACTCTTTTAGAAGAACTGAAAAAAGTATAATTATTAGAAGAACTGAAAAAAGTATAATTAAAAGAAAAAATAATGGAAGGAGAAATGAAGGACCTTATCATCCTGGGTGCTGGCCCGGCTGGTTTAGGAGCGTCTATTTATGCTTCAAGGTATAAAATTGACCATATTATTATTGGCAAAGAGCCAGGAGGATATCTAAATGAAATTCATAGAATTGAAAATTATTTGGGTTTTGAAGCAGTGTCTGGAATAGACCTTGGCGCTAAAATGCGAGCTCATGTTGAAAATCTCGGAGTCACATTGCAACAAGAAACTGCTACTAAGATTGAAAAAATAGAGGGAGGCTTTAGTGTAATAACTGAAAAGGGAACTTACCAAACAAAAAAGCTTTTGTACACAGTAGGTACTTCTCCTAGAAGGCTTGATGTTCCTGGTGAAAAGGAATTTTTTGGGAAAGGAGTTTCATATTGCTCAACTTGTGACGGCCCGTTTTTTAGAAATAAGAAGGTGGCTATTGTTGGTGGTGGTGATTCAGCTGCTATGGCAGCTTTGATGTTGGCTGAATATGCAGAGAGTGTGGTGTTGATTCATCGCGGAAGCGAATTGACTTGCATGCCTATTTATTTAGATAGTTTGTTGACTAATGATAAGATTAAAATAGAATATAGCAAAAGCATCTCAAAAATTGAAGGTGAAAACGTTGTTAAAAAAGTTATTCTTAAGGATAATGACGGAATTGAGGATGGCCTAGAAATGGATGGTGTTTTTATTGAAATTGGTTCCATTCCTAATCAAAAAATGTTGCTCGAGTTAGGAGCTGAAGTTGATGAAAAGGGATTTATAAAAACAGGCCCGAATCAGTCAACCAGCGTTGATGGTATCTATGCGGCTGGTGATATAACAACAAATTCGAATGGATTCCGCCAGGTGATTACCGCCGTTGCAGAGGGAGCTGTGGCTGCCGTTGAAATTTTTAGAAAATTAAAAGAAAAATAAAATGGAAGCCGAAGAATTGAAAAAAGCTGGGAATGGTGGAGTTATAGAGGTCATTTCAAGAAAGAGAATCACATCGGAAAACTTATCCAAAGTTTACACCCCAGGAGTTGCAACTCTTGTAAGAGAGGTAATGCAAGATGAAGAAAATGTTTATAAATATACCTGGAAAAAAAATACCATTGCAGTTGTTAGCGATGGAAGTGCAATTTTGGGTTTAGGCAATCAAGGTCCAAAGGCAGCCTTGCCAGTGATGGAAGCAAAATCAGCTTTATTTAAAGAGCTAGGAGGCGTTAACGCTGTTCCAATTGTGCTTGACACTCAAGACGCAAAAGAGATAATTTCAATTGTGAAGGCGATAGCCCCTGGTTTTGGAGGAATTAACCTTGAGGACATCTCAGCTCCTAGATGTTTCGAGATTTTAGCCGAACTGGAAAGAGATTTAGATATTCCAGTTTTCCACGATGATCAATATGGAACCGCAATTGTTGTTTTGGCAGGACTTATAAATTCGCTAAAAGTTGTGAAGAAGGAGTTGAAAGGATTGAAAATTGTAATTTCTGGGGCTGGGGCTGCAGGATTTGCAATTGTTGATTTGCTTTTGCAATCAGGCGCAAATAATATTATAGTTTTTGACTCAAGGGGCGCAATCTCAAAAAGTAGAGATGATCTAAAAGATTTTTCAAAAAAGGATTTGGCCAACAGAACAAATCATAATAATTTTAAAGGGACACTAAAAGAGGCCTTGACAGGGGCAGATTTATTTATTGGGGTTTCTGCAAAAAATTTGCTTTTAGCTGAAGATATTGAAAGGATGGAAAAAGACGCAATTGTTTTTGCGTTAGCTAATCCTGACCCGGAGATTATGCCAGATGAGGCCGGTAAAGCAAAAAATCTTGGAATACTAGCAACTGGAAGATCGGATTTCCCAAATCAAATTAATAACGCATTGGTTTTCCCGGGAATTTTCAAAGGGGCATTACAAACAAGGACTGTTGGGATTACAAACGAAATCAAGATTGAAGTGGCCAGAGCCATAGCATCAATAGTTAAAGTTCCAAAAAGAGAAAAAATTATTCCAGGTGTTATGGATTTAGAAGTTATTAATGCGATAGTGGATGTTTTTAAATATCGTCAGGATAAAAAATAATAAAAAGTTACTATTGCAAAGGTCTGTTTTTTTGGTTAAACTAAAAATAATAAAAAGATTGTTAATCTGTAAAAGCCGAAAGAAGATATGAAATTAGTTTTACAAGCAGATATAAAAGGAGTTGGGAAGAAAGGTGAAATAAAAAACGTTTCAGATGGTTATGCCAGGAATTTTCTAATCCCCAAGAAGCTTGCGAAAGTTGCCACAGAAGGCAACGTTAGGCAAGCAAAAGAGTTGGCAGAACAAAAAACAAAAGAAAGAGAAGCAGAGCTGGCTGAAATGAAAAAAGTAGCGGACTCAATTGATGGCAAGAGTTTTGTTATCTCAGCAAAGACCCAAGACTCATCAGAAAATTTATTTGGTTCAATCGATAAAAAACAGGTTACTGAAAAACTAGAAAGCGAAAAATATCAAATTGGAAAAGCTAATATTGGCTTGAAGAAGGCCATCAAGCAACTGGGAGAATATCCAGTGAAAATTGGTTTTGCAGAAGGAATAGTAGCAACAATAAAAATAGTGATAGAAAAAGAATAAGGGAGGCTAGTATAAACAGCCGCTACACAGGGGAGCGGCTTTTTATATGAGAAATTAGAGAGACATCTTTGGAAATAGGGGTAGGATTTTGGAATATATGTTTGGAGGTAACTTAATTTAAAAGCTTAAACTATATATAAATGGAGAAAAAGAATTGGGCTAAAGATGCAAAGTACATCTTTATTTTTGGGGGAGTTATGAGTGGAATTGGAAAGGGCATCTCGGCATCTTCTATAGCCAGAATAATCCAATCAAGAGGATATTCCGTGACAGCTGTTAAAATTGACCCGTATGTAAACGTGGATGCCGGAACTATGAATCCAACAGAGCATGGGGAAACATTTGTTCTTTCTAGTGGTTTGGAAACAGATCAGGACATGGGAAATTATGAGAGATTTTTAAATGTAAAGCTTCCTCCAACAAACTACATGACAACTGGAAGTGTTTATCAAAAAGTTATTGAAAGAGAGCGAAATTTGGAATATAGAGGGAAATGTGTGCAAATAATTCCTCACGTCACAAATGAGGTTATTGAAACTTTAGAGAAAGCAGCCAAAATAAATAAAGCTGATTTTGTAATTATTGAAGTTGGAGGAACTACTGGTGATTATGAAAATATGCTTTTCACTGAAGCTGCTCGATTGTTGAAACTCAAGAGTGAAGATAAGAGTGTTTTATATGTAACAATTACCTATGTTCCATATCCAGAAAAAACTGGAGAAATGAAAACAAAGCCAACACAACAAGCCATTCGCTCCTTGAATTCAGCAGGAATTCAGACTGACATTATTATCGCTAGAAGTGATAACCCAATTGATAAGAAAAGAAAAGAAAAAATTGCACTTTTTTGTAATATTAAAGAGGAATCCGTGATTTCAGCGCCAGACATTGAGTCTATTTACGAAGTGCCTCTTAATTTCGAGAAAGACAATCTAAGTGAATTGATTTTGAAAAAACTTGCACTTAAATCAAAAAAGAGTGATCTGAAAGATTGGCATGGGTTTATTGATAAAATGAGAGCTGCTAAAAAGGAAATTAAAATTGGAATTGTAGGGAAATATTTTGGAACGGGGGAGTGTGTCCTTTCTGACGCCTATATTTCAGTGATTGAAGCCATTAAACATGCCTCAATAGCAGAAGGCAGGAAGGCTAAAATTGAATGGTTAAACGCTGAAGAATATGAGAAAAAGCCAGAAAAAGTAAAAGAATTGTCTGAATATGATGGAATTATTGTTCCTGGTGGATTTGGGGAGAGAGGAATCGAGGGAAAAATTGCAGCAATCAAATTTGCTCGTGAAAATAAAATTCCATATCTTGGGCTTTGCTATGGAATGCAACTCTTGGTTGTTGAATATGCAAGAAATGTATTGGGTCTTTCGGATGCCAATACTACTGAAATTGATCCTAAGACAAAGAATCCTGTGATTGATCTTATGCCAGAGCAAAAGAAGAACCTTGAGGACGGGCACTATGGAGCGACAATGAGGTTGGGAGATTATCCATGCGAGATTGAAAAGGGAACCCTTGCTTTTGAAGCCTATGGAAAGACAAAAATCGAAGAAAGACATCGACATCGATATGAAGTGAATCCAAAATATGTAGCAAAATTGGCTAAAGCGGGTTTGATTTTTTCAGGAAAATCACCAAATGGAACTCTGATGGAAATTGCAGAACTTCCAACAGACCAGCATCCTTGCATGTTTGGAAGTCAATTTCATCCAGAATTTACTTCTTCACCTTTAATTCCAAGTCCAATGTTTTTGCAGTTTATTAAGGCAGCGAAAGCTAGAAAAAAATAAACATAAGACAGCTTTATTTTCAAAAACAGTCACTTTTGTGGCTGTTTTTTGTTTGTTGAAATAGCTAATGTCAAGTAGATTCGCTTGACAAAAAGACATAAATACTATGATTTGAATAGTTATTTAGAGGAAGAAGCTGAATGTTAATCAAAAATGAATAAGGGGTGTTATTATGAAAGTTGTGAAAATGTCAGTTTTTGGTATTTTGGTCGCAAGTCTGGTTCTTTTTGGGGTCGGATTATTTGCGGGTTTTGTAACCGCAAATTATCTCGATTCGAAAAACCCTCCGAGGATTGTGAGGGGAGATTGGAACGCCGACGGGGAAAAAGATTGTGGGATTGCCTTCAAAGGTAAGTGGATCCTTTCTGCTAAGAATGGAGAGGCATCACACTAGGATCAATCCTGCCATTAGCGGACAGGTGCATACGGAACAATATTCCGTGTGCACCTTTTTTATTGTAATTTTCTAAGGTTGACTATTTGACCACTTGAAATACGTTGACTTTCACAAAAAGATGTGTTTAAATGCTATGAACAGTTCCTAATAAACAGAATGCCTAAACGCATTCAAAGCTCAAGAAAAAAAATTAAGAGGAGAGAGAAGTGACAAAGAAAAAGGAAAAGAAGATAGAGCAGAGACTTACTGGAGTTTTACGTGTCACTCTAATGACCAACGAAGAGATTATGATGGGTGAATGTGAGTCTGGGTTGCAAAAAGAGACAAGTCCTTGCTACGTTCTGGGTGAAAAAAGAGCCTTTCCTGTAGGAAGAGGGACTATTCCGCTGGATGTTTATCGCGCGCTTGAGGATAGCGCTGACAGCGAAATACCCGTTACTTTCATTTCTGGTAAGGGGCGCAATGGAATATACGCTAGAGATATCAAATTGGCTATTTTTTCTTGAATCCAGAGAGAGAATCTCTCAATAAGTCCCTTGCGGTAATTTTCGGATTATCGCAAGGGCTTTTTTAGTTTAAAAAACCACCAGCTAACGCCAGTGGTTTTTGTTTTATTTAGAATAGAGGATTTATTCTCCTTGAGCCTGTATTCCGTCAGTTTCTTCAGAAGCATTTTCTGAATAGGCAATTTCTTGATCGTCCCCAAGCACATGCATCCAGATTTGCCCTGGAACAAATTTAATTTCATTTCCATTTTTATCAAGGAATTGAAATTGATTTGCTAGACCCTTTGTCCTTTTCCACGTCCCATCAATTTTAGTTCCATTAAGAAAGAATGTAGCATTTCCTTCAAATTTTGTATCAAACCAAGGATCGCCAAGTTGCATATTTGGATAACCACCACTGTCGTTTAGACTGTGTGTGTCATCAACGCCATCCCAAGGGTCTTGAACGCCCTCTGCTGTATAATTTCTATCAAGCATCCAGGGCTCTTTTTTCGTGACGATGGTGATAATGTTCTTTGGCGCATATTGTTTTCCTGTAGCATAATCCATGTCCGCTCCATCTCTTAATGAACGAAGGTATGAATTTGTTTCTTTGTCGTATGAATAGCTGACGTTGAGGCTTTTAGTGCTTTCAAAATTGACATCTATTTTTGCATAAGCAGGACGTTCGCTCATCGCAATATCTCCTTGATGTTGATATCCTTTGAAATTAGATTCTTTTCGATAACCAACCCGTTCAGCTACCTTAATTAATTCTGTAACATTCGTAGAGGCTTTATTCATTTGGCTCATGGGACCAGTTCTTCGAAAACAAGCATCTCCACCCGAAGGAGCAACTTCACCGTTACAGTCAATATGGTCAATTACATCTTTTTTCAAAATTGCTTTTGCAATACTGGACCCTCCCCAAGGAACAAAAATTGCATCAAAAGAACCAGCGACTGAAATATTATCCACTCTTCCAGAACGCATTGGCCCAACAATTTCAGGTGCATTGCATTGAAAAATTCCCATCAAACGAGGATCTCCATGAACTGCACGATGAGGCATTTCGAGCACAAGGTCTGCCAGCGAAAGATTGGAGAAGTACTCTCTTGCGTCAGGGTCTCCAGAGTACATAACTGCGAAAGCTCTTTTTTGGTAGTTATCACATGCAAGACCTGTTATTTTGGAGGCATTTTCAGGGGCAGTATAGGGAACGGTTTCTATGACGTCAACAGATTTTTCTGCAGAAGGTTTCAGTTCAACAGGAGCCGTGTCTTTTTTGAAGAAACTGAGGATAATTAAAGCCACAACAACAACAACCGCTGCTGCTATCAGCACTTTTTTGTTTTTCATCGTTTATCTTTTTGCTACTTAATTATATTTATTAATACGAATTAATTATATAATATTTTCAAAAAAAAGTCATCTTCAGGAAAAAGTTTCGATTTCGAATTTAGAATTTAATAAATCCACTATTACCAGCCATTCAAAGTAACGTACCATGGTATGTTACTTATGAATACAGTTTCATTTATTTAAAACAAAACTGACATTTGGGTAGGTCTGTGGTGGAATTTTAATCAGAGATTGGTGTAAAATCATTGACATCCCCTGTATTTGTGTGCTAATTTTAACTTAATAAATAATAATTTTATTTGAAAGATGAAAAAGTCAATAATTCTGTCTGTTTCTGTTTTAATTGTCGTTGTGGCATTGGGTGTTTTTTGGTATGTGAAAAACCAGAAGCCAACTATCATTGAAAAGCCTTTGGTAAAAGAAAAAGTTGATGCGAGTAATTGGCAGACTTATCAAAATGAGGAATATGGGTTTGCTATAAAATATCCAGAAGATTGGCATTGTGGAGGCACCTCTCTTAGCCCAAATAACAAGAAGTCTATATTTTGCCTGCAGAATATAGACAAAGACTCTTATTATAATCGTGGGGAGCAAGTTGGTGGGATAATGATAAATGTTGTTGATAAAAAATCCGTAGTAAACGGAAAAGATGATTATGGAATATTAACAAAAACAATTGAGCGCGACAGGGACAATGTGCAATTTATTTTTTCCCCTAATGTTAATATTGAAAATCACGAAAATATTTTTAATTCTGTAGCTGATTCATTCAAAAACATAAACTAGTTATTCTAGCGATCATTATAAAATCTATTGTAATGATCGTATGGATAAATAGTTTTTTGTTCGGTACTTTTAAATTTCATCAACCTTAACGGAAAGGGAGTAGATGGTATGAAAACAAAATTATTGTTTTTTCTAACATTGTCTGTGTTGATTTTTGGAGATTCCTCTTTAATGGCTGGTACCACGGAAACAGGTTTTTATTGGCCAATAGGCGCCAGTAATTATGATGCTGGTAGTGGATGGTGGTTAAGTAAGGACCCAGATTACTACAGTAACTACTATCATATCGGAACGGATATGATGACGAATGACCTTAACCACGATGTTTATTCTATTGCCGCAGGAAAGATAATATATAAGCATTGTGATAACCAGTCTTGGGGGGAAGGAAATTGTGCTCTTTTCATTGAACACAAAACATCGGGTAGTTCCCCCTTTGTTGCTGTGTATGGACACCTAAGAACTTCTTTAGGTCAAGGAAGTGATGTTAATCCAAACCAAATTCTAGGGAAAACCGGCCCTTGGGATGGAGGAATTCATCTTCATTTTGGAATACATCCAGGAGATGGTGTTCCATATTCAAATTCCGAAAATGGCATTGGATGGGGCAGAATGATTTTAGAGCATTGGCCAGATACAAATGGTTTCATCAACCCAGTCGACTTCATTCAAAACAACTCCCCGTTCAATACTCCTGAAAAAGTTACCGCCAAGTGTGTAGGTGACATCTGTTGGGAACCATCCAGCAGAGAATGTTCTGAGGCTGATAGATGGTTTGA
>JBFHIG010000012.1:0-42298 GCA_041596615.1 Candidatus Moraniibacteriota bacterium | reverse complement strand
TAGATTTCAAAATAAACAACATAGTACTAGTTATTTATTTATTGCGGATGAAAATGAAAAAAATAATATCGTAAAAAACTATTCTGAGTCTTGGCTATTAAATGGCATCGCTTATTATGTATATTAATTTTGATGATTTAAATGAAATTACTCTCATAAAAACAGTCATCTTCAATTTCACCTTTCCATTCGTTTCTCATATACTCTTGCTCTGCAATAAATTTTTTATAACGACTACGATTGAGAAATTTTGCTAACATATCAGATTTTCTACTAATCGATTCATAATGATAAAGCTTCACGTCCGTTGCGCAAATGATTTTAAATCCAAGTCTTCTCACTCTTAAACAATAATCGATGTCGTTATAAGCAATTGGCAAATTGACCTCATCGAAACCACCCGCCTTCAAAAATAGGCTTCTTTTTGTCATCATGCAGGCACCAGTTACTGCGCTCCACTCTTTTCTCGCCACCATTTCAACATCCTTCTCTTTCCATTTTCTAAAAGCATGAATAGCTAACCTCTCCTTTTCCAACATAACTCCGCAATGTTGAATTGTTTTATCAGGATATAAAAGTCTAGCCCCTACTATTCCTATTTTTTGAACATCAAAACATTTAAGCATTTCTTTCAGCCAATTTGAAGAAATTGCCTTCGTGTCATTATTGAGAAATAAAACATAATCACCAGTCGCCTTTTTCACTGCAAAATTATTAATAGCGGAAAAATTGAATGCCTTGTTATATCTTAATACTTTTATCCTTTTTAGACTCTTAATTTCCTTCAAGAAATTTCTAGTTGACTTCTCGACGCTTTGATTATCCACCAACAGAATTTCATAATTCTCGAAAGCATTCTTTTTAAGAATACTAAAAATGCATTGCTTGAGCAATTCTGGTTTATCTTTGAAGGGAATTATTATTGATATTTTATTTTTCACAAATCAATTCTTTTTTAAAGTCGTTTATTCTCCTCTCGCATACTAGATATTCTTCGGTTTTTGTAATACTTTTTCTTTTATCATCTTCCGTTGTGGCAAGAGTGTGTTCCATATCAACACAGTGCATATAATCACCTATAAATTGATTTTCACCTAACGACTCCCAGTCCACGTTATTTTCAGTAAATAATTGTAGAGTCATATAGTAGTCTTCCAAATATTTCATATCATCAAAATATTTTAGAGCACTTACATCAATCTTTTCTAAATCCAAAATAAAAGAATGCAGTGGTGCATGATTATTAGCCAAAAACTCCCTATAATCACTTCCATTTTTGTATATAGTAGCCCTTTCCAAAACTTGCATTTTTCTTTTAACAAATTTAGAAACAAACACCCTACCAAAACTTACAGCCTTATTTGTTTTTTTGAGTCTATTTATAAGCCACTTATAAGCGAAAGGAAAAAGAGTGTCATCATAGTCTAGTATTGCGGCGTATTTAGTCTTAATTGATTTAATTGATTCATTCAGTGTCTTCGATCTTATATCCTTACCCATCTCAGAGAAGAATTCCTTTATAATTGGGGGGTAATTCTTGTCCCAACCATACTGATGAACAACTTTTTTCAATTCCTCAAGCTTATTACTGCTTAAATTATGTGTTGCAATTAATGGCTGAACTATACAATCAGATTGAGACAAAAGAGAGATGAGCGCATTGTTTAATAGCTTTAAATCTCCAGCCTCATGAAATCTTATAACCGTTGTTATCACCGGTAAATTGCCATAATCCAAACGATCATCGATTAATTTTGAAAAAAGTGCATCCCAACAAATCTTAAAATTTCTATAGTCGTTTTTTATCTCAGGATAAAGTCTAATGGAAGAAACATGTCTACTGTCAATTGAAGCATTGTCCAGAATCTCTACGCCTTCCAAAATTCTATCAGAAAGACTGTTAGCGCAAATCACTGAGGTTTTATTTTTCAAACCCATCGATATGACTTTTTCGAGCATATCAACAGAGAAGCAGCCAATTTCACCGATTAAAAGGGTAAAGTCCTTGGACTCAATTTTACCGCTCAACACTTCCTTGGTGTAACCACTTTTTTTAATATATTTTATAATTTCTTCATTCTGAATGTATATATTCCACAATTTAAAAACTGTTGAATTAGTCAAACAATTAATGAATTTACTTCTAGCTAAATCGTTTTCCCTCAAAAAATCTAATGCTTCTTTTGAAAAATCAATCTTGATTTTTAACTCACGACTCTTGGAATAGTCCAATAAGAGATCTTGATTATAGCCATAAGATTCATCACTTAAAGAGCGCCCAATGGAGTTTAGATACCCATACCCAAACTTTACATCTGGCTCGAGATGCGCTCCTTCAGCCCATTCATTCCAAGCGTTTACAATAATAAACTGCTTGTTTTGTGGAAGAGTTTTTTCTGTAAAATTAACTAAGGAGCTCATCCATTTTTGAAAAACATCAGTAGCGCAATTATGAAGCAACATGGCATCTTCTTTGTATCTAGCCGTATTATCCCAAACTGGAACTATGGAACGAAAATAAGTGAAATCTTTTTTATCAGTCTGTTTCATGTAGAATTTAGCAACATCCTTATATTCAAGAACACTGCCGTTCATTGGTCTATATTTCTTTAAAGAGTCCTTGATATTTCCAACATTGCCGTCCGTCCAATCATGCAAAACTCTTTCGGCACCAGCATCCATTTCATAATCCAATGGTGAGACAGCACCTCTTGTGAGTGTTGCGACTAAATACGGTTCGTCAATATTCTCTTTAGCGCATTCGTCTTTCCAAATTTCCTTATACAAACTAAAATCAGGAAAAGATGCCGGCCTATAAACAAATAATACTGGCCTACCCTCAATTTTTATATATCTTTTGTCTTTAAAAAATGGAATCAAATATCTTATAAACTCCCTCGCATCTTTACTGGAGTATTTCTGACTTAACAAAACTTCTTTTTCGTTTCCATCCCAACATTTAGTCCAATTTTCATTTGCCCAACAAAAACAAAAGGGCATCTTTATGTCAGCATTTTTGAGCAATATCTGAGCTGGCTTTTCCAGAATAAGTTTACCGGTAAACCAATAGTGATAGAAAATTTGTCCATAAACTCCCCCCTTCTTCATCATGCCTGCTTGCTTTTTTAGCATTTCAGGACCATCTATTAAATAATATCCCAAATCTTCATGAGGGATGTGTTGTTGGTAATGTCCACAAAAAAAAGGATTTGTCTTGCGCACATTGTACCACTCCGTAAACCCCTTGCCGTGCCACTCATCATTCTCCGGGATAGGGTGAAACTGCGGAAGATAATAAGACAAAACCTTTATTGATTTGTGTTTTATTTTCTCAGAAAAATCTTCCTGGTCTTCATAATATCTGTAATCACCCGAGGAATCACTCTCGTGCAATCTGTAACAAATCCCCGCACTCTTAGAAGCAAAAACGAGCAATAATCTCTCTAGGGCATGAGCGATTGTTCCATCTACGGCTATTGGTTCTTTTGGAAAATCGGAATATTTTAAAGGCAACTTTAGAAAATCTTCCATAGCATTCCCTCTAGCCCAAAACATTGAACCTTGCGAAAAATCTATCCGATTAAAATTGCTTATATCTAAGTCTCCATACTTTTTCAATATATCCTTGGAGATATCATAATTAGCGCTCCACCCAGTTCTATCTAAAACTATATTTCGATTACCTTCGGGATAAACAATTTTGCCGTCACCTTTTGTTAACAATTCTATTATCTGAAATATTTTTTCCCGAGAACCATACAAAATATTCATAATCGAAGTAAACCAGCCATTAAATTTATCCCAGTGCGAACTTTTTTTTGTATGAAAATGACTGATTATATCATATTTTGCCAATCTTTCTCCAAATTGAACAATAAGAGGTGCTATATCTCTTCCTCTATTAGGCGTTTTTTCCACAAAAACATTTTTTACATTATCAATTTTCAACTCAAACTCACTTGATATTCTTTTGGTATCAGCATCATTCTTTACTGAAATAAATAAATCAAAAGGAAGAGGAATATTGGAAAGATATTTTATACAAACATCTGACATTTCTTCATGAAAAAGATGGAGATGTATTCCTATTGTTATTCCCTCTTTTTCCCCTATCAACTCATTGTTAATAGAAAAATATGGGTTTAAATAGTGAGGAACCACATTTAATTTCTCAAAAAACTCTTCGTTATAAAGTTGAGGTGTAACGCTTTCTTCTTTTTCATAACTCAAGATAACATTTTTTTTGATATTGCTTAAGAAACCTTTACCATAAACTAAAAAATTAAAAACCCTTCTTGTCATCCTTAAAAATCCTTCCTGTCTTAAAGACCTTTTTACATCCTTACATAAACGCAATATTCTTAAGCGCTGTTTTTTGGGAGCAATTTTCCCAAAAACAAACATCACCTTTTCTTTAAGTTTCAAATAAATCTTTCTTAGTTTCCAAAAAAATGAAGCCTCCATAAGTTGAATTTTTTGATCAGAAAGAATTAATTTTTCCCTCAATAATTCCCTCTCCTTGTTTATATTCTCTATTTGTTTGGATTGTTTTTCTATAACCAATTTTGGATATTTTTTCACCTTAAAAGCCTGTTCCAAAAAAAATATCTCATTATATAACTGCCCTTTTGTAATTTGACTTTTTTCACATTTCACATTTCTGATATCCTCATAAATATTTTCCAGAGCATCAACAGTCACACTCAAACTGTTTTCTGCCTCAACAATTTTTCTTAGCAACTTTCCCAAACTAGGATTATATTTTTTTATCTCTTCTTTAAAGCTTTCAACTGTGTATTTATACTTAAACCTTCTCCCCGAAAAATTGTTTTTTCTAATTTCAAAAAAGTTTTTATTATCAACAAAACCATCACCACCGTGCACATCAAAAACTATAACATTTCTCTCACACGCCATTGCTTCCAAAGCACCTCTCCCAAGAGTAACTACTATATCAGAATTGTTAATGTGGCTTTCAACGTTGCTCACTGGATTATCTGGTAACCCTATGTGCAAAAATTCAATATTTAAATCTCTGCAAGCACCTTCAATGACACTTCTAACATCGTCAGCATAATGATTGGTTATAATCAACAAGTTCTTAGGTTTCTTATTTAACTCTTTTTTGGAACGAAAAACATCAGCATCAACGAAATTTCTAATAATCTTTATTCTCTCTTCTTCTATTCCATAATTCTGAATTATGTGATTCTTAATTTCTTCACTAACAGCAACATATTTTCCAATTCCGATATCAATAGATGGAATTTGCTCTAGTTCTGGCAATGCACCATGAGACATGAAAATCATCGGGGTGTCTGGGAAAATTGAACGTGCCAAAATGGCAGTAGTATTGTGCTGGGCATGGATAATATCTATTTTTACTTTTTTCAACAATCTTAAATCTTCCACAACAGTCACTCCCTTTCTCATTATTTCTTCCGAAATTTTACCTAATATAGGAGAAAAAACATACAGGTGGTGTCCTCTTTTTTTTAACTCAGATACTAAATTTGCAGTAAATAATTCAGACCCAGCCCTATTATCCAAGTGATGAGTTGTAATTAAGATTCTCAAGTGTTTATTTTTTTATTATTAAAAAATATTCATGATTTATTTTCTTATTAATCTTTGTTGCATATTCAATTAGATTTCCTTCTACTATTTTATAATTGGAAAATTTTATTCCGTAATTAATAACTTCGTCCCTTGTAAACTTATGAACAAAATCGCTTTCCTTGTAATATTCGCTTTCAAATTTAGGAAACTGAATTATAGCCTCTCCACTCTCTTTTAATAATTTTTTTATATGATTGATAATAATATTTCTATTTTTACTATCATTGTGTTGAAAAACCATTAAACAATAAATAAAATTTGCACAATTTTTCTTGTCATAAGAATCTGCTACAAAAAAATTAGCGTTATTTTTATTTACATATTTATCTGCCTTTCCGATGAAATCTTCATTAATATCTAGACCGATAACTTGCTTGGCTCGATCCACCACATATTTTGATACTCTTCCTATACCACACCCATAATCAATAACAACATCAGAGTCATCAAAAAAATAAAACATCCTCTCTGACTCCAAAAAACCCTCCTTGTCAAAACTTTCGTCACTTCTTTTTGGCAATATATAATCCTTCCAATTTTCTAAACTTGAAACATTTTTCCAAAACTCTTTTGGATTTTCTACTGACATATTTTTTGTTATATTATTAATAAAACCTAATTTATTTCACTTTTTAATTTCTACGAAAATAGCCGGTTTCAAATTAATAATTCCATACTCCTGGAATTTTTGACTATTAATTGAGATATAATACTTGTCACAAACTTGATCATATATTCTACCATTATCTTCAGCTATGGCAACATTTATTTTATATTCTCCGCCCAATAAATCAATGCTACTAAAATCATAACAAATATAACCGGCGTTGCCACAACTCAAAGTTCCTATATTAAAATTTCTCTTTCTATTGTTTGTCCCCGTAATAATAACACCCAGATTATTTATTATAGAAAAACCTATTATTGGTCTGTCTATTTTATTATTTATTTCAAAAAATACTTTTATTCGCAAAAACTCTCCTGTCTCAAAAATATTTTTAATCTTTCCACTTCTATCCAAAAATTTCACATCTGTTATTTCCGCAATCTTCTTGGATTCGGATTTTTTCTTTTTAATAGAAATCCTAGCCATTTTACTGGCATCAGAAAATCGCTCCTCCTCATCTATTATATTCCCTTCAATATATTTATTGGTAACCTCATTTGTCTCGCCAATCTTTATAATTTTTCCATTCCTAATCAACATAGCTCTATCACAATAATATTGTACTGTTCCAATATCGTGAGTTACTAATATAACAGTTTTTCCATTTTTTTTATATTTGCTAAATTCCGTCAAACACTTCGACTGAAAATTCGAATCCCCCACTGCCAAAACTTCATCCATAAGCAATATATCACGATTGGCGTGAATCGAAACCGAGAAGGCCAATCTCACGCTCATTCCTGAAGAATAATTCTTGAGTTTTTGATCAATAAACCTTTCTAGCTCAGAAAATTTCACGATTGAATCAAATTTTTCGTCAATCTGCTTTTTGGTCATTCCCAGCACGGTTGCATTCAAATATACATTATCCCTGCCTGAAAGTTCTGGGTTGAAACCAATTCCCAATTCCAAAAACGGGGAAATCATTCCATTAACTTCAACTTTTCCCTTATCCGCCTGATAAATCCCAGCCAAAACCTTGAGCAATGTTGATTTCCCACTTCCATTTCTGCCAATGATTCCAAAGAACTCTCCCTTTTTCACCTCGAAAGAAACATCATCAAGTGCTTTGAATTCCTCATAACTCTTGCTCTTAAAAGCACTCAAAACAGCACCCTTCACAGAAGAAATCTTCTCATGAGGAATGCGGAAAGTCTTGCTTACGCCTTTGACAGAGATGGCGATTTCGGTTTTATCTATTTTAATTGGGTTTTTTTCAACTTTGGACATGTCTGTGTTTAATTTCGAATTTTGAATTTTGAATTTCGATTGAATTTCTAATGAATTAATGAACGATTGTAGCTTGCAATTATCAATCTGAGGACAAGGCTATTTAATTTTGAATGAAATTTTAATGACTTAATTTTTCAAACATTTTTTATCCTTTTAATGTTGAGATTATCTTTCCAAATATCAATGTGAGTTCTTGCGTCTCTTTCCATAGCAGTCTAGCATCTTCTTTGCACTTTGGACAAGCTATAGAAATCATATGCAACCAATATTTGCTCTCTTGGGCTTCTTTTTTACAAATATGTATTTTATTCTTGAAATCTTTTTTAGAACTGGCACCATTAGCTTCCATATAATTTGCCCCAACACTGGTAGCGCTTCTTACCAATTGAGAAACCAAAGGTTTTGTAACTATATCTTGGGGCATCTTTCGACAAAATAAAATAACATCGCCTCCAAACTTTGAGGTTCTTTCCTCTAAATCATAATTTGTTTTGTTCTTTATTTCCTTGATCATTGAATAATTCAAAATTGATTCAAAACCGTTCCGACTTCCTCGTTCTTACATTAAAACATTCTAGTTTCAATCGAAATTCAAAATTCAAAATTAAAAATTAATTTTAAATCTCCTCCGCTATCCTTGGGGTGAATTTTCTGTATGAAAAAATGCTTAGGATAAATCCTCCTACTACAATGCTGATAAAAATTATATACTGAGCGGGGCTTGCGAAATGATTGTTGATAAGGGACTCTTTGTTAAAATGAATAATAAAAGCGATTGGATTTAAAAGAATAAATTGATGAAATTTCACTGGCAAAGTTGTCAGCGGATAAATAATTGGCGAAGCATACAAAATTATCATTAAAAGTACTTCCCAAATCATAGAGAGATCCCTAAATTTGACATAAAGAGGTGCTGTTATTAAAGAAAATGAAAGAACTATTATATAAATAAAAAATGAAAACAAAAGAAACATCAAAATAGCCCCGACACTTGGGAGAAATCCCTTGATAGCAAAAAACAAAACAATTACCAAAAGATTCATCACAAAAATTAGCGTTGCATTAACCGTTGAAGCCAAAATAATTGCCCATCTTGGAACATAGATCTTGGTCACCAATTGAGATTTTAAAAGCAATGAATTCAATCCTGCACTTGTCCCTTCGGAAAAGAAATAGAACATCATCAAAGAGACAAGGAGTTGCAATGAATATGTATCAGCTCCCGTGCCTCGAGGATTGAAAACTGAGGAAAAAACAAAATTCAAAATCGCAAAAGTCAAAAGTGGTTTCAAAAGTGCCCACAAATATCCCAGGACAGACCCTTGATATCTAAGCTTGAAATCAGTTTTTGCGAGCATCCAGATCAGCTCTTTGTAATTTTCGTGAGACTTATGCATCATTTTTTGCATAGAAAATGTGAAAGGGACATAGTCCCTCGTGTTTATATTCTGAATATGTTTATCTTTTTTGTATTTTCAGATAAACTTTTCTGCTATTTTTATAGCTCTTTTCTTTTTCTATAATAAGCTTTTTTTGTTCTTATGTCTACCCTTGATGTTGTTGTGCTTCTCTAGTTATTCTCTAGGGACTAAGTCCCCAGTTGGGGACTTAGTCCCTATGTGCAGGGACTGTGCGCAATCCCTCCTCATAGTTTAAGGGGAGGCTAGGTAGGGTTAAGAGTTTTAGAAAATTTGTAGTTGGTGCAGGAATGTAACCCACCCTAACCCTCCCTTAGCCTAAGGGAGGGAACAGTTGCCAAAACCCCCTCCGATCCCCCTTCTCAAAGGGGGAAATGACTCATTTAAAATTGTCTTAATTCAATAACTCGTTAATAAATAATTGCGCTGGTCCGAGTTTGTAACTCGGACCTTTTATTTTAAGACACAACAGAAGTACTATAACGTTAGTTTGAAATATTGGACCGGGTTACAAACCCGCTCCAGCGCAAAATTCATTCTTCGTGTCGTTCCTGCGAAGAAATTAGCTTATTGAAAATTGACTTTCTGTTTCTGCAACTCGTTAATCCGTTAACTCGTTAATAAACAATAATAAAATTCCTACGCCTTATAATACTCCTTATACCACTCCACAAAATTCTTAATCCCTTCTTCTATCCTAGTTGTTGGTTTCCAGCCTAATTTTCTAAGCTTTCTAATGTCAGCTACTGTGGAAGGCACATCTCCTGGTTGCATTGGCAACATCTTTTTTTTGGCCTTCTTGCCAAGGTTTTCTTCAAGAACTTCGATATATCTCATCAAGGTTTCTTCTTTGTCTCCACCGATGTTCATAATCTCGCATTTCAAGTCTGCATCGAGAACCTTGATTGTTCCAGAAACAATATCATCAATATAAGTAAAGTTACGGCTCATTTTGCCACGGTTAAAAACATTAATCGACTTTCCCTTTGTTATTCCGTCAGCGAAAAGGAATAGCGCCATATCAGGTCTTCCCCATGGACCGTAGACAGTAAAAAAGCGCAATCCAGTGGTATTTAGTCCGTAAATATGACTATAAACGTGGGCCAACAGTTCTGTCGCTTTTTTGGTAGCTGCATAGGGAGATATTGGTGTATCTACACTGTCACTTTCTGAAAATGGTTGCTTCTTGTTATTCCCATAAACTGAGGAAGATGAGGCATAGACAAAATTCTTTATTTTATATTTTTTGGAAATTTCCAAAAGATTGAGAGTTCCTTTTACGTTCACATCTTCATATCCAAGTGGGTCAAGAAGTGAATTTCTAACACCTGCCAAAGCCGCTAAACTTATTACTTTATCAATCTTTTCTTTTTTAAAAATTCTCTCTAGAAGTTTTATATCACGTATATCCCCCTTGTATAATTTAAATTTATAGCCTTTAAGATATTTCTTTATACGATCTTTCTTTAACTGAACATCATAATAATCATTAAAGTTGTCAATCATGACAACCTCGTTTCCCCTATCGATTAACTTTTTTGCAATCGCACTACCGATGAATCCAGCCCCCCCTGTAATAAAAACCTTCATATATGTTCTTTGTTTATGTCTTTTATTCTATTGTGACTAAAGCATCTTTTAAAAAGATTATTGTTTCCGATTCAAACTCCCCTTCCACTTCCTTCAAAACAACTACCTCAGCCCCAATGGTATGATTAATCTTCTCAACATCCTCCTTAACTCTTCTCCCACGATACTCTTTGCTCAGGCCCAAAAGCTTATGGGCTTCCCCTATGGATATAGCCTTTTTTCTGCACAAAGCAAAAATTAATATATATGAATCAGCAGTAATTCTTAGTTCTTTGCCGTCATTGCTGTATATCATCTGTAAATCACTGTCTAATTTGAAAAGTTTATGTCGATAAATCATAGTCTTTTTTCTTTATTGTCTTTATTTTTATCTTCCAATTATACTTTATCTTATTCGTTTTCGCAATTATAGATGAGCAAAAATAATTCCTTATCTATCACTCCCACTTCTATCTGCAAACATCACAAAGACACCGAATCCAAGAGAAATCATTGCTACAATATCTAGTGTTTTTGGAAGAAAACCGCTCGAAAAAATAAAATGCATATTGTTGGCAGCAAAAAAACAAAGTGCTGAAATCAAAAAAATATTCCTTTGCATAAATAAAAGTAGATTATATTATAATTATATACCGTGATTAGAAAGCATTTCCACAACCAATTGCATTTTATCAAATATTCAAAAAATAGACAAAGGGGGCTTAAAAACTAATTTCAAATTTCAAATTTCGAAATTTGATTGAATTTCTAATGTACTAACGCCATTCTAATATTATAGAATTATTTAGTTAACGAGTTAACGGATTAACAAGTTACAGAGGGCCCTTGGACAATTTGCGCTGATCCGAGTTTGCCTGCCCGTACTGGTTCAGGCGGGTAACTCGGACTTTTTATTTTAAGACACAGTAGAAAAACTGTAACGTTGACCTGAAACATAAGACCGGGTCACAAACCCACTCCAGCGCGAATAGGAACTAATTTTCAATTTTCTTTCTAGGGACTCTTTCTAGGGACTAAGTCCCCAATTGGGGACTTAGTCCCTGTGTGTAATTCCTCCCCATAGTTTAAGGGGAGGTTAGGTGGGGTTAGAAGTTTTAGAGAATTTACAGTTAGTGCGGAAATGTAACCCATCCCAACCCTCCCTTAAACTAAGGGAGGGGGAAGCTATTTAAGAATGAACATTGAAAATCAATCTCGTTCCTTTCATTCTATCATTAAATAATTCAAAATTGATTCGAAATTCGAATTTCGAAATTTTCTCGTATTTATAATTAGTTAACTCGTTAATGCGTTAATAAACAATAAATAATTACTATTCTAGTGTGGAGTTTAGATCTTCCTGCATCTTTTTCTCAAAATCTTCAACCTGCATCTCGACATGTTTTTCAATTTGGTCAACCTGTTCTTGAGCTTTTTGTTTTGTTTCTTTTGCAGATCTAATTCTATCGATATACAATGGGATAATAACCGCAAAAGTAAGTAGGATGGCAAAAAGAATCGCAATAATTGTGAATCCTTTCTGATTTTTTTCTATTTTCATTTTAGTTTGCTATTTAAACTTTATGCCTATTATAGCATATATTTCTAACAAAAAACCGCTCTTTTCCAACGGTTTTTTGTTTATACTTTTAAAAATTTCTAATAACGATAATGTTCAGGCTTATAAGGTCCCTCCACTGCCACATTAATATAATCGGCTTGCTCTTTTGTCAGCTTCGTAAGACTAACTCCTAATTTTTCAAGGTGCAATCTTGCGACTTCTTCATCAAGTTCCTTCGAAAGTGTATACACTCCAATTTTATAATCATTTTCCCATAAATCTATTTGAGCCAGAACTTGATTTGTGAAAGAGGCGCTCATAACAAAACTTGGGTGACCAGTTGCATTGCCAAGATTCACAAGCCTTCCTCGTGATAAAAGCACAATTGCATGTCCGTCTGGAAAAACAAATTTGTCCACTTGAGGTTTGATATTAATCTCTTTTATGCCTTCGTATTTTTCCAACAATTCGACTTGGATTTCATTATCGAAATGACCAATATTACAAATAATTGCTTCATCTTTCATTTTTTCCATATGCGCAACTGTAATGATATCCTTGTTACCAGTTGTTGTAATGTAGATGTTTCCTTCTGATAAAGAATCTTCAATGGTTTTCACCTCAAATCCTTCCATTGATGCCTGAAGAGCGCAAATTGGATCAATCTCAGTCACAATCACACGCGCACCGAAGCCTCTCATGCTCTGGGCACAACCCTTGCCAACATCTCCATATCCACACACAACGGCAACCTTTCCCGCCACCATCACATCTGTTCCACGCTTGATTCCATCTGCAAGAGATTCTCTGCAACCATATAGATTATCAAATTTACTTTTTGTTACAGAATCATTCACGTTTATTGCTGGGAAAAGAAGTTTTTCTTCTTTGAACATTTGATAGAGCCTGTGAACACCGGTTGTTGTTTCTTCTGAAACACCTTTAACATCCTTTGCGATCTTGCTCCAAAAATTTGGATTCTCAGCATATTTTGTCTTCAAAGCAAGCATAAGTTCTCTCTCATCTTCACCTTTTCCTAAATAATCTTGTTCTAATAAGCTTGGGTCTTTTTCAATTTCAACTCCTTTATGTAACATAAGAGTGGCATCAGAACCATCATCAACAATCAGGTTTGGCCCTTTCCCTCCAGCAAAATTAAAAATTTGTTCGGTACACCACCAATATTCCTTGAGAGTTTCTCCTTTCCAAGCAAAAACAGGAATTCCAGCTCTTGCAATTGCGGCTGCAGCATGATCTTGAGTTGAAAAAATATTACAAGAAGCCCACCTGACTTCAGCCCCAAGATAAACAAGCGTCTCAATCAAAACAGCAGTTTGAATCGTCATGTGCAAACTTCCAGCAATCCTGGCACCCTTCAAAGGTTTTTTCTCCCCATATTTCTCACGAAGCGCCATAAGTCCAGGCATCTCTTTCTCTGCAATATCAATTTCCTTTCTTCCATACTCCGCCAACGAAATATCTTTGATTTTATTTTCTTCCATTTTTTCAATCTTTATTGTTAATTTATACTGACCTTATGTTATAACCATGTTAAGTGTTTTTGCACTACCCCTCCCTTCAAAAGAGAATTCCTCGTAGCTATCCTTCCCGGAACAGCTACCAAAATCCCTTTTAATTCTGCCAGAGCTAATTCAAAATTCGAAATTCGAAATTTCTTCAGCCATACAACTCGTTAATGCGTTAATTCGTTAATAAGTAATATATAATTATACCCTATTCTTTGTGTTATCCTTCCCCGAGTTTCCTCACAGAATCCAAATATTTTGCATCAAGCCTAGCGCCTGAGCTTGCAACAACCAACGAAGAAACATGACTAGCAATCTCCCCAGCACGTTTCAACCCCAAGTCGCAAACTAAGCCATGCAAAATTCCTGAAGCATACATATCCCCAGCTCCATTGGTATTCTTGATTTCAACTCTACAAGGATCAATTCGATAAATCTCATCACCAGACCTAATCAAGCTCCCCTTGCTGCCTAATTTCACAACAGCTACATCACAAATTCCTGCAATTGCGTGTAATGCATTTTTTTCACTCTTACCCGTAAACTCTCTAGCCTCCTCTTCATTTGCAAAAACAATGTCAACATGCTCTATTATCACATCATGAAAAAGAGCTTTGTTGCGCTTTATTAACTCTACATCTGAAAGATCAAGAGAGATTTTAGTACCAGCTTCTTTTGCAACTGCAATCGCATGAAAAAGTGTTCGACAAAGAAGTGGGTCTTCCAGTTGATATGCTTCAATGTGAAAAATTTTTGCACCTCTAATCTCAGTTTCCTTGATATGTTCCCTCTCAATTGCAACGGCAGCCCCGAGATGAGTTGCGAATGTTCGCTCTCCGTCCGGAGTTATAAAAGTAAAAGCATGGCCAGTCACATGTTCATTGTGATATTGAAGATATGAAATAACTCCTTCTTTTTTTGTTTGTCGCTGATAAATATCCCCATGGTCATCTTTTCCCAAAACTCCAATAAAACCAGCATTTGTTCCTAAAGCGTTCACCCCAGAAATTGTGTTGGCTGAACTTCCGCCAAGTAAAATCTTCTTGCCTATTTTTTGTGTTTCTTGAGAAATATCTAAACTATCATCCCTTGAGATAAAATTCATCACACCCTTTTTCAATCTCATTTTATCCAAAAAAACCTCATCCACTGACATTATAATATCAAGTAAAGGGCTTCCAATTCCAAGAACATCACATTTTACAGAACTTTCTTTTAGCATTTATTTTATTCAACCCTTAAATCGTTTTTAAGTTTACCATACCTAATTTTATCATCAAGGCCACGATAAAATCTAATTTTGAATTTTGAATCAATTTTTTAATGTAAGAATTTTTTATTTTGTCATCCTCGTGCATGCAGGGATCAATTAGACTAAATTTAGCAATTTTTGACACAGACTGTCCCAGTTTAAATTAAACATACTTTTTTCACATATTGTTCTGTGTTTTTTGTTATTCAATCTAATGGATTCCCGACTTCTCGGGAATGACACCTTTTTAAAATTGTCTTATTCCAATAACTCGTTAATCTGTTAACTCGTTAACTAAATAATTCTGTAATGTTAGACTGGCATTAGGTCATTAGAAATTAATTCGAAATTCGAAATTTACTCAAAATATTCACTTTAAACCCAAAAAAAATAAATTGGCAAAAACAAATTGAATCTTCTATACTTATATGGAAAAGCCTTCAGGATGAAGAGTGAAAAATTGAAACCCACCTGGATTAACAGGGAAAAAATTTTTTTCCGATATTATTTTCAAGGGATTCAGCCGCTATTTCTGAGTTGAGGGCTTTTTCATACAAAAATCGCTTATCTAAAACACAAGATACGCGATTTTTATAAAATATTTTGCACAGACACTTTTAGAGAAAGTTAAACTTTCCCCAATTCAAACTATCCAAAAAATCCTCTTCTGAGCCAATATATGCCCTTCTCGTATTCTCGTTCCCAACTATGATATAAATAAATTTCAACTCGCTGTTTTCAAGAGAATGTTCGTCTTTGAATTTTTGCGCGATATCAGTTGGTGAGGTAATTCTCCTTCCGCTAACCATTGAGGTCTTGAAGTTTAAACCTTTTTTTTCTTCAGGAATTTCAATATAAGCGTCATAAACCAACTCGGAACAAACAAGGGCGTCTCTTGTGTCAAAATCAAAATTATAGTCATATGGCTTTCCAAAATCTTCAAAAGCCCTTAGAAGTGAGGCCATGCGATTCTTCTTATCGAGGTTTGGTCGAAGAACAACCACAAAATCAGCCTTGGCTGAAACTGTTAAGCTTTGTAAAACAACCCCTGGCTCTATTGCTTCTATTACGTCTCGCTTATTGCCGTCTTTATCATTCTCTTGATATTTAGCATAAACCTCTGGAAATCTTTTCTCAACGTACTCTCGAAAGCTTTTGCCACCAAGAACACCATTATCTTGAAACTCAGAGGAAAAATACTCGTTCATTTCATCTAATGTTCCTGTATACAAAGCTGAGTGTGTCCAAAAACCAGGAATTCCCACATTACTTAAATGCGCTATCCTTCTTTGTAGCATTATATCGCCAGGCTCCATCTGAATCTTCATCGCTTCAATTTGTTCTACTGTAATAAATTCCCTTTTTTCCTCATTTGCCAAAATAATATGCCCCATCGCATTTGCGACATTTTTCTGCACAGGGAACCAGGCCTCAAACATCTTCGTCTCGGCATTATCTAAAGAACTAACAAAATAATATTTTATTGATTTATCTGAATTTATAAAAAGATAATCAAAACTCTCTTTGGATTTTTTCTGCAAAACTAAAAAAGATTCTCCAAAAGATTCCCTAGGGGAACTATAAAAAAGCTTCATATAACTCCAACCCAGGTTGATTCTTAACTTCGTTTTTGGCTTGTAATATCTTGAAATCATATCCTGGTAAATCCCGTCATTTTCTATGGTTGCGATTTTTTCATTTAAGATTTTTTTCTTAAACTCACTGTTGCCAACAGTCATCATCATCCTGTGAACTATTTCATATTTTTTCACATATAAACTATAGGAAATTACAAAAGATTTTGTTCTACTATCACGCAATCTGAACCTTGGAATGCTATCGAAATATCGATGCACATCAGTAAATGACTCTGAATATATCACAGCCTTTAAAAAATTTTCAAAATTTGTCCTGATTTCATCAGCCGTAGCAACGCTCTCATCTTCTGTTTCCAAAGTTTTTATTAATTCATTTCCAGATGTTTCTAAAAAATCCATAGCAACAACTGAGTCTTCTAAATCGTTATCAACTCTGGTTTTAATTTCAGCGTTAGACATCCCAATAAAAGGATTTTCAGTAGAGGGTCTAATAGTGAAAAATGAAATCATAAGGACACCTAAAAAAATGGCGAGTAGAATTCGCCATTTTCTTTTCGAATAATATTCTTGAGCAAAATTATAAGTATGAAAGCGCTTAAAAACACTTCTTGAAGTATAGATTCGATATATCAACGGTATAAAAGACAGGACATAGAAGCCAAAGCCAATAACAAAATGATATGGATAGAATATCTTAATACCCACAAAGGCAAGCGCAATAAACATTAACAACACATTGACAACAAAAGCAATTGCAATTTGTTTTTTTTTCTTCGCGAATATCTCAACTAATGTCTTGGCATCATTTTTTGTGTTTTTTTTCATTTGTGTTTTTGTGGTTTTTGTATTTACATTCATTTTACCACAACTCTCTCACATTTAAAAAATAATTACTTGCTATTTTTTTGCCCTAAGTTATCCCGAGAAAAATCTCTCAACTCATCTTGCTTCTTTCGAAATTCCTCTGCATCCAGATATTCAACAAATTTTGAATACTGAGAATGCACACCTTTGGTTTTTCTTGAGTGTTTAATCGGACACCAAAAACGTTCCGTTCTTCCGCCAATTTCAGCACAATACGCGATTAGACAGTTCATATAACTACAGTACATGCAGTTAATCTTCTCAAGCCAATTTAGATATGACAACAACACACGATCAAAAACAAAATAATCTCTTGCGTTCACCAGCGGAATGCCATAAAGCCTAAAAGCTACTTGGTGATATAGTTCCATCGCAATATGAAAAAAAACTGCAGGAATAAAAACACCATAAATAAAAGGCGCACTTAATGAAAATTTGAAAATTAACCACGCATTAGATGAGAAAATTGATTTCAAGACACCTATCTTCCATTTGCGCATCTTGAGCTTATCCCTAATTGCATCGGAAATTAAATTTCTTCTTTGCGATAATTTTTCAATTCTTTCCTCAAATCCTTTTTTTATATCTTCGGAGAGTTGCTCTAGTTTTTCAATATTAACCATTCTCCTATTTACTAGAATCTTTTTTGCCTCTTCAAGTTTTTTTTCTAGTTTTTTTCCTAGGTCGTTCATCTTTACTTTAAAATTATTATTTCTAAAACGTTTTCAATCATACCATTAAAAGAAATATCTGGGAACAGCTGGTGATGATTAATTATGCTTTTGCACTACAAGCTTTTATTATACAAAAAAAGATGTACCAAATTGATACATCTTTTTTGAGAACTCTAGCCAACGAAAGTCAGTGCAGTTCCTAGCTTATCAGCTCTTCCGGTTCTGCCGATTCTATGAATATAATCGTCATATGTAGCTGGAAGGTCAAAGTTAATCACGTGACTAACATTTGGGATGTCCAATCCTCTGGCTGCAACATCGGTTGCAACCAAAACAGTAATTGAACTTTGTTTAAACATTTTCAAAACTCTTTGTCTCTTATTGTGAGGTTTATCACCATGAATTGAATCTGCCTTGAACCCTTTTTCTGATAATTTCCTTGAAAGCTTATCTGCACCATGCTTTGTCCTAGAAAAAACCAGGACTTTCTCAAATTCAGCCTTGATTAGAACATCATGAAGCATTTCAATCTTGTCACCACCGTTCACCCTAACAATATCCTGATCAATTTGTTTTGATATCTCCTTTGTTCTAAGTGAAATTTTTTGTGGATTAGTTAGAAAATCTGCCACCAGCTTTTCAACTTCTTTTGAAAATGTAGCAGAAAATAACATTGTTTGTCTGTTTTTTGCCACTAAAGACATAAACAATCTAACATCATTGATAAATCCCATGTCCAGCATTCTATCAGCTTCATCCAAAACAACGTTGTTAAACTCTGCAAGATTAAGTCTTTTTCTATCAATCAGGTCCTTTAGCCTACCTGGTGTTCCAATTACTACATTGGTACGTCTTTGCAAATCTCTTATTTGCCTTTGAATATTCGCACCACCAACCACAACAACTGCTGATAGATTTGTTTTTTTTGTAAGCGCCTGAAATTCCTCTTGGATTTGAATCGCTAACTCCCTTATTGGAACAATAATCAACACCTTTTCTCGAGGATTGTTAAGAATTTTGTTAATCATTGGGATTAAAAAAGCGGCTGTTTTCCCCGTTCCTGTATTTGCCAGACCAATAACATCTTGTCCTGCAAGAATTGCTGGGATAGCCTTGTCTTGAATGGGTGTTGGTTTGTCAAATCCCCTTCCAATAATCGCTTCTTTCAGAACATTGTTAATTTTAAGCTCTCCAAAAGAATATTGTGGCTCAAAAATCTCTTCTGATTTGACAATTTCTGCCTTACTAATAAAACGATTAATATCAATCACATTCCCAGTGAATTTTGCCCTTCCGTTTCCACCAGATCTTCCAAATGACCTCTTACCTGATGGTCTTCCGAATTTTGAATTATTTCCCGGACCTCTTTTGTTCCAGCCATTATTATCGCGTGACTGTCGCGTTTTTGTCTTTTTGTACATTGTATCCAACATAAAAATTAATAACCATTTTATGTTTAGATACTTAGCAAAGCATTAACATAAAAACTAAGTATACCACCTAACTTTTATTTTGTCAAGATAAAGTCAAAATACATGCAAAGACAAAGCTATATATCACCCATACTTTATGCACTAAGGATGATTATTTCTTATTAACAAATTAACGGGTTAATGATTTATTAGCGGTGCTTCAGTGTTTTGCGCTGAAGCGGGCTTTCCTGCCCGTTCCGATTCGGGCGGGTAGCTCGGTTCATTAGTTGTGTTTTGTGTTAAAGTTTTTTTGAATTGAAAATTAACTAATTGAAAATTGAAAGTTAACCTTATGAACTTTACAACCTTACAAATCTTTTCCCTCCCTCTTTCTTATTTTTCTATCTTATACCCCACTCCAGGAATGGTTTTAATAAAATTGCTTTCTCCTTTAGACTCCAATTTCCTTCTGATACTTCTAATGTGTGCTTCTAGGGTATTAGAAAATGGATTGGAATTCATATCCCAAACATGTTCCAAAATTGATGTCTTTGAAACTACCTCATTTACATGCCTCATTAAATATGTCAATAATGCAAATTCCTTTTTTGTTAGTTGTAAAATTTCCTTACCACATTTTATTTCATGTTTTTTTGAATTCAAAATCACATTTCCCACTCTAAATTCCTCACCTCTTATTTTTCTTGGTCTTCTGAGTATAGCGCGAACCCTTGCAATCAACTCTTCAAAAGAAAATGGTTTTACAATAAAATCATCGATACCCGCATCAAAAAATGCAACCTTTGTTGCTATCTCCATTTTTTCTGACAATATTATTATTGGCACATTCTTCCTTTTCCTAATCTCCTGACAAAAACATTTACTGTGTTTTCTTGACAAACTATGCTCTAAAATAATAATGGCATAATCATTGGTCAATGCTAAAAATAAACCCTTTTCACAATCCAAAACAAGATCAACAACGTAACCCTCTTCATAAAGACCACTCTTTAAACACTTTGCGATATTTTCATCATCTGCTATAACTAAAATTCGCATATACCAAAATTATTATAAATGATATAAGAATTGCACAAAAAACATCGGACAATGCCAAATTATTTAACAGAAACAAACCAAGAAAAAACTGGGGCTTCTTATTAAAAATAATTATAAATAAATTTCATTTTTCTGAGTTTTGTGTTCTTAATCAAAACCTACACTTATAATAAAGCAACATGTCGCTTTAGTAAAGCTTTTTTAGTTGATTTCTTCATAAACAATTTTACTGATATCCATAATTGTCTCTGAAAGGCTATCTAAATTATTCCCCTTAGTCATAATACACAGAAGGTATGGGTTTTTTTCAGCATAAATAATTCCGCAATCATGCAGTTGAGACTCTTCACTTTCCGAGGACTTTCTTATTCCAAATTTATGAGAAACAAAGATTTTATCAGGGATGCCAGCTGAGATTCCCTTATCGTATTTTGCCTTACTAAGGATTATAAGAGCTTTTTCTGACATTTCATTATTTAAATATGATGAATTATACAAAATGCGAAAAAGTCCAGCATATGCTTTCGCTGAAACATAGTCTTGTGGGGTCGATTCTGTTGGTGTCGGAAATGACAAATCATCATTTATTTTTTTTATTTTTTCAAATTCAATATTCGCAACCAAGCTATTAAAAGAATCATTGTCCGAATAAATAATCATTCTATTTAGGAGTTCCTCTATGGAATAATTATTTTCAGCCTTTAATTTCATCAAGGTAGTCACATTGGTTTCACTGGAAAGATTTTCCTTTCTAATCTTAATCTCTTCCCCTAAAATTTCAGGCCTTGTTTCTGCTTCTTTAAGGTAAGCTATAAGAACTGGGAGCTTCAATAAACTAGCCGGGGTAAACGCCTCTTCTTCATTAATACCAAACCAAGGACCGTCACCAAGATCGCGGAAATAAACGGACCCGGTCTTTATTTTGCCCTCTTTCGTTTTTTCTTCTAATTTATCTAAAATAATATTTTTCAAAGTCACTATTTTTTTATCTGAGGAATTCTCAGAGACGGAGCATTCCAATAGGGGGCTAATAAAACGATATCCTTCCTTTTTTTGATGGACCTCCTGAATGCTCTTTTCTTGAGATATCTTCTTTGAAAAAAAATTAGAAACAAAAAAACCAACCACAAAAGACAACGCAGAAAAGACAATTATTTTTTTCATTTTTTTATTTTAAACTATACACATAGATTATATTCTTGCTTAGTTTCTTTGGCAATGTTTTTTGAGAATGGGAACAAAAATCCTTTACCTGAAGAGCTGGCTTAGCATTTATGGAAATAGCTAGAGTTAGTTTTCTCAATTTAAAAAGGCCAGATCTAGTTTCAGACCGGGCCTTTTTGTCACTGCTTAACTCCAATGACAGAGCTGAATTATTTTTCCTTGGCGAGTTTTTTCTCTTTTGGTCCCCTCCCTTTTTCAACTTCGAAACGATTTATCAAATTAAAAATAACTTCCAGTTTTTTGACTAAGCCGTCCCGGCTTCTTTGGGGAGAATAGTTTTCAAATTGCTGGCAAATCTGAGCAATAAGTTTCTCATTTTCAAGCAATCCCTTTTTTAACTCCCTTATCTCCCTACTCTTTTCTCCAAGAGCCTTGTTTTTATTCTCAATTGATTGGGAGAGTTCTGTTATCTCTGAGTCGAGTCTGTCACGATTTATTTCTAAATCGTTAACCTTTTTTTTCAATTGCTCTTCCTTTAATTGATTTTTCTGACTCAACTCCAACACCACTTCTTTGTGCCTTTTCTCCAGGTTGTGGTTTACAACCTTCCAAGCCCCCTCCTGTAGCTGAGCTTCTTGCTCTAATCCTGCAATCATCTCCTTGTGGTTGATTACCAGATCCACGAGGTTTTTTGTTTTGCAGTTGAGAAAGTTTCCCTCTGCGACAAGGCCTGCGCGTACAACTTCATTTTGAAGAACTAATTTTATTAACTCTTTTTTTGAAAGGTCAAAAAACCTCTCTTCTACTGTTCTTGACTTCTCCTTCTGCGCCAAAAGTACCACAGTTGGTTTCTCAGCAGACTTCCCTCCAAAAGACTCACTACTACCTTCTCCTCCCATAACAAAATCCCCTCAAATAGAATTTAAAACTACGCAAGAAAAAATAAAACTTCTGATACCGTTTATCAGAAGTTTTACTTTAACATATATTCATGATTTTGTCTACCAAAAAAGTATGCTCCGTCAATTGTTCTATTACCAATTTCTACCTTCCTCTCCACAACTCCCAAAAGAAAGCCGCGATTTTCCAAAAGACAATACCTGTTAAAATATATAATGCGATTTTAAATCCATAAAAGAAAAAGGGATTTCCTTTTTTGATAATTTCTAATTTTTCCACCAAAACAACTTCGCAAGCCCCGGGACCACTATCACCTAGTTTTGTGCTTGAGCTCCAATTGCTAATTTGATTTTCATATTTTCCCAATTCTCCATCAATGTTTTCTGTTTTCACATTTACCAATTTTCCTTTCAATCTGATCTGGTCTCCGGAGACGATGGAAATTGCTTTTTTAAGAATTTCTTCATCTTTAATCACGAGATGATTATTAGAAACTTCCTTCCAAGTGAAATTTGATTCTCTTTCCCAATTGCCAAAACAAAACCTAACATCCTGACGAAAAGTAACTGATGGGTGACGATACGCACCGTTTCTAATATTTTCACCCCAAGTGACACAAAGATCCATCGGAAAAGCACTGTCGGCCCGAGTCAAGCTGAACCAATTATAACTGAGGCGATTCACCACTAAAACTGACATTTCATATTCGTACAAAGGGGTCAATGTGAACTTGAAACCATCTGAATAAAATTCGATATCCTTTTTATCAGAAAGCTCTGACCTAATAGGTTCGCTGAAAAGCTCCGGGTTTGGATTTCTAACGCTCTTGAAATTATTACGCGCAAAAAAAGAGAAAAATAAAAATAAAATCAGCGACCAAAAGAAAATTCTTTCGATGACCTTATTTCGTTTTTTATTAAACCTCCTCTCGACACTAATAATTTCTGCTGATTTTTGTTTTTTAATCGGAAGCATTTTTATTTTTGCATTTTGTGGTTTTAATTTAACATAAAAAATCAATATTTTCAAAAACAGCCTCTACTTATAAATCTGAAAATTAACTCTGAAAAACTTTCGCTTTAATTTCCATTCACTTCCCTAAAATTTCTGCGTCACTGAGGACCGATGAAACATGTTTAGAAAAAACATCCAGAAACTTAAGCCCATTAGGATCTATGTTTTCTGAACTATCAAACCCCAGAAAGATGAACCCTCGACAATTGTCTTTTATTATCAAAGGAAGTGCCACAAAATATTCAACACCGGCATTGCTTTTAAAATAACCATAACCAGCTAAATCACACACCCCGTTCACTCTTTTTTTCTTGCGAATCAAGTCATTTATAAATCCAATGTTGGATTTACTAATACGCTTAAAATAAGCAAATTTTTCTTTTTCTATTCCGATACTAGAGAGTAGGTTAAAATAATCCCCCCCTCTTGTTGCATACAGAAAACCAACTCTTGCTTTAGAAAGACTGACCGCTGAATTCAAAATATAATCAACAATTTCTTGTTTGTTTTTTTTCGCCTTTGCATGACTCTCTAATTCCAACAAAATAGAAATTTTACGGTTAACCAAGCCGAGATATGTATAGGACTCTGCAAGTTGTTCTTCGGTCTTTTTTCTCAATTCAAGTTGAGCTCTTGCCAGCTCTTTTTCCACTCTACGACGTTCTGAAATATCACGGATGATTGACTCCACCGCTACCTTACCTTCATAGCTTATTCTTTCCCCTTTCATTTCCACAATAACAGTACTGTTATCAGGACGCAAAACCTGAAATTCAAAAAGTGGTACCTGCCCTCTTTTCCCTTCTATAATCTTTTTAATTCTAAGCTTGATTAAATCCTGATACTTAGGATGAAAAAAACCAGAAAACTTGGCACCAATCAAATCATCCTTCTTTTTAGCTCCAAATAGTTTTCTGGCAGGTTTATTGGCATAAACTACCGTCTCATCAGCATGAACAACAATGGGATCAGGAGAAAAATCTACCAAAGAACGATAACGCTCCTCGCTTTTTTTAAGATCAGAAAATAAAAAAGCATAAGGTCTAACAATCCCCAACTCCAAAACTGCTTTATACAACAAAAGAAAGGAGATGAACTTTAAAAAATGTCCGAACATATTGGAAAAATAGTAAACGCCCATTTCTTCTGTAAAAAACATTTCCGAAGCAATTTTCGCAATCAGTGAAATTGTCAGCAAGCCAGCCATTTCTTCATCTAGCTTTTCCTTTTTCTTAAACAAGAAAATAAGAGCAATAAGAAAAAGCACACAAATAACATATTCACTAATATTACTAAACGTCGTAAACCCCATTTTATCAACATATGCTACGGGGAAAATCTTCCAATGAAAAATAAATAGAAGAAGAAAAATAAAAATAATTGAATAGGTCAAAAAAATAATATAAGCAATTATGCCATCTGATTTTTCGTTTTTTTTATTTTCTTCTTTCAAAAACAAAAGAGCAATGCTAAAAGAAATTGCCTCTAAAAAACGAGCCACTATCCAAATTTGAACAGATAAATTCCAAACCGATCCTGAGCCCTTAATAACATCTAATCCAGGGTAACTAAGCAGGTGCACAAGATCCAAAATGCCGATAAAAAGATAGCCTATACCAAATACAAGCAAGAATTTATTGCTACTGTAGTTACGAGAAGCCCATGCCACGACAAAGATTCCGATGGCGATAACAATGGTGAAAAGTTCAGCAACTGTGTGGAAAAGAAGAAAGCTGTACAAACTGGAAATGGATAAAACTGTCCCACTGATTATTATTGTTAGCGGAAAAGATAGCCCTTTTAGTTTTCCTTGAATATGCTCCATGTATTTTTGTTAAAAATACTTCGAGAAACTCATTCTACATGCTATATTAAGTACCCTATTAATAACAATAAACAGCGCTTTGGTCAAGCAATTTTTGACAATAAAAGGTGACAAAATTAGTTTTAATGAAATAGAAAAATTCAAATAAAAAAGCCTCAACAGTTGTTGAGGTAAAATCTTGAGATTTTTAAAATCAAGATTTTGCATACCACTAAGTTAAAAGTGCTTGTAGTAATTACAGGGAAATTAATGGCTTGATGCCATTTTTAATGTTTTCAGAAGTAGCCGTCCTCCACATCTCATGTTCAGCTTTTTCCATTTCCCAATCGAGATCTGCCATTTCCTGCCAGAAAATTTCTTCTGCTTCGATTTCTTCTGGGGTTGGATTATTATTTTCACGTTCCATGTCATTTCTCCCTTCTTTTTGAGGTTTTTGAAATACTACATTTATGGTACTATGCACAAATTATAGCATAATAACATATTTTTGTCAATAGCAAAAACAGCCCTTAAACTACTTCCTGTGCTGGGGTTAATCTACGAACCAGTTTACTAATTTTGTTTTATTTTGAAAATTCGCTTATTTTTTTCAATCTTTAATTTCCAAAACTCCCCTGTCCTTGCCTTCGATAGTCAATTTTTGTTTAACTTTCCAGCCATATTTCTCAATTTCTTTACTTTATTTTGTAGATGCATCTATAGAGGTATCTAGAGATGCATCTATCTTAAAATATTACTTAAGAAAAACTATAGCTCGTGGAAAAATAATTTAATTTTATACAGTATTCCCTGGTCTTCCTTTTCGAGCGTGATATCTTGCTGAAGGTCAAAGTCTTCCACTACTAGCTGTTTTTGAACATATCCATTAGCACTAAATGCTAGATTTTTCCTGCTTTTTGCACCAGATTTAATTTCAAAATATCCGTCTTCTCTTGAAAATGAAGTCTTGTCTCCAGCGATGACCTCCACTTCTCCCAATGGTTCACCAAATTCATCTACGATTCTGCCAAAGATTATCGGGGAAGAAAAAAAATTCTTAATTATAGACACTGCGAGTCTTGGTTTTCCCCCGCTTGACCAAATTTCTGTTCCACCGCCGACATTTAACCAATAACTAACCCCTTCAATATTTTCATCAATTTCCGCTCTTTCCAGAACCTCTTTGATCCAAAGAGCTTGTTCTTGCTCGCTCATTTTTCCATGAATATCCTCAATCGGAGCACCAAATTCTCCCAAAATTATTCTACCACCGCTATTCTTGGCATACCTACCAAGGTCATTTACTAAATCAACTGGTTCTTTTACATAGTGATCCACCGTTACTATCCCATCAAGTTTTTTTGTAGTCTCTTTGTCCATGATTAACTGTGCGACGTCCCCATTCATGGAAAAATAGTTAACAGTCACATTTTTCCCTATTTTTCCAAAAGACTCTTGTGAAACTTTATTTTGGTTTATTAAAAAATTTCTGAAACCTTTAACATCACCGGTTGCCCTAGGATCACCATCTCCTCCATTTTCGCACTCTGGACATGCCGTGAAAACATCGCCATCTTGAAAAATTTCTTGGTTACTTAAAATAAACTCTTCTGTCTTCGCAAGATGCTCCTCTCTGTTTATTTTAGGATATTCAAACCAACCTTCCCATCCTGCCCAGTTGCCACGGAACCAAACTTTAAGTTGATTTTTTCTGGCAGCGTTAACCCACCTTTCTAAAATAGGAAAAAATTCCTTATCATACGGAGTGGCAATTCCAACGTGTGTCGCTCCTGTATCTGCGATGTTCTTTATTTGTTGCTCAATTATGCTATCAAAAGAGGGGTCTTTTAGTTTCTCTCTTGCCATATCTCTTGAATATTTCATCGTGTCAATTGATTGAAAATCCCAAGAAAGCGGTTTTGGTTTAGGATAAAAAACAATCTCACTGCTATGAATTTTTGCATTGATAAAGAGCCACCATCCAAAACAGATTGTTGCAAAAAGTATTAATCCCAAAACTATCAGTATCTTTTTCATTTTTAATTTCAATTAAAGCAGTTTTTAAAGTTTGAAGTCCATCTGATCAACATATTCATCTTTCAGCTGATAAATATCAGCGAATGGATGATGGCCAACCAATTCGAACTTTTCGAAACCAGGATTGTCTTTAAGTCCCGTCCAGGTAGAATCGTTATCTGAGTTGCTACGAACCACAATCCAACGTGCCCATCTATCAGGATTTTCAATTGCACTATCATAATATTTCCCTGTCCCTTCATGGATAAATCTTTTCATCGGGAGTCCAGATGTAAAAATAATCGAATCATGTGAAGCAGCTGAAATTAAAATCAACTCCTTTTTGTTTTGGGTGTTTTCTCTGAGCCACCCACTCACCTCGTTAACATTTTTTTGACTAGAGCCAACCCGGGCATCATCGATTGTCACCGCATCAACGCTAGCAAAAGAAAAGAATAATACAAAAATCAAAGTTCCAATAATTAATGGTCTTATTTTTGAAAAATAAGATATAAAATATCCAATGAAAATTGCTAGGGCTGGCATCATCATTATTCCATAACGAACATTGAACCAAGTCCCTCCTGAAATTCCCTGTATAAAAAGCACTGAATGCCCTAGATATAAAGCAATGACATTAAAAACAAAAGGTGATATCAATATCAAAGAAGCGTATTTTACTGAATTTTTTAATTTTGTAGATGTTAATATTGTTAGAAAACCAGCACCGCCCAAAAGCATGACGTAGGCGATTGAGTTAAAAGCTAATGCATAGAGATACACTTTCAAGGAAAGAATTATATTTCCTTTTGTTGCCAAAACTCCGGCCTCTTCCAGCTGAGTTTGCTGAGCATGAGCTGAATATGGTCCAAAAGCAAAATAAAGAGGATCCCCAAAAATAAGTAGATTCCAAACAACCCACAAAAATATGCCAAAACCACCAAGCGTACAAAAAAGAACAAATTTTCCTTCAGCAACTTTATAGCCCTTCTTTTTCCAGACATAAATAACAATTAGAAGTGCTGCAAAAAATAACATAAACCAACCGTCATAACGAACCAGTGTTGAAAGCATCACCCAAAAGGCTGTTAGCACAAGATGAAAAATATCTCTTTCCTTAAACCATAACAATAGATAATAAGACCCTGCTGTCATCGTTGCTAAAAGCAAGAGTTCTGTCATTGCGGTTGATTGTAGGTACAAAATATTAATATTCAAAACAAACACAGCCACCCCTAAATACCCTATCCAAAAATTAACCCCTAGTTGTTTTAGGAATTTAAAAATCAAAACTCCAGTAAAAACAAAAGCGGCCATCGATTGTATAGCACCTGCTAGACCCGAATGCCACATAAAGTCATTCCACACCGTTGGAATCATTAAAATATGAAATAAAGGGAGCCAAACACTTCCTAGCTGGGCCAGTCCTGGCTTTAATCCCTCAACTACTCTTCTTCCAATATCTAGATGTGATCTAGCATCGTTGTAGGCCAATCCCAAACCATTTTTCCAATAAAAAATGAAGCTTAAAATCGAAATAATTGATAACAAAACAACAATAACTGGAATTGAATTTCTATCCAACCAATCGCTAATTTTTTTCAAAGTTTCCCTTTTGACCGACACACTAATTGTTAGCTCAGAAATTTTCATCATCATTTATGTTTTATTTGATTTATCAATCATAACCACTCTGTAAAATCCGGTTGTGGCAATTACTAAAATAAGAAAATACACCAGAAAATAATACTGCTTAGCGTTTAACCAATTATGTCCCCAACTTCGAAAAACAAAGGATTTGGAGCCTTCTTCCTGCAGATATTGCCAGTTTCGCTCAAATGTATATTTTTGTTCAACACCAGAGAGCTCTTCTAAGCTTAATACTTGCACTTTTGGAGGGTTTGAATTTCCCGTTAATGCTCCTAATGTATTTACCCCTGCTGAATAAATAAATAATATTAAGAATATTGCTAGAAACAAGTAATGGCTTTTCTTGCTATCAAAACTGTTAATTGCAAGTCCTATTCCAATTGCCAAAATTGAATAGGTCGGGATTAAATAACGGGAACCAAAGGCCCAACCACCCCAAGGATCCCCCCACATTGAATAGAGCAAAAGATTTACAACGATAATTGCTGTAAATAAATTTCCAACTGAGCTCTTGTTTCGATAAAGAATCCCAATACCATAAATCCCCAAAAGTATCACAGGGGAAAACCAGATTATACCGCGATCAGGACTAAATAAATGCACATATAGTCCAGTTATTATATCTCTTGTTTTGAAAAACCCCACTGCTGTTTTTTCTTCATCTGGGTTCCCAGCAGCATTTCCTGCCAGAACATCGGCATCACTCAAACTTGAGATATTCCCGTTCTCATCAACAGCCTCCACGCTCTGTAGTGTTCCAGGAAGTTGCAGTGCATCACCATAAGAAGCCCAATTAAACCAAAGAAAGAAACAAGCTGGTATAATCATTGCGCCAAAAGCAAGCAACAAAAAGGGTTTTATCTCTAAGCTCAACTTTTTTTCTCCCTTTGTTAAGCTCACAATTCTCATCAAAGCATAGACTCCAATCGGAAACATCATGAAGAGATTGGGATTATCAATCACCACAGATGCTGCGCAAAGAAAAAATACAGTTGCTAGTGACCAAAAGTTTCGATATCTAAGCAATAGATATATAGCCAAAAGCATAATGAACACGGAGATATGATGCTGGTAAAAACTAACAGCATAAGTAAATGCTGGCGTAGCAAAGATAAAAGTTAACGCTGCTAAATCAGCTACCAAACTACTCGCGCCCAAACGTTTGATTATTGCTCTGATTAACAAGAAATTTAATAAAGCAAACAATGCAATAACAGCAAAAGCTCCTAACTGAGAAGCTCCGAAATATTTTCCCATTAAATATCCAGGAATGGTCAAAAAAGAAACACCTGGCATAAACAAGGAGACATATTCACCACTCTCTAGAACAGCAATATCAGGAGCAGCAAAACGAGCCAGAGGAATTGAAAAAGTAAGGGAATTGTCCTCAACAAAAGAATAGAGTAAGGCAAACCGTCCTCTCTCGGGGGAAAGTTCAAATGGCCCATTCTCTTTCCAGTTCAAAAGAGCAAGATCCTCAACATTCGGATTACCTAGATTTCCTTTCAGACTAATTCCGAGGATTATTATTATTGAAATTATCAGAAGAAAGAGTGTTGCTATTTTTTTGTTTACTTTGAAAAATTTCATTTAATTATTTTATTTAGTTGCTCTTATTCCTATTATCAAAGCCTTGTCACCGTTTTTGAATGACAACCCTTCTTCATTCATATCTTCAATGGACATCCCCATCCAAAAGAATTTTACCGCTTCCATATTTCCCATTCCTATCACTTTTAACTTTTCTTTATTAAAAAATTTACCAAATACATATTTTGCACCCAGAACGCTAAACCTCCACATGTTGGTCTCTGAATTCCCTTTTGATGTAGATGGACTGACAGTTGGCATAGTCACAAGCAATACCCCTCCTGGTCTCAAAATTCTATAACACTCTCCTATTGATGACTCATAGTCATCAAGCACGTTTAGTGTCTGAGTCAGAATAATGCAATCATAAACATCGTCGGCAATTTTCCCTTTTAAATTGCGTATATCTCCTTTGATGTTGGCTCTTTTAGTCTCTATTATATCAAGCACGTCTTTATGTGAAACCATTTTTCCGCCGAACCTCACTGTGTAAAAATCATTGTCAATTTCAAGACACTTTCCCCTAATGACTTCCTTATTGTTTTCTATAAACTTTTCTATATAGTAGCGATCGATGGGCTTTCCCCTATCAAAACCATACCTCTTGCTTATAGAGACTGTGGATTCTGATTTGAGATATCTCTTAGAGCTACGGATATTTCGCATAACGATTGCTCTACTCCACCTTATGATATTGATGATTTTTTCCATATAATTATTTTTAAAATTTCAACTAGTTTATTTTTTGATCACTTCTATACCAGTGACTACTGGGAAAAAAGGATCTACATAGAGTAATTTTTCCTCACTAACTTCATTCACATTTTTGCCTTCAAGCAAATAACGCCCAGCCAAAACATTTCCATAATATTTCAACTTAACAGTCTTTGGTGAAAAATATTTCTCAAAAATAAATTTGACCGAAGCCGGCGTGAACCCCCATATATTATCAACCGAACCGTTAACTGGAACTATTGAGGAAACGGTTGCAACTAATCTACCATCGCTGACTAAAATTCTTTTGCATTCGGAAATCATTTTTTGATAGTTATACACCCTATTAAGAATCATTTCTAAAACAATATTTTCCATTGAGGTGTCGGGAATCTCATTGGTTTTAGAATTTTCATTTAGATAAACCGTCTTAGTCTTATCTAGTGAAAATTCTTCTATTATCAATTTTGAATAAAAGCTAGTGATTGATGTTTTTTTATCGGTGTTGTTTTTTGGCATATCTTTATGTTGGTTACAAATAAACTATTTGATTATACGTTATACATTCTATTGAATAATCTCATTGTCTTTTTCACAAACCTCCGAAAGCTGACCGCTGATGGTGAATATATTTTATTAAATTCAAAAAATAAATGGGTTCTGTCAACGCCTATTCTGGGTATTGCAAAGTTGTTTGTCTTGGTATTTATCACACCATCGTCCATTGAAAAAGCCAATTTATAACCAGATTCTTGTACTTTTTCTATAATTTCTTTTCCGTACTTACCTCGCGGATATGCAAAATATTCAACAGGAAATCCCAAACTTTTTTGAAGAGCTAGACGGGACTCTTTTATCTCAGTTTCTTTTCCGTCTTCATCCAAAGATTCAAAGTCGGGGTGAGTTGCACTGTGACTACCAATCCCCCAACCACAAGATTTCAGTTCCAAAATATCTTCATGACCAAGGAGCTCCCTTTTAGTTCCCAATTCTCGATGCTCAGCATTTTCCTTTTTCGATAAAACGAAGACCAGTGGCTTAACCCCTCGATTTTTCAAAAATTGCTTGACTTGTAAAATATCTTTATAGCCATCGTCGAAACAAAGCAAGAAAGCAGGCCCATCAATCTCTTTATCCTCTTGCAAATAAGCAAATAAATCTTCAACGCTAATAGGTTTTCTGGTTTTGAGTAATTTTTTAATTTGCCATTCAAATACTTTTTTGTTAACACTGAACCTCCATCCATCAGAGGCAATGGAGTGATAACAAAGTACAATAATATCAAGATCTTTGCGGAAAAATAGCTTGTCAAAAAAGTACAACAAAGTGTAAATAAATCTTCTTTCTATAATACCTATTTTAAAAATTATCTCTTTCATTTTTTATCTTATATCTTTTGAACTTTTAGATATTGACCAAGCGTCTTTGGCATTCTTAATGAATAATGAAATTATTCTTGTGGTAGTTACTGTTAACAAATAGCAAGCCAAGTAAGCACTGTTTTTAATTTCAAATTTTAGCGAGCGCAACATTGTTATTAAATAATTTTTCAAAGGTATTCTGTTGTGTCTTTGAATGAATTCTGATCCAAACTCATCTGCAAAACTATTTCTTCCTTGAAAAAATCTTGTGCTTTGTTTAATATGATCGCTAAAATTATTAACCAATCGATAATAAGCAACTGCCTCTTTTACATATTTATAAGTACCCTTATGATAGACACAATATAAAAATGAATAAGCGTCCTCTCCTATGCTTTGAGGAAATCGTAGCTTTGGATATAATTTCCTACCAAAAGCTCTGGCTGCTCCATGACAAGTGTAATAATTATTACCGTCTTTATATGATTCAAAAAGCATGTTTTTTAAAGACATTCCCGCAACCATAGTTTTTTCAAAAAAACTTCTGGGGCTAAGCGGGATTAAACTAGAAGATGTTAAGTCTGCTTGATTTTTTGTTATTGGCCCTATGAGCTTTTCTAGAAAAAATTTATTCACAATTTTAATATCAGCATTGATTAGCACCACACAATCACTCTTTGCTTCCTTAAATATATAATTTTGACCAAATGCTTGTCCTCCTCTAGTCACACCTTCTATAAGCTCCACCGCATCGTTTTCAAAAAAATTCACAATCTTATTAGTACCGTCAGTACTTCCATCGGAATAGACATATATTTTTTCCAAAGAAAAACTCTCTTGCGTTTGTATCAAAAGCTCATCTATCAAATGTCCTATATTTTTTTCTTCATTATAGGCTGGTATTCCGATTGTAACAGTGAATTTGGGATTTTTCTCAATCATATAGTTAATTGTCTTCAATAAATGAAATAAATTCTAGACTGCTCTTCTCCCAAGGAAAATTTTCCGCCCAAGCACGAGAGCTTTTGCTTCTGGCCTTGAGCAATTTCTTGTTTTCAAATATTTTTAGTATCTCTTCAGCAAAACCAGCAACATCTCCGTATTTTACTAGACATCCAGATTTCATATTCTTCACAGCATCTCTAAGTCCTGGAACGTTCGAAGCAATAACTGGGGTTCCGCAAGCATTTGCCTCGATAATTACCACTCCAAATCCTTCCATCAAAGAAGGGTTAACCAAAACCCACGCTTTTTGCATCAAAAGAACTCTTTCCTTGTCAGGCACTCTTCCCTTGAAGACCACCTGTTCATTATTCAACCCTAACTCCTTAGCAATGTTTTTCAGATTATCTTCATCGTCGCCTGATCCGGCAATAATCAATTGTGCATTCGGAACTCTCGATAATACGCCCCCAAAAGCCCTGAGCAGTACATCTACAGATTTATAAGATCTAAGTCTTCCTAGGTACATAACTGTTGGCCTAGGGCTTTTTTCACCAACAATAAACTCGTTTAAATCAACTCCATTGTAAATAATCTCAATACCAGCCTTTCCCAAACCAATTTCTTCCATCTCTTCTTTGCTGGATTTTGAAACTGTGATGAACTTAATTTTTCGATAAACCAATGGCATCAAATCCTTTTCCAAAAAGCTCGCAAAAATAGCCAGTGGCTTTATTAAATGCCTGAAAAATACTTTTTGGTGCACATGATGCATCAAACAATAAACTGGTTCTTTTGCATAGATTGGGGTGAAAAAGGGTATCCCGTTTTGACAATCAATAATTACATCATATTTTCCTCTGAAGCGAAAAATATAATAAAAGAATGCCCAAATATATACCAGATAAAATCCGCCTCTTCTTACGATATCAATGCCTTCAATATTATCATGATTTCTCTGGGTACCATCGTTACCACAAAAAATGGTGACTTGATTACCCTTGGAGACTAAAATTTTAGAAATTTGATGTATATAGTTTTCAGCACCACCAGCATACAGATGATTGACATCTCTCCAATTAAAAATCAAGATCTTTTTTTTGGGCTTCTCTTTTAAACTGGTCTTCGGCAATTTGCTGGTAAATATTCCAAAAAAATCAAAGACTCCCCTATTCACAAACACTAAATCTTTTTCGAAATAATGCAAAAGACTAATGGCCAGCAAGTTAATTGAGCTAACAATCAACAATAAGGTCACTACTTGCGCTATGCTGTCATGAAAGGACCAGACCGCTAAGAGAAAAATAATTGAAGACAAGACGGATATCCAAGAGAAAATATATTGTCTCTTGGCAAGATGATAAACAATAATAGTGCTGGCCAAGGTGAACATGGCAATTGCAGTGGAATAAACTGGAAGTAAACCAACAGTCTCAATGGCCTTTGCTCCAAACAAAAGTGGGACAGTTAGAAAACCAAGAAATCCAAATAGAATCAAGCCGAGCAATGTCAGCACTATAGTTGCGATAAAGAGATTGTCAAAAACTGCTTTGGAATTTTTCCCCAACCCTTCGTTACGACTAACATAGGGGATCATAAAAACCAAAGGTAGTGTGCCAAGAAAATAGATTATTTTCCCCGCCAAGGATAAAATTGAGTATCTGCCAGCGACATCTTCACTGAAAAAATGTTTTACGACCAGAATATCAAGACTCAAAAAAAGAACTGGATACAGACTAGCTATCACAGCTGAAACAAAAAACTTGCTTGGGAATTTTTTATACCTATCCTCCTTGTATGTACTTTTGCCTGATTTCACGTTATGAAATAAAAATATTCCCAACAACCCACTTGCCATCAAAGAAAGTGGTATTGATAAATAAATCAGGTCATCTCTACCTATATAGTTCAAGACAAAAGCAATTAACATTTTTGATATTGCTTCTGAGAAAATCATCCACGCTGAAAAAAAGAACAAAAAACTTCCTTTAAAAAAACCATCATAGGCATAAACTAAAAGACCGGAAATAAAAATTGGGGTGAAAAAAATAAGCACAGAAGTTTCTTGAATCTGAAAAAAACTTGCCACTTTAGGAATTGCAATAAGCCAACTTAGAGTAAAGATTGCAGCTATAATAAAACTTTCATTGAGCATCCATTTAAAAAAAACATTTCCGGCCTTCACTCCCTTTTTAGCAACCAGATAAGAAACCTGACTATTAACCGTATCAGACAAACCAGATGTCAAAATCGTAATAATGTACCAGAAAGTGTTGATAAGCACCACAACAGCTAATTGCGAATATGAAAGCACTCTCACCAAGAAAACATTAAACAAGAAGTTAATCGCACTGCTAACAATAATCGCCGAGATTAGAAATCCCTTGCTTGAAAAAAGCCTTCTTCGCAAACTGCTGGGAATGAATTCTTGAAGTTTGGAAATGCCCAGCAATAGATCTTTAATTTTTTGCCAGCCATCCTCAAGAAAAATATATCCTATTAATCTTGGTTTTATAATCTCTTTTTTGTCTCCATTGTCAATGGAGTCAGTTTTTTTGCCGCCCCCAGAGTCATCATTATCGGCTTTAGCTAGATGCAATCCATGTTCTGTCTTCTCCCAATAATGTGGCTTAAAAAACAATTGATATATTGCGATTGCTGCAGCCACACTCACAGCAATCCAATAAAGTGGAATAAAGAATACATATTTAATTAGCTCCCAGTGCCCTCTCTTAGCACAACCAATCATATAGTAATAGATATACAAAAAGTTACCCATCACTAAAGATGTAGCCGCCATATAAAAAATAGTTGGTGGATATAACGCTTCAATTGTTGCACCAAGGGCGGTGCTACGAAAAACAAAATACAAAAGAGTTAAAATCCAAAGCACTGGATTTATAAGCATAAAAGCTATCTTACCTCCCACTATAAGCTGAAAAACAAAAGCATGTCTTCCATTTTTTTTGAAAAAAGCAAGGGGATTTCGCATGTGTACCAAATAGGTCTGCATATAACCTTTGATCCATCTCGAACGCTGTCGTAGCCAATTTCCTAAATCACTATTAGCCTCTTCCAATGTTATAGAGTCAATTATGGCAGTTTTATATCCTCGATTAAAAATACGCACTCCTAAATCACAATCCTCTGTTACATTGAATGGATCCCAACCCTGAAACTCTATCAAATCCTTGGTGTAAAAATGATTACTAGTCCCTCCCAATGGAATGGTCGTTTCGATAGACTGTAATCCTGGCAAATTAACATCAAACCATAAAGAATATTCGGCAGTAAAAAGCCTAGTAAGCAAGTTCTGCTTTGAATTATAATAATTCAGCTTAGCCTGCAGACATCGTACATTTGAAGGAGTTTTTTTAAATCCCAAATAAGCTTTTTTAAGTTGAAGATAGTCTGGGTCGTCTTCGGCATCATAGATAACTGCATATTCACCACTTGCATATGCCAACCCGTAATTACAAGCTTTAGGCTTTGTTTTCGGCATGGAATGCGGAACCACTATTATGCGGAAATATCCAGGGAGATTCATATCCCTAGCCTTATTTATAGTTTCTTTGTCGTCCTCTTCTAACAACAACAGAACGTCTAATTTCTCTTTTGGCCAATCTAATTTTCCTATTGATTTAACAAAGCTGGGCAAAACTATGGATTCCTTATATAAAGGACAAAAAATGGTATACACTGGCAAATCCTCATCATCAATCTCCGCTATCTCCTCCTTGGTGCTTTTTATCTCAGGAGATTTATCAAGACTTCTGATTACTAAAAAAAGTCCGAATAGAGTATCTGCAAAATAAATGAAACTCAAAATCCCAATAAAAACAATTCCAACAGAAAGAGGGTTTTTTATCATACCTAAAACAAAAAACACTCCGAGTAAAACAAGGAATGTTTTTTGCCAGAAATGGAAAGTATTGATAGCAGAAAAGCTATGATGCAAGCTAGTGTGAGTAATGAATCGCCCCTCATTATGAGCAACTCCCGCACCTTTCATCCCTCCCACCTCTTTGGATTTGATATGAAAAGGGCTTATCTTTTCAAACTTGAACATAATCACCTCTAGTCCTGTTTTGAAAATTTCTTTCCAAAAGGGCGTATTTTTATTACTGTCATCATTTCTTTCGAAAAGGGTAATGTCATGGCCAGAAATACTATACCCATACTTCCTTGCCTTAACCAGAAACTCCAAGGGAAAGACCCATCTTCTGGGATTAATTCGCACCTCTTCCAGTACTTGCCGTTTGAAGATTTTAAGCCCCGAGTTAAAATCAACGTTTAAATTGTGCAACCATCTGACAAGTAAAAGTGAGAATATTTTCTTAGCAACTCTTCTGGGTGAACTTCTTTCTTGATTTAAGCGGTTAGCAACTACAATATCCGCTCCTTCGTATATCTTATCTAGCATTGGAATAATTTCTGCCGCCGGATATTTCAAACTGGCACCAATTATTGCAATGTTAGCGTATTTTGATTTTCTAAATCCCTCCAGAAGAGAGCTTTTCTCTGCTTTTTTCCCCTTTTTTAAAAAAACAGAAACAGGATATTTCGCAGAAAGCTTGTTTATTATTTTATAAGTGTCGTCTTTTGAATAGTCGTCGATAAAAATAATCTCATATGCTATTTTATGCAAATTTAAATAGTAATCGAGGCTTTTTATTAGCTCCTCGATATTGGCTCCCCTGTTTAGAGTTGAAACCACTATTGAGACTTGCTTCATATCTTAAAGCTCTTAACAGCTTAGAATTATATTTTACACTTACTAATCTTTTTTAAAAATGCTTTGCGAACCTCCTATTTCACAAAGAGTGTCCTCTATAATAGGCTATAACATCTACAATGTCAATAAAGTTATTTAAATCCCTGAGTCACTCCTGGCCTTTGATATATCATTATTATTACTCAATCTTATAAATCTAGCAAATTTTAACCTATTATAAGCAGTAAACTGGAACTGGTTTATAATTCCTTCTTTTGAAACAAAGGACAAGAATCTGTTTATTTCTTTCTCCAATCTTTAATCTCCAAAACTCCTCTGCCTTTATCTTCAATGGTTAGTTTCTGTTTAGCCTTCCAACTATATTTTTCCACCAATTCTTTGGGAATATTAATTGAATAGCTGTATTGACTGTTTTTGTTTAGTTTTCTGATTATTTTCTCCATTATTTTATCTTACTTTTTAGATACGTCTATGGATGTATCTATTTTAACATATTACCCGTAAAAACAAAAAGCCCAAAAAAACGTGACACAAACTACCGAATTTGGTATACCCAGTCGTTCGTGAACGATCTGGGCGGGCCACGTCGCTCGCGAGCGACGTGGCGGGTACGACGGGACAATCTTCGAACTTTTTCGCTTTCTATATTGGACAATCTTTGTCTTGAGCATAGTCGAATTTCCTTTAATATTTTAAAAATAAAAAGAATTCTTTCAAAGAAAAAACCACTCGTCTTTGTTTTAAAAAACGAGTGATTTTATATAGAAATTTAGTCTTTGCAGAAATTTATCCACTCAACGAATAATAAATTCAACAATACGACAGTAGATCTGACCGCTAGGGTGAGCTACTCCTTGTGTATATAAATGAACCGTCTTCCCCATAGCAGAAGCTAATTGAAGGGTCTTTATTTTACCTGCTGCCTCATCGTCATTTTCGTTAATATATGACCATGCTCCGCCAACCGTTGGCTCACCCGAGCAGTGCCAAGATGGTGTATCGGAATAGATACGAAAATGGTAGCTGGTTGCGTTTGACATGCATATCGCATTGATTTTGAAAGGTCCTGGAGCTTCCAACGCAAACGCGGAAGTTAAAGTTCCTACAGTCAGTCCAAAAACAATTGCAACCAGAATTATTATCTTTTTCATTTTCTCACTCCTTGCATTGAATGCTTACTGGATTTATTTCCAGCTGTTTGTAATTTCAGATTATCAACGACAATCTTTTTTTCTCATCCTGTATCTACAAAAAATGAATATATTCAACACTACATTGATCAGAATTGGGGATTGGTGATGTATATACTCTAACTGATCGACCGCTAACTAGCGCGGTCATTAAAGAAGAATATATAGTTTTTACATTTATCAATCTTTTTTCTTCGGTATCTCCGTGCGGAAGCCACTTATACCATCCGCATTGGCCACCGCTAAGTTGAAAGAATGCGCTACCTGGCATATAAGTGCCTTCAACCATGGAAACTTTTGCCACTTGATTAGAATTATAGGCAAAGACTGTTCCAGAAGAAAGAACTGTAATGGCAATTAAAACAATTATGGTGTTTATAATTTCTTTCATTTTAACGTCTCCTTTTGCGTGATTAATCAAAGATGATTAGCAAAACTGCGACTTTTTCTCCTGGGGTTAGTTCATCCCAAGATTTTCCAGTTGGTTCTATGTTCGGAATCGGATCACCTATAAATTCAGTTACGATTACCTTTGCATATTCACGAGTATTGGAAGATGCAGATTCATCGCTATCACCACTAGTGGTGACTTTTACGTATAGATAATAAGTTCCCACCTCTGAAAAATATATATGTTGCTTGTGTTCAATAACGTTTTCTGGTTGCCCGTTATCTCTGGTGCCATGGTCGATTTTGACATCATTGTCTTCTCCGACTTTGTGGCTGTCGTCAAAAGAAAAACTTTTGTCATCATCCCAGAAACATTCAATATCTACGTGGATATCTTCATCTCCTTTGTTTTCGATATCGACTTCCATCCTTATCTCTTGCCCAAGATAGATAGTCGTCTCATGTTCATAGTTTTCGTCTCCTTGGTAGGAAGCGGTTACTTTGTCGATGTGGACATCGATATCAGGGGTTGAATCGGTGGTGCCGGAGTCAGGGTCATCAGAGTCATCTCCTGAGTAAGTGGAATTTTCTGGATTTAGATCTGTCACACCGAGAACTTCAATACCACCTTCCAGACTTTCATCGGGATCTTGTCCGCCTAAATCTACAATGACTTCAGCTTTTAATCTAGGACCAAAAGCTTCACTGGAGTTTTTCGACGTCCATTTGACACCATTAAATTCGTCGGGATGGACACCAAATTGTTCATAATGTTCCGTTTCCAATCCATAGTATTGAAACTGATCAAACCAAGGAATCCATTCAATAACTGGGTCTGGTAAAGCACCTAGATAGTTCATATCTACAAGAATCTGAAGACCTGGCTTCACAAACACTTCTGAGGTTGGGAAATTCTCTTCAAACTCAAAAGTTACAAAGTAATCAGTTTCCGCTTCAAGATCTTCCAAATTCAAAAGATGAATTGCAAAAAGCTTCGTTCCGCTTCCAATGTTAGTAAGAACGTCACAAACAGTAGTGTCTTCTCCAGCATGAGAAGAATATGGAAATGAACTGAAAACATTTTTAAGTTTCACATCATCTCTATTCTCTCCGCTGAAAACCATTTCTATTTCCATCCCGAAATTATCATTGTGTTTCAGAACAATCGTTGATGCATTATCGAACCGAAACCGGGCTGTGATCTTGTTTTTATTCGCAATCACAATTCCGCTTGAAGATGCCCACTCCTTAAAGAAGTCTGGCGCATTTCTATCTGGATTATAGCCAGGCAAGATGTACGGCGCTAAACACTCAACATCATCCAAGGGACAGAAAGCTGAAGCGTTTGAAGTTCCTAAACACAACAAACAAAAAACTAACACTATTTTTTTCATAATAGTCCTTCCCCTCTTTTAAAAGTGCTGATTTTTTTTAGAGAATGCCTATCATTCTCTTGATTACACTTCTATACTCAAAAGTGCAACCCAAGAAAATGCTATCTTCGCATCAAACTCTTGTAAATCCTTCTTTCCAAGAAACTCATCTCATTTACATCTAAATTTTCATTTACCACTTTCAGTATCTTTTGGTGATATATTTCCCACTTAGACTCAACCTCCAACGTCTCCCTTTCCTTATCTGTAAGCTCCTTTTTTTCTTTAAGCTTTTCAATTTTTTTGTTATATCTTTTTTGATAAATCTTTATCGCGGCTATGGTACTAAAATCATTTTTTGTTATTGTAAATGCCCTTTCTATTTGTGCGTCTGTTCTATCTAGATAATCAAAACATTTAGCATCTGCTGCAATTTCACACATTGAATTATTTTGAACTTCACTCATAAGACGATTTACATTCAACCAAACAACGAGATTTATCCCAAGATAGACTGTTGCTACAATTGCCATTAAAGAAAGAACGATCTTTTTCATAATTAATTTCGATTTCTTCATTTTTTGCATATTTCTAAACTAAAACTTATATACTCATTCTAACAAAAAATACCATTTTGAATAGTATTTCTAAAAGCATTCCTTTTTCACGTATTTAAATATATGAAAAAATCCAATCTTTACTAAATTTTACAATAAAAAAGCCCACGAAACAACGTGACCCGATAATCAATGAAGATTTGGCGGGCCATGTCGCTCGCGAGCGACGTGGCGGGTACGACGGGACAATCTTCGAACTTTTTCGCTTTCTATATTGGACAATCTTTTTCTTTAGCATAGTCTTATTTCATTTAATATTTTAATAATAAAAAGAATTCTTTCAAAGATATAAGCGTAATTCTGATTTTAGAATTTCGCTTTTTTGCAAAATATAATTAACTTTTGACTTTTTTATTGAACAATAATCTGAAAACCCACTGGCGCAC
>JBFHIG010000011.1:0-45255 GCA_041596615.1 Candidatus Moraniibacteriota bacterium | reverse complement strand
TTCTAACCATATCAACAGCCCGAGCCCTTATTTTTGGAAGGTATGGATTCTTTGTATAAGGCATTTTCATAATAGTTAAACTTTATGGTTTATATATTATAAGTGTTTCCAAGCTATTGAACCATTACGCAAACCTTGACATCCATGCTTTAATATGTTATGGTTTGGATTGTAGTTTAGGGATTGCTCCCAAAACAAATTTGTACATTAAATTTTTACTTTGAGCCCAAAAAAGGAGGTGAAAGGCTTGATTCTATCGTGAAACTAAATTATAAAATAAATGCATCATCATTTATAAGGAGGAGCGAGGATGTTAAAAAGGTTTTCTTTCATGGTTTTCTTTGTGGTTTTTTCTGCAACAATATCTGCTAATGCCTCGTTATTGGGTATGGATAGCATTGTTTCCATTTCCCAATACGGCGATCATGATAAGCTCGACAACAATGTCGAGCAGTCCGGAGACTTCTCTTGGAGGAGTCTGGGTATAAACAACAGTTCGGTGGACATCACTGACTGTTGGATCTTTCCGGTCAACGGAGAGGTTTCTTGGCAACAAGATGGTTTTGAGGGAATCATTGGCGACATCGAATATGCTTTTATGGCCATCGGTCATGGAGGTTGGGGAGCCAAAGGTGCACCAACCTTAGAGCTGTTTGGTCAAGAGATCGGAACACTCTCGGTTTCCCCGAGTGGTGTTAGTGAAAACCGTTATTATGTCGATTTATTTGATATGTCAAGACTCACCGGACTTCTGGAAAAAAACTTGGATTTCAAGTTACTTTTTCCTGGGGGCGGAGGAATTATCGACGGAGGAGCGCTTGATTTTTCAACGGTTGTGGCAGCTGGGTCAGCTTTTAAACCCGCAGCCCCAGTTCCTGAGCCGGCATCAATTTTACTTTTTGGGACCGGCATCGCTGGACTTATTGGCTTTCGAATAAAGAAAGGTAAAAGCAAGGCGTCTGAGACTTAAAGTCAATCATAAAAGCAAAAATCTTAAAAAACAGAGGAAGATATCCCGGCAACACAATGTGTTTGCCGGGATTCTTAATTTTTTAAAGATAGGTTGTATCAAATTATTTCAAAATAAGGAGGGGGTCCAACCCCCAGTTGGGGGTTGGACCCCCTTAGCAATTTAACTTTCCAGCTGTATATCCTATTGCATTACATATGGTATACTAGAACGAGACACGTTTGCGCATAGATAAAACAGCTGGTGCAAGAATTATAATAAAAATAGAGTTAAAACGACAAATGATAAAACAAAATAAGAAAAAAGTATTAGTACTAATCGATTCCAACGCGTTGATTCATAGAGCTTTTCATGCTTTGCCACCACTTACAAAAAAAGATGGAACACCAACAGGTGCTGTGTATGGATATGCATTGACGCTTTTGAATGTTTTGGAACAAATAAAGCCAGACTATATCGCTGCAACCTTTGATTTGAAAGGACCAACTTTTCGACATGATAAATATGAACATTACAAAGCAACCAGAAAAAAAGCACCAGATGAGCTATATGCGCAAATTCCACTTGTAAAAGATTTATTGAGAAGTTATGGAATTGAGATCTTTGAAAAAGAAGGTTTTGAGGCAGATGATGTGATTGGAACCTTAGCAAAAAAAGGAAATCTGGGAGTACCAGAGGGTCTTCGGAAAGTAATCGTGACAGGTGATATGGATGCATTGCAATTGGTTGATGATGATGTGAGTGTTTTTACACTTCGCAAAGGAATTAAAGACACTGTGATTTATGATGAAACTGCTGTAAAAGCTCGCTATGAATTGTCTCCTGCACAAATTGTTGATTATAAGGCGATAAGAGGTGATGTGAGTGATAATATTCCTGGAGTGAAGGGAATAGGCGATAAGGGTGCAACAAACCTGTTAAAAGAGTTTGGCAATCTTGAGGGTGTGTATAAAAATCTCGAAAAAGTCTCCGCTAAGGCAATGAGAAAAAAATTAGAAGAAGGAAGGGAATTGGCATTTTTAAGTCATGAATTAGCAACAATCAGAGTTGACGTTGAGTTTGATTTTGATTTGGAAAAGTGTAGTGTGGGAACCTTGCGAACAGATCGGTTGGCAAAGTTTTTTAGAGAAATGGAATTCTATGCATTATTCAAAAAGATCGGAGGAAGTGGGAATGGAGGTGCCGAAGAAATGGAACAAGAAAACAATTTTGGAAAAATCGCTGTTTCAATCGCAAAAAATAAGAGTGAGATTCAAAAAATTGTCGAGCAAGCCAAAAAACAAAAGCAAATTTCAATTTCAGGTCTATCAGTGGATGATAAATTTTTTGATCCTAAAGTACTTGGATTTGGCGTTAGTGTTGACGGAAAAAATGCTACATTTATTGACAAGACTTGGGTTGGTGAATTGAGAGAAATTTTATTGGATGAACAGATTCAAAAAATTGGCTACAACTCCAAATTTGAAATGCAACTGGTGAGAAATCTGTTTGGAAAAACTTTTACTAAAAATATCTTTGACGTTCAAATCGCAGCATATCTTCTGGATTCCTCTTCTGCAAATGAATTGGAAAAGCTAATCTTTTCAGAATTTGGAGCTGAGCTTGAGAATAAGGTGACCAGAAAAGGGCAGGCTAGTTTATTGGATGATACAACGGAAATGCAAGAAAAAGAAACTGCCGAAAAAGCAATTTGGCAAATGCGTTTGCAAAGGCATTATAAAACCGAGCTTGAAAAAATATCAAAAGAACAACATATAAAGGACGGTGCTTCTTTAAAAAAAGTTTTTGAAGAGTTGGAGATGCCAGTTGTGAAAGTAATCGCTGAGATGGAAAATGCTGGAATTAAAGTCGAGACACAAATGCTCAATGATATCTCGGTTTTTGCGCAGACTGAACTTGATGGTTTGGAAGAAGAAATTCACAAACATGCAAAAGAAAAATTTAACGTTAACTCGCCAAGTCAATTAGCTGTGATTTTATTTGAAAGACTTGAAATCCCCACCAAAGATGTGAAGAAAGGCAAAACCGGATTTTCAACCGCAGCAGGGGAGTTGGAAAAAATTAAAGACCTGCATCCAATTATTCGACTTGTTGGAAGGTATCGAGAACTTTTCAAAGTCAAAACAACGTACACCGACGCACTCCCAAAGTTGGTTGAAAGCGACGGGAGAATTCATGCGCACTTCAATCAAGCAGTCGCAGCAACAGGAAGACTTTCATCTTCTGATCCAAATCTGCAAAACATCCCCAAAAAGGGAGAGTTGGCAAAGATGATTAGAAATTCTTTCGTTTGTGAAAAAGGAAAGATTTTGGTTTCAGCTGATTACTCACAAATAGATTTGCGAGTAGCAGCTCATCTTTCTGGTGATTTAAAAATGATTGAAACTTTTGAGAAAGGGCGCGACATTCACAGAGCAACAGCAGCCTGGGTGAACGGCATTCCAGAAGGCGATGTCACTGACAAGCAAAGAAGTGAGGCAAAATCACTTAATTTTGGAATTCTTTATGGAATGGGACTCTATGGTTTTATGCAAGATTCCGGTGTCTCCAGAGACCGCGCAAAATTCTTTATTGATGAATATACAAAAACTTTTAGCAAGTTGAAAGAATTTATTGAAACAGTAAAAGCGTCGACAAGAGAAACTGGTTTTGTGGAAACTGAGATTGGACGAAGACGATATATTCCAGGAATCAACTCCAGCAACGCAATGGTGCGAAGTGCTGCTGAACGAACAGCAGTTAACTTGCCAATCCAAGGTCTGGCAGCTGACATCATGAAGCTATCGATGTTAGGCGCCGAAAAGGATTTGCTAAATAAATACAATAAAGAAAAAGTCACCGCACAAATGATTCTGCAGATTCATGATGAATTGGTTTTTGAAGTAGACGAGGAAATCGCAGATGAATTTGCAAAAGACTTAAAGAGATCGATGGAAGGAGTTTATAAATTGAAAGTGCCGTTGATTGTTGAGGTTTCGAAGGGGAAGAATTGGGGGGAGCTTTAGACGAATATAATTATTTATTAAAGCATTAACGGGTTAACGAGTTGTGAGAAAGGAAATTTCGAAATTAGAAATTCAGAATTAATAATAATCAAAACCCTTGCAAGAAAGCTTTTGCACTGTTAACATTATGGGAAGTTAAAATAAAAAAAACATAATGCCTGAACTCCCAGAAGTACAAACAGTGGTGAATGATTTAAGTGACGCAATTGTCGGATTTACGATTGTGGAATTTTGTTCTTTATGGGAGAAAAACATCGCTTGTGGGCTCACAAAATTCAATGAAAATATTCTTGGTAGGAAAATTTCCGCAGTGAGGCGGTATGGCAAGTTTATTCTTTTGGAATTGGGGGATAAAGGTTCGATTGTTTTACATCTTCGCATGACAGGACAATTGTTGGTCAGAAAAAATGCAACAGGAATTTTGGATTTTGAGGAGGAGAAAAGAAAGCATATTAGACATTGGTGGGTTTTACGAAACGAAGAAATAAAAAGTGTATTGTTCTTTCATGATGTGCGGAAATTTGCCACGCTCGATTGGACTGATAACCCCAGGAAGTATAAAAGCTTTATCAAACAAGGAGTGGAGCCTTTGGCTAAAAGTTTTACCAAAAAAGAATTAGCGAAAATTTTAAAGGGAAAGAAAAAGACCATCAGAAGCATTCTTTTGGATCAAAAATTGATTTTGGGGATTGGCAATATTTATGTAAGTGAGATTCTTTTTGGTGCAGAAATTTATCCAGGTAGGGTTGCAGACTCCTTATCCACAAAAGAAATCAAGGAATTACATAAAAAAATCACAACCGTGCTGAACAAGGCAATTGAGCTTCGTGGAACAACCTTTAGTGATTATCGTGATTCAAATGGCAAAATCGGTGGTTTTCAAAACGTTCTAGGGGTGTATAATAGAAAGGATAAGAGATGTAAGAAAAATGGTTGTAAGGGAAAGATTCAAAAAGAGACTCTCGGACAAAGGAGTTCTTTTTGGTGCCCAGTTTGTCAAAAATGACCAGTAAATAAAAATTAATTTATTGAATAGAAAAATTAATTAAAGAAAAAAATGGAGCAGAATTATTATACCCCGAGTGGGAATTCAAGTGAAACTTATAAGCCGCCCATAAAGCCGGTCAGTGTTCGCACTGGCAATCAAGGCCCTAGAAAGCTTAATTTAAAGCCTATTATTTTTATGGTAGCGATTTTTCTTATCATTGTTTTTGTAGGTTGGAAGATTTTTAAAGCAATGGAGGCTCGAAAGATGGGGAATCCAATTGAAATAATTAATAATCCAAATGAAGTACCAATAGAGTATCCAGTTGCAAACAAGGAAAATGTGAGCCCAATTTCTGGACTTGCTTGTGATAATTGGCAAAGAAGGCCGATTGCTGTGATGCAACCAGCTGATGCATCAGCACGACCCCTTGCTGGTATTTCCCAAGCAGACATGGTCATAGAAATGCCAGTTCTTCCTGATGGCAAGCCAAGACTTATGAGTGTTTACGTTTGCGAAAGCCCAACTGAAATTGGCTCAATTCGAAGTGCGAGACATGATTTTTTGCACCTTGCAAAAGGACTGGATGCTATCTTGATACATTGGGGGGGGTCACAGTTTGCGAAAGAAAAGCTTGATCAAGGACTTCTTAATGACATGAATTGCAATGATGATGGCGGAGCTTCTGCTTCTCGATATTGCTTCAGGAAAGAGGGATTTGCAAGTCGCGAAGACACTGGCTATATTAAATTTTCCGAAATTTTAAAAGGAGTAAATGATTTTGGATATGGTTTGGAGAATAGATTTTCTGGATATGCTCACACGGAAGAACTTCCAGTGGATGAAAGAATCGAAGGAGGGTCTTTAAAGGTAGGATTGGATTTTGCTTCGGGAGATTATTATGTTGAATATAGATATGATAAAGAAATTAATTCATATCTTCGCTTTTGGGCAAAGAAAGAAGATACGGACAGAAACAACGGCAAAAGAATTGCTCCTAAGAATGTGGTTGTGTTGATTGCTTCTCAAGAGATGATGCTTGATGATAATAAAAGTGTCTATAATAACGTGCAATTTGGAGATCCATGGTATGATGAAAGTGATTCTGGAGAAGCTTTTTATTACATAAACGGACAAGAGGTGCGTGGAAAATGGAAAAAGGATAAAGCGAGAATTGATTCGAAGTTGCTATTTCTGGATCAAAATGGAAATGAAATCAAATTTGTTCCAGGGCAGATCTGGGTTGAAGTTCTTGAGCCGGGAAGGATGTTAAAGTGGACAGTGGATGAAATGACTAATCCAGCAGAAGAAGTTTAGCTAGGCACAGTTGATGTTTAACACTAAGGAAATAGATGATCAAATTCTATTTTGGAGACGAAAAATATTTAGTCTTTACTGAATTTCAAAAAGAAAAGAATAAATTTAAAGATGAAAACCCCAATGCGCATATTGGAGATTTTGATTTTGAACAAGTTGTTGAAATGAATAAGGTAAGGGAGGAGCTCGTTTCTGGTGGTGGGCTTTTTTCTTCCAAGAAGATGGTTATTTTAAGAAATGCAGGCAATTTAGATTCAGCTAGGCAAGAACAGCTGTTGGAACTTTTGAAAATGTCGGAAGTCGAAAAAGGGATTGAATTAGAAGTATTGATTGTGCTTTTGGGAAAAGACAAGCTTTTAACCAAACTCAAGGGTTTTTTGACCAGAAAGACGAAAAGAGAAATTGAAAGCTTCGAATTCAAGAAAAGAAACGAGGACGAAATTAAAACCTGGATTTCTAAAGAGCTAATAAAAAGAACTGACGACAAAGTTCTGATTGACAAAAGAGCTTTGGATGAATTGATTTTGATTATGAATGGGGATTTATGGAGAATTAGCAATGAACTTGACAAGTTGATTTGTTTTGTGGAAGAAGGATCTATCCAGATTGGAGATATCGGGAAAATTTGCAATGGAAACATTGAGGCGGGAGTTTTTGATCTAGTTGATGCAATTGGTGCAAAAAATCTTGGGAAGGCGATGACTCTGAAGGAGCGCTTGATTGCACAGGGTGATAATGAATTTTTTGTTTTTTCTATGATTATCTCCCAGATTAGAAATTTGGTAAAAGTTTCTAGTTGTGTCGCAAAGGGGATTAGAAATCCAGACCAAATTGCCAGCTTATGTAAAATCCATCCTTTTGTTGTTAAAAAAACTTTGGCACAATTAGGAAGTTTTTCAATTGAAAAATTGCGCACGACATATCAACTGGCAGCTGATATCGACAAAGAAGTGAAAAGTGGAAAGCGCGATATGAAAGAGACGCTTGATTATTTTATTGCAAAAATATAGCTTATAAGTTTAAAATATGTTTGAAAACAAACCCAAAATAGTAACATTTTCAGTCTCAGAGTATGTGGGATTTATTAATGATTTAGTTTCAGTTGTCCCTGTTTTGGTTGAAGGAGAAGTTAGTAACTTTCGTGATATTTCAGGAAGAAATTTTTGTTATTTCGATATTAAAGATGAAAATGCAGTCGCCAAGTGTTTTCAGGGTTTTTGGCATAGTAAAAAAGTTTCGTTGGAAAATGGCTCCACGATTAGAGTTTTTGGATATCCGACATTGCAAAAAAACGGTTCACTTGTGATTGATGTGAAAGAAGTCTTTTTGGTTGGCGATGGAGAGCTTAGGAGAAAATACGAAGAGTTGAAGGCTAGACTTAAAGAAGAAGGATTGTTTAATCTGGAGAGTAAAAAACAGCTTCCAAAGTTTCCGCTTTCAGTTGGACTGATTGCAGGGAAAAATTCTAGTGCATATCATGATATTATCGCTGAAATTTCCGAGAGGTGGGGAGGTGTAGAAGTGTTTTTTTATGGGGCAAAAGTTCAAGGCGTTAATGCTAGAAAAGAAATTACAGAAGCAATACGGTATTTTAATCGTTCACAGGCTGTGGACGTTTTGATTATCGCCAGAGGTGGCGGAAGCATGGAAGATTTACAAGCCTTTGATTCAGAAGACGTGGTGCGCGAAATTTTTGCTTCTAAAATTCCTACAATCAGTGCGATTGGACACGAAGATCACTGGACACTTGCTGATTTTGTAGCCGATGTGCGAGCAAAGACACCAACAAAGGCAGCGCAAATAGCAGTTCCTGGTCGTGATGAAATAATTGAGAGGTTAGATTTTTTTGAGACCAGGGCTAAAGTATTGTTTCGAAATAGTTTGAGCGAGATGCGGACAGGTATAGATAATTTTAACAATAGAATGGTTTTTAGTTTTCGCAATAAAACAGCAGAGGCTCTTGAAAAGATTCAGTTAGTCGAAGATAATATTAGGAATATTTTCAAGGAAAATCTCAAAAAGAAATTGGGTGAGCTTGAAAATTTTGAGAAAATGCTTGAAATTTTAAATCCCGAAAATATTCTTGCACGTGGCTATGGAGCGTTGCAAAAAAATGGTAAAAGAATAACCAATATAGATGAAGTTTGCGTGGGGGATGAGATTCTGGTAAGGTTGCAAAATGGTGAAATAAGCAGTAAGATACAAGGAGTAAGGGAGCTCTAATGTTTCAAAAAGAGATTAAAAATATGATAAAAAAAGAGAAAGAGGAAAGTTTCGAGAAATTGTTTAGTGAGATTAAAGCAGCAGTCGACGATTTGGAGCAGAACAAATTTTCGATAGATAAGAGCATGGAGAAATATGAAGAAGCAATGAGTAAAATTATTAAAGCTCGAAAAATTATAGACAAAATGGAGTCAAAAATAAGTGAAGTTTCTGTTAAATAAAATTGAAATTAAAGTTTTAATATTAAGAATATGGGAAAATATCGACCAACAATCGGGATGGAAGTTCACGTTGAACTTGCTACGAAAAGCAAGATGTTTTGTGGCTGTAAAAACGGAATGGGCCAAGAAATGAGTCCAAATAAAAATATTTGTCCAATTTGCACTGGACAGCCAGGCGCAATTCCAGTCCCAAATGCTCAGGCGATTGAATTTACAGTGCGAGCCGGCTTAGCTTTGGGATGTCATATTGCAAAAGAGTCGAAATTCGATCGGAAAAATTACTTTTATCCAGATTTGCCAAAAGGATATCAAATTTCCCAATTTGATCAGCCAATTTGCTCCCATGGTTTTCTGGAGTTTACGCTTAGAAGTGATGACGGTAGTGTTACTGGCACTGAACGAGTTGGAATCACTAGGATTCATCTTGAGGAGGACACGGGAAAGTTAACTCATCAAGGAATGAATACATTAGTTGATTTTAATCGAGCTTGTGTCCCATTGATGGAGCTGGTGACTGATCCTGATATTAATTCTGCTATTGAAGCGAAGCGTTTTTGTGAAGACCTGAGACTATTATTCAGGTATCTTGAAATTTCTCCGGCCGATATGGAAAAAGGACAGATGCGTTGTGAGGCGAATATTTCTCTATATGAAGTAGGAAAGGATCCGCTTTCAGGAACTAAGGTCGAATTGAAAAATTTGAATTCCTTCAAGGCTGTTGAGCGTGGCATCGATTATGAAATTGGAAGACAAACCGACATCCTAGAAAGCGGGGGAACTGTTCACCAAGAAACTCGAGGATGGGATGAGAAAAAAGGTATAACATTTTCACAAAGAAGCAAAGAAGACGCTCATGATTATCGCTATTTTCCAGAGCCTGATATTTTGCCTTTCACTTTCGAAGAAGCTTATGTGAATACATTACGGGATAAATTACCAGAACTCCCGACCGAAAAAAGGAATAGATTTGTAAGGCAATTTGGTCTGAAATTGGAGAATGCTAGCATCTTGGTTGCAAATAAAGAGATGGCTGGATATTTTGAAAATGTTGCTAGTGAGTTGGAGAATTGGATGAAAGAAAGTGGTCACAAATTTAATGAAGAGAATACACAGAAACTCTATAGGCTCGCAGCTAACTATATTCTTACGGAACTTGCGAAAAAAGTAGCTGGAACAGAAAAGGGTATGGAGGAATTGAAAATTTCCCCAGAGAATTTTGCAGAATTAATCAAGATTGTTTATGAAGGTGAAATTAATTCTTCAGCAGCTCAAACTGTGCTCGAAGAGATGTTTTTAACGGGGGCTGACCCATCTCATGTGATTGATGAAAAAGGTCTTGCTCAAACATCTGATGAAGGAGAGCTGGGAATTATTATTGATAACGTGCTTGAAAAAAATCCTGGACCAGTAGAGGAATATCGTAACGGAAAAGATAATGTAATCAAATTTTTAGTTGGACAGGTGATGATGGCTACAAAAGGTTCCGCAAATCCAGGTGTTGTGATGAAGATTTTGAAAGAAAAATTGAGTTAGAAATTGGATAGTAGATTATAAACAAAAATCCCGTGAAAAGCGGGTTTTGTTTTTTTATGTTTATTTTATTGTTTTAAGTTTTTTGTGTCATTCTCGAGAAATCGGGAATCTATTAGACCGAATAACTGAAAACATAAAACGGGGCACAAAGAGATTGCATTGAATTCAAACCGAAATAGATTGTACTAAGAATTGCTGCATAGAGTCAATAAGTTTTTGCTCCTATGCTTTAGGGATTAAAAAATTTAAAATTGATTCGAAATTAAAAATTAGAAATTTTAAGTAGTCTTGTTTTAATAATCCGTTAACTCTTTAATAGAAGATAGATAATTAAATATTTTAATATAATTATCATTGAAAATTATATTTTTATATTTATGACTCGCTAACCAAAGAATGATAGTTCTCTAACTATCCAAAAAATTGTGTGGCCTTTTTATTCATGTTACAATAACAATAATTGTGAGCAATAATTAAACAAAGAATCTAAAAACAAAAAAGCAATGGAAACTCAAAATGAGACAGATGAGCAATCTGATTTAAATTCAGTATCCGGTGAGGATACCATAGAGGGGATTAAAAAATTATCACAACCAGTCCGGAGTCAAGTTATTGGAAGCACGCTAACCAACCCAAAACAAAAAACTCACACAGAACTGCACAAAGAAAATGTTCATTTTCAGCAAAGCATACAATCTCAGAATGCAAAAAAAGCATATTATATTCCAGAAGGAATTCCGATGGAGCAACCAATTGAGGATGCTGGAAAAATGAAAGGATGTGTCTCTATTTTTTGTGCTCTTATAGCATTGTTACTATTTCCCATAGGAATTGTGGGAATTATTTTTGGAATAAAAGCTAGAAATGTTGGAGCAAGAGGGCTTGGCACTACCGGAATTGTTTTATCAGTAATTTTTATGTTGATTGGAATTTTCGTAGCTTCTTGGCATTTTAATACAAAAGAAACCCCAGGAGGAGGAGCTGCTGGCTTGATTTTAAAGTCTTTTTAAATAATCGCATTATGTTTTTTTCAGTATTTTTAATCTATCTTGTCGTTGTGGTTTTGCCAGTTGTTTTTTGGTTTGTTTTTTTTCGCAAACAAGATCGTGCAGAGCCTGAACCTAAAAAACTTCTCTTCAAAGTGTTTTTAAGTGGAATTTTAGTTGTGCTGCTTGCAAGCATTTTTGAAAGCATGATAGAGGAAAATTTTTTCCCTCGTGTTTCTGCTAAGTTAGCAGAGGATGGAAATGCAGGAATCATGGAATTTATAAATTCGCCAGGGGAACTTTTTGGTTTTTTGGCTATTTATTTTTTAGCTGGTCCAGTTGAGGAATTTATGAAATTTTTTGTTGTAAAAGCAATGGTTTACAGAAAAATTGCTTTTAATCAGGTTGCTGATGGTATTATTTATGCTGTGACAATTGCGCTTAGTTTTTCTTTAATCGAGAATACAGTTTATTTTATGAATATTCTAGATGATATGTCTTTTTCACCTGATTTTGTTGCAATTGTGATTATTCGTGGAGTGATTACTACGATGTTACATGTTTTGGCGGCTGCTATTATGGGGTTGTATCTTGGAAGAGCAAAGTTTTCCCCAGCAAATAACGCTCAACTAATGACAAAGGGCGTCCTGGTGGCTGCTTTAATACACGGAACTTTCAATGTTTTAATATTTCTTCCCTACGGGATGTTGATGAACGTTATTTTGCTAGTAGCTTGTTATCGATATGTTATGCGCCAGCTCAAAACGGAAAAATCTCAGATGGTCTGGAGACTGGTTTTTGTTGACGAGGATGTTAATAAAGGAATCAAGTAGGATATTTAAAAATACGCTTTTTATCTAATCAAAAGATTGGGGAACTCCCGAACATATTCAAATAAATTCAATTCAGTAAGAGTTGAATTTTTTGTTTAGTTAAGCTATAATTTTCGTAACTGTTAAAAATTATTAAGTAAAAAAATGTTTACAGCTGATGAACTGAGAAAAAAATATTTGGATTTTTTTGGAGAAAAAGGTCATGCCATCATACCTTCTGCCCCAATTGTGCCAGAAAATGATCCAACAACACTTTTTATTACAGCTGGAATGCATCCTTTGGTTCCTTATTTGATGGGAGAAAGACATCCAGAGGGAACTCGCCTTGTTAATTCGCAGAAATGTATTCGAACGATTGATATTGATGAGGTAGGTGATACAACCCACCATACATTTTTTGAAATGCTTGGAAATTGGTCGCTTGGTGATTATTTTAAAAAAGAGTCAATCCCTTGGAGTTGGGAATTTTTGACAGATGAAAAATGGCTTGGTCTAGATAAAAAAAGAATTGCAGTTTCTGTTTTTGAGGGAGAGAATCAGGGGGAAGAGAACGAAATTCCTTTTGATGAAGAAGCCTATGGAATCTGGAAGGAAATTTTTGAAGAAAATAATTTGCCAGTTGCAAGAATTGCAAAGCTTAATCGAGAAGCAAATTGGTGGGGACCAGCAGGAGAAACTGGACCATGTGGACCAGATAGCGAAATGTTTTATTGGGTGGGTGATCCAAATGAGGTTCCTGAGAGTTTCAATGATGATAATGATCTTTGGGTTGAAATTTGGAACAATGTTTTTATGGAATACCATAAGAATGAAAAAGGTGAATATGTAAAAATGGAAAAACAAAACGTAGACACCGGAATGGGATTGGTGCGAGTTTTGGCTGCACTTAATAATTTGGATGACAACTATAAAACAAGTTTGTTTATGCCGATTATTGGGAAAATCGAAGAACTATCAGGAATGAAATATGGAGAAAAGTCTGACGAGAAACATTTTTTGGAAGAAGGACAGTGTTGGGTTGATGCCAGAAAATCGATGAGAATTATTGCAGATCACATCAAGGCTGGAGTTTTTATGGTTGCTGATGGGGTGGAGCCAGCAAATACCGATAGAGGGTATATCTTAAGAAGGCTTATCAGAAGGGCTGTGAGACAGGGACATCTTTTGGGAATGAAAGAAGGTTTTGTCACAGAAGTTGCCAAAGTTGTGCAAAAAATTTATGGGGAAATTTTTGCAGAGGTGCTGGATGAAAAAGTGCTAATCGAGTTAGAGAAAGAAGAAAAAAGATTTAGGGGAGCCTTGGAAAGAGGACTTATGATTTTAGATAAATTATACCCAATAAAGAGTGAAGGACTTGAATTGAGTGAGTCAAATGGGGTTCCGGCAAAATATGTCGACCCAGCTCATGTATTTGATTTGTTTCAAACGCACGGATTTCCTTTCGAGATGATTAAGGAAGAGCTTGGCAAGAGAGGTTTGGATGCAGATAAAGATGAGTTTGAAGCTAAATTAAAAGAGCATCAAGAGCTTTCGCGAACAGCATCAGCCGGAATGTTTAAAGGTGGACTTGCCGACACAGGGGAGCAAACCAGACAACTGCATACAGTGGCTCATTTAATGCTTGCAGGACTTCGGAAGACACTAGGTGACCATGTACATCAAAAAGGCTCAAATATAAACGGAGAACGAGTTCGTTTTGATTTCTCTCATCCCGAAAAAATGACCGATGAAGAAAAAAGAGCTGTTGAGGATTATGTGAATGAAGCAATCGAAGCCAAGATGCCAGTTATGATGGAAGAATTGAGCCTTGCCGAAGCAAAAACGAAAGGAGCAGAGGGTGCTTTTGAGAATAAGTATGGAGAAATTGTCAAAGTTTTTACAATCGAAGGATATTCATGTGAAATTTGTGGAGGACCGCACGTAGAAAATACAGGTGATATCAAAGGTAAGTTCAAAATTAAAAAAGAACAGAGTTCGAGTAGCGGAGTGAGGAGAATAAAAGGGGTTTTGGTTTAGGAATAGCCCCAACCGCCCCCTGCCCCCTCCTTTCGAAGGAGGGGATAACTCAAATTTTTTTATAGAGAATGAGTAGATTTCTACCCCTTGCTAAGTAGAGGACGCAGCGGAAGTAGATGTTCTAGGCAATTACTTAAATTTTTTCCAAAAATATTTATGACAAAATTCATTCTGCACGGTGGAGGAGAGGGGCAAGGTGGAGAAACCCATGATGATTTTTTCTGTGAAATTGTTAAAAATCTCCCACAAAAAGCAAATGTTCTTTGTGTGTACTTTGCGGTTCCAGATGAATTAGTGGAACAAAAACACAGGGTTTATGAGAATTATTTTTCTAGGAACAACATGAAAAATAAAGAAATAGACTTGGAAATTGCATCCAAAGAAAAATTCATGGAACAGTTAAAATTCGCAGATACAGTTTATTTTAGAGGCGGAGATACGGATATGCTTTTAGCACAAGTCCAAAAATATCCAAATTTCAAAGAAGAGCTTTTGAGGAAGTTTATTGTGGCAGGCTCTTCTGCAGGAGTTTACTTTCTTGCTAACTATGGTTATTCTACAAGTAGAGATGTTATATACAAAGGGTTGGGGGTTTTGCCAATTAAAGTCAATTGTCACTACAATGAGGGCAAAAATCTTAGCAAGTTAGACCAACTAGAAGGAGAATTGATATTGTTAAAAGAGGGAGAATTTAAAATAATTGAGAAGTAAATAGCTATAAAATTTATGCAAAAAGTAATTACGGATGAAAAGAAGATTGACGAAGTTTTGGATAGAGGGACTATTGTTGAAATTCTTCCAACAAAGGCCGAATTCAAGAAAAAACTTCTAAGTGGAGAAAGAATGAAATTCTACATTGGTTTTGACGCGACTGCAGCAACTTTGCATTTGTCACATGCCAAGAATTTTATGTTACTCGAAAAATTTCGTAAATTAGGGCATGAGGTGATCGTGCTTTTTGGGGATTTTACTGCAAGAATTGGCGATCCAACAGGAGAGTCATCTGCCAGAAAACAATTGACAAGAGAAGATGTAAAAGCAAATGTTGAAAGATGGAAGGAGTTAATAAAGCCTCTTATGAATTTTGATGATGCCAAAAATCCGCCACTTATTAAATATAATCACGACTGGCTTTCAAAATTAAACTTCGAAGATATAATTGGATTGGCAAGTAACTTCACCGTTCAGCAAATGCTTGAGCGAGACATGTTTCAAAAAAGAATGAAAGAAGAAAAGCCAATTCATTTACATGAATTTTTATACCCATTGATGCAGGGATATGATTCTGTGGCGATGGATGTTGATGTTGAGATGTGTGGAACTGACCAAATCTTCAATGCTTTAGCCGGAAGAACTTTGCTTAAAAAATTAAAAAACAAGGAAAAGTTTGTAGTAGCGGTGACTTTAATGGAAGATCCAAAAACAGGCGAACTTATGTCTAAGAGTAAGGGAACGGGGATTTTTCTTGATGTTTCCGCCAATGATATGTATGGACAAATTATGTCACAAACAGATGAAATGATTGAGATTTTATTTTTAAATTGCACAGATTTAGCGCTTAATGAAATAAAGCTATTGGAAATTTCAAAAAATCCAAGAGATGCAAAAATGCGTTTAGCTTTAGAAATTTCAAAGAAGTTTCATGGAGAGGTAGAGGCTAAAAAAGCACAAGATTATTTTATTAGAACGATTCAAAATAAAGAGGTGCCAGAGAATGTTAAAAATATTGAAATCAAAAGAGGGAAGAAAATTTTAGAAATTTTAGTTGAACAGGGGATGGCAGAAAGTGGCAGTGATGCCAAAAGAAAAGTCAAGCAAGGTGGTGTGAAGCTAGATAATATTGTTATAAGCGATTTACAGAAAGAGATTTTATCTCAAGATAATGGCAAAATTCTAAAAGCAGGAAAGCGTGACTTCAGGAAGCTCATAGTGAATTAGAGTTGTATATTTAAACTTAAAAAAACTGCAGCTAATGCAGTTTTTTTTAAGTTTAAGTTAGCAGAAGATTGTTTTTAAAGCATTCTTTCTCTAACTAGGTCTTATAAACTAAAAATCCGTACAAAAACGGATTTTTAGAGGGAAACTATTTTTTCTTTTTTGCAACTTTCTTAACTACTTTTTTCACAGCTTTCTTGACTGCTTTTTTAACTACTTTCTTTTTTGCTGCAACTTTTTTCACAGCTTTTTTAACTACTTTTTTAACTACTTTCTTCTTGGCCACTGCCTTTTTTGCAACTTTTTTTGCAACAGCTTTTTTCTTTGAAGCCACCTTTTTTACAGCTCTTTTTTTGACTGCCATTTTACTTCACCTTCCTTTCTGTTTAATTTTTATTTTTATAATATTTTCCTCGACCTTTTTTGTTTTGTTTTTTGTTTTTTTTGCGCAAGAGAAAGCCCTTATGGTATTATTGAAAACAGCTAATAAAAAGCTTTTTAGGGTTTCCTTAGAGCACATAAAAAATCTATCTCTAGTTTACAATTTTTTGCAACATTTGACCAGCAATTTTTTTATTTCTTGTTAATCAATTTAATAAAAAGAATGCCCAGAGCTTTGTTTTTCGTGAAAATTGAAAAGGAACTGACTTCACTTAACTTTTTCGCATGATGCAAAACATTGTTTATTTTCAACGTGCATCAAAGCAATCCCCATTTTTAGGAGGATTTATTTGAGGTTAAAAATTTTCATATCCTCATCAACAGTTGTAATCGTCTGTACGCCAAACTTCTCCTGAACCATTTTCAGAATATTGGGTGTCATGAAACCAGGCAATGTTGGTCCGATGTGGGTATTTTTAACACCAAGGTAAAGCAAAGCAAGATGGACAATAATTGCTTTTTGCTCGTACCATGCAATATTAAAAACTATTGGAAGTTTGTTAATATCATCTAAATTTAAAACTTCTTTTAACTTTAATGCTACAAACGCCCAGGAATAACTATCATTGCACTGTCCTGCATCCAGAACCCTTGGTATTCCGTTGATGTCTCCAAGTTTAAGTTTATTATATCTATATTTTGCACAACCAGATGTAAGGATTACAGTATCTTCTGGCATTTTTTTAGCGAATTCAGTGTAGTATTCACGAGTTTTTTGCCTTGCATCGCAACCCGACATAACAACAAGTTTTTTAATAGCTCCCGAATTAATAGCCTCCAAAATTTTATCAGCAAGTGACAGCACTTGATTGTGCCCAAAACCAACCGTAATTTCACCATTTTCTATTGCAATGGGAGGCTCACAGTTTTTGGCTAATTCAATAATTTCAGAAAAGTCTTTATGTCCGTTGGCTAATTTTTTATCAATCTTTTTCCACTCAGGCATGCCAGTTGCACCAGTCGTAAAAACTCTTTCGCTATAAGTAGTTGACTCTTTAGGTGGCACAAGGCAATTTGTTGTAAAAAGAATCGGACCATTGAATGTTTCAAATTCTTCGAGTTGCTTGTGCCAAGCATTGCCATAGTTTCCAATAAGATGTTTATATTTCTTCAGTGTTGGGTAGGCGTGAGCTGGTAACATTTCGGAATGTGTATAAATGTCGATTCCTTTACCCTCAGTCTGTATTAGCAACTGTTCCAAGTCTTTTAGATCATGTCCACTGACAAGAATTCCTGGTTTGTCTCCAACCCCAATGTTCACTTTTGAAATTTCAGGATTGCCAAACGTTGAAGTATTTGCTTTATCAAGCAACGCCATCACCTTAACACCATATTCACCTGTTTTTGTGACCCAATCCAACATACCATTCAAATCCATGGGCTTTGTAATCATGACCAGTGATTCTTCTATAAAATCATAAATATCTTGTTGCTCATGCCCTAGATTGAAAGCGTGCTCAGTATAAGCTGAAATTCCTTTAACACCAAAAAGAACATATTGTTTGAGGGAGCGAATATCTTCATTCGCATCATATGAAGCAATGCCCACATGACTTGCTTTCTCAAAATATTCCTCATTGGTTGATGCTATCCAGTCGATTGAATCATGAGGCGCAGAGATTGTGATATTCTTTTTTAGTGCATCACGATAATTGTTGCAATCTTCGATGGCCTTTAAAATTGAAGTGTCATCAAAGTTTGCATTTGTAATTGTCGTAAACAGACAATTGACGATGTGTTTGCTTTCAGCATTCGTATTGATTCCTTGTTTTTTTGATTCGAGTGTAACATGGGAAAGGCTTTGGCAAGCGTATACTAATAAATCCTGAATGTTTGCTGTTTTTTCTTTCTTTCCGCAAACCCCACTGATTGTACAACCAGTATTTCTGGCTGTCTCTTGGCATTGATTGCAAAGCATACTCATATTTCTTTTTTAACTAATGTTTAAATACACAATCTTCATACCAGTGGCTAATATTTTCACATAATAAGAAGTTTTATCTATTCTACATTATTGAAACTATTAAGAAAAGAATAGAAAAGTTTCCGGGATCCCACAAGCAAGTGTTAGGTGTGGTTTTTCTCTAAAAATTAAATTATTTTATTAAAATGCATTTTTTATTTTCACATTTACTTTCGCCTCCAGGTAAGGCATCGCACGATCTGTATTCATCACATTTCTCAAAGTATAAAGATTGGTATTTGCTTGTAAATTTTTTGTTTATCGCCATTGAATTATCCGTGCAAGACCCACATTCGAATACAAGCGGTACACAGTCTGAATCATTTTCGCAGTAAAAGTCACCTTGATCATTAGTTTGATTATTGCTAGGGAGGGTAGTGTTCTGAGAACAGCCAGTAGCTAAAATAATTAGGGCCAATAAGGGGAAATAAAAAATTATTTTCATAGATTTATTATGATGGCTTATTTTTTTAGGGAATTTTTTTTGTAGCCGTTTATCGCGGTGTTATTCGAAGTTTTGAAAAGCACTTTTATTTATAAAAAATATGGAAAAATTATTTACTGATATTCTTTTTGATTATCGCCCATGCTTCTTTTTGGTGTTTTTTGCAGGCATTTTCAAAAACTTCAGGTGTGAAAAAAATGGGATTTAATTCAGGATTATATTTTGGTAAACACTCATCAGACGACCATTCACTGGCTCCTATTATTTCTGATATTTTATTACGCTCGTTCATTGGAAGAAGGTTTGCGTTAATTACTTCGGACATTTGATCTTGCCCGAATGGAGTCAAGGAATAAAGCCCATCTTTTTGTTCGATATATTTTGATTGATAAAGCTTATAAAGACCATTTTGTAATTCACCAGCAGTAAAAATCACATGATTCATCATACTACCTGTTGAGATAACGTCTTTAAGATCGGCCGGGCTGCAAATAGATGCACGGGCAATTGATTGTAATACCCATGCATCCGATTTACTAAATTTTTCCATATTTTTTATATTATAAATAAAAGTGTTTTTCAAAATTTCGTCTAACGTATCCAAATGTCTGAAGCTTTTGATTTCTCCTTATAATAATTATTTTAAATCAAAAATTTGGGAGAGCGTCATTAAATAAGTATATACTTATTTAATAATTTTTCTGATAATATTGCAAGCCCATGTTTAATATATTAGCGAACCAGATATGCTTTGTTGTGCGACGTAAATTTTTTATTGCTAGATTTAATAAGTTCTTACAGAAAAGAAGGATTAATTTTTTTTGGGAAAGGGCAGAGGGGAAGTGGAGAGGTGAATGACCCTTCCCCGAAACTCCTTATTAGCTTAAATTCTTTCATCTATTATAACAAAAACAACAAATACGCAAATGCAACAATAATAAATGTAAAGATATTAATTAATGGTAAATTGTTTATTAAAATTGCTAGCTTATATCTTCTATAATAAAACAATATTTTGGACAGAACGGTTGATGCAATATAAATTCCAGGATACAAAATAATACTGATATGAAAATTTAGTGCAAGAAGATTTAGAGGCGTTGAAGAACTTGATGAAATTGAAAAATTAGCTAAAGACATAACACTTGGCATAAAAAATACTAAAGACAAGATTAAGAAAAAAATTTTTAAAAATTTGTTTTTCTTGATTATAGTTCCTGCATTGTTTTGAAATTCATTATTATCCTTTTCCATAATATTGAGTATTGAAGAATTTTCAATATAAAATTTTTGTGCAACTGTTTGTAAGGACGAGAGTTATATGAATAAATGGAGCGAAGCGACCCCCGCTTACCCCTTTTAATTTTTAAAAAATCTAATTTAAATTTTCATTAATTTCCTATCAAAACACCTAATTAAAGAGAAATATTTTATGAATTGCGTATAACTCTTCTGTATATCTGAAGTTTTTGATATTCTTTATTAAGTATATTAATTATATCAAAAATTTGGGCTGTAAGAAGTCTCCTTATTAATATGTCTCTTTAAGCGATAGCGAAAGAGGAAGTTTTAGATTAGAAAGATTCCTGGAACCAGATACACCGTGTTATGTGATGTAATAAGTAAATCTTCTACCTTATTATCAATTTGATTGGGGGTAAATTTATTTTTTGCTTTTAGACAAATATTCTTTAGCTAACAGGACGAATTTTAAATCACGGTTATTCATATTCAGTTCAAACTGGATTTTACTTTTTACGTTTTTAAATAACTCAATCGCTTCTGGAGCGCTAGTCCATAAAAGTCTAAAATTATTCTCCTGTTCTTCTTCAGTGAAAGCAGTCGTTTTATGGTCGTTTAACTTTCTAGCTATAAAACAAACGGAGTGATTAATTTGTCCACCATATTCCGGACTTTCAAATTCTATTTCACCTAACTTAGCTAGTATCTCAACGTCGCAAGCCCCTTCCTCGAGAGCTTCACGCAAGGCGGCTTCTTCTAGATTTTCCTCACCCTCGACGCCACCGCCTGGAATCTTGTGGTATTCACCACCTTTAACTTCAAGAATAGCGATTTTGTCGCTACTTTCGTCAAAGATTACAGTACGTGCTGCTCGTCTAATCGGTAATGGTTTCGTCATACTAAAAATAAATTTGCCCCCAATCAAATTATTTATTTGAATTAAAGGAAGATTTTCTTATTATTTCACATAACTAGAGTGATATGAGAAGTTTTACAGATACCTTATTAAGTTTTATTTTTATCTGTAAAATTTGGACGGAGAGGGGTGATAATTTTGTTATTGTTTTCCTTGGTGTTAATTAAAAAATCAGAATTGGGTGACAGACGTGGGCATTTCATCTGTCACGGTTTGAAATCATTGTTTCGTTGTATACATCTTGTAGTGTAGATACGAAAGAACTATGGCGCTATTGCCAAAAAATGCAATTAGAACTCCTTTCCAGAAAATCTGTTGATCGTTGCAATAGAAATATAATAGAGAAATTATTATTGCGGGTGGAACTAGTAACGCAAGAGTTGTGTACGCGCTATACTTTAAGTATTCTCTTTGATTTTTTGTCATTGCTCATCGTCTCCTTTGCCCAATTCTGATTTTTTAATTTTTATATTAAGAACAAAAACAAATTTATCATCACTCGTAGTCTCATATCATATGTTGTAGGTTGTATCGACGAAACTAACGAATTTACGTTAGATTATCATTAAATGTAGATAATAGCAATAACGTGTGTAAAGCATTGATTTAGTCGATATTTCGCACAACTCTCACCGATGAAGCGAAGTTGCGCGTGTTTATATAAATTAGATATTGATTATTTACTTACAGTCATTATACCATTAAACAATGCTTACCGTCAGCGCAATTTGGGTCGAAAGAATCTCCTTATTATTATTTCTCTTTAAGCGATAGCTTAAGAGGAAAATTAGATTAAGAAAAATTCTGTAGCCGCTTATCGCGTTGTTATGTGTTGTTTAGATACCCGAATCATATTTACTTATCGTGTATTCTAGTATAATATTTTTATTTTTTTTATTTATCTTAAAACAAACTTTTTCACCAGCATCACAAGTTGTAGAGGACAAACATTTTTCATTTGACGAAACAATGAGCGAAGATATATTTTTAGAACTGCTACATGGACTGCCAAGGTAAATTTCAGAGTAACTTATTTCAATTGAATTATCACTATTTATTTCATCAAAAATTAACTTATATGGCTCGGGCGCAAAAGTGCTGTTAATGAAAAATGTTTGTCCGGGTTTGATTTTATTTCCGTCGATTATTATAGAATCTGTCTCAACCATTGTGTCGTCAGCAGGTGGAATTATATTGTCTTGTGCTGAGTTGTCTAGGGCTGTTGGATTGTTTGTATTTGAAAAAATTGTTTTGTTGCAAGCTGTTAACGTGGTAACCGTGCCAAACAGGATAAAAAAAATAAAAATATTTCGTGTTTTCATAGTATTGTATTTAAACATAGATAACCAAAGGGTATCTAAATTTCACATAACGTTTCCGCATGATGCGAAGTTTTATTTATTCTTCAATATTAACACTTATTAAGAAAAGAATAAATAAAATTTGGGTGAAAGAAGTTTATACTCATTATTAATATTTCTCTGAAAGAGAAAATTTAATCAATGTAAATTTCTGGAACCGCATATGCAGGTGTTAGGCGATGAATTCTAATATTTTTTATACGTTAAGCCTGTCTTCCTAAATATTTGGTGTCGAGAAAACCTTGTTTATAATTATTCCAAAAATCATCTTTTAATATTTCTGGATAAACAGTGATATCTTGTATCTCTTTTTTGGAAAGCCACTCGACTTGTTTTATAAATAGTTCGTCTGGGCCACTTCCTTTGATGTTGTTCATATTAACTTCTCCACTATAACTATCTGCTAATATAAAAATTTCAATGTTTAGCACTCCGTCCGTATTTTCTAAGGAATCCCGTTTATCTAAATACTCTCTTAAATAGATGATTTTTGAAGTTTCTATTGTTAAATTTGTTTCTTCAAAGACCTCTCTTTTTGCACAATCAAATATTGAGGAATCTTCTTTTTTGATACCACCACCTGGCGGAACCCACCAAGTATATCCTGTTTCAGGGTGGACATGCTTAACTAATAATATTTTATTTTCCTGTGTAATTATTGATGCTACACGAATTCTTTGTTTCATAGTATAAAAAATATTAGAATATTTTGCCTAACAGGTTATATACGAACCCATTATTTTTTTGACTTAAATCCGATATTTTCTTATAATGAATGTGTAATCATAATATATATATGAAAGCACAAATTTCTAAAAAAACAACTCGCATCGAACGTGACCCAATGTATAATTTAGAGAGAGAGTTAAAAATACGAGGGTTTAGTTCTCAAACCGTTAAATCGTATCTTTATTATAACAAGAAATTGTTGTTATTTGCAAATAAGAATTCAAAAAACATCTCCACGGATGATATTAAAGAATATTTACTGTATCTAAAAAACAGAAAACTTTCATCCTCAACGCTTAATTCTGCAGTGAATGCCATCAAATTTTATTATACTCAGATTTTAAAAAGAAAATTTTTCTTGAAAAAAGAAATAGTCAGGACAAAAAAATGACGAAACTTCCAATTGTTTTGACTCGCGAGGAAATCGGAGAAATATTTTCTGAAATAAAAAACGTCAAACACAAGCTGATGTTGGGACTGATGTATTCCTCAGGACTAAGGGTATCTGAAATTGTCAATGTCAGGGTGAATAATTTTGACTTTAAAAATAGGCTTTTGAGAATTGTAGAAGCCAAGGGCGGAAAAGACAGAACAACCATTCTTTCAGAAAAAATTATTGCTAGTTTTGAAAAGTATACTAAGGATAAACAAGGGAATGATTATATTTTTGAAAGCAATCGTGGTGGGAAAATGACAACTAGAGCTGTTCAAAAAATTTTTACAAATGCTTTAAAAAAGTCTAAACTTAAGAAAGATGCCTCTTGTCATTGCTTGCGTCACAGTTTTGCAACCCATTTACTTGAAAACGGAACTGATATAAGATATATTCAAGAGTTGCTTGGTCATAGGCGATTGGAAACGACACAGATTTATACAAAGGTTTGTAGTAACAAGCTTAAGAATATTAAAAGTCCCTTATAGACAGTAGACAGGAGACAAAATAACAAATAGCCATATTTTAAATTATGCAAAACGAAATAGTCATCAAAATTGAAGCTCTGGATAAATCAGCAAAGGAAGAAATTTCAAAAGCAGATACATTGGGAGTTCTTGAGGATTTAAAAATCAAATATTTGGGAAGAAAGAGCGAATTTATCTCTATTTTGAAGGGGTTAAAGGATATGAGTCCTGAAGACAAGAAAATTATAGGGCCTTTGGGAAATAGGATTAAGACAGAAATCGACTCAAAAATCCAAGGAAAAATTGAAGCAATCGAACAGCAGGAAAATAATCAAAAAGAGTGGATTGATGTGACACTTCCAGGGAAAAAAGAACGAATTGGTTCGATGCATATAATTTCACAAATTCAAAAAGAAATTGAAGATATCTTTATCTCAATGGGATTTGAAATTGGTGATGGACCTGAGGTAGAGACCGAATGGTATAATTTTACGGCGCTTAACGTTCCGGCGGATCATCCAGCTCGAGATATGCAGGACACTTTCTGGTTAAAACAGACTAAGAAAAATGAGGATGGGAGTGAGGAGAAAATTCTTCCAAGGACGCAACTTTCTCCAGACCAAATCCATTATATGCAAAATCACAAACCACCTTTTCGCGTGATTGTGCCAGGGAGAGTCTACAGAAACGAATCAACTGACGCCACACATGAACACACTTTTCATCAATTTGAGGCTTTAGTGGCAGGGAAAGATATTTCGGTTGCTAATTTCAAGAGCATTGCACAAACATTTTTCTCAAGGTTCTTTGGGAAGGATCTGGAGGTTCGTTTGAGACCGGGATATTTTCCATTCACAGAGCCTAGTTTTGAATTTGATATTTCTTGCACAGTTTGTGGTGGAAAGGGATGTCGTTCTTGCAAGAACACTGGTTGGCTCGAAGTTGGTGGTTGCGGAATGGTAAATCAGAGAGTTTTTGAGAATGCAGGTTACAAAAAAGATCAGTGGCAAGGATTTGCTTGGGGCTTTGGAATGGAACGTTTGGCAATGATGAAATATAAGATTGATGATATTCGTTTATTTATGAGTGGAGACCTCAGATTTATAAGACAGTTTAAAAAATAATAAATATGAGCTTTGTATTAATTATTTTACTAATTTTGGTCATAGTCGGCGGAATAATCTATATTTTAAATTTTGAAAATAAAAAAATGGAAAATAATCAAACACAGAATGTAGTTGAAATGTCTGGTGAAAAACAGAACCCCGCCTTTCATCTTTTTTTGTATCTTGTGTCGTTTCTGTCCCTAGGCTTTTTGGTTGCTGGAATTTTAATTTCAATTCATCAAGCAATCAATAAATTTATCCCAGACTCCCTAGAGGACAGTTCTTATTTTGATAACGATGCGATTAAATTTGGTTTATCAGCGCTAATTGTGACAATTCCACTCTATTATGGAATCCTATTTTTACTGAACAAAAAATTAGAGAGAAAAGAAATCCCAGCCGACTCCTTGGTACGTAAGGTGATTACCTATCTTGCGCTGGTTGCTTTTTCTGGAATGGCGATTGGAAGTCTGGTTGCCATAATGTATAACTATTTTGACGGTGAATTGACAACCAGGTTTGTGCTTAAGGCTTTTTCATTCTTTCTTGTTTCATTGTTTTTCTTTGGCTTCTATTTCTGGGAGATTCGAAGAGCAGAATTTGTAAAAAGTATATTTATAAAACTTTTTCTTATCTCCATTGGAATTGCTTTAGTTTCTATGATTTTGGGATTTTTTGTGATTGATAGTCCAAAAACTGCAAGAGACAAGCGTATTGATAATGATTTAATTGTCAATATGCAAGATGCTAGTCGTAAAATAAATCAGAAGTTTAAAGGACAAAATGAATTTGGGGAAAATACCACAACAAAGCAAGCGCAACGTGATAAAATGATTTTGGAAATGTCTAAAAATGGGAATAGTTTGGAAGAAATTGAAAAATTTGTAAATAAATTTTACGGAGAAGTTGAAAATGGAACCTTACCAACGCTAGAAGATATGCAAGGTCGGATAGGTAAAAACATTTCGTATAAACCAGGAGAAAAAGGCGCATATGAATTGTGCGGAACATTCAAATTAGATAGTGATCGGGGTGGAAACCGCTGGGGTATTAATGCTGAAAAATGGGCACATCCTGCAGGGAGTCATTGCTTTAATTTTGATGCTAATTCTGGTGAATACGGCGCTACGCCTATCATGATAAAGACAAATTAATTTTAAATTTAATAACTTGAGCAGTAACTATGAAATATTCATATAAGTGGTTGAAGGAGCTGAGCGGAACTGACAAGAGTGCGCCAGATTTAATGAAAATGGTTGGGCTAAAAGGCTTCGAATTAGAAGGCTTTGAAAATCTCTCTGAGCAACTCGATAAGTTTGTGGTGGGCAAAATTTTGGAATTTCACGATCATCCAAATGCTGACAATTTGCGCTTGGTCAAGGTTGATTTGGGGGCTGGCGAAGAGGCTAAGATTGTTTGTGGTGCCAAGAATTTCGAAGTAGGCGACAAAGTTCCCGTTGCACTCGTTGGTGCTACCATACCTTTGAACAGAATGAAAATTGAGAGAAGGGAAGTTCGTGGTGAATTTTCAAATGGAATGCTTTGCGCTGAAGATGAGCTTGGTCTTGGGAAAAATCACGATGGAATTATGATTTTAGATGAGAGTTTGGTGGTGGGGACGCCACTTTCGGAAGCGTTAGCGCTCGATGACGTAGTACTTGATTTTGATGTTTTGCCAAACAGAGCTCATGATTGTCTAAGTCATATAGGAATAGCTCGCGAGATTGCTGTGATGGAAGGCCGAAAAATGGAGGAAGTTTATGCTGAACTTTCCCATGAACCGTTTCAAGAGAATATTAATGTTGATATTCAAAACACTGAAAGTTGCCCAAGATATATAGGAGTAGTTTTAAAAGATATTATAGTCGGACCTTCTCCGAGGTGGATGCAAGCAAGATTGATTGCGAGCGGAATGGAGCCAATTAATAATGTTGTTGATATTACAAACTATGTAATGCTTGAAATTGGGAGTCCATTGCATGCTTTTGATTTTGATAACGTTGCTGACAAAGATGGTTTGGTTAAAATTGTTGTAAGAAATGCAAAAAAGGGAGAGATGTTAACGCTTTTGGATGGAAAAGAGCTCGAATTAGACGAAGACGATTTATTAATTGCCAATGAAAAGAAGTCTCTAGCCCTAGCAGGAATCAAGGGTGGTTTAGAGTCTGGAATTAGCCCAGAAACAAAAAAGATAGTTTTAGAAACGGCAAATTTCAAAGGTTTTGATATTAGAAAAACCAGACAAAGGCACGGACTATTAACTGAGGCACAAATCCGTTTTGAGAAAAATATTTCTTCCCGTCTTGCCGAATTTGCTTCAGCAAGAGCGATTGAGTTATTGATAGAGCTTGCGAATGCAAAAGTCGTTGCATCGGATGATGCTAATTTTTCTAAAGAAGAAATCAAAAAACAAAATTTTGAATTTGATTATGCTAAGGGACTTCTAGGAGAGCAAATCGAAAATGAAAAAATGGTTGAAATAATTGCTAATTTAGGTTTTGAGGTTGAGAATAGAACTGAAAAAGGCTTTGACGCAATAGTGCCATTCTGGAGACTGGACATTGAGGGACAAGCCGATTTGGTTGAAGAAATTGGGAGAATTGTTGGATATGGAAATGTTGCCAATACTTCAATTGTTGAAAACATTGCACCTGCCAAAACAAACGAGCTTCGTAAATTTGAATGGAAATTAATTTCGAAGATGAATGGACTCGGGTTTGATGAAGTTCGTTTATATTCTTTCTACAGTAGAAAGGATGCTGAAAATTGTGGAATTTCAGCAGAGCATTTTGAAGTCGAAAATCCACTAAGCGAAGAGTTGGCTCTAATGAGAGCATCGCTTATCCCAAACATTCTTCGTAGCGTTTGTGAGAATATAAAGCATTTTTCAGATTTTTCAATTTTTGAACTAGGAAGAGAATATCATAACAACAAAAAAGATGGGCAAGAAACTAGAAAAATAGCTGGAGCGCTTGTCGATGTATCAAGAAAAGACGCTGATATTTTTTATTTATTAAAAGGGAGGGTAGAGGCGTTGTTGAAAAATGTTACTAGTGGAAAAATTGAATTTATTGTTCCTAGCGAATGGAAGGATGGAATCTATCACAAAACAAGAACAGCAGAAATTCTTGTTGATGGCAAAAAAATAGGCATGCTAGGACAGGTTAATAAAATTGTGGCAAAGAAATTTGGAATAAAGAAGCCGGTTGTTGTTTTCGAGTTTGAGCTTGAAAAAGTTTTCTTGCAGGCAAGTAGGGAAAATAAATTCAAGAAAATTGGGAAATTTCCGGTTGTATTGAGAGATCTTTCCATGTTTGTTGATTCTAGAAAATTATCTTCTGAGATTATCCAAAATATTGAAAAATCAGCTGGTGATTTTTTGAAAGAAGTCGAATTATTCGATGTGTACGAGGATAAGGACAATAGTAGAAAATCATTGGCATTTCATTTGGCATTTGGAAAAGAAGACGCCACACTTGAAAGCGAGACCATCGAAGTTATAATGAGTAAAATAATTTCATCATTGGAGGAAATAGGGGCAGAAGTCAGAACTAAATAGCACCAGAATGATTTAGGTATCGCTAATGGACTTGGTATGTCTAAAGGTAAAACATTATTTGAGCTTACAAACAGGCATGAAAAATAAAATAACGCAAAAGGAAGGAGAATATCTTAATGTTGACGAGGCAGTAGAGGCTGTTTTTGTTAACAAAAACGAAAGAAAAAAAATGTTTTTTGCTCTATTTCTCTTGGCAATTGCTGGGTGTTTTATTGTTGTTATGGGAACGTATTTTTTATCAAAACAGAATCAAGCAATTGGTAAAAGTGAGGATTTTGGTATAAAAAGTCAAAACTCAACAAGTATTGTATCGAAAAGCGAAACGAAAGATGTTCAAGAGATAAAACAAAAAGCACTTGAAGTTGACAATGAGAGCATTCAAAGCGATGGAAATGTTTCAGAAGCGAAAATTTTTTTTGTCGGAGATTTAATGCTTGATAGATATAATCGAGAGTTGATGGAAAGAAAAAGTGAGAAGTGGATGACAGAGAAAGTAGTGAGTTTATTTGAGAAAAATGATTTAAATATAGCCAATTTGGAAGGTCCCGTTACGGATAGTGACTCAATTTCAGTTGGCTCAGAGGAAGGCTCAAAAAATAATTATGTTTTCACTTTTGACCCTGAGCATACCAATAAATTTCTAAAATATAACAAGATTGATCTTTTAAATTTAGGCAATAATCATATTTTAAACTTTGGAAAAGATGGGTTGGCACAAACAAAAGGTTTTATTTTAAAAAATAATTTTGAATATTTTGGAGACATTCAAGGTGAACCAGATGAATATATTGAAAAAAACATAAACGGTCTAAAAATTGCATTCGTTAGTTATGACCAGTTTGGTGGCAAAGGTTATACTGAAATAGAAAAAACGGTAGTAAAACTAGAGGATGCAAACGATTTTGTGGTTGTTTATACACATTGGGGAGTGGAATATGAGTTGGAAGAGAGTGCCGATCAAAGACAAACAGCCCATGAACTTATTGACGCAGGGGCTGATTTGATTATTGGTTCTCATCCACACGTAGTGCAACCAGTTGAAATATATAAAGACAAAGTAATTTTTTATTCCCTGGGTAATTTCGTTTTCGATCAATATTTTTCCGCTGATACGATGACTGGTCTCGGAGTGAAGGTATTGATGAAAAATGACGGGGAGTTGGATTTCGAACTTGTACCGCTAGAACTTCAGCGAAATGGACAAATTGAATTTGCAACTGAAAAAGGCAGGGCAGATTTATTGAACAGAATTCTAAAAACAGAAGCAGTCAGTAAGATGATGAATTTCCAAAAGATGCTTTAGTGAAGTAATAGAGCATAAAATAAAAAGCACTCAAGTTGAGATATTCATCAACGAGAGTGCTAACAGTTTCTCTGGTAGGACAGTTTCCAGTGCGGCCCCATAGCCGCCTAACAACTAACTACACGATGTACTGCTGAGTCAAATTTCGACCCTTTTTCCTGGAAAACGACTCCAGGCATCGGGCTCCACAGGAACCCTATATGGGCGTTCCTGAAAAGGGAGCACTTTTTCTACCGGGACCAAAAGAGGTCCCATTTTGTTGGTCACTTTTCCAGTGACCCAGTGGGCATCGTGGAGCAAAGAGCTCCTTTTCCCGCCATTTTTTGATGCAACAGAAGATTTCCCCTTCCCAGCAACAAGGTCCGGAGTACTCTCCTTGCCAAAAAAATCAAGCTCTGCCCATGGGTTGGGAGGCTTGTGTGCCAGAATGAGTTCCATCTCCGGTTGGGATTCAAACGCCGGGACAACTCCACTGTTTGAGTTGAAACAAAATAACGTGACCATCATGGCCACAATAATTACTTTTTTCATACAGATGTGCTCCTTTCCCTCTCTAATAAAGAGAGGGTTATAAACCACCCCACAAAGAACTGTTGCGTTAATTGAAGCACCATTTGAACATTTTGTCAATAGTTTATAAAAAAGCACAATCAGGTATACTTTAGCAATGAGACTCTAAGAGATTTGAATAAAAATAAATGGAATTGCCGAAAATTATTGTTGAGGAAGAACTTTCCAAGAAAGGTGTGAAAATCGTTTTGGGAATAGATGAGGTTGGAAGAGGGCCATTGGCTGGGCCAGTTGTCGCGTCTGCTGCTTGGGTCAAGCCAGAGGCTCTCGCGAAGGATTTTGAATTAAGGTCCTTGGTGAGGGACAGTAAAAAATTAAGTGAAAAGCAAAGAGTTGAAATTTGCGAATATATTTCTAAAAGTGATGATTTCGTGATTGGAATTGGAGAAGTTTCGCATAGAGTTATTGATAAAATAAATATACTAAATGCAACATTGCTCGCGATGAGATTCGCGGTTGAAGATGTGATGGAAAAACTTGAGTGCGAAGAGTGTTTTTCTGAAGGAGTTGAGGGGATAAAAAGCTGTCTATTGGTGGATGGAAACCGAGAAATTCCAAAAATGCGAATGAAACAAAGGCTTTTTGAAAAGGGAGATGCCAGAATTTTTTCAATTGCGGTAGCTTCAATTTGCGCAAAAGTATATCGAGATGATTTGATGAAACAGTACCATGAAAAATGGCCGTGTTTCGGCTTTGATGCGCACAAGGGATATGGAACTAAAAAACATATGGACGCTTTACAAAAAAACGGTCCATGTGATATTCATAGAAAATCTTTTCAACCAGTTAGGGATGTTTTGGATTTGGCGTTAAGTTGAAAAGCAAGAGAGAAGATGTTCGTAAAGTTATAAATTTTTCAAGGTTTATAAAGTTAATTTTGAATTTTGAATCAATTTTCTAATGCATTAATGTTTTAATCTACATCGCAAATTGTGTATTGAAGATTGAAGATCTCTGTGGAGAGGAACCAATGAGCGATATATCCTTTTGGCTGCTCGAGAGGCCAGAAGAGTTGCTTCCTCGAACGAAGACTACACTATTTGCTATCCAAGAGATAACAAAAAGGATGGAGTTTATCGAGGGTATGTTTAACAATGGTCTGCCGATTTTTGAAGAAGTGAAAGGTTTGATAGTCGATGTTGTAATGTACGATTCTGGTTATCCAAAATCTCCGTTCTTGGAGAAAAAATAAGACAACCTTGCTGTGGCCTTGTGGTAAATTATCACAAGGCCCAGTTTTTTTATCCGAAGAGAATTAGTTGATATAAAAAAATAAAAAAACACCAAAAAGGTGTTTGTTGTGCCTCGGGAGAGAATCGAACTCTCACAGTATCACTACTACACGATTTTGAGTCGTGCGCGTCTACCAATTCCGCCACCGAGGCTTTGCAATCTAAATCTAATAATATAGAAGCAAATTAATTCTGTCAATTATCAAACAAGCTCTAGTTTCTAGTATTGCAAAAAGCATTTCCCTGTGTTATTGTGTATTCAGTCCAAAAGTGACTTTTGGGCATTCTTATTATTTTTAGATAAAAAGTTTAAGTTAAAGTAATGGCAGTACCAAAGCAAAGACATAACAGAAGTAGAACAAGAAGAAGAAGAGGTGGACATGATAAGCAAAAAGCCATTTCTTTTGTTAAATGTTCAAGTTGTGAAAAGGAAATCGAAGCACACAAGCTTTGTCCTTATTGCGGTTCATTTAAAGGAAAAGAAATTATAAACATGACAGCCCAGACAAAAAAGACAGAAAAAAGTGACAAATAGTCTTTTTTCTGTTTTGTTTTTTCTTCCGGCGATTTTTATATCTTGCGTTAATACAAAAAAATATGGGGAGTAGACATCTTTCACGTTCGATAGCAATGCAAAGTCTTTATGAATGGGACTTTAACAGTGTTTCCGATAAGGAACTGGAAATAATTTTGCAAAACAACATTAAAGAGTTTGGTTCAAATGTAGATGATGATAGCTTTATTAAGAAGCTTGTTTTTGGTGTTTTAGAGAAAAAGGAAACAATAGATCCTATTATCGAAAAATGTGCGCCGGAGTGGCCACTTAGTCAGATTACTATCATCGACCGAAATGTTTTGCGTTTGGGAATTTTCGAACTTATGTTTGGAAGCTACGAAGAAGCTCCTCCAAAGGTTGCTATCAACGAAGCAATTGAACTTGCGAAAGCATTCGGAGGCGAAAGTAGCGGAAGGTTTGTAAACGGAGTTTTAGGGACTGTTTATCGAGAAATGGGTGAGCCCATGAAAGAAGATACAACCGAAACGGGAAAAAAGCGGCGAGAAGAAGCCTCTGGCATTGAAGAAGGGAAGGATGTCAAAAAAACAAAGGTGACTGAAAAAGAAGAGATGAAAAAGGAAGATAAGGAGATTAAGACAGAGGATGTAGACAAAAAGACTGAAAAGGAGATAAAGAAAGAAAAGAGTACAAAGATTAAGAAGGAAAAAGATTAAAAATATATTTAATTTATAACCTAGCGCTAAGTTGGAAGGTATGAAATTTTTCATGGTTTCCACCCTATCGCTTAAAAGTTATGGAAAAATTTAGCAAACTGGCAAATAAAATAGAAGTTGAATTTAGCAGGTTAGAGCTTTTGCAAGAAGCAATGACGCATCGTTCTTATTTAAATGAGCACAAGGACTATAAGCTTGATCAGAATGAAAGAATGGAATTTCTTGGTGATGCTGTCTTGGAGCTTGTTGTAACGGAATACTTGTATTTAAACTTTAAAAATCCAGAAGGGGAGCTTACTAATTGGAGAGCTTCTTTGGTTAAAGGAGAGATGCTTGCAGTTGTGGCTGATGAAATTGGGATTGAAAAATACTTGTTAATGTCAAAGGGAGAGAAAAGAGACACAGGGAAAGCCAGGCAATATATATTGGCAAATGCAATGGAGGCCATTATTGGAGCTATTTATCTAGACAAGGGCTATGAAGCTGCTAGGAAATTTATTACAAAATGGATAATTTCAAAATTGGCTGATATCCTAAAGAATAAAAGTTATCTAGATCCTAAAAGTTACTTCCAGGAGAAATCTCAAGAATACGAGCAAACAACTCCACACTACGAAGTTTTGGAGGAATGGGGGCCTGATCACGAAAAAACCTTTTTAATGGGGGTTTTCTTGAATGATGTGAAAGTTGCCGAAGGGAAGGGAGAATCCAAACAAGAAGCGCAAAGAAATGCAGCAGAAAAGGGGCTGGAGGCAAAAGGTTGGAATTAGTTCCGAGCGAAAATAGATAAGAATGAAATCTGAAGACTCACTGCTTTTTGGCGGTGAGTTTTTATAAAACACCTTTCTTTAGCAAGGATACGATTTTAGTTAGTAAATAAATTGTTATTCGAGAGTTGAGATGTTAAAATATCGCAAAAGATTTTCAATAAAAAATAATTTTCTACGCATGTCTATTAAAGCAATTGTTTGGGATATAGGGGGTGTTATTTTAGATGACCCTAAGGTTGGTGATTTCTGGGGTCATAAAGCAGGAACAAAAGAGCTTAGAAGGGAGTTTGGTTCAAATAAAATTTCTCTAGCAGATTTTGTTTCTAGAGGAGCTAGACTTTTAGGTAAAAGTGAAGAAACTTTCCTGGAATTGTATAAAGAAAATTATTTTAAGATTGAGCCAATAAGAGAGGTGTATGATTTGTATATGAAGATAAAAATAGACCAATATATACTTTCTGATACAAATCTTTTGCATATGAATTTTATCAAAAAGAAATATTCAGAGATGTTGAACATCTCAAAAAAGAGATATTTTTCTGTTGAAATTGGAATGAGAAAAGACAACCAAGAAGTTTTTGAACATGTCTTAAAAGATTTACGATTAAAAGCGGAAGAGGTTTTATTCATAGATAATAAAAAGGAGAATGTAGCTTTTGCAAAGTCACTAAATTTTAGCACGATACACTTTACTGATTTTAAAAATCTAAAAAAAGAGTTGAGTGATATGGGCGTGAACGTTTAAAATTTTAGTGAGAAAATCTAAGCGCGTAACCCACTCTAACTTTCCCTTAAGCTAAGGGAGGGGATAAGAAAGAAGGTTTTATTTTTGAAAATTGAGAACTGAAAATTGACCCTCCTTAATTACTTACACAACCCTCTACAACACCGCGACATTATGTTCTTTGATAAAAGAACTTTGTTGTAGTATAATGCAGAAGTATTGATAAACTTAAATCTTGTAAAAACAAGACTTTCTTTTATTGTAAAAATTGTTGAAAATAAATAAAAAGGATAAAAATGTTTTTGAAAAAACTCGAAATTATTGGATTTAAATCATTTGCCAAAAAGACTGTTCTGGATTTTTCACAGACAGGAGCATTAAATGGTGGCAAAAATATAGGAATCTCAGCAATTGTTGGTCCAAATGGAAGTGGCAAATCAAACGTTGCTGATGCTTTGCGTTGGGCTTTAGGTGAACAGTCAATGAAGCATTTACGAGGAAAAAAGACGCAAGATATTATTTTTGCCGGAAGCGGAAAAAAGGCAAAACTGGGCAGTGCCCAGGTTTCTATCTATTTGGATAATTCAAAAAAACAAATCCCACTTGCTTTTGATGAAGTTGTTGTTACAAGAAAGATTTATAGAAGTGGCGAAAGCGAATATTTAGTTAATGGCGCCAAATCAAGACTGATTGATATCGTTGATCTTTTAGCAAAGGCTGGAATCGGACAACGAAGTTACTGTATCGTTAATCAGGGGATGGCTGACCAAATTTTAAATGCAACCCCCATAGAAAGACGTGCAATTCTAGAGGAAGCGGCTGGCGTGAAAGAGTTTCAAGTTAAGAAACAGAGAAGTCAAAGAAAGCTAAGTAATACAAGGATAAATTTGGACAGAGTTGAAGGATTATTAGTTGAAATTGAGCCACATTTAAAGTTGCTAAGAAGGCAAAGCACTAGAGCCGAAAAAGGTGAGATATACAGAAAGCAATTAAGAGAAAAACAGCACCTATTGTATGGTTTTTTATGGAAAGGATTGGCAGACGCTGTTAAAAAGACAAAAAATGCCAAGCAAGGCATGGAGAATGAGGTTAATAAAATACAAAAAGAAGTTGATGATATAGCAATCGAACTAAGGAAAGAATCAAAAAATACAGTTTCTTTGCAAGAAGAAACCAGCAAGCTTGAATCTGAGCAAAGGCATGCAAATCACAAGTTGAATGTTCTTGAGAGAAAATTAATCATAGAAGATGGAAAATTAGCTTTGGAAAAAGAGCGAGCCAGAGATATAAAGTTGGTAGAAGTTATCCCGATGGGAGTCGAAATGATAAAGACAAGGCTTTCTGAGATCAAAGCTAATCAAGAAAAACTAATTAAGCGCATTGAGGGCATTGATGATCTAAAGCAGATTCAAGAGATAAAAGAATATGCAAGGGCCGTATCAATGGAAATGTATGAGCTTTATGAGGCTGTGGTGAAGGGAAAAATGGAAAAAAAGAAGCCACAGGAAGAAATCCAGAAACAAAAAACGATAAATTTGAAGAAGGTTCATGTGATAATGGAGGAAATTAAAATTTTGAGAAAGGAGAAGGATAAGTTACAAAAAGAAATCGAATTGACCGGAAAAAAAGTTTCTGAACTTATCAAAAAAGACAGAGAAGAAAGAAGGGCTTCAATAGAACTGGAAGACAAGCTAAGGCGTGGTAGGTTTGAATTGGATAAAAAGAAAGATTGCTTGAATGAAGTAAAAATTGATCTTGCAAAAAATGAAGTCAAGGCAGAGGATTTAGGAAATAGAATTCGTTCAGAGATGAGAATTATCCCAGAGAAATTGGATTATAATGGTGAATTAGTAGACATTGCAACTTGTGATAGAGATATTAATAGGTTGAAATTTCAATTAGAACAGATTGGTGGAACCGATGATTCTGTTATTGAAGAATATAAAGAAACTCAAGAGAGATATGATTTTCTTTCAAAAGAATCTCAGGACTTGCAGGAGGCTATGAAAAAATTAAAGAAAGTCGTCAGAGAAATGGATTTCAAAATCAAAGATGAATTTGAAGAGGCCTTTACTTTCATAAATAAAGAATTTTCTAAGTACTTTAAAATTATTTTTAATGGAGGGAAAGCAAGACTTGAAAAAGTTGAAATCTCAAACAATAGAGCTTCCTCGAGAAAAAATAGCCCAGAAGAGAATGGTGGTGTTGATGAGGACGATTTAGAAACGGAAGAAAAAGGTGATGAGCAAATAGGAATTGAAATTTTTGCAGAACCAGCAGGGAAGCGAATCACAAACCTAGGGATGCTTTCTGGAGGAGAGAGAACGTTAACTTCAATTGCAATGTTGTTTGCAATCATTTCTCACAATCCACCCCCTTTCGCATTTTTGGATGAAGTGGAAGCTGCTCTTGATGAAGCAAACTCAAAAAGATTCGGAAAGATTTTAAATGAGTTGTCTGGGAAGACTCAATTTGTACTTATTTCTCACAACAGACAAACGATGCGTGAAGCAGCTTTGCTTTACGGTGTGACAATGGGGGATGATGGAATCTCCAAGCTACTCTCGGTTAAACTCGATCAAATTGGTGAAAAAGGAAAGATTATAAAAAAATAACAAGAAGTTATAAGAAAGATGGAGCAAGAAGAAAAAAAAGATAACAAAAGCCTAGTCGCCAAGAAACAATTTGCCGGATTTATTGTTCGTTTTGCTGCATTTGCTGTTGATTTTTTGGTGCTTGTTTTAATTTCTGTCTTTGCTGGAATTTTTTTTGCAGTTACAACTAGAGTCGCAAAAATAAATTGGGACATTGAAGTGGTGGCTAGTTTTGTAGGATTTCTTTTGAACGCTGGGTATTATATTTTCACAACATATCGATATGGAGCAACGGTTGGAAAGAAAGTTTTTGGATTGAAAGTTGAGAGCGTAAAAGAAGAGAAATTGGATATAGGAACTGTAATCGTTCGAGAAGTGGCGGGGAAATTTATTTCAACAATGTTAGCAGGTCTTGGATATTTTTGGATTATTTTCGATAAAAAGAAACAGGGCTTTCATGATAAACTCGCGGGAACGGTTGTTGTTATTGATGATAAAGGGAAAGTTGCAAAATGGAAAACTATCACGGTTGCTGTATTGTTTGCAATTTTTTTAACAAGTTTCTCATTTTGGATAGCACTTGGAGTTTTGGACGAAGATTTTCAAGAAGTTATAGATAGGGACAAAGTTGTCTTGTCAGTGAACAAGGTTTTAGTTTCAGCCAAGCTTTGTGTTTCCGAAGGGAATAGTATTGAAAAGCCATTGCATGTTTATAATGGAGGGGGAGATATCTGTGCTGAAGTCATTGGAATTGATTGGCCAAAACTGTTAGGAGGCTATGAATATGGGAAAATAGATAATGATTTTATTTTTATTCAAAAGAATGGAATTGATATTGTTAGGTGCGAAATTGGAAAAACAACCTGTATTTTAATTGATTTACCTGAATAGAAATTCTGAAAACATTTTTATTCAAATTTTAGATTTAAATTTGAATAAAAATTAAAATCTGATAGAATGTTATTATGTTTTCAGTTTTAGTTGTTATTTTCAGAGGAAAGAGGTAAGAAATAAAAAAAATGAGCATAAGTTCTGAAATTGCAAAAAGCTGTTTACGGCTTAGAAATTGGAGAATTCTTTTGGGAATTATAGGGATTGTTTTTATTTTAATTCAAGCTAAACTGGAAATAAGAAAATGGGAAGCTGTGTGTAGTGGTGAAAATTGTGTGGAAATTATATTTTCTTTCTCTGACCCCAATGATTTTGAACCAGGTTTGGATAAAAAGAAGTATAGGTGGGTCAAGGTCTATAAGGACGGCGACAAAAAAATTCAGTACAAGAGATATTTTGAATACGATAATAGAGCAGTCTTTTTAGTGGAAAAAGGAAGATATCAAATCAAAACAGATCTAGGAGAAATGGACGAATGGATAGATGTTAATGAAAAAAGGGAAATAACTTTACCATAAGGATATTAATAAAACTAAAAAAGAAGAATGAACATTGATGAATTCCGGGAGGAAGTAAACCTAGAAAACAGAGTTTTAATCGACAATCGAGAATTTGAAATTCTAGAGATTGTTCGCTTTAGGTTGGATGATGGGTCTGTTTATACTAAATTATTTTTAGAAGACGGACATGTTTTAGCTGATGATGAAGAGCAAGATGTTTATCTTCTTGTTGAGGATGTGAAAACGGATTTTAAAGAGCCTTTCCCAGAGGTGCTCGAGTTTGATTTAAAAAGATTTACTTTTCAATATAGTGCGCATGCTACTGCAATTGAAGTTGAAGGAGATGAGATTTTCCCTATGGGTGAATCAGAGAGATTTTGGGATTATCAAGCCAAGGATGGGAGCTATTTGAGTTTGGGAATTATGGATACCACAGGCAAGAGAATGGATTTGTGTGGAAGAATTGTCGAGAAAGACGAATTGGAGTTAATCTAAATTGTATTATGGGAAAAGTTGATTTTTATGTCGTTGCGACGCCAATTGGAAACCTTGGTGATGTAACTTTTCGTGCGGTAGAGACCTTAAAAAAGGTTGATTTGATTCTATGTGAGGATACCAGAGTGACAGCTAAATTACTCAATCATTATGAAATCAAAAAATCGCTTTTGTCATATCACCAAAGAAGCTCTTCTGATAAGAGCGATAAGATAATTGAAAGCCTTAAGGATGGGAAAACTCTTGCGTTGGTTACGGACGCTGGTACTCCAGGAATTTCAGATCCGGGAAATGAGCTTGTTGCAAAGATTTTACAAGAATTTGGTGAAGATATCCGAATTATTCCGATTCCTGGTGTTTCAGCAGTCACGACACTGGCATCTGTTGCGGGAATTGATTTGTCAAAATTTGTATTCTTGGGTTTTGTGCCAAATAAAAAAGGAAGACAAACATTCATAAAACAGGCAATAAAGGCCTGCTTTCCTGTTTTTTATTATGATTCTCCTCATCGCTTTTTGAAAAATTTAAAATTAACTAGAGAGCTCTGTTTGGAAAGCGGTGTTCAAAAAAAGATGATTGTTGGAAGAGAGCTTACTAAGATGTTTGAGGAGGTTGTGCGTGGTGAGTTGGATGAAATTGAAGAATATTTTGAAAACAAAGAAGTAAAGGTAAGGGGAGAATTTGTTGTGATTTTGTACTAGAAATCTTTTCTGGTAGATTGTATTTTTCCAAATATCTTTATAGGGGATATTCTGATTAGAAAAAAAGATTGATTTTTACTAATTGTTGCGATAGAATAGGGATAAATAATAACTCTGAATTTTATATGAAAATAATTCAAAAGCGGAAAACATTTTTTGCATTTTCTGGTGCTCTTGTGCTTGCTAGTATCATTGCAGTTTCGGTTTGGGGGCTTAAACTGGGAATGGATTTTGTTGGTGGAACGAAACTGACTTTAAAATATGAAAACGGACTTCCCTCAAATGACGAGGTTCGGGATCAATTGAAGGATTTTCAACTGGGTAGTCTTACAGTTCAAAGTTCTGAAGACAACACAATGTTTTTGAGATTTGTCACAAATGAGGGTGATGATAATGTGTTGGAAAATGTTCAAGATAAACTCAAGGAAGCGAGAGATGATTTGAACATTGAAGAAGTTTCTTTTATCAGCTCAACAATCTCGGGAGAATTGAAGTCTAGGGCTGTAACTGCAATTATTTTCGCAATTATAGGTATCGCAATCTATATCGCATGGGCTTTCAGAAAGGTTTCTTATCCAATTGAAAGTTGGAAGTACGGAGTTGCTGCTGTTGTTGCACTTACTCATGATGTTTTGATTACAATCGGAATTTTTGCTGTGCTAGGGCGTTTCTATGACATGGAAGTTAACATTCCTTTTGTGGCTGCGCTTTTGACTATTTTAGGATTTAGTGTGAATGATACAATTGTTGTTTTTGACAGAATTCGAGAAAACTTAAATAAAGCTGGGGCGAAAAATAACTTTGAAGAAACCGTAAATAGTTCAATTAATCAGACCCTAACTAGGTCAATAAACACTTCATTGACGGTTGTGGTGGTTTTGGTTGCAATTATTTTATTTGGGGGTGAAAGTATTTATTCCTTTTCACTCGCACTTTTAATAGGAATAATTTTTGGAACGTATTCTTCAATTTTTGTTGCCAGTGCATTAATTGTTGAGCTTTGGAAATATAGAAAATAGTCCCAGTAGAACAGAAATAAAAGGTAATATAAAAAATTGAAAATTGCTATAGTTCATGATTATTTGGTTCAATATGGAGGAGCGGAAAGAGTGCTTGAGGCAATTTGTGAAATTTGGCCCGAGGCACCGATTTATACACTGCTACATGACAGTGAACTTGTGCATCACAAATTTGATAATAAAACAGTCCGGACATCTTTTTTACAAAGGGTTCCTTTCGCAAAAAAACACCATCGAATTTTTCCACCGTTAATGATGCTGGGAATAGAACAGTTTAATCTGGATTATTACGATGTGGTTTTATCTGATTCATCGAGTTTTGCTAAAAATTTGATTACGAAACCTAGCACCTTGCATATCACATATTGTCATACCCCAATGCGTTATGGTTGGGATGATTGCCAATATTATACCCAGGAATTCAGCTTTCCATGGATTGTTAAAAAAGTGGTTCCACCACTAATGAACTATATCAGAATGTGGGATTTCTTCGGTTCGTATGGTGTTGATTCGTTTATTGCAAATTCTAAATTTATCTCAACTAGAATTAAAAAATATTATCACAGGGATTCTTATGTAATCAATCCTCCAGTTAATGTAAATGATTTTAATATTTGTAAAAAAAGCGAGAGAGGTGACTATTTTTTGATGGTTGGAAGGATGATGAAATATAAGAAGATGGACCTTGTGATTGAAGTATGCAATGAATTGAAACTGCCACTCAAAGTTGTTGGGCGTGGAATAGAAAAGGAATATTTAGAGAAAATTGCTGGTCCAACGATTGAATTTCTAGGGAGAGTGAGCGATGAAGAGTTGCGAGATATCTATGCTAAAGCACAAGCATTTATTTTTCCTCAAGAAGAAGATTTTGGGATTGTTGCAATTGAAGCCTTGGCCTCTGGTAGACCACTTATCGCTTTCCGTGGTGGTGACATCGTGGAACATATCCAGGACGGAAAAAGTGGAATTTTCTTTGACCACCAAACTAAAGAAGATTTAAAGGATGCAATAAAAAGATTTCAAATAACCAAGTTTGATTCTGAATTTATCCGTTCAACATCTTTGAAGTTTGAAAAAAAGAATTTTCAGAAAAAAATTAAGGATTTTGTTGAGGAGAAGTTGGAGGAATTTAAGAAAAAAGAATTATAAGAGTTTTTAATTTTCTAACGGATGTATTGTGTCTTGACTTTGTTTCGGTGCGGCAGTTTCAAGGAGTTGTACTTACTGAAGACCAGACACACTTAAAATAGAAGTTTCAAATTGTAAATAATATTAAATAAAAAAATGAAAACACTAAGAGATTTGGAGTTTAAGGATAAAAAAATTGTGTTGCGTGCCGGATTTGATCTTCCTTTGGAAAAGGATGGGAAAATAGCTGATGATGTTAGGGTTAGATCTGCAATAAAAACAATTGAATATATTAGAGAGCAGGGTCCCAGTCTGTTTTTGATATTGAATCATATGGGAAGACCAGAGGGTAGAGTCGTGCCAGAGCTTTCTAATAAAATTGTTGCTGAAAGATTGCAAGAACTTTCGGGAGCTGTCGTTGAAGTTGTTGATACCGTAGAGGCATTGCAAAAACTTGTGCAGAGAGAGGAATATAACAAGGAAAAAATCTATATGTTGGAAAACCTAAGATTTTGGAGAGAGGAGGAAGAAGCAGATAGCACTTTTGGAAAAAACATTGGGGAACTTTTTGATGTATACGTAAATGATGCCTTTTCTGTTAGCCATCGAGCACATGCCTCATTTGTGAGAGTGCCTGAATATGCCAAAGATAAATGCATGGGATTGCTTTTCGAGGAAGAATATTTGAATTTGAGTAAAGTGAAAAATGAACCAGAGCACCCAGCTGTTATGGTGATTGGAGGAGCAAAAATTGCAACAAAATTGCCAGTAATTGAAAATATGATGAGAATTTATGATCGAGTGTTAGTTGGTGGAATGATTGCCAACGAAGCAATCGATGAAAAGCTTGATCTTGGCGAAAAAGTTATGTTACCAACAGATTTCAACCCAAAAGGAAAGGAATCTGAAAGATTGGACATCGGAGATGAGACAATAAAGGCCTATATTGAAGAGATTGAGAACGCAAAAACAATTGTTTGGAATGGTCCTTTGGGAAAATTTGAAGATGAAGAAGCTTCCGAGGGAACCAAGCGGATTACCAGAGCAATAGCAAAAAATGAAAGTGCAATGCAGGTGATTGGTGGAGGAGAAACATTGGAAGCCGTCGCTAGATTCAGCGAATTTTCTCATTTTGACTATGTTTCGATGAGCGGTGGCGCAATGCTAGAGTATTTATCAGGAAAAACTTTGCCTGCAATCGAAGCACTTGAAGATCGAGAAGAATAGCTAGAATTTTAAATTGACACTAGATGTTAGTCTGATAGAATTTACCTAGGTTCAGGAAAAGAGCCTAGGTAAATTTATACAAAAATATGCAATCTCAAGATGCAACACATATAATTTTCGATGTTAATTTCAAACATTTTCCAAAAGAACTGGAGAGCGTTGATTTTTGGAAGGAGCTAGGTCAGAATGCACTGGAGAGGGGCAATTTTTCTGTTATGGGTAGTGCTATCCATAAATTCGAACCAGAAGGTATGAGCGGATTCTGGTTGCTTTGTGAATCACACCTTTCGTTTCATACTTGGCCAGAAAAGAATCTAATTTTTATTGATCTCTTTTCTTGTGGTGACAAAGAACGAACAAAAAGAACGATCGATGCGTTAATAGAAAAATTTGAGAAATTGGATGGGGAAGTGGAGAGAAGAAGAGACATCCAAAGAGGTTTTGTGCATCAAGAGAAATAGGGTGAGGAAATTTCGAATTTTTAATTTTTAATTTCGAATCAATTTTGAATGTTCTAATAATTAGAAAAGAAGTCAGAGAAGGGACTAAGTCCCCAATTGGGGACTTAGTCCCTAAAAAATAGTCCCTAAAAAAGATATAATTTTTAGTAAAAGAAAGATAAATCAGTCTCCTGGGTAGAGCATAACAATTAGGTCTTGAAAGAACAGAATAAAAAGTGTATTATTAGAAAGTTTTCACAGTGGTATATTTGGGGAATCGCCCCACCCGAGGCGGGCAGGCAAGTGGAGCGTAACATTAGTGAAATTGGAAGAATCATTTAAAATTTGGGGAATCGCCAAGTGGTAAGGCACTGGTTTCTGGTACCAGTATCGGGGGTTCGAATCCCTCTTCCCCAACAGCTATAAAAATAAAGACGTCCTAATGGGCGTCTTTATTTTTATTATTTGAAGAGGGATTCGAACGGGTAGCAACGAACTAGATTATTTTTAGCAAAAAATAATTGTAGTGAGTGCCGACAGGTCAGAGCGAGCGAGGACTTGGCGCTACCCTGGACAAGGAGCCCCAAGGGCGACGCGAGAGGATGAATCAAGACTGCAAGATTGCTTATAGAATAGGATGTTTTTCTGTTTTTGAGAAAGAGGGATTCGAACGGACAGCAACGAACGAAGTGAATGCCGATGGATTCGAGCGAGCGAGGATTCAGCGCTGTCCTGGACAACGAAGGCGGAGCGAAGTGGAGACGAGGCGAGAGGATCCATTTAAATTAAAACTCGATTCTAAAGTCGAGAAGAATACCAAAAAAATTAGAGCGAGGACTTGGCGCTGTTTGAGACACGTTACTCGCGAGTGACCTTGTCTGGACAAGGAGCCTCAAGGGCGATGAGAGGGGACAAATTTAAATTAAAACATGATTGTTGGTTGGCGAAGTTTTTCTTGTTGGTTTTAAAAATGGTCCGAGTTACAAACTCGGACCAGCACGAATAATTATAAATACCTTGACAAGTTAAAGTATTGAATGTATTATTTCAAATCAGTTCATTGGAAACGAAAATATTGAGTTGTTTTACTATAATAAGTTTAGCACTAACCAGGCCAGTAAATATGTAAGTCAACATAAGTTGACTTATGGAACTGACAAAAAAAGGGGGCTGCAAAATGGCTAAGATTGTAAGGATGATTTATTTCGAGATCACCAGCGGACAACACGAAACTATCGAGAAAGCTTTGGCTGCTGGAGGATATGACCACGGTACTCCTGTTATCAACAATCAAAATTTTCCCGTTATAAACAGGGATAAAAAAGTAAAGAAGATTGTTATACTTGAGTTTGATTCTCCTGTAGAATCAGAAGAAGCTCTTGCTGAAGGCAAGAAAAAAGAGCTTATGCGTCCTGACTATCAAGATGCTCTAGATTTTGGGGAACAACACCCTGATGAACAAAGAAACGGGCCAATTGTTTTCTTGCATAAAGGTGCAAAAGATAATAACAAGGTGATTGTCCTGTTTAGTTTCGCTGGATTTCGTTGTATAACTACACATCGTTTTCGTACGAAAAGAACGAGTGAACACCGGTTTGTGTTTATCCAGGAGTAATATATCAGTTTGAAAGTTGTTAATGTTTTCTTAGGCCCAGTATTTGTCAATAGACATCTACTGGGCTTTTATTTTTTGACAATTATTATTAAAAAAGTCCTAACTTCCTCCCACAACCCTAACAAAAAAT
>JBFHIG010000010.1:0-47233 GCA_041596615.1 Candidatus Moraniibacteriota bacterium | reverse complement strand
CTCTACTTTTTTGATCTAACTACTAAGATTGGTCTTGTACTAGTTTTTTAGTTAGATTGATATGACTAGCAAATAAGAAAAATAAATTTTCTGTTTGATAGGATTGAAAAAGTACTTGTATTTAGGTATTGTATCTGTGATTTGATTACATTGTTCTCGGTGCTTTTGGCAGAGTGGGTACACCTGTTCCCATCTCGAACACAGAAGTTAAGCACTCTAGCGCTGATGGTAGCCGCAAGGCAAGAGTAAGACGGTGCCGAGAACAATGTAATCAAATAGAAACTATTTTCCAGAAAAGTTACCAACGCGAAAGTGTTGGTTTTTTTGCGTCTATAAGAGTCGGCTATTAATCTGAGTAAAAACCGCCATATGTCTGTACACATTACATACAGACATTGACAAAAACATCAATTTGTGCTATCATTTAAGATAGTACACTAAAAATTGATGTTTATTTTCTTAAATATAGGTATTTTACCTAAAAACCCCAAGGAGACTCGAGATGAAAAGCAGAAGAATCAGCGGTTGGTTATGTTTACTTTTTTCAGTTTTAGCTGTGCTTGTAGTATTGGCTTACTTTAAAAAGGAGGCTACTGATACAAATTTGGAAAAAGTAACCTATGAAAAAAACGAAGAAGCTTCCCTAGAGGCTTTCCAGAAGAAGAATCCAGGAGAGGAGCCTGGTGGAAGACTCGAGGCTGAAATGCTTGGCACAAGCTCATTAGGCGAACCAAAGACAAATTTCAGCAAAGAAGAGCTGACCAAACTCTTAAGAGAAGGAACTTCAGATCAAATAGTAGTTCCGCAGAGGAGAGAAGGAATTCTTAGCAGTATATTTCTTCCGCAAAACTATTGCGAGAAGACCATTATTTGCGAGGAATTCAAGAAAAATGATGATTATTGCATTGATACTGAGTCCGGAGATTGTCTCCAGATTCAGCTGCTAATCAAGGGTTCAATGGAAGAGTTTTTTAAAAGCTTTCACAAAAAGCTTTTGACTCAGACAAAAAAACTTTCACAGAAAGCGACCTCTTTGTCATGATTACGCTCCACACATTAGATTTTTCGGAAGAAAATCCCTCCGAAAAAGAATTTGCCATGAGGGTAGCAAGCAATAGCAAGCCCTTAACAATTCTTATTCTTAATTTTACAGTGGACGAGCAAAAAAGAGTCCACATAAGTATTGTAGGGCGAGGTAATGAGAAAGTTTTTTCTACCTCTGGTTGAGAAAATTTAAATATCGAAAAAGCAAAGCTGTGTCAACCACAAATGGTAGACACAGCTTTTTTTGCGTCTTTTTTCTAAAAGAACTAAAAAGAAAACAGGACCTAATCGCGAATTTGCGGTAGGTCCTGTTTGTTTCTGAAGAATTTAAATTTAAATTTATCTATTCCTCAAGGGAAAAATCGAAAATAAAGCTGGTAGTAAATGGTTCTGTGATGCTTCTTGTCCAGAGACCATTTTCTTTTTGGTATGAGTCCGGATGACCAGCGACCAATTCCACACAGGTGTAGTCTTCACTGTCAGACCAAATTACGACCTGTGGATCTTTCAAATCATCAGCTTCAAGGTGCATCTTAACAGTTCCTGTATCAACAATAGTCAGAGTAACAGGCTCCGTGTATGGAAACATAACTGGCTCTGGAATAGCTTTATTTTTTAAAAAATTCTCATATCCAGCAGTTTTAATTCGGATACCCTTGGTGTTTCTCCAGTAGAAATGTTGAGCTGGGTTTATTGGAACCGAACCATATTCTTTAGAAGGTGCTAAAGATAAAGCTACGTTAGCAGAAAAGCAATCCTTTCCCTCATCCATATAGTAAATTTTTGCCTCCAAAGGAGAGAGTATTTTTGCTTCTCCGGATGAAAGATCAAAAGACATTACTATGCCCTGGTTCGGTCCATTTTTTATGACATAACACTCATCTCCAGCAGTTGTTTTTCTTAGGCCGCCATGCTGACATTTAATTAATGAATCCCCAGGAAACGGCCCGAACCAAGGAGCACAAAGGTGTGAACAGCGTATTTTTCCATTCCGCACATCTCCCTGGTGTAGGAAGTGTTTCTCTTTGAATTGCAAGAAATTGAGATAGGCTCCAAACTGTGAAGCAAAAAAGCTAAAGTTCTTTCCGGTATAAAACATGATGACACCTCCCTTTTCGAGCTAGGTTATATAGGTACTTCGTTTAGTTTATCACTTGCAAAATTAGCACATTTTGTTGTTTTTGTCAACACAAAAAAATACAAAAAACCCGTTAAAGCAACCGGTTAACGGGGTTTTTATATTTATAAAAAAATAAAGTTTATTTTACACACTCATACTGCACCACAGCTGGACAGGTTTTTCCTTCAGGGCAACTTATTGCTTGTTTCGTTCCTTCTTTGCAAATACAATCCAAAGAGTAGGAATTGTCCTCACAGTAAATATCTGTCAGATTAGCATCGCCAAAATTACCCTTTTGACATTTTTTGGTGAAAAACGCCCAATCATCACAACTGCTCCCGTCATCGAAATTACAAACACCGAAAAAAGAGCCATCACCCTTGTCTATATTTAAATATTTTCCACTATTCGCAAGGCAAAAATCAACAACAGAATTTTTAACTGCTAGATTTTCTGACCCCAAGTCCTTGTTTTTTGGGATAGCAAAAGAAAAACACAGAAAAATCAAAAGCATTATAATAGCCACAGAAGAGAGACTCTTTAGGAAATTACTCATTTTTGTTTTTATTTTTGATAGTTCTTTTATTAAATTATAACACGGGTTTTCATTTTTACAAAAATAAAAAAACAAACAAGCTAAAGAAAAAAGTCTATCGACAAAGAAAAGCACAGATGTTACAATACGGATATCGTTTGAGAATAAAAGTGCATTTTTTGCACAGCAAAATAAAAATAATGCAAAAAAGATCCCGGAAAAGAGCGCGTCTGATGTTTGCCTATATAGGAATTTTTTCTATTTTTTTTGCTTCTCTATTTTTATTGTTTAAGGCATCGCCAACGTGTAGTGATGGCAAAAGAAATCAAGGAGAAGTTGAGGTTGATTGTGGTGGCCCATGTAAACCATGTACTGAAAAAATTGTACTGGAGCCAATTGAAATTAGTGATTATGAATGGGTTTATAGCTTTGAAGATAAATATGACTTTGTTGCTTCTTTGAAAAATCCAAATAACAAATATGGTGCTTCTAAATTCAAATACAGAGTGGTCATTCAAACGCAAGAAGGAGAGGAGCCAATTTTGACTAAGTGGGTAAGCAGCTTTGCTTTGCCGGGCGAAAGGAAAATACTTTTGTTGCAGGGAATTGAGTTGGAAAATCCTCCTACAAGCATTAAAATGGAATTGGACACAAAGGAGGTTGAATGGGAAAAGTACACTGATTTCGAAGGACCTGACTTTATTATTAATGAAAAACATTACCAAGAATTAGGAGGAGGGGATACTAATTTCTCCAGAGCTTGGGGAACTGTTATTAACAGAGGAAGTGTTGACTTTGAAGAAGTTTTTGTAAAAGTTTTTCTAAGGGATTCTGACGGAAAGCTTTTAGCCACAAATTCTGATCTCTTGGGGGGCTTTAGAGCTGGCGCAAGAAGGGATTTTAATATGCTTTTCCCGGCAAGATTTGAAGGAGAAGTTGATAGTAGTGATATTGATATTGAAATTGAAACCAACCCCTTTAATGATGAAAATTTGTCTAAAGTTTACGGAAAAGATGATGAGTGGGACACAGTAAGATAGGTTAAAAAAGGGCAAGCTAAAAATAGAAAAGCAAAAGAAGTCGGATATTGACAACGTATAAGGTTCATGTATAATTAACTTAGTAAAAAAATAAGAAACGCCGAGAGGCTGTTTTTTAAACTAAAAATTTTTAAGACCGAAGTAATAACAGGAATGTTAACAAATATTTTACAAAAAAGAATTTATTTCTCACTGTAAATACTTATTTGAGAACAATTCTATTTAAAAAATGAACAAAGTTGTTGCATTTATTAAAGAATCATATGTTGAACTAAGAAAGGTCAATTGGCCTAGTAGAAAACAAACAATTAACTATTCAGCCATTGTTATTTCTGCAAGTATCGTGGTAGCTTTATTTTTGGGATTTTTGGATAAAATTTTTTCAACAATCGTCGAAAAGTTTATTTTTTAGAAAAAGGGTTATTTATTTATAAAGAACAAAGAGATTTATATGGCTAAACAAACACAACATCATGGAAGGGCTTGGTATGTTCTCCATACATATAGTGGATATGAAGAAAATGTGAAGCGAAACTTGAAACAAAGAATTGATTCAATGAATATGCAAGACAGAATCTTCGATGTTATTGTTCCAACAGAAAAGAAAATTAAGATTAGAAACGGGAAGAGGTATGTTGTTGAGGAGAGAGTTTTCCCTGGTTATGTACTCGTGAACATGATTGTGACAGATGATTCTTGGTATGTAGTTAGGAATACACCAAATGTGACTGGCTTCATTGGAATTGGAACAACTCCAACACCAGTTGATCCAGAAGAAATTGGTGGGATTAAGAAGAGAATGGGAACTGATGAACCTAAATATAAATTAGATGTTGAGTTGGGAGAATCGGTTAAAATTGTTGATGGTCCATTTAAAAACTTTGACGCAAAAGTTTCAGAGGTTGATAATGAAAAAGGTAAGATTAAAGTGCTGGTAAGTATTTTTGGAAGAGAGACTCCAGTAGAACTTGATTTTTTACAAATTAAAAAAATCTAAATTGAATTTTTAAATTAAGTAATTTACGAATATGGCAAAGAAAGTAGCAAGTATGATTAAGCTTCAAATTAAGGCAGGACAAGCAAATCCAGCTCCTCCAGTAGGACCTGCGCTTGGACAGCATGGTGTCAACATCCAAGATTTTTGCACTCGTTTTAATGAGGCTACAAAAGAGTCGATGGGTGATATTGTTCCAGTTGAAATCAGCATCTATGATGATAGAAGTTTTGATTTTGTTTTAAAATCACCCCCAGCATCTGAGTTGTTGAAAAAGGCAGCAAAAGTACAAAAGGGCTCGGCAAATCCATTAAAGGATAAAATAGGAACAGTCACAAAGGCTCAGTTGGAAGAAATTGTTGAGAAAAAGAAAGCTGATCTAAATTCAAACTCTGTTGAAGAAGGGGTGAAGATTATTGCAGGAACAGCTAGGTCAATGGGGATTAAGATTGAAGGTTAGTTTATTTATAATAATTTAATAATACGCTGTGGGAGGATACCTAAAAATATCTGTCCGCACCACAATATTATGAAAAGAGGAAAAAGATACAGGAGCGTTATTGAGGGGTATGAACAAAATGCAGAATATACAATCGATGAAGCGTTAGAAATTCTCGAGAAGTTCTCAGCGCCTAAGTTTGACGAATCAGTCGAAGTTCATGTTCGATTGAACATCAACCCAACAAAATCAGACCAACAGGTTCGTGCAACGGTTGACTTGCCACACGGAACAGGAAAAACAAAGCGAATTGCTGCGTTTACTGAGACTCAGGCAAAGGAAGCAAAAGCTGCAGGAGCAGATATCGTTGCAGGAGTTGAGCTAATCGACAAGATAGTTGCGGGAGGACTGATTGATTTTGATATTGCAGTTACAACTCCAGAAATGATGCCAAAACTTGCAAAAGCAGCTAGAATTCTTGGACCACGTGGACTTATGCCAAATCCAAAAACTCAAACAGTCGGACCAAAAATCGATGTTTTGATCGAAGGATTAAAAGGTGGAAGAGCTAGTTTCAAAAACGACAATGGATCAAATATCCATCAAGTAATTGGAAAAAGATCATTTAAGAAGGAACAGTTGAAGGAAAATTTCGAGGTATTTATCAAAGAGTTACAACAACACAAGCCAGCCACTATTAAAGGAGGTTTTATTAAAGCTATCTCGATAACTTCTACAATGAATCCTGCAATCCGAGTCAAGAATGCATAAAGCTTAAGAAATTTCTAAATTAAATATATGTCTCAAGATACTTTAACAACATTGAAATGCGCAGAGTGTGGAAACAGAAATTTCTATACTTTTAAAAATAAGAAAAAAATTCAAGAAAAACTTGAATTAAAAAAACATTGTCCAAAGTGCCGAAAACACACCGTACATAAAGAAGGGAAAGTCAAAAAATAGAGTTTGCTAATTATTGCGTAAAATAATGCCAAAAAAAACTATAATATTTGACTTTGATGGAACCATTGCTGACTCATTTGAAATAGTTTTTGAAATTGCCAATCAGTTGGCCAATAAGTTTGGTTATCGCAAAATTAAGAAAGAGGAACTTGAAAAAATGAAAGGGAGTACCATTCAAAAGCAAATGAAAAAATTTGGTATTTCATACACAAAGCTACTTTTAATTCTAAGGGAAGCAAGGTCTATTTTTGGAAAAAGAATAGCGGATATAAAGCCCGTAGAAGGATTGATTGAAGTTTTAGTGCAATTAAAAAAAGAAAATTTTTCGCTAGGAATTGTTACATCTAATTCCCAGGAGAACACAGATAGTTTTCTGAAGAGAAATAAAATTGAATCATTTGATTTTGTTTTTAGCGCTAAAAGTTTTTTTGGCAAAGATAAAAAAATTAGCAAAGTTATTTCTGACAGAAAAATAGACAAAGAGAGTGTTATTTATGTGGGTGATGAAGTTCGCGACATCGAAGCGGCAAGAAAAGCTGGGATAAAAGTGATTGCCGTTTCATGGGGCTTCAATTCAGAAAAAATTCTAAAGAAGCACGCGCCCAATGCTTTCATTGGAAAAGTAAGCGAGCTTACAGGTGCAATTGAGAAGTTAATGTAAAATTTGCGGGTGTAGTATAGTGGCAGTACAGGGGTCTCCAAAACCTCTAGCGGGAGTTCGATTCTCTCCACCCGTGCATCGTGAATTTGAACCAGATTGAGGCCTAATGCAGGCCTCTTTTTGATTCCAATCTTTTGATGTTTTTGCAATAAAAATGCGAAGGTTAGAACTGTGGTATAATATATCTGTAAGTTTTAATGGAGTAAAAATATGAGTAATAATTGTTGTAATTCCTCTAGTCCCAGTTCAAATGATTCTGCTTGCGGATGTGGGGGAAATGTTTCACAAAATAAAATGTGTCAGAAAACACAAAATGCTTTCAAATTTGATGTAGAAGAAATAAAAAAATTAACATCAAATCCTAAACATATCTGTAAGTGTTGTGGTCGGACAGCAAATGATAAAGAAAATTTATGTAGCCCTGATTCTTTATAATCGTAACTCAGGGATATAAATATGCTCTGCATTCTTCTTAAAAATAGTTCTAACGTCCTTCACTAGCCCGTGCAGATTAGAAAACGCTTGAGAGAGCGTTTTTTTTTATTTACTTATGGTGAGAATCGGACAGAAAGATTTCATCTGAACTCTTTTGCGGGTAAATAGTATGGTTATTTTTGTGTTAAGATATGAATATAAATAATAAAAATAAAACAAATGCTTCAGATTATCTTTGCCTTTGTTGGTTTGCGCACTCTTATAAAAGGAAAAATTAATTTTTCAACCACAAGAGAGTTAATAAGACCCAAAGCAACCTATGTTGGAATTTCTTTTTTATTAACAGCGCTAATTCTTTTGCTTTTTTTTGATTGGTTAACAGACATTGTTGTAGGAACTGTGTTTTTGATTGTGGTTTTTGTTGTTACTTATTTTTCTAGCCAAGATGTTGCTAGTGAAAATATTTTAAATAAATACTCACGACTTAAGATTTTGTGGCTAGTGCTCCTGTTGCCTGCTTTTTTCATAGCTCCCTTTTCTGGTTTTATGTTTGACAGTCCCGACTCAAGCAAAGACCTTGTTGTGATTATTATTTTTCTTGGTATTATAACGTCTCCCGCGTCTTTGCTTATAGGTGCAATTGCTGGACATTTAAATCAAAAAAATGGTAAAGATTATATTGCAGTCTATCTTCCTTTTTTAAACTTATGTATAGTCCTTATCCCTATAATCATAGCTTCTGTTGTGTATATTGTGAACAAAATTATTTAAAAAGGTATAAACTTTATTTTGAACTTTAAACAGCCTATTTTGAAATATAAAGTCTAATCGAATTTCTTATTAAATCCGTGTTAGAATTACAAATCTTCAAAGTGCGATTGGTTGTTATAAAAAGATTCACAAAGCTGACTTATAAGAAGTCCTTGAATTAACAGGGTTAGAAATTTAAAACATTTTTATCTTTTTCCTTAAAAAAGTTCTAACGTCCTTCACGACTCCGTGCACATAAAACAAGGCTTTGGTTAGCTTTATTTTTTGTTTTAAAGATTGACAAAGAGTCTTTTTATTGAGAAACTAGCTTACTGGCCTTGTTGATCAAGGTTAGTGTTCTTTGATAGGGGGAGATTACCCCGTAATTTTTACCTTGTTGACCAAGGTAAAACAAAAAGGAGATTTTATTATGGACAAGCAAGCAAGAGAAGAGATGATAAGGGAAGAGAATGAGGCTGTTTTTACTCAATTAATTGCAGAGATCGGTTGGGTCTTTCATCACCCTATTCTGCGAGAATGGGTAAAGGTCGCTCCTTCAGTAAATTCCGTTGACAAATGGATATCAAATCAGTTCAAGGGTTATGAACACAAGCTTGAGTTAGTCAGGGCCATGAGAAAAGCCGTTAGGGCTTGGAGCATGGAAAAAGATAAAAAAAACCTGCTGGAGACACCTAAGAACTGGCGCTTGGCGGACATGTTTATTTTTCAAACACCTTCTATTTTTCCAAGAGGAGCTGGCGAAAAAGAATTTCTAGAGTTTGCTTCGGGCATCAAATTTTTGCCAGATACTGAAAAGGCCATAAGTTGTAAGGACTGGCCAATGCTTCTGAAGGAATTTGGCCATAAATGGGGGAACGGACTCAAAACCAGCGCAGATTGTTCTTATGGAGATGCCAATCGATTTAGGAGAGTGAAAAAGATTGGAGAAAAATTTTGGAAAGATGGAGAGGCAGAAGCTTTTGTGGGAAATTCCAAAGAATTAACGGATTTTGGTTATAATCTTCAATTTGAAACCAAAGAACTTGATAATGGTGATTCGATTGCCTGGGTGGATATCTTATTAAAACAATTTGGTATTGCTAGTCAAATTATTCAGGTTGAGCCCGGGCCCGGAGAAATCTATCCACGATTTTACAAAACACTCTTTTTTTGTGATCGGCGTTATGGCGATGCGATTAACTCAATCAAAATTTTTTGGCCAATAGATTGTTATCAAGACAGTCAAAGTGGGCGAGTTATTTTTTCCAAGTCAATTAAGATATGTGAACATGTAAGTGCTATTTTGAAGTTGGAGTATGAATTTGAGAATAGTTTCAAACTTATTGCTTGGCCAAGTTATGTTTCATATGATCCTTGTAGCCACATTAAACTGCAAATTTCTCATGTGGAACAAGGTCTTTTGTTTCAAAAATCTCGTCCTGCACCGGAAACAAAAAAAATTGCTGAGGCCATAGGCATTTTGTTTGAAGATTTTATTAAGGTTTGGGAGTTTAGTATTAAACAGCCCAATATTTTATTGGAGGCAATTCTAGGTGAACCAATGATGAAATCTTTTTATGATAATCTTCTGCAGATTTTCACTGGCTCAAAAATCGCTGATGATCTTAGCTGTAAAAGTAAAAAATAACTAGATTCTAGAATCAAGAAGGGCTTTGCTGTAAAACAGTGAAGTCCTTCTTTTGATTTATTTTTTAAAAACTGGAGCCCCAATATCTTCGCCATCTCACTTAAGAAGCTCTGACGTTTTTCATTATCATATCACTGAATAAAAGTGAGCAAGTATTTCAAGTTCGTTTTATGGTATAATTAAAACAACAGTTTTGACAAAGCAATTCTTAGTAGAAAAGTTTATTTAATTATATTGGTTTAATTAAAAAACATGACCATAATAAATTTTCTAAAACTCTATCTAATTGCAGTTCCAATATTCTTTTTGATAGACCTTATTTGGTTGGGTGTTTTGGGAAAAGGAATATATCAAAAATACATAGGACGTCTTATGCTTCCAGCGCCAAACTGGACAGCTGCCATTATTTTTTATTTACTTTTCGTTTCCGGTCTTGTCATCTTTGCAATTTATCCAGCAGCCAAAAACAATTCCTGGTCTTACGCGCTTATTTATGGAGCAATGTTTGGTTTTTTTACTTATATGACATTTGATCTTACAAATTTAGCAGTCTTAAAGGACTGGCCATGGAAAATTGTTATTGTTGATATTATTTGGGGAATATTTCTTTCAGGCTCAGTTTCGCTCCTTGCATATCTCATTGGTAAGAATTTTGTATAAACAAAATGAATGTTTTTTTGGTTCAAATATTGTCACTTTTTATCTTCTTTAGTGCATGTTTTCTTTATGCTGTTATTAAAAAGAGAAATGATATAGCCGATGTTGCTTGGGGATTGGGTTTTCTGATAATTGCCATTATCGGAGCTTTTTATAATCCTACGCCTAAGACCTTGATCATCGCAATCCTAGTGTTTATTTGGGGATCTCGGCTTGCTTTCCATATTGGGAAAAGATTTTTGAATAAAAAAGAGGAAGACCATCGTTATCAGAAGATGCGTGATTCGTGGAAAGGCTCCCAAAATTTGAATTCCTGGGTTAGAGTGTTTATGCTTCAGGGAATGCTTCTTGTTTTTGTTTCAACTAGTGTTATTATTGTGACAAAGTTTGACCAAGGCGGTTTTACTTATATAAATATTATAGGAGGGCTGATCTGGCTTTTTGGCTTTTGTTTTGAAGTGATAGGCGACAGGCAATTAAAGAAGTTTATTGCAAAAAGAGAAAATTCGAGAGAAATAATGACAAAGGGGCTTTGGAAATACACACGTCATCCAAATTATTTCGGAGAAGCAGTTCTTTGGTGGGGGATATTTATAATGACTTGGGGAGTTGAGTATTTTTGGCTTGGAATCTTGAGCCCCTTAACAATAACAATTCTACTCAGATTTGTTTCAGGTGTCCCGATGGCCGAGCAGAGATATCAAGATAATAAAGAGTTTAGGGAGTACGCAAAGAAAACTCCAGCTATGGTTCCTAACTTTTTTATAAAATAGTTTTTTAATTGTTATATTTTTTATCACAACTCTCATGGAAAAGCCAATAGTTTTAATAAGTGCATGTCTAGAGTTTGAAAAAGTCAGATACAATGGGCAATCAGTTCCATCACAAATAATAAAGGATCTCAGTCCTTTTGTAGAATATGTAAAGGTTTGCCCTGAATACGAGATTGGATTAGGAGTTCCGAGAAATCCCATAAGAATAGTCAGGAGAGATGGAGAACAAAGGTTAGTGCAACATGGTACAGACAGGGATGTTACAGAGGAGATGAATAAATTCTCAGAAAATTTTATAGAAAAACTGGGCGAGGTTGACGGATTTATATTTAAGTCCAAATCCCCAACCATGGGAGTATCAAATATTAAAGTATATTCAGGAATGAAAGGCTCGCCCGTGGTTGATAGATGCGGAGGATTTTTTGCCAGTAAAATTGCAGAAAAGTATGGTGATTATCCAATTGAAGAGGAAGATAGGCTTAGAAATAAAAGAATTAGGGATCATTTTTTGACGCAAATTTTCTTGTTTGCAGATTACAGGAATTGTTTGAAAAAAGATGATTTAAAAAACTTCGACAAAAGAAACAAATTATTATTTGAGTTTTATAATGAAAAGCTCTCAAAAAAATTAGATATACATAAAAAGAATTATTTTGAGTTAATTAGAAAAATAATGAGAGTTCCTCCTTCAAGCGAAAGTATCTATTTATTTTTTAAGAAACTTCTAGCGAAAAATGAAGAAATTTTGTTGAAGTATAAAGAAAATAAGATTAGCTACGAAACACTAAAGGAGGTTTCAAAGTTTTTAATAAAAGAAAAAGACTTGTTAGGACAAAGATTTTTTAAGCCTTATCCCCTGGATCTTTTAGCACAAGCTGAGGACGATAGGGGAAAAAATTACTGGAAAGTATAATTTTGTGTAATTTTTTAACTAATAAAATTAATAAAAACATCTATGAACAATTTTAACTGGTATGGGCAACTAATAAAACCATCTTGGTCCCCACCTTCCTGGCTATTTGGGCCGGTATGGACTTTTCTGTATGTTATTATCGCCGTTACTTTTGGATATGTTGCGGTGTTGTTTTTTCGAAAAAGCATAGCATTTATAGTTCTTTTGCCATTTATACTCAACTTGTTATTCAACTTTTCTTTTACTCCAATTCAATTTGGTTTGAAGAATAATCTTTTAGCCAGTGTTGATATATTGCTGGTGCTGGGGACTCTTATTTGGTCTATGGTAGCTATCTATCCATATGCAAAGTGGGTTGCTCTTGCAAATATCCCATATCTTTTATGGGTTTTATTTGCTACATTTCTTCAACTTACAATTACGTATTTAAATAAGTAATTTTAGTTTTGATGCTAAAAAAAGTCGTTGTTAATGATAAAATGCAAACAGGATATGTTTATTATCTCTCGGAAAAGAGAGGTGAGAATTTTGATTCTGAGTTTAGACCAGAACTAACCCCAAAAGAAATGCTAAGAATAGGTGTTTTCGGGGGAAGATATTTGCGTGATTGCGGGAAAGAGTTTCCCAAAGATTGGTTCAAAAAAGCGAAATTACATCCAAAAGGATTTCCTGGGCATAGCAAAGAACTTAATTTTTTTGGAGTTGATGCTTCGCAACCACTTAAAGTTTGGCAGGAGAAAGACTGGATTCATCCCGACGACCCAAGAGGTTGGTTTCAATGGTATTGCCGATATTATATGGGGAGAAGGCACTCAGATGACGAAAGACAGATAAAACGCTGGAGAGCTTTCAAAAGACATCTTGGCGCAGTCAAGAAAAACTGTTTTCCTGGTGATTTATATTGTAGAAAAAAACAAAGACAGGCACTTTTGCATTGGGCATATGACAGCCGAAAAATATAATAGTTAAAAAAGAAGTCTCATAAACTTCTTTTTTGTTTTTAGTCCAGAGAAAACTGGAAATTACTTTTATTTGTTGCTAGGATGAGAAGATAATAAATATTTTGAAATCTATGGAGAGCTATAAAGAAATTCCTTTTTATGCAAATGCAGAAGATGGAATGCACTGTTTTCAAGCATCTTTGAAAATGGTCATGAAATATTTTTGGCCCGAAAGAGATTATTCTTGGGATGAATTGGATGGAATAACCAAGAAAGTTTCTGGTCTTTGGACTTGGCCGATGGCAGGGTTGATTTGGTTAGAAAAAAATGGGCTGGAGGTGAAAAATATCGAGAACTTTGATTACAATAAATTTATCAAAATAGGCAGCAAATATATAATAGAAGAGTATGGAGAAGAAGTCGGTAATGAACAGATAAAATATAGTGATATCAACCAAGAATTAAGTATTGCAAGGGAATTTGTTGAGAAAATCAAAATAGAGAAAAAAATCCCGAAGGTAGATGAAATAAAGCAATTATTGATAGGTGATTATTTGATTATTGTAAATTTGAACTCGAGAATCTTGAACGGAAGGGATGGATATACAGGTCATTTCGTTGTTATTAAAGGATTTGATAAACAGGGCTTTATTATAAATGACCCAGGACTCCCTGGTAAAGAAAATCGCAAGGTTGATTTTGAATTATTTGAAAGAGCTTGGGCATATCCAAATGAAAAAGCAAAAAACATAATGGCGTTTAGACTGATGAAATAGGAACTTTGAGTATAGCGCATTTTGGTAAAAAATAAATTTTCAATTATGAAAAAAATAATTGCAATCGGTGGTGGTGAAATTGGTCGTCCTGGTGTCACGAATGAAACATTAGAAATTGATCAAGAAATAATCAAACTTTCAGGCAAAAAGAATCCTAAATTTCTTTTTATCCCAACTGCTAGCGGAGATGCGCCAGGGTATATTATTTCAGTCGAAGATCATTTTGGCAAAAAGCTTGGTTGCAAAGTTGAATCTTTGGAATTGATTTTGAAAAAATATACAAAAAAGGAACTAGCAGAAAAAATACTAAAAACAGATATTATTTATGTTGGAGGTGGAGACACGCTTAGAATGATGAAAGTTTGGAGAAAATATGGCGTAGATGTCCTATTAGAAAAGGCGATGAAAAAGGGAATTGTTTTAGCTGGGTTATCAGCTGGCTCTATTTGCTGGTTTGCATACGGAAACTCAGATTCTGCAAGATTTGGAAAAAACAAAGAAGCAAAGATGATGCGGGTAAGAGGGTTAAATTTTATTTCAGCAATTCATTGTCCGCACTATGATGTTGAAGTTGGTAGGGAGGACTCATTGAAAGAAATGATGAAAAAAAATAAAGGCGTGGCAATCGCAATAGATAATTGTTGTGCAATTGAAATTATTGATGACCAGTACAGGGTCATAAAAAGCAAGAAAACTGCCAATCTTTATAAGGTTTATTGGCAAAAGGGAAAATATTTCAAAGAAATGATTGTAGTTAAAAAAGAGCTTCAATCAATAGACAAATTATTAACATAAAACAGAATTTTGATGGTTTTTTTGAGGCATCCATGTTGTGCTAAAAAAATTGAAATAAGGTGAATAATATTATTAAAAGTGGTTATTGTGGTATCTAAGAAAGAGAAGATAAGTTGGTTATATATTTCGCTAATAGCTTGCTTAGGAATAGCTGTAGTTGGGGAAACTGTCTTTTTGCAGTATCAATTAGCAAAAGAAACGAAACTCTTGAAAGTTGCTGTTTTTCAAAAGATAAAAAAAGACCAAGAGCCAAAGCAAATTTCAATGCCCACCGAAATCAATCAAAACTTTTTAACCCAAGTTAATAAATGTTTTATCCCAATAGCCTCGATATATGGCTATACACTGCGCATCACCTCAGGATTTCGTTCATTAGAAGAGCAAAATCAAATATATGACCAAGGAAGACTTGAAGACGGGAATATTGTCAGTTGGGCAGTTCCGGGTAAAAGTATGCACAATTATGGCTATGCAATTGATGTGGTTGATAGGTGGAGGGGCTATTATGTGAATTGGAAAAGACTAGGAAGGATAGCCAATTTCTGTGGGCTTGAGCAGGTAGATGATCCGCATTTTGAATATAGGGGAGGACTTTCCACAGAACAATTTGAGGACGGGTTGCTCCCTGGACCACTTACCCTTCCTTGTGAGATAATGGAAAAAAGAGAAGAAGAAAATCACGGATTGTTACTTGAAGATTTGGAAAGTTGTGGAGCACCTAATTTTTGGAATAGCATTTGAAAGGTTAATTTGAATAAATTATACAGACATGAAGTTTAAACTCAGTATTTTGCTGATAATCCCAGTATTAATAAGTGTCTATTTTTTAGTCCAATCAAAAAAACAGATAGAAAACAATTCTGTCTCAGTAGATTATACGCAACAAAAAGAAACTGTAGCTGTTCAAATCCAGGAGCCTATCCAGCCTCCTGATCCAAATGCAGCTTTTTATATTGAATCTTTAAAAGAGCGTGATTATCCAGCTAGTAAAATTGAAATTGAAGAAACTTTAAAGTCGGGAATAAATTATCAGCGTTATATCGCTTCTTATCAATCAGATGGACTAAGAATAAGGGGATTGTTCACGATTCCAGATGAGAATAAATCAAAAGATGGATTCCCGGCGATTGTTTTTTTACATGGGTATCTTGATCCGAAAACCTACAAAACCACTGATCGGTATGTAGCTTATCAGGATGGTTTTGCAAGAAATGGTTTTGTTACTTTTAAACCAGACTTAAGAGGGCATGGTCTTTCTGAAGGAGAGGATGTTAACTCTAATTTCTCGCAAGAGTATGTTATAGACACACTTAATCTAATAGCTGCTCTGAAGATATATGAAGATGTCGATTCAAGCCGGATTGGAATGTGGGGACATTCTAATGGTGGAGGATTGACTTTGAGAGCGATGGAGGTTTCAGAAGATATTAAAGTAGCAGTTATTTGGGCTGGAGTTGTTGGTAGTTATGAAGATTTATTGATAACTTATAAAAGCAAGATACCCTGGTTAAATAATCGAAATGATAATCCAGATGGTCTAGAGCCAAAAATTGGTTCACCGGAAGATCTTGTGCAAAAAAATGGTCAACCCAGCGAGGAGTCACTTTTTTGGTCTAAATTTGATCCATACTCCTATATTCAAAATATTTCAACACCCATTCAGCTTCACCACGGCACTTCAGACAAGAGTGTTCCGGTGGAATTATCCCGTCATCTAAAAGAAATTCTATTAGAAAAGGGCAAAGAAGTTGAATTTTATGAATATCCTGGGGGAGATCACAACCTTGCTAGTCCAAACTTTTCTGTCGCCATGGAAAGATCAATTGCCTTTTTCAAGCAATATTTAGTGAAATAGACAGCAGATAGAAAGTCATTGGGTATTATATTTTAATACGAGAGTGTTGATAAATAGCAAGCATATTTTTGTGTTTAAAGAAAAGCGCAAACACAAAGATAGTTTTTGCTAGAAAGAATGAGATGAAAAAAACTAAAATAATAATAAGAATGCTATTGTATATATTTTTAACATTAGGAATTGCTGGTTTTCTGAGTTATCATTTTAACCCCGCCTTTGGATCAAAAAATAATGCGAAAAAGTTACGTGAGTTTGAAGAATCCAAGAATTTCAAAGAAGGAAAGTTTTATAATTTAGTTGCTGTTGATATGTCTATGTCTAAGAGGGAGGAAAGCCTTTTTGAAACCTTAAGAAAGTTTTATTTTTCAGACAAAAAAGCAAGAAGGCCCCAAAATCCTCTGCCAAATTTAAGTTTAGACAAAGAGCTGTATCGACAAGAGGGGAATGATAATTTTTTAATTACTTGGCTTGGTCATTCTACTTTATTAATTAAATCAGGAAATAAAACCATCATAACTGATCCAGTTTTTTCTAAAAGATCTTCGCCATTTGGATTTCTTGGACCCAAAAGATTCCCTTATGAAAAAGAATACAATATTGCTGATTTGCCCAAGATTGATGTCGTTCTAATCTCTCATGATCATTACGATCATTTAGACTATCAGTCAATTGTAGATCTTAAAGGTAAAGTGGAAAAATTTTACGTTCCTTTTGGAATAGGTGTACATCTATTAAAATGGGGTGTTGCAGTAGATAAAATAACAGAATTTGATTGGTATGAAAAAAGTGAATTGGGAAAATTAGAGTTTATCTTCACACCGACAAGACATTTTTCTGGAAGAGGTTTAACCGATAGAATGAAGACTCTCTGGGGAGGATGGATTATTCAGAATAAAGACAAAAAAGTTTATTTTGGTGCGGACAGTTCATATTTCGGTGAATTTAAAAAAATCGGGGAAGAGTTTGGACCTTTTGAAATTGCGTTTGTTGAAAGTGGGGCATATAATAAAAGTTGGCCAGACGTGCATATGTTTCCAGCAGAAACAGTGCAGGCGACTTTGGATTTAAAAGCAAAAGTTTTGATGCCCATCCATAACTCTAAATTTGATCTGTCTTTGCACCCCTGGAAAGAGCCATTAGAGAGAGTTCTTAAGGAGGCAAACGAGAAAGATGTCACATTGGCATCGCCAATAATGGGGGAGGCCTTTGTTAGCAATTCAAAAATTCCCCAAAAACGTTGGTGGGAAAAATTGGAATAGGCCAAGTGTAGTCATCGGATGACACGGAAGTGGGAAGAAAGCTTTTAATCAAAGGCAAGACATAGTATAATTAAATGCAATAAAAAAGCAGGGGAATAAAAAAATAATTTTAAAACATGAATCTTCAGTCTAAATCAATATTGGAAACATTTGAACAAAACGAATTAAATATTAGTGAATTGTATAAAATTTATTCGGAAAAAATTCCCAAGAAGAAATCTTTTTGGGAAAAAATTTCAAAAGAAGAGATTAGGCATGCTGAGGAAATACGCAAAATTGACAAAGAAACAGAAGCTTCTTTTGAGGAGAGCAAATTTCACCAAGGAATTATTCGAAATATTTTTGAATTTGTTGAAAAATCTTTACATGAAGCCAAGCAGAAAGAGATAACACATGTTGACGCCTTAAGCGCTGCCCTGAGAGTAGAGCAATCTTTTCTGGAAAAGAGAAGTTTTGAGATTTTTTCACCTACTCAAAAAACAGTCAAAGAGGTTTTGCAGAGGTTGAATTTGGAGACAGAGGGGCACATTAAAAAATTACAAGACGAACTTAAAAGAGAGGTAAAAATTAAAACGAAGTAGATGTTAGAAATCGCCAGTTAAAAACAGGAAACACCATTCTAAGGGGTGTTTTTTGTTATGTGACAGTCTAGAGCACAAACCTTCAAATTTGCGTTTTAAGCGTAAAATGATAATTTTATGAGCAAGTGCAGTATGAGTACTATAAAAACAAGACAGCACCTATAAATAGAAGCTAGAGAGGTATTTTTGTAGCAACAAGTGGGTCAAAAAGCATGTCTTAGAAACTTGCTCAAAAACAGAGCATTGCTATACTAAAAGGCATCGGATGAAATAAACAATATTCTAAAATAAAAAATGAAAAGAATAAAATTTGATCGATTTTTCTTTTTGGGTTTATTTGTACTTGGAAGTGTGTTTGCAAATCAATATGTTAATTTTGTGCGTTGGCATAACCCAACGGAAATTCTATGGTTTTGTGATATGACAGCAGTTATTTTAGGCACAGGACTCATTCTGCGTAATCGAATTATGATAACATTGGCCTTGGTAATGGCTATTCCTGCTCAGGCAAGATGGATTCTCGATTTCTTCTTGGAAGCAGTTGGCTCTGGTGCAGGAAGAACTGCGATGCTATTTTCTTATGGGTTGACAGTTTTTTGGCTTTCTGTTAATTTACACGCCATTGTAATCCCAATCTCTTTCTATGGCGTTTGGAAATTGGGATTTGCCAGAAAAGCGTTGTTGCCAATTTTGATTTATGGTTTTATTTTGCTGACAGTATCCTTTCTTTTTACTAACCCAATAGAAAATATTAATTGTGTTTTTTATTCTTGTGACGTGGTAGACCCAGGAAAAGGGTATTTGAAATATTTTTTAGTTAACACTTTGCTTTTTTGGGAGATGACCTTCCTGATTAGTTTTTTTATTTGTAAAAAAATAGCAGATTTTTTTGGAAAACAGAAGGAAGAAATAATAAATAATGAATTTAAAAAAAGTGAATAAGTTAAGACTTTTATATTTTCTGACTTTCGTGGTGGCATTTTGTAGCATTGCTTATGAGCTGGCCCTTGGACAAGCACTCTCTTTGTTTTTAGGGAACACAATTTTGCGTTTTAGCGTGACAATTGGAATTTATATGTTTGCAATGGGAATCGGAGCAATGCTTGCAGAGGGGGAAGTGATAAAAAGAAAAGTGTTTTCATTCGTGGCGGTAGAAACATCTCTTATGATAATCGGAGGGTTTTCACCGATTTTCCTATTTATAGCAAGTTTTCTCTTGGGCAATGGTACATTTTTTTTGATTTTTGCGCTTTTGCTCATTACTATAATTGGAATTTTAACCGGATTTGAGATCCCATTGTTGATGGAGCTTGCCACGGTTGAAAAAAACAAAAAAAGTGATGAAGGAAATGTGCTAGGAATTGATTATCTGGGAGCTTTTGTCGGATCACTTGTTTTTGCACTTATTTTTTATCCAAAATTTGGCTTGTTACAAACAACTTTTTTTGTGGGATTCCTAAATTGTGTAGTAGGGATTATTTTTTATTTAAATTGGGGAATCGAGAAAAAAAACGAGAAATTTATGAAGGAAATGTTTTATTTGCAAAGCATTTTAGCACTTGTTTTTATGGTAACATTTATTTTTGCAAAAAACTTAAATGAATTGATGGTAAGCATTTATTTAAAATAAGGTTTAAAAATGAGAACTAGAAAAGAAAAAAAGCAAAAAAAAGAAACTGAATTAATTCAGAAAAAAAAGTTAAATCGAATATATGCCTTAACTTTTGTGGTAGCTTTTTGTAGCATCCTTTACGAATTGCTTTTGGCACAAACAATTTCCTTAATCGCCGGAAATGCAATTATTTGGTACAGTATCACCGTTGGATTTTTTTTGGGTTCATTGGGGATGGGAGCAATATTGAGTGAAAAAATAAGTAAGGAAAATATTATCAAAAAGTTATTTGTGGTTGAAATAGCATTAGCTTTTTTTGGGGGGATAGCTGTTTGCTTGATGTACTTTGTTCAATTGATTGATATGTATTTATTGTCTCACGGAAATGCAAACATAGCACTGGTGTTTATGTTGTTAGGAAGTCAATTTATAGTAATTGTTATAGGAATTCTCAGCGGTTTTGAATTGCCAATGCTGATGAATATTGCCAATCAATATTCCAAAGAAAAAAGAGTTACTAATAGGGTCTTGGGGGTAGATTATTTTGGCTCTTTGTTTGGGGCAGTTTTATTTCCGCTTTTTTTCATTACTGTTTTTAGCGTAATTACCGTTGGTTTTTTGGTCGCAATTATAAACACTCTTGCAGCACTGTATCTTATAAAAGTATTCTTAGAAAAAAAAGAAAATGATAAAATAAGATTTGTTCTTGGAATTTTGTTACTAGGGGGTTTCTTTTTTGGGGTTTCGAAGGCCGAAAAAATTGAAAACGTTTTTTCAGAAAAGTATTATTATTACCCCCAAGCCCTGCATGAGTTTAAGGATATCTTTTTGCCATTGAAAGGTGCGCCAAAAATTGAGACCTACCACTCTGCTTATCAAAAAATTGATATTATCGATGGACAATCCTTTAATGCTGCTGATATTGTTATGGATGCTTATACTGATAAATTGACTTATGAGCCAGAATTTCCAATCGGAAAAGAGCTATATTTGAATGGAGATTGGCAATTTAATTCTGGAACAGAGGAAATTTATCATGAATATTTTGCGCATGTGCCAATTTTGGCGACAGGTAAGGTTCCGGAGAATGTTCTGGTTCTTGGCGGTGGTGATGGAATGTTGACAAGAGAGCTTTTGAAATACGAGGATATTAAAAAAATTGTTCAAGTTGATATTGATCCCGAAATAGTCAGATTAGGGAAAGAAAATCCACTTTTTTTAGCTATGAATAAGGGCGCTCTTTCTGACAAAAGAGTAGATTTAAAAATTGGCGATGCATATGCTTTTGTAAAAGATTCAAAAGATAAGTTCGACGCTATTTATATGGATTTTCCGATGGCGCTTGATTACAACGTTTCAAGATTATACAGTAGAGAGTTTTATAGCTTTGTAAGAAATCGTCTTAATGATGATGGTTTTTTGGTTTTCGACGCTCCAGGGGTAACTTCTTACACAGAGTCTACCAAAGAAGGGTTACAGATTCTTGAAGATAAAAAATCTCCCTGGAAGGAATACATACATACAATTAAATCAGCTGGTTTCGAAAAAATTGTCCCATATGTCTCATATTTAGAAGAAGACAATAATAGCGCACGTATTTTGGCAAAGGAATATATTTTAGATAAACACGAAAATCAACTCTCTGATGAGGAGTTGGAAAAGATGATTGATGAAATTATCGCTGGGTTTGTCGCTGATTCCCAAGAAAGCTTTGTTTTTGCGCAAAAGATTGCTATGGAGGAACTTTCTTTTCATGCCCCCAAAATAAGCACCTATTTACTTAATGAAAAGAGATTTGAGAGGGCTTTTCAACTAAAATATGATTCGATTGACAAAATACAAAGACAGTATGTTAACTCTGTTATCAAACCAACTTTGCCGAAACGTAGTTTTTGGCAAGTCAGGTTCCCTTATTATATAAATTAGTTGTTTATTTTTAGTAATTGAGTTAGAGTTATATTTAAGCTTAAATAGTTCATTAAATATGCTATAAAAGCATCCAAAACCACACAGAAGGAGTTGTTATGTATAAAAAAGAAGAATCTCAAACTTTCGTTTCTGGGAAAAGAGTTGAAACTCAATCCAACTTTACCTTGGTAGGAAGAATTTATTACAGTGTCTTGAAAAATTTTTTCGCAAGAATATTCGCTTGGATTTGGCTTTGCAAGGTGAAAGGGGAAGAGAATATTCCCAAAGAAGGGGCCTTTCTTATTGCACCAAACCACCAGTCTTATCTAGATTTTCTGCTAATTATTTTTGTTTTTAGGAAGTCTATAAATTTAACCTTTTTTATTAAAAAGCCTTACTTTAATAAGCTTATCTGGAAACATTTTTTGGTGCAAATGGGTCAAATTATGGCTGACAGACGCTCTATTGGAAAAGCAATTTCGCTTCTGAGGGATGGGCAGGCGCCAGTAGTTTTGTTTGCGGAAGGAACCAGAACAAGCACGGGAGAGATTGGAGAATTAAATAGAAGTCTTGCTGTTATCGCAGAGAAAATTCCTGATCTAAAAATAATTCCCGTGGGAATTGTTGGTGCTTTTGAGGCTTGGCCAGCTGGTCAAAAATTCCCAAGATTGGGGAAGAAAATCAAAATTTCAATTGCAAAAGGAGTTTCTTTTGCAGACATTGGGGGTGACAAAGCTTATTTTTTAGGGAAAATCAAGAGAGGGTTGACATCATTGGCGGAATAATTGCTTAAATAGCGGACAAAAGCGGTGTACTGAATTCAGTATCCCGCTTTTATTTTTTGAAAAAAGGTAATCTTCCTAGAAATTTGGGCGTAAGAATTTCAGTATATAAACATATTCCATAAATACATTGACAAAAATCATAAAAAATGTTATAATCATACATTGTAAAAGTGGTTTAGAAAAATATGCTTTTGCAAGGTTTTTTGACAATTTGGTGAAATGAAAAAAGAAAAAAGATTGGTCAATATAGATCAACAGATCAAAAATCAGAAAGAAGGAGATTGATATGTATAGATTAGAAGGTTGGTTAAAGATTTTATTTCGTGTTTTTTTTCTAGCAATAATATTTTTTTGGTTTTCAAGAATTTACGTAGTTTTTGCAGAAGATTTTTCTGTTATTAACTATGGCTTTTTATTCCTTTCATCGTTAGCCATATGCTTAATGGTGGCCACTTTGGTATTTCGTGTTCCAGCCGCATACGTGGCTGTTGTAGAGAGTTTGATTACAGGACGTTTCTTGCCTGATTCTGAAAATGAATGCGGTTGCTCAGTGCCTATCAGAGAATCAGTGGAAGAGGGGTTGCATTTGAAGTGGCCTTGGCACAAAAGGCATTTATTTAGCAGAGAAATTCGTAGTCTGCTAATAGAAGATCAAAGATATGATATAAAGAGGGGAGCAGTAGTTCTCTCAGGTGTTGTGCAGTACACCATATCTCTGATAACTACATATCGTGTTCTTGCAATTTCTAAAGAGGATATTGAAAGAGGGATGAGCGCAGTTATAGACCAGGTTTTAGTTAGTATGTTGATTCAGGCTTCCCTTGAAGAGGCTCTTCAGTTGAAATCAAATCTAAGAGAGGGTATTCTTGAAGCCTTCAACAAGCAAGCTGAAGTTGAGGTGGAAGTAAAAGAAATAGAAGAGGGCGGCAGTGTTAGGATTAGGAAGAAAATAATCCCAAGAACATTGTTTGGGAAACCAGTTTCAGTTGCAGAACATCGATACGCAATTCAAATCACAGATATCAACATTGATCAGATTGATCCAGTACCAGAGCTCCAGGCTGCTCGGAGCGCAGTTCAAGTGGAGGAATTGAAAATAGCCCAAGCGGAAGAGAAAATGAAGAGGTTTAGTAAAATCACAAAAGAATTAAGGGAGATACTTCCGCACTTAAGTGATGAACAAATAGGAGAAAAGTTGGAACTAATTGAAGGTCTTTCCACAAAAGTGAAAAACCTCTATGGTTTTTCCGATCTTAAAGAAACCGGAACAGTTGTCGCTGGGCTGGTTGAGTTATTTAAGGCTTCAAAAAAAGAATAATGGAGGTGACTTAAATGTCAACGCTTACTATAGTTGGGGGAATTTTATGCTTCATTGTTATCGTGGCATTTATGCTTTTTGGAAAGGAGTCTGGGGTCGGAGGAAGTTGGAGTTTCAGTTTTCCAAAATGGAAAATGCCAAAATGGATTAGTTGGGGAGGATTTACAAAAATATTCATAGCCCTGTTTGTGCTTTATTTAATTGCACAACTGGGATATGAGGGAAGGTATTTCTGGCAGCCACCAGAACATACCAGTAGATGGGAGATAGTTGAAGGCACAAGAATTATCGTTTGGACAATCCCCGAAATACCGGCGGGATTTGAAAACGAAGTGACCTTAACAAGACCGACCGGTTTCATCTTCAGAATTAACAAAGGAGATGTCGCCGAGGTCTTTTTCCCTGGTGCGAAACTCTTTCAGTCCAGCGAAGGGAAGGGAGAGGGTTTTGGGAGGAGATTATGTAATTTCCTTTTCGGACAAGACATAAAAGAGCCCGTTAAGGTTTTTCCAGGGGCTTTAACCGCAGAAGATTGCGGTGTTGCGAAAGACGCAGTAGTTTTTCGCAGAGGAGATAGGCTTCTGTTCTCCGAGAGAGGAGAGCAGAAAATTTATATAACGGGAGGAAGTATAGGTGATGTGCCTCACCTGTACTATACCCTCAGGAAGAGAACACTGTAAAACAGCGAAAAAGTCCGGCTTTCCAAAAGGAAGGCCGGACTTTTCAATATTCCAAATTTCAAAACAAAGCTATCGCAAAAGAGCGTCTATCGTGTAAACCAAAACCAAAGCACCAGCAACCACAGCAACTCCAATAATCGAATAAACTAAAGAATTTTTTGCTGATTCAGCTTTATATGTGTCACCTGATGTAGTTAGATACATTATACCCGTGTAAACAAAAGCTATAACAGCCAAAAGAGTGAAAATGGAAAGAACCCATTTCATTACGTTGATGGCAACTTGAACAACAGGTCCTTGCCCGGTTGTGTCAGCAGGGTCTGGCAACCCAGTGTTGGTGGGAATTACAATTCCACCAGCAGAAACCTGATTAACTGAAACTGAAAAAAATCCGACACCAACTAGGAATAAAAAAATAAAAATAGAAAGAAGAATTTTTTTTGACATAAGCATGTATTTTGTATTTGAAAAAAATAATAAAATTAAACAAGGAAACGGTTGAATGGTTGGAGAAGGGTTTGTGTTTGAACTGTGCCAGCCATTGTTGATGCTACAAATGAGATTATGGTATATCCTGAAAGACCAACTGCAATTCCAATGATTGCGTATTTAACATAATTTCTTGCACTATCTGCTTGCTGAGTATTCCCCCCTGCTGTCAAAAACATTATTCCGGCAATTATAAAAGCAATAACGCTAATAAAGGTGAAGATCAGTAAAAGCCAGTTTAGAAAAGTGAAAATAACATCTTCGGCTTGATTTTCTGGCAATCCAGAATTGTTTCGAGCTAAATTTAAACCATTTGACCAGGGATTGGAAGCAGAAACGGGAACGGCTTGCAGGAGAAATAAAAAAAGAGACAATAAGCAAAAAGCTACGGAGAGAATTTTTTTTGTATTTTTTTCCATTTTAAATAATAAAATGCTTAATAGAGTTAACGAGAATATATCCTATAAGTGAAAAAATGGCGCCCATTATAGACGCAAGAGAGATTGTTCTGGCGGAGTTCAGCATGTCTTCGCTCCCGCCTGCAATTATAAAACGAATGCCAGCGACTACAAGACCAATAAGTGAAATAATAAAGAGTAATCCTAGAAAAATATTGATAGCTCCAATAGTAGTGTTTAGAGTATCTAGTCCCTGCATAGCAAATTTTGAAGGAGTTTCACGTTCCTCTTCAACAACAAATTGCGCAGCTACAAAAGAAGGTAAAAAAAACAAGCTCATCAAAGAAAATCTTGTAAATAATTTTTTAATACTTTGCTTCATTTTGTTTTCTTTTTTGGCTGTATATCTATTAAGATTATATCAAGACAAATAAAAAATAACAAGCATTAAAAGACTTGTTATTTTTTATTTGAAGGTCAAATTCATGACTAAGCCTGTGTTTGCACATTTCCTTGAATAATTGTGCTGATGAAGGTTGTCATAACGTAACCCAAAAGAGCAACGATGATACCAATAATTGAGTAGGTGAGCCATTGTCTTGCTGCATCTGCTCGATCTGATCCCCCAGCTGTGATATACATAATACCGGAGATTACAAAACCCATAACAGCTAGGAATGTTAAAATTAGTAACAACCATTGCAGTACGGTGAAAATAATTTTAGCAACACTAGTGTTGTTTAGGTTTGTTTGTGTCATGTTTCGATCTACCACAAAACCTCCAGCGCTAACAAACAAAGGAAGTACCATTATTGATAATGCTACGCTAAACGCTAAAAAATGTTTTTTTGTTAATTTCATTTTATCACCTACCTTTCTAGATTAATTTTTTTTGTTAAACTATGATATTTTTATCTTTTTATTTGTTTTCTGGATGCTCTTTTATGTTAGCAAAAGAACAATTTGTTTGATTATTATTAAAGCAGCACCAGCCACTGCAATTCCACCAATAGCATATTTCATGGCTTCTTTTGCTTTTTGCGCTTGGGTGCTATCTCCTGATGCAAACAAATATAATAAACCACTAATCGTTAAACCGATTATAGCAATAATGCCAACGATTGACAAGAGGAATGTTATGACACGCTCAATAATTTGAATAAGTGTTGGAGCGGAAGCAAGGTTGGTTGGTACGGCAGCATTTACATCACCATAAACAGAGAATTTTATTTGGTACAAAAAAGAAGGTCCAGCTGCAGCTAGGGCAAATCCAAGAATTGCACCAGTGATGCAAATTTTTCCAGCGGTTGCCATCGTGGAATTGCCCCCGGCTGATATATAAAGAATACCACCAATGATAATAAACATAACCGCTAAAAAAGCAATGACTCCTTGTAGGTGAACCATTACGGCTTCAAAAAAAGCAGTAATACTATCAGAAACTCCTAGAGGATTATTGAATCCACCAGGATCATTCATAGATATGTAGTCACTGGCCACAGCGACCTTGAAGCTGAAAAATAAAAAAAACATCATAACAAATGCTAGGAGTTTTAAATATTTTTTCTTTTTCACTTTTTATTTTGGCTAAAAGTTAATTTATAACCTCATTATACCACAGCTTTTGAAATCTGTTAAAGTCTACTAGATTTTTCTATTGCTGGGTTTATATAAACAACGCTAAATTCATCTTCATATATCAATTTCCAATTTTTTGCTAGGTATTGTCGCAAAAAATCTGGTTCATCAAAATCTTCAAGGTCAATTGAGAAAAAATATTTTAAAACAAAAAGATTAAATGGGGAGAAAGTTTCTTTTGCAGAGTATTTTTTATCAAGTAAGGCAATCTGAATATCATATTGTTGTATTTTTTCTCTAGCTGCATCTTCACTTTCTTGAAATTTGAAATATTCTTCAATCAAAGAAGTTCCATCCGAAAGTGGTTTTTGTGGCATTCTACCATCAATAAAGTGAAGTTTTTCTGGCCACATCAAAACCAAATACCCGCCCCAACCATATCTGTTATAAATATTATATTTACTTAAGGAAGGGTCATTTTTTAAAAAAAGCATCGCATTGTAAGGCGAGATTGGAGCATTTAGAGTCAATAGATCCAAAGGAACCGTAGTGATGAAAAATATTTTGTAAGCGATAAGTGGAACAGCTATAAACACCATTAGAAAACCAAACCACTTTTTAATAACCAAGCCTTTAGTTAGTTGGGACGTAATAAATATTGCCAAAGGAATTGAACACAACACAAACATAGGAACAAAACGACGTGCTTGGACAGAAAGAAGTAGGATAAAAAAAACAAAGCCAAAATACAAAAACATATTTGTTTTTTGAGGATTTTTTTTGAAAATCGGTAAATAAAGCAAAAAAATAAAGATGATAATCGAAATATAAATTGTAGGATACCAGCTAATATAAGGAGCGGCATACAAGGGGAGCCATTCAAAAATTCTAATTAAATAAGAAGTGTTTTGAGTGTATTCACCAGCTATTAATTTCCAAAGTTCTGTATTGTAGGGAGTTAGTAGTGTAACGAGGGCCGTCGCAACGGCAGAGAGAATTATTTTAAGGCGTATAAATGGATTTTTATTTTGCCAAAAAAGAATAGCTAAGAGAGAAAAAGTGATTACAATTCCTAGGACAAAAGTCCCGTGCATATTTGCCCAAACACAGAATAAAAGTGGAAAAATAATCAGATATTTCCACCTCTTTTCTATTGAAAGTTTAAAATAAAAAACAAAACATAAGGTGAAAAAAAGCCAAGTGATTACCTGGAGCCTTATTCCATAAGAACGAAACAAAGAAAAAAGACCAAGTGTTGTGAATAAACAACTTAAAAATAAGAAATTCCAACGATAAAGTTTCCGAACAAAATATTTCTGTGTGGTTTTTGAGATAACCAGTAGTGTAAAAGTTGCAGTCATTGCAAAAAAAACGCCCAGTGCCCAATAGCCAAATTTGCCAAAAAAGTTATAAACTAAAAACAACATTAAATTGCTTAGCCACTCATGGTCAACCCAATGCTCACCTAGGGTAGGGAAGATATATTCCTCAACAAAAGGGGCTTGTCTATTCAGTATGATGTCTTGGCCAACCCTTAAGTGCCAGGGGAAATCTGGGTCAAGATTGGAGATACCAAAGACAAAAAAAGTGATAAACACTGAAAACCAAAACAAAAAAGTTGTAAATAAAAAAAGATTATCCTCGTTTATTTTTGAGGAGATTTTTAGAAAAGTCTTTTTCATTAAAAATAATTTTTAGTTTAATCGTAAGTTTCTATCCTAGAACTTGCAAAACCTGTTTTAAAATAATCAAAGAAGCCCCAGAAAGACAGACAGCTATAATCGAGTAAGTCACAACAGACTTGGCTTTATTGGCCTGATTGCCATCCCCACCAGAAGTTATATAACTAAATCCCCCATATGAAAAGCTAATAAGAGCTAAGATCCCAACCAAAACCAGAAGGAAACTCATTATATCAGTAACAATCTCTTGGATTGTCTTGGCATTTGCTATTACGCTTGGAGAACCTCCTCCTGCTCCAGCAGAAGCAAGGTCTTTAATCTCTCTTAAAAGTGATGGTGCTGCCACTGCAACAGCGAATCCAATAAGAGCTGTTACAATAATAGCCTTTCCTCTTGATGCTTGAGTTTGGGAGCCACCGGAGGTTATATAGAACAATCCACCAACAATTATCATAATAACAGCCAGCCAACCTACGATTCCTTGAATACTCACCAGCAAATGTTCAAACCAAGCAGAAAAACTGTCAACTAATAAGGGATTTTCGTAGTTATGAGTTAAGTTGACGTCAGTCGCCGAAACAGAGTTTGTAACTAGATTTTTATGATTTAATGAGAAGGGGGCAAAAAGAATCATTATTAAAAACAATGTGGAAAAAAGGAATCTCATTTTTTTGATAAAATTATTAATAAAAAACATTAAAGAATAGAGAACCTAGTAAAGGTGATTATCGAAAATAAGTTTCTTATTTCCAAATAGCATTAAATCTTGCAGTTGCTCTGTCCAAGGCATCTTTAGCGGTTGATTCTCCACTCGCAACTTCATTGATTACATCAGTCATAATTTCGTCTGCGGCAACTTCATCTGGAACAATCCAAGATTTTGCTGTTAATGCTTGTTCGGCAAAAATGCCTCGAGGATTTTGCTTTTTTTGCTCTTCGATGAGATCTTTTCTGGCCGAAACCTTATTCGTTTCCTCAAGGTATTTTTCCATTGGATCTTCTCCTGAACCAACAGGCTTTGTTGTAAAATAAGAAATATAATTCCAAGCCTCGGCAACCCTGTTGGTGTTGTTGTATTTTGAATCGTCTGGAATATTTTTGTTTTTTGCAACTGCCAACCCCCAATAGTTTGCAAAATTAATCTTGTTATCAAGATTAAGCTGCGGCATAGGAGCAACTTCAAAATTTAACTTAGGAGAAGTTTTTTTTAATTGATCATACTTGTAAGGATATCCAATAATCATAGCAACTTCACCATCTTGGAATGCATCATCAGAATAATGCATCTTATTGCTCCAGGTATAGACATCTGAGTTGGCTTGAGAAAACTGTGAATAAAATTCAAGAGCGCTTAATCCAGGATTAGTTTTTGTTTCTGATTTGGCAAAGTCAATACCTTTTTCAATGTTGAGAATGGCCCCATTTTGTAGCATCATAAGCACTAATATATCAGATGAGCGATTTATTGCTCCTGGCGCTTTTGATCTTCCCAGTGCTATTGCTGATTGTGTGATATTTCCAAATTCATCAATTTTAGTCAATGCCTTTACTTGTCTTTGTAATTCGTCCCAAGTGGCTGGCGGGGAAGTAATACCAGCCTGGTTAAGAGTATGTTTGTTGTAGTAAAGAGCTAGAGTGTCGCAATAAAGAGGCAGGGCGAATACTTGATTTTCTTTGAAGAAATCTTGACTAACAACGTCAACGAATTCATTTCGGTGATTTGTTAAGTAGATATCACTATTAGGCATAGGTGCAATTTTGTTTTCATGTTTTTTAAGCCATGAATTGCTAAAAAAGAAAATATCTGGACCATTTCCACTGGCAAATGCATCAATCAACTCTTTCTCAAATTCTACGGGATTGTTTGATATTTTTTTATAAACAACTTCAGAGACACGAGAATTGTTCTTGGCATAAGCCTTATTGAATTTTTCAAAAACCCCAGAATCATCAAAGACACCCCAAACCTCCAAAGGCACTTCGTATGGAGCCATGACAACCTTATTGCCACAGCCAGAAAAAAGAAATGGAACAATTGTCAAAAAAAATATTAACAAAAAGCTGGTTATTTTTTTACGATTCATTTTCATTTTTATTTTAATTTGATAAATAAAATAGGTAAGCAATCTTTTTTGCTATGTATTTTTTTATTTTTCTAATTCAAAGTATAGCATTAACAAAAAAACAAGGCAATTAACCTTGTTTTTTCTTGAAAAGCTTTTTGAATGCTAAAGACAAAAATGCATAATGGTCGAGGCTGAAACTTTTTCGCCAGTTTTAAGTTTCATTATTCTTACGCCCTGCGTCGCCCTGTTCAAAACAGAAATGCTTTGAACGGGAACCTTAATTATCTGGCCCTTATTTGAACTTGTAATCAAATCCGCCTCAATTCCCTTGGGAATGATATGAGCCGCAGAAATTTTACCAGTTTTGCTGGTTATGTTTGCTGTCATAATTCCAGAGCCACCACGTGTTTGAAGTTTATATTTACTAGTAGAAGTTCTTTTTCCATAGCCATTTTCAGTAATAATTAGAAATTCTTGGTTATCTGCTTCTTCTTTTCCAATAACATTCATTCCTACCACTCGATCATCACCCTTAAGTTTGATTGAACGAACACCAGCAGCGTTTCTTCCCATAGGCCTGACATTTTTTTCTGAGAATTTAATGGACTGAGCGTTTTTTGTGCAGATAATAATGCTGTCATCTCCAGATGTTGTCCCAACCCATCTTAGGGAATCTCCCTTGGTCAGACTAATAGCAATCAAACCAGTTCTTCTAACGTTGGCAAAATCTTGCAAGGAGGTTTTTTTAATTTTTCCAAGCACTGTTTGCATAATCATATATTGCGCTTCGGAGTTTTTTGGAATTGCTAGGATCGAAGTTATTTTTTCTTCGTGTGAAATTTGTAAGAAATTCACAATTGCCTGACCTTTGCTGGTTCTTGAGGAAAGTGGAATTTCATAGGCTTTTAAACAAAAAACTTTGCCAGTGTCTGTGAATAAAAACAAATCATCGTGAGTCATACTTCCTAACACTTTATCCACAGCATCGCCGTCCTTAACGGAGCCTCCAGTAACGCCTTTTCCTCCACGCTTTTGAGACTTGAAGGTTGTTGGATGTAGTCTTTTGATATAGCCATCCTCGGTTAGGCTGATAATGGTATCTTCATCCGGAATCAAATCTTCCTGAGAGAAGTCACCGACAGAACCTTTGATGACCTTGGTTTTTCTAGGTGTTCCAAATTTTTCTTTTAATTCTTTCAGTTCATTCGAAACTATTTCAAGGATTTTCTTTGGATCGCTTAAGATGGCTTCCATTTCAGCGATAAAGGCTAATTTTTCTGCCAACTCATCTTCAATTTTTTTTCTCTCTAGTCCAGAAAGAGTTTGCAGTTTCATTTCCAAAATAGCAGTTGTTTGTTTGTCTGAAAGTTTGAATTCTTTTATCAAATTGGCGTGCGCTTCTTCTTTAGTCTTTGACTTTTTGATTGTTTTGATAATTTCATCAATAAAATCCAATGCTATTTTTAGACCTTCTAGGATGTGTGCCCGATCTTTTGCTTTATTTAGTTCGAATTGTGTTCTTTTAATTACGACATCTTGGCGGTGAGCAACAAAGTGCTCAATTATAGCCTTTAAATTCAATATTTTTGGATCAGTGCCGTCAACAAGAGCAAGCATATTGAAATTAAAGTTTTTTTGTAGCTCTGTCATTGAGTAAAGCTTGTTCAATGTTTTCTTTGGGAAAGCATCTTTTTTAAGATCAATCGCTATTCGGACCCCTTCTTTATCTGATTCATCGCGAATATCACGTATCCCGTCTATTTTTCCGTCTTTTACTAAGTTGGCTATTTTTTGAATCAAAGTTGATTTGTTTGTTTGATAGGTGATTTCGGAGATGATAATTTGAAATTTGCCTTTATGGTCTTCAATAATATCTGCTTTTGCACGCGTCACAATTCCACCACGACCAGTTGCGTACGCTTCAATTACATCTTCTTGGTTATAAATTATTCCTGAGGTTGGGAAATCAGGTCCTTTGATATGGTTTTTAACCAATTCTTCAATGGAAATGTCTGAATTCTTAATATAGGCATTAACACCATCAATTACTTCGGATAAATTGTGAGGAGGGATATTAGTTGCCATTCCCACTGCGATACCAGTCGTGCCATTCACTAATAGTTGAGGAAGTTTTGATGGCAAGTAAGAAGGCTCTTTTCTAGAACCATCATAATTGTCAATCCAAGGCACGGTTTCCCTGTCAATATCTATGAGAATTTCTGATGAAAGTGGTGCTAGTTTAGCTTCAGTATAACGCATGGCAGCTGGACTATCACCATCCATTGAGCCAAAGTTTCCTTGTCCATCTACAAGAGGATCTCGAAGAGAAAAGTCTTGTGCCATTCTTACCATTGCTTCATATACAGAACTGTCACCATGTGGGTGATACTTTCCCAAAACTTCACCAACTACAGTGGCACTTTTTCTATATTTAGCATTATGTTTTAGTCCAAGTCGCCACATAGCATAAAGAATTCTCCGTTGAACTGGTTTTAGCCCATCCCGTACATCGGGGAGTGCTCTTGAAACAATAACACTCATTGCATAGGAGAGATAAGACTCCTCCATCTCTTGAACGATTGGTCGATTCTGAATTTTTCCTATATCACCACTTGCCACTTTTTTATTTTCCTGTTCATTTTCCATGATTGTTTGTTAATTTTTCTTTAAATAAACTTTTTTGTAATCGCAAACAAAATTTGCGAAAGAATAGGATTCTTTCGCTATTTTTGTGAGACTTATCAAGAAATTCTACTAACTTTAGAATTTGGCTAAAAGAATTTCTTGATAAGTCTAGTTAATTTTAATTTACAATTATCTTCCCAAAAACTTATCCCAAAGGGATTTTTCCTCCTCTTTTTCTCCTAAACCGTTGATGGACGCAGCCATATTTTGTTTTGATAACTCGGTGGCAACGGTATCACCTTCTTGTCTGATTGAAGGAAGGCTATTGCGAAATTCTTCAGATGTTGTGCTGCCAGAATTTATAACAGCAAAAGTTGATTCGCGAATATTGTAACCAGCGATTAAAAGCCAAACAGAAACAACAGCAACCCCAGATACGAAAGTTGCAAAAATAGCGACATTTCTGCGATAAGACTCTGGTTTTTCTAGAAGTTGATCTAACATTTTGTTTTTAAGTTTTATGAATTAATAACGCTCATTATTACCACCTTATTTTCTATTTCTTCTAAGTCACTTTTCTTTATCAACAGTTTTTGCAGTTTGTCTTTGCTTGTCATTCCCAGTTCGTTACAAAAATCCGTTTCGTCATCAATATCTAAAGTTATGCCATCAATTTTATAATGCATAGGGAGGATAATTTTTGGCTCAATTTGTCCAACAACTTTTTTTGCTCCCTTGGCATCAAGAGTGTAAGTTCCGCCAATTGGAATCATTAGAACATCGATGTCTCCAATCGCATCAATTTGTTGGTCGGTGAGTTCGTGTCCTAAATCTCCAAGATGACAAATTCTAAGATCTTCTGATTCAAAAACAAAAATAGTATTTCTTCCACGAAGCAGACCTTCTTGATCATCATGAAAACTTTCAATTCCTTCGATTGTTACTCCTTGAATTGAGAATTCGCCAGGAGAATTCGCAACGAAAAAGTCTCCTTTTAATAATTCAGTATCATTGTGATCATGATGCGCGTGGGAAATAGTAACAATATTTGCTTGTCCCTGAGGTCTGCGAAGGCCGACTGATTTATCAAAAGGGTCAGTGAAAATTATTATATCGTCGCCACCTCTTTTCGCTTTCGTTTGAATTTTGAAACAAGAGTGGCCATACCAGGAAATATTCATGCTTTTTCAGATTTTAGTTTTATGTTAGCTTCCTTAATAATAACAGAAAGGGGTGAAAAAGTCCACCACTTCAAGATAATCAACTTAGTTATTTTTTTATTTTAAAACTTTTTACAATAAAGGAAGTGAATATTCTTAATTACCCAAAGATTTTTGTTTGAGCTAGAAATTAAAAAATATTTTTTTGATTAATTTTAAATAAGTAGTTTCTAGGTGGATTGACTTTTGTAAATTAAAATTGTATTATATGACTGTTTTACGTTTATTTAAAACTTAAAACAGACTTGAAATTTTACGGGGCGTGGTGTAACGGTAGCACGAGCGCTTTGGGAGCGTTTAGCCCGAGTTCGATTCTCGGCGCCCCGACAAAGTTAAACTTTTTAGAAATCCAGAAAATCCTAAATAGCTGTAATTACTGAACAAAAAGAAAACTTTTTTGTGCAGTTGTTTTTGTTGAAAAAATAAAGCGCGTGAATAATCTTCTATCGTTTTAATTGAATTATTATGGCATAATGTCTAGAAAATAGAGTTGATTTTAAAAACAAAAAACAAAGTTTCTTTGGAGTTGTTATTTATTAGTCAAAAAAACAAAAACATGAACATTTTTGAATATTCAATCAAAGATATTGTTGAGGTTACTTCTGAGTTTGGAGTTAATCCTCAAAGAGGATTGAGCACAAAAAAAGCTACAGAAAGGCTGGCAAAATTTGGATTTAACAAGTTGTCTGTTAAAGAGATGTCCGCATGGCATATTTTTTTCAGACAATTTAAATCAGCCTTTATATACCTTTTACTTACGGCTATGCTTATCACAATGTTTTTAGGCGAAATGGCCGACACTTTGATGGTTTTTCTTTTTCTTGCTATCAATACATGTTTGGGATTTTTTCAAGAATATCGTTCAGAAAAAACAGTACAGCTATTAAACAAATTTGCTCTACCAAGGGCCAAGGTTTTGCGGAACAAAAAAGTTGAACAGATTACGGCTGATTTACTTGTTCCCGGGGATATTATTATTCTGGAAACGGGGGACAAGATTCCTGCAGATGTTAGATTGCTTGAGCAAGAAAATTTAATGATTGATGAAACGGTTTTGACTGGGGAGTCTGTGCCGGTTTTCAAGAGTGTCGAAAGATTAAAAAAAATACCACTTTCATATCACCAAGCTCTTAACTTAGCTTTTTCTGGTACTGACGTTCTAAAAGGGAGGGCGCGGGCACAAGTTTTAGCAACTGGAAGAAAAACTGCTTTTGGAAAAATTGCAAAATTGGTGAGTGAAACAAAAAAAATAAGTGATTTTGAAAAGGGCATATCTCATTTTTCGCAATTTATTTTAAAATTGGTTGGGGTAACGTTAGTGGTAGTTTTTGTTGCGCATCTTTTGATTGATCAAAACGGAGTTGGTGTGTTTGAACTAATTACTTTTTCGGTGGCTTTGACTGTAAGTGTTATCCCAGAGGCCTTGCCATTGGTAACAACTTTTTCGCTTGCTCGTGGAGCAAAACGTTTGGCTAAGAAAAAAGTCATTGTAAAGCGCCTTTCGGCTATTGAGGATTTGGGGGGTATTGAGATTTTATGTACTGACAAGACAGGAACATTAACCAAGAATGAGCTGAGAGCGGTAAATACTTACTCTGACAATGCCAAGAAGACAATTTGGTTTGCTAATTTAGCATCTTCATTTGAGCTTAAGAAAAAAATAGAACCGTTTGATATCGCTCTTGAAAATGGATTGACTCCAAAGCAGAAAAAATGCATCAAAACAATTATCAAATTAGATGAAGAGTCTTTCGACCCCAAGACGAGAAAAAATTCTGCTCTAGTGCAAGACAAGGAAAAGACTTTTTTAATTTCAAGAGGTGCTCCGGAAGCAATTCTTTCTTGCTGTACTGATATGGGGCGTGAAGAAAACATAAAGATTAAGAATTGGATAAAAAAAGAAGGTGAAAAAGGACACCGAGTTTTGGCTGTGGGATACAAAGAAACAGGATCTCTAATAACAAAAGGAGATGATTTTTGCAGGGAAAGTGAAAAAAAAGATTTTACTTTTGCTGGAATTATTTCATTTGTAGACTCTATTAAACCAAGCGCTTTTTCTGCCGTTAAACAGGCTAATGATCTTGGTGTAAAAATTATAGTCATTACCGGTGATAGCTCAGAGGTGGCTGGCGCAGTGGCACGTGAAATCGGCCTTATTGATTCAGCGAAAAAAGTTATAACCGGAGATCAGTGGCAGAAAGCTAGTGAGAAAAAAAGAGAAGAGTATCTGGAAAAATACAATGTTTTTGCGCGCATATCTCCAGAGGAGAAATTCTCAATAATCGAAAATCTAAGCAAAAGACACACGATAGGTTTTTTGGGGGAGGGTATTAATGATGCCCCAGCCCTTAGAATCGCTGGAGTCTCCTTGGTTGTAGACAGTGCAGCTGATATTGCCCGTGAAGCAGCAGATGTTATTTTACTCAAAAACAATCTTGAGGTTATAACAGAAAGTATCAAGGAAGGGCGGCAGGTTTTCGCCAACACCACAACGTATATCAAATCCACCTTAGCCTCAAATTTTGGTAATTTTTTTGCAGTTGCATCAGCATCATTGATGATTGATTTTTTGCCGATGTTGCCAATCCAAATTTTATTGGTCAATCTTCTTTCTGATACGCCGATGATTTCAATTTCAACTGACAATGTGGATAAGAGTGAACTTAGTTCTCCTAAAAAATATGAAGCTAAGGAAATTATTATCATTGCCATGATCATTGGCTTGGTTAGTATGGTTTTTGATTTTGTTTTCTTCGGTTTGTTTTTTCGTATTTCTCCAGAGGTTATGCAGACAAATTTTTTTATTGGTAGTATTTTAACTGAGCTGGCACTTTTATTTTCGATTCGCACAAAATCTTTATTTACCAAAGCCCCACGTCCTTCACAATCGATTATCTGGCTTAGTATAATGACAATTGTTTTAACCATTGGCCTGCCTTTTACAAGTTTTGGTCATGATGTATTTAAATTTGTTTCACCGAGTATGGAACATTTATTGTTGATAATCTCATTAGTCATTATCTATTTTATTGTGTCTGAAATGGTTAAGCTATGGTATTACAAAAAGAAAGCAACTATTTAGAGCTTTCTTTTTTTGATAAAGTATTTTTAGCGATAAGTCTACAGACCCATTTTTTGTTTTACATCAGAAAGAGTTTTTTGTGCTATTTTTTCGGCAACAAGCTTGCCTTTATCTAAAACTTTTTGAACTTCTTCATCAGAAATTTGGTTATATTTTTCTTGAAAAGGAACAAGAAAATTAACAATGGATTCCGCAAGCTCTTCTTTAAATTCCCTAAAACCCTTTCCTTTAAAATGTGCTACAAGTTTTTCGGGGGTGCGGTCTGAGGTTAAAGAAAAAATATTAATAAGATTTTTAATAGCTGGTCTTTCGTCTGTATATTCAATTGTTCTGCCACTGTCAGTAACAGCTTTTTTAATTTTTTCTCTTATTTCTTCAGGTGAGTCTAATAGATTTATTCTGTTAAACTCCGAAGGTGCAGACTTCGACATTTTTTTTGTTGGGTCATCAAGTCCCATAACGCGCATTCCTGCTTTTTGGATATGTGCCTTAGGAATTTTGAAAGTTTTCCCAAAACGATGATTAAATCTTTTTGCTAAGTCGCGAGTCAGTTCAATGTGTTGAGTTTGATCTTCGCCAACTGGGACAATATCAGTGTTATAAAGAAGAATGTCAGCAGCCATAAGGACCGGGTAGTCATAGAGACCAACGCCCACGCTGTTGAATTGTTTTTTGAATTTACTAAACTTACTGAGGATAAGATTTTTTATCACTTCCGCTTTTTCTTTCTCTGGAAGTTTTTTGGTTTTTAAAATTGATTCTTGAGTAACAACATCATGTAATTCCAATTTATCAAAATCAGCTCCTGATTTTTGTTTAAACTGAGTCATCTTCGTAAGGTCTCCATTTTGTGTAATAGTGTTTAATAGCCAAGCAAGTTGAGAATGTTCAGAAACATCTGATTGCACAAAAACAGTTGAACGTTCAGGATTGATTCCTGCTGCCAAATATATTTTTGCAATTTCTATAACCTTTTTTCTTAGCTCTTTAGGGTCTTGTGGTACAGTAATGGCATGTAAATCAACCACGCAAAAAAATGAGCGATAATCCTCTTGGAGCTTTACCCAGTTTTTAATTGCCCCAAGATAGTTTCCAAGATGAAGATTTCCGGAAGGTTGAACACCAGAAAAAATAATTGGATTGTTTTCCATGATTATAAAAGATAAAAATTTAGTTTTCTTTTTTCATGATACTTTAGTCTAAAGTAGTTTGCAACAATTAAAAGAAAAAAGATCAGAAAAAGAGGAGGTTTATTTATGTAGCAGAGTGTAGTATAATGGCATACAGTTATCAGCCAAAAGAAACTATAAGAATAGAAATAAAAATGGACAGAAGAAATGAAGTTTTCGAAGATTTAATACCAGATCCCAAGCAACCTAGTTTTGATGAGTATTTTAAGCAGTTTAAGGCTAGCTTTCTTAGAATTTGGGCAAATAAGTTTTTGTGGTTTTGGGGGATGTTTCTACCTGGTTCCGTTGGAGTTGGTTTTAGCGTAGATAAGCAGTTTGAAAGATTGAGTTCAAAAGAAATTGTTAATTGGCAGTTGTTTGTTTTGAATAATCTGGAACAACTTTGTTTTATTTTCGGCATAATTTTCTTGTTTGGTATTTTTGTCTGGTGTATATCTGCTATTTCTCGTTCAGGTGTTATTCAGGTGCTTGCTTGTTTACGCAACCCTAAAAATAAAAAAAAGTTGAACTTTGGGATGGTTTGGAGTAGTGGGAAGAAAAATTTTAAAAAAATTTTGTTATTAGATTTTTTTGTGGGGATGGTTATTTTGGTTACTTTTTTGATCTTGCTTGTTCCTGTTGCAATTATGATTCTAATGGATAATCAAGCAGGTGCTATTTTTCTATTTATTACATTAATAATATTCTTTTTCCTGTTTGTTGTTTTTATGAATTATATATTGCAAATAGCGACTATTTATCTAGTTTTGGCTAATGTGGAAATATTTGGAGCCATTACTGTTGCAATCAGACTAATTACTAAAAATCTTTTGGAAGTATTTAAGCTTTTCTCTATTTTTTTTCTAATTGGACTTTTACAAGGTGCAGTTTTTTTATTCGTCATTGCTATTATTGCCCCTTTTTGGGGTAAAATTGTTAGTTTATGGCTTTCTTTTTATGCCAGTTCTTCCGTCGAATGGATTTTATTCAGTTCTTTTATTATAATTATTTCGATTATGCTTTTGCTTCTTGCGAAGTCAATATTTTCTCTCTGGATTCAAGAGATTTGGCTCTGGTGGGTGGAAGAAGTTGGCGGAAACAAAAACGAAGACGAAGAAGAAGTTTTTTTATACAAAGAACGACCGGGCATTGCCAACGCTGTGGTCAGGAAAAATAGTTTGGCTTGTCTTGAATAAAAACATTTAAATAAATAAAGTATGGGAATTTTGATTTGGTTTGCGATTTTTGTTTTGAGCCTTACGCTCCTGATAAAAGCATCTGATTTTTTCACAGACGCCGCTGAGGAGATAGGTTTGTTTTTTAAATTAAAACCTTTTTTAATAGGGGTTACTATTGTTGCATTTGGAACTTCTTTGCCGGAATTAGTCTCCTCTTTCTTTGCTGTTATAAGCGGTGCTTCGGAGATAGTCTCAGGAAATGTGGTAGGTTCAAATATTACCAATATTTGTTTGGTTTTGGGACTAGCGGCCGTTATTGGAAAGAAGATGAAACTGGATTATGAGATTATCAACGTTGATTTGCCCATTTTGATAAGCTCCGCTTTTATCTTGGTGATCACCGTTTACGATGGTAGATTCACTTTTTGGGAAGCAATCTTTTGTCTAGCTGGAATAGCAGTTTATTTTATTAGAATTGCAGTGCTGGGAAACGGAGACGCAAAAGCCAAAAAAGAGGGAAAAGATATGGAGAAATATATAAAAGAAGAGTTGCATTGGATCAAAAGATTCCCGACTAAAGACTTTTTTATTCTTTTTGTTAGCAGCTTTTTTATCTTTATCAGTGCAAAATATACAGTTGATTCGGCCATTAAAATCTCTGAATTTTTGAAAGTAGGGACAGAGATCATTGCTGCATCGGTTATTGCTCTTGGAACCTCTCTTCCGGAACTTGTTGTAAGTTTGACCGCTGCCAGGAAGGGTAAGGCCGAAATTGCAGTGGGCAATGTTCTGGGTTCTAATATTTTTAATTCACTAGGAGTGATGGGTGTAGCGGGACTCTTTGGGACCCTAATTATTCCATCTAGCATTATCTTATTTGGATTACCTTTGATGATAGTTGTGACTTTTATAGTTTTATTTATGACACAAGATAAAGAAGTCACTCTTTGGGAAGGATGTTTTTTACTACTTTTCTATGTTTTCTATATAGGCAAGATGTTTAATTTTTTATAGAAAGTAGATTATCAGAAAGCTGAAAAAATAAAAATCCCAACAACTAATTCTAGTCGTTGGGATTTTTAAATTTCTTAAAATTAGAAATGAAATTATCTCCTTGAATAATTAGGCGCATCTTCGGTGATTGTAACATCATGTGGATGACTTTCAATGAATCCAGCCGCTGTGATTTTGACTGGGTTTGCATTTTTTACTAATTTTTGTAGAGTCTCTGCTCCTAGATATCCCATTCCAGCACGGAGACCCCCAAGTAGTTGGTAAAGTGTTTTGTCGACTGGCCCACGATAAGCAGTTCTTCCCTCAATCCCTTCGGGAACAAATTTTTGGGCATCTTTAACTTCAGCTTGTCCATAACGATCCTTTGATCCTTTTTCCATTGCGCCAAGTGAACCCATCCCTCGATAGGATTTAAACATCCTACCACCTATGAAAAGAGTTTCACCTGGCGACTCCTCAGCACCCGCTAGAAGCCCTCCAAGCATCACACATTGAGCTCCCATGGCTAATGCCTTGGTAATGTCGCCAGAGTGCTTAATTCCGCCGTCAGCAATCAAAGCAACATCTTTGTTTTTGCCCTTACCCTTTACCCCTTCTAAAATCGCAGTAATTTGAGGAACTCCAATTCCTGCGACAACCCTTGTTGTGCAAATAGAGCCTGGCCCAATTCCAATTTTGACGCCATCAGCACCGGCCTTGATCAAATCTTTTACCCCAGCCTGAGTGGCGACATTTCCAGCAACAACATCAATATGTTTAGTGAGTTTGTTTGATTTTAATTTTTTTACCATATCAATCACCCCCTTTGAGTGACCATGCGCAGTATCAACAACAATCACATCAACGCCAGCTTTTGCTAATAGCTCAGCTCTTTCCATTGCATCCGCCCCAACCCCGATTGCTGCCCCAACAAATAGCTTCTTCTCAGCAGTTTTATTTGCATTAGGGTAGCGCTTATTTTTTTCGATATCCTTTCTGGTCACAATTGATTTTAATTTTCGATCTTTGCCAACAACACAAAGCACGGATAATTTTTTCTGACGGATAAGCTTGTTTGCTTCTGATAAAGAGATGCCTTGTTTGGCGACCGTTAATCCTTCAACAAGCTTCATTACATCTTTGGCTTTTTTACCTTTGTCATGAGGCCAAGAATAGTAAAACTCTGTTACTATGCCAACAAGAACGCCATCAGCATCAACAACTGGAATTTTTTTATACCCTTTTTCTTGTTCGATTTGGTGTATATCATCAACAGTCGCTTCTGGAGAAACAACAACTGGATCCACAATGAAGCCGTTTTCGAATCTTTTTACAATTGAAACTTCATTGGCTTGCTCTGCTGGGGTTAAGTTTTTGTGAATAATCCCCAGACCACCTTCAAGTGCCATCGCAATTGCCATGCGATGTTCAGTTACGGTATCCATCGGGGAACTTACGATTGGCATTTTCAGAGGAATATTTCTTGAAAATTTTGTCTCTAAATTTGTCTCGGCTGGAATAATTTCAGAGTAGCCAGGAGTCAAGAGAATATCATCATAAGTCAGTGCTTCTTGCATAAATTTGAATTTAATAATAAACTTAATTTTTCTTATAATCCCACCAGTTGAGTCAGGAGGATTTAAAGGTTATAATAGAATATAATTTGAAGTATACTTGAGATTTTATTTTTTATCAATGTAAAAACAACATGAAACATATTGCAATTTTAGATTTTGGGTCTCAATACACACATCTTATTGCCAGAACTATTCGGGAGCTGGGAGTGCTTGCAAAAATTTATCAAAATGACGTTTTGCCAAGTGAATTGAAAGATGACGCATGGGGAATTATTCTTTCCGGAGGACCTCAATCTGTTTACGATGAAAAAAGTTTAAGAGCAAAAAAAGAAATTTTACAAATAGGGTTGCCAATTTTGGGAATTTGCTACGGGCATCAATTTTTAGCACACGAGCTGGGTGGTAAAGTGGAAACTGGATCTGTCGGAGAATATGGAATAGCAAAACTGGAGATTTTGAGCGAAAACAAAATCTTTGAAAGCATATCAAATAACTCTCAAGTTTGGATGAGCCATGGGGACTCAGTAGTAGAAGTGCCAGAGGGTTTCAGTGTCATTGGAAGGACCAGTGATTGTGATATTACAGCAATGGCAAATGAGCAGAAGAACATTTTTGGTTTTCAATTTCATCCCGAAGTTGCTCACTCTAAAGAGGGAGAAAAAATGATTGAAAATTTTGTGATTGAAATTTGTGGTGCCAAAAAAGAATGGAAAATAGAAAACGTGAAAGATGAACTAATTGAAAAAATAAAAAAACAAGTTGGAGATAGAAAGGTTTTTATTTTGGTAAGTGGGGGAGTTGATTCAAATGTTGCTTTTGCTCTTTTAACAAAAGCTTTAGGAGAAGAAAGGGTAAAAGGCTTGTATATAGACACTGGATTTATGCGAAAAGATGAATCTAAAAGAATCATGGAACGTTTTGAGAGAATTGGCTTCCATAATTTAGAGATCATGGATGCGAGTGATATGTTTTTTGAAAGAACGAAAGGTGTCTATGAGCCAGAAGATAAGAGAAAAATCATAGGAAAAACATTTTTGGACGCCAAAGATTTAGCAGCTAAAAAAATGGGACTAGATCCAAAAGAATGGCTTTTAGGACAAGGAACGATTTATCCCGATACAATTGAATCTGGTGGGACAAAAAATTCAAATACAATTAAAACTCATCACAACCGAGTTGATGCGATAACAAAAATGATTGAAGAAGGTCTTGTTGTGGAGCCAATTGTTGATTTGTATAAAGATGAAGTTAGAAAAGTTGGAAAGTTATTAAATTTACCAACAGAGCTTGTTGATAGGCACCCTTTTCCTGGACCAGGACTTGCAATTAGATGTCTATGTTTTGATGAAAATGAGAAAGAAGATATTAATTTAGAAGTTATTGAAAAAGAAATCCAAGAATTTTGTGATAAGAAAATGTTTCAAATTTCTCTAAAAGTACTGCCAATAAAATCAGTGGGAGTGCAAGGAGACAATAGAACATATGCCCACCCATTGGTTATTTGGGGAGAAAAAAAATGGGAAAGATTAACTAAAATTTCCCCTGCCATAACAAACGCTAGTAAAAAAATAAATAGAGTGGTGTTGCTTTTGAACGGAGCAGAAAATGAGAAGCCAGAATTTTATCTTCCTCGAAAATCACTTGATTTATCTAATGAAAGAATTGATTTATTGAAAAAAATAGACAAAATTGTTTCAGACGTGATGAGAGAAAGGGGGATTTATTTGGACATCGATCAATTTCCAGTGGTGTTGATTCCTATTTGCGATAAAAATCAAAAAGAGTCTATTGTTCTTCGACCGATTAATACAAGGGATTTTATGACACTGCATTTTTATCCAATGGCGGAGGATATTTTGTCTGAGATAGTCGAAAAAATTAACAGTATTAACGAAGTAGGTTATATCTTTTTTGATTTAACAAATAAACCGCCAGGAACGACTGAATGGGAATAAAGAAAAATCTTTTTAGTAAAAGTTTAAATGAAAAAAATTTAAGATACGTAGTATAATAAAGTATAAATTTATGATGGAGGTTTTTTCACAAATAAGAAAAAAAGACGAGAAGATAAAAAAAAGCAAAGATGACCATGGTAGATATAAAGTGAATAATGCTGATTACAAGACAGTGCTAATTCACAATATCCCCTATTTTTTCACTTGCGATGAAACTGATAAATTGAGATATTTTAAAAATCACTCGATTGTCATCAAAGATGATATTATCCAAGAAGTCAGACCAGCAAAAGAATTAGATCCAGCAGATTTCGATTTGGTGTATGATGCAGGAAAACGAGGAGGTACAGTGGTTACCCCAGGATTCATAAATGCACATGCCCATCCGCCAATGTATCTTTTGCGAAGTTCCATGGATCTTGATGAGGGCGATAATATAGATGAAACATTAGCCAAACTGCCTAGCTGGGAGTCGAAAATGACCAAAGAAGATTTGGCTCTAAGCACGGTTGGTGATCTTACAGAACAACAAAAGTTCGGAGTAACAACAACTTTTAGCCACTATAATTCTTTCGAAGCAGTTGAAGAGGCAGCTAAATTAACAACCCAAAATGTAATAAATGGGATTAGTGTCGCTTCACATGTTTCGCCTGAAAATTCCCCAGCACTAATTGAAAAACTGTTGCGAGAAGAGAAAAATTCATATTCACGCTTGGCGATGGCCGTTCACTATCTCTATAAAGCAAGCCCAGAAGTCTTAAAAAAAGTGAAGAACTTGATAGATGAACATGATTTGCTTTTTACTTGTCATATGTCAGAGAGTGAGAGAGTCGTTGAGGAAACTCTGAAGAATCATAAAATGCGAGAAGTTGATGTTTTAGAAAGCTACGGGCTTCTAAATAAAAACACAATAGTTTCTCATGCAATTCATTTGCGTGACGAAGAAATTACTCGAATAGCCAAGGCGGAGGTCGGAGTTGTGCACTTGCCAACTTCGAACAGAATTCACAAGAGTGGGGTGTTCCCGTATTGGAAATATAATGATGCAGGAGGTTTTAGAAATATTGCGCTTGGAACAGACAGTGTTGTCTCAAAAAGTCGTTTAGACATTCTAACAGAGGCATATAGAGCAAGAACAACTCATCTTTATCTAAAGACAATTAAGTTTGGCTCGTTATTTAAAATGATGACAATCAACGGTGCTAAAATTCTAAATATGCCAAAACATGGTAGGATCCTTCCAGGTTACAAGGCGGATTTAGTTTTTTGGAAACTAAAAGACCGTGGTTTTGTGCCTTTTGATAGGGAAAACCCTTTTACGTTATTGGGAAATCTGATCACTCATAGTGGACGAGTGGCAAGAGATCTTATGATTGCTGGAAAATTTGTAATAATCTCCCGAAAACATCGCTTGGTAGATGAAAGTAGGCTTCTAGATATTCTACAAGAGAGGCATATGGAGATGAGGCGGAAAGTGGAGAAAGAGCAATAATAGAGTGAAAATATGCAAACAAAAAACAGCTTTTCGGCTGTTTTTTAAAATGTGGATGCTAAGAGATTCGAACTCCTGACCCCCTCGGTGTAAACGAGGTGCTCTAACCAACTGAGCTAAGCATCCTTGTAAATAAATCCACTATATTTTTATATCACTATTTTCAAAAAAAGAAAAGAGTGTGCCCCGAGAGAGACTTGAACTCTCATGCGCACAAGGCGCCACGGCCCTCAACCGTGTGTGTATACCAATTCCACCATCGGGGCGGTGCATGCTTTTCCAAACCCAATCCTTTTGTCTATTTGGAAAAGCAGGATTCCGCCGCCAAAGCGGAGGAGTAAAATATAGATATCTATTTTAAATGTTCAAATAATTCAAAGTTCAAAATAAAATTACTTTTCCTCTTCTTTGATTTTTGCTGGTTTTTTATCAATAGCCTCCATAACAGCCTTCTCTTCTTTGGTGATATCAATTGCTTTCATTTTAGCAGCCTTACCAGATAATTCTCTCATGTAATAGATTTTTGAACGCCTGACTTTGCTGTGTCGAAGAACCTCAATTTTAACTACAGTAGGCATATAAATTGGGAAAGTTACTTCCACACCAATTTTTTGCGATTCTCTTCTAACTGTGATTGTTGGGGAGGAACTCTGCTTTCCTTTAATAGCAATGATAAGTCCTTTGAAAATCTGGACTCTTTCTTTGTCTCCCTCTTTAATTTTTTTGTGAACACGAACAATATCACCAACTTGTAAGTTTGGAAGTTCTTTCGTTCTTTGTGATTTGTTGAAATCGATAACTTTCTGATCCATATCCAAAGGTTATAAAGTCTTAAAAAAGCTTTCTTAAAAGCTTTATCAAAGATAGCCTATTTTTTTAATTTGGTCAAGGACTAGGCGCCTAGATTAAAAATTATTCAGAAATTCGCTAGGAATTGGCGAGTTAAACTCATATTTTCTCCCGTCAGAATAGGTAAAATCAAGCGAGGTGGCATGAAGTAAAAATCTCTCAAAAGGTTTATTTTTTTCCTTGTTTATGGCTAATTGGTACATCTTATCACCAACAATAGGGTGCCCGATAGAATGAAGGTGAACCCTGATTTGATGCTTTCTTCCTGTTTTTGGTGTCGCCAAAATCAACGACTTTTTTTTGTCTCTTGATTCCTGCAAAACTTTATACAAAGTCTTTGCCTCTTTAGCATTTCCTAATTTATCAGCATATTTACTGGTGGATTGTCGTAATGAATT
>JBFHIG010000009.1:0-52348 GCA_041596615.1 Candidatus Moraniibacteriota bacterium | reverse complement strand
TTTTGTCTCCTTTCATTTCAAATTCGATTTCTGCATCGGCTGGAATTTTCACAGTAAAACCCATCTCTTCATGTGAATAAGATTTCCATCCGTTTCCAAGATCAACAATTGTTTCTTGGTTTCTATTTTTCACTAGATATCCAACCAATCCAAAAACAGCAACAGCAACAACCAAACTCAAAAGAACTTTCTTTAGATTCATTTTTTGCATATTTCTAAACTAAAACTTATAAATATATTTTAACACACTATTTCAATCAGCTAGTAATTTAAAAGCTATTTTATTGAATATTAATTCTAACTGTAGCAAGCTCTGTGGGTCAAGTCAATAGAAAATGATTGCATTAAGCCATTTCCGGTTATTTTCTCTCCTAATCTACCATTAAAAGTTCGAGCCCGTTCGGTCATCCTGATTTTTAAACGCCAAAAAATCCCTTAAATAAAGGGATTCTTACGATGCGGGGACGACCGGACTCGAACCGGCGACCTATTGCGTGACAGGCAATCGCTCTAACCAGCTGAGCTACGCCCCCATAATGTCTATTTAATTCCTAAAACAACTTTACATCATAACAAAATAAAGTATACACGATTATTATAGAAAAGCAAGACTTCTATCTCAATTAGGAATCAAGAATCAAGAATTAAGAATTAGAGAATAAAAACCTCAAATTGAGTCTTCCACTACTGATTGAAACCACACACCTAATATAATTTGTAGTATTTGAGAATTAGGAATTGTGAACTATAAGGCTCAAGACAAGGCTTTTCACAAGAGAAATGAACCTGTATTACATAACCAACTCTCAATCGCAGACAATCCCAATTCTTAATTCTTACTTGTAACCACGCTATAAATAGAAACAACAATCGCTAACCAAAACCAGAACATTCCCAATAGAAGTCCTGAGTTGAACATGTTTGGGATTATAATGGCGATACCAGAGAGCAAAACGAAGGTGGAAAATATATGTTCTTTACTTTTAAAGATTCTTCCAAACGACCAGATGGTCAAAAATCCGACGAGGTAAACGGCGATTGCCATTGCAAAAATTCCCATTGAAACGAAGATTTCCAAAATAATGTTCGAGGTATTCAAGCCACTGCCGTGGTCATCTGTCCCCAGAAATGAAACGGCACTTCCCAATCCTTGACCTAAGAGAGGGTGTTCTTTGATTTGTTGAAATGTTTTTACATAGATGTCTTTTCTAATACTGACATTTGGATCTGGTCGCATTATTGTTGTCACGAACATTTTATTCATCTGCTCCCTTTCAACTTCCTCCAAACCGATGTGCCGACAACCAAAAATTTCCAATTCGCCCATCGTATTAATTTCATCTGGCAATTCATTATCTTTTTCACAGCTAATTGTGATTAGTTGTTTGCCACTAACAGAACTTGCGGCGCGGTTTCCAAAATGAAAAGTTGAGAGACTTGTGAAACTGATCACGGCGACTGCAAACGTTGCCAACAATCCTATCACCAAAGCATTCTTCAGAATCTGAACTATTGAAACTGTTTTGTGGAAAATTTTATCCATAAACAAAACTAAAAAATAAACCAAGCAAACACCAAAAACTCCCAGCCAAGCACTTCTAGAAACAGTCAGGATCAACACTGCAAAAGCAATGACAAAATAAACATTAATGAAAAATCCGAAAATCTTCGAGACACCAAAAGGCCCTATCATCAAATTGCTTTTATCTGGCTTTGCCAAATGACGGAACCAAAGAAGCGTTGCTATCATAAGCGTCAAATACACCCCCAACCAGTCTGGCTCGGTAAATGTCCCATTCACTCTTGCGGTGAAAACCTGAAAATCTTGCCAGCCAATCAACTTTGCTAACGCCTGATAAAAACTCCAAAAAATAACAGGAATCGAACCAAAAACAAAGAAAAGTAGAGTTTCAATAATTGCATATCTATTTTGAGTGAAGTTTCTAATCAACCAATATAAGGCAATAAATGAAACCAAGATAACAGCCAGCTTCGCTGAAGTTCCAGCAAGTGGCGAATTTGTAATTGCCAAAAAAGCAAAAATAGGGAGAATAAAAATCAAGCGATCAAGCGAATTGAAGGCTTCTTTTTCAGGAACCATTCCGCAACTTTTCGGCTTGAAAATCTTGCAAAATAAACAAATCTTTTTAAAGCTTAATAATTTTAGAGTTGGTTTCTTCTTATACCCAAGAATTAAAACAGCAATCGCAAGAACTGCTCCGAGAAGTTGAAATGGTCGCAGACTTATCCCAAATTGTTCTGGCGATACGATGATATTATCAAGGGGAATTAGCATTATAAAAACCAAAAAGGCTCTTTTAGGGAGTTTAAAGCATAAATAAAAAACAATCGTTACTAAAATTAAAAATGCAAAGTAATTAATTTCACCACCAAAAAAAGTATTCCACACAATCAAGTAACTGCTAATTACGAGCCCTGTCAAAAGAGTTGCTAAATATTGTTTGAAATTCATTTTAGGTTTTTATTAGTAATTTCATTATTTTATTTGTGGTCTTTTCCCAACTAAATTTCTTTGATTTCTTTTTTGCATTAAGAATTTTCTCTTCTCTAAGTGTATCGTTAGTTAAAAAACTGAGCATACCTTCTGCAATCTTTTCGTCATTTTTAGGATCAATTAAAATTGCTTCTGTTTCAGCCGAAATTTCTGAAATTGATGATGTTTTTGACGTCACAACTGGACAGCCAACACTCATCGCTTCCAAAACTGGAATTCCGAATCCTTCATATAAAGATGGGTAACAAAACATTTTTGCACCAGCAAAAACACTTGGCAAATCGTCCTGTGCTACAAAGCCAATTGATTCAATATACCCCCTTGGGATTCCATTTTTCTGCATAACAGTCTCGGCAACGTTTGGAATATCAGTTACAAGAGGAACTAAATTTGAATGGAAAGATCCACCCAAAATTAAACGAGGCATCTCTATTTTTTTACTATGCCTAGTATATAAAATTCCATAAGCTCTTATTAATGCATCGACATTTTTTCGAACATCAAAGCCACCTACATAAAATATATATTTTCCCTCTTCCAGGTTAAATTTTCCCAAAACCTCACTTTTTTTATCCTCAGGAATCTTCTTTTTAAAAATCTTATCACAATCAATAGAGATGACTTTTATTTTTTCATCGGTTTCTCGAAAAAATCTCTTGATGTCTTTTCTCGAATTCTCTGAAACCGTAACGATTTCATCTGCCTTGGCTATGCCTCTTCCGACTAAATAATAATAGATCTTCTTGCGAGAATTGTTTAGATATTGAGGAAATTTTTTCCATACCGTATCATGCACAAGCATTATATGCCTTGTTTTTCCCAATATTGTCGGGGATTGATAAAGAGAGAATAGCACGTCACAATTATCTTCTTCTACCTGTCGTGGAAGTAGGAATTTTTCCCAAATAATCTTCCTCACCAGATCATCTCTTTTATAGAAAGATCTTATAACGCTTTTTTTAAGCTTACTGCTAAATTCGATGTCTGTGTCCTTTTCTAAATATAAAAAAACCTCGATATCTCCAAAGGCATTTTCATTTTTCTCAAGTTCCTGTGAAAGAACTTTTAAGAAGTTTATGCTAACTTGACCAGTGCCAGAATCCTGTTTTCGAATAAATGAGGCATTAATTCCTATTTTCATTATTTTTTTATTTTTGAAAGATATTTTTAATATTAATAAGCAGTCAAAGCCCTAGTTAAGCAAATGCAGTTCTTGTTCAAATTTCTTTGTATTTGCTAAATACTCCCCCACCTCATTTAGTTCAACTTCAACAACTTCGATTTGTCTTTTATCAAAAGAATCTAGCGCAATAGCGATTTCTGCCACACGAACAAATCTATCAATAGCTTTTTTTAAGTATCTTGTTTCATAAACATAACTTGACAGATTCCCTTTCTGATAAGGATAGTACTGTATAGAATAATCTGTAAAATAATTATTTGCAACCCATTCTGCTTCGTAAGAAAGTTCGTCCATTCTCCTAATTGAAGCTAAAAGTTCTAACCGCCTCTCTCCATTCAACCAAACATCTTTTTTGGGCCAACCAAGATCTTCTTCAATAAAAGTGAATTGTTCTTCAATGTCCGAAATAATTTTCCGCATCTCTATATAATGTTCAACATTTTCATTTTTAATTTTGCTCTCAATATAGCTTTTGCTTGCTAGAAATAGGCCACAAGCTGAGTCTGTGCCTTTAATAACAATCAGAAAAAAAACATTAGCAATTACTACAACCGTAAAAAGAAAAACAAACCCTCTATGACTTCTCTCCAAAAAGTAAAGAAACTTATCAGCAATTTCACCTAATTGCCGTATTTTTTGTTTTTTTCTATTTTTCATTAATAAGTGTTTTATTTGTCTTTGCTTATTATACCAAGTAGAGCGTCTTTTTGAAACACCCCTTTTATTTTTTCAATTAAAAGCTTTCTTCTAAGATTCCAATGATCTAGATATTTCCTAATTCCTAAAAATCTTTTGGCATCAATTACAACAAAATGCTCACTAGAAGAAATTGTATGCATTCCTTTGGAATACTCCAATTCATTGCTCAAATTAAGGGCATAAAGCTCCTGCTCCTTAAAGCTATCCGTAGAAAGCCTTCTTATTTCATTCAGAACAATTTCCTTCCCATAGGTCTCTTTACAATTCTGGGAAGGTCTAATTATCTTTCCTTTCCAATGAAAGATTTCTCCTGCCATACGAGAATTTTTAATATCCCTTTTAACAGGGTTTTTCTTGTGCGCATACCACTTACCAAAAATATCTTCGGCATAAAAAATATACAGATTTTTATTAGCTCCCTTTTTTTTATTTGAACAAAATATCCACCATTTCCCGCTCTCAAAGTGCAGTGTCGCATCTATGCCCGCAAAATTTGGGATAAGAACCTTTTCCTTTTCCCAGCTCAGTGGAAAATTCTTTGCCTTATAGAGCGCAATCTCATTTTTGTCAGAAGTCTCTGGAATCATAAATATTTCTCCATCAAATGAAAAAATAAATGGGTATGAAAAATGTTCCTTGGAATCAAATACCACTTTTCCCTTGTTGGCAGTTACGTTTCCATCCTTGCTCTCGATAAGTTCCGAAACCATAATACGCCCCTTTTGCTTATCATATTCAAATTCTTCATAAAACAAAAAGATAGAGTCTGCAATCTCTACAATAAAAGGATCTGCGCAAAAACTTTTTTTACAATCAGAAAACAACCACTGCAAATCTTTTTGCGCAACATTGCCTTCCATCAAATCAGAAATTTTTCCACGAAAAACAGCAACATTCCATTGTTCTCTCCAAAATCTTTCCTTAATTTTCGCAATAAGATATCTCATTTTTTATATTTTTCAAAGACTAAAATATGGCAGTTAGAAAGTTTTTGATATATTTAAGTCTTGGGAAAAAAACTTTCTTATTACAATTCTCGCTTCTAAGCTCTTTGTAAATATCCAGAGTTTTATCTGAAATTATTTCCCAGCTATAGTGTTTTTCAACCCTTTTTTTTGCCTTTATTCCTTTTTGATAAACCTCTTTTGGATTTGCAAATATTTTTTTTAATTGCGCTGTTAAATCATCCACATCCCCCCCCTTGAAAGAGAATCCAGCATCCTGAACTGCTTCAATATTTTCGGGAATATCTGAAATTAAAGGTGCTTTTGAATATGACATTGTCTCCAAAAGAGAAATTGACAAGCCTTCAATTTCTGAAGGATGAACAAAGAGGTATGAGTTGGCTAAAAGTTCCGCCAATAACCTACTATTACCATCCAACCTGCCCGTGAAGATGATATTAGGATTCTTGTTGGCCATATATTTTAACTTTTTCTCGTATCCATCTGGATGCAATTCATCCCCCGCTATAACAAGTTTTTTGTCTGTTTCTATTCTATTGTAGGCCTCTATAAGATAGTGTAATCCCTTACTCTCAACCAATCTTCCTGCATATAAAATATATCCCCCTTCTTCAAGTCCCCATTTTTTTATTTCCTTTGCTATCACTTTTTTATAATCCGGAACACCATTGGGAATATAATTTGCTATTTTTTTGTATTTTTCAAAAACCATTCTCTTTAGATTTCTTGAAATAACTATTAGAGAATCTGAAGCCAAACAACATACTACCTCGCCTATCTGCAAAGACATTCTAGCAAAATGCCCCCACTTCTTGTGCCGATAACACTGGAGATGAAAAGTGGCAACAACCGGTGTTCTTGGATTTAAGAGCTTGGCTAACCAAATCCAAAAAGATGGCCCAATTGAGTGAAAGTGGATAATATCAACTTTATGCTTCCCTACATTTAAACAAGCAAAGAAAGTATGCACCAGGGCATCAAAGTGTTTTGTGTGAATTGTCGGCAAACTAATCAATTGAACTCCTTTGTATTTCTTTAATTTTTTATCTACATGCTGTGGTCTGGTGTACACAATAACTTGGCAACCACGAGAAACTAAACGAGTTGCTAGTTCTTCAACGTGCCTTTCAATTCCCCCCTGCTGTACTGGTATTCCTTTTTGTCCTATAAATGCTATTTTCATAATTTTTGCTTATTTTTTGTTCTGTGTTTAAAAACTAAAATTCTCCACTTTCCTCAAACTATTCCCTAATCAATTTATTATAAATGCTCATTAAATTATCATAAAAAGTCTCTTCATTATAATAATCTTCTACAAATTTTCTACCTTTTATTCCCTTATCTATAAGTTCTTCAATATTTTCAATTGAATACTGAAGTTTAGCTTTCAAATCTTCTACATCTCCTGCATTAAATAAAATACCTGCTCCGCTTTTCTCGATAATTTCCCTTGACCCTCCCAAGTTAGATGAAACTATAGGCTTACCCAAGGACATTGTCTCTAGAATTCCATAAGGTGCGTTTTCATAAAGCCTTGAGGGCATCACAACGAATTTACAACGAGAGATGATTGGAAATAACTTCTCGTATTCTAGCTTACCTAGAAATTTGACTTTATCGCTAACATTGAACTGTCTAGCGAGTAGGCTAAGATTTTCCCTTTCTGGTCCATCTCCTGCAATGAACAAAGGCATATTCGTCCTAATTCCAGCATATGCCTCAATCAAATCATGAACTCCCTTACCGAAAGAAAGTCTTCCGAAATAAAGCAGGAAACCCTCTTTGTGATGGCTAATTCCTAGCTTCCAAGGCTCCAAATCTAGATTCACATCTCTTTTTAAAACAGGATTAACAACTTTGTTTATTTTCTTTTTAAAGCCGAATTCTCCATATTTACTGATTAAAAAATCACTAGGAGAAATAAATTGATCAACTCTATCAAAAGTTTTTAAAAATCGATGCAAAAAGTTTTCCACAACACAAACAGTGCTTTTTAGATATGAATCATAAACACACCTGTGTGTAATACATTTATGCATCTTTCCATTTTTGTTCTCCTCCCATAGATTTCCGCGAACGCTTAAATCATAACTAGGGCTAACCATTTTATAATCATGCAATGTCCAGACAACTGGGATGCCCTGCTTTTTTAGTTCATCAATAACCGATGGGCTTAAATGATGAAAAATATTATGCAAATGTGCTATTTGAGGACGAAACTCTTTTATCAGTTCGCGCAAGTTGCGACGAGTTTCGAAATTATACCAAATTCTAGAAACTATTTTTGTCTTCTCAAAAATTCCAAAAGCAGAAGAATCGCTAAGCTCATTATATTTAACAAAATATCTTTCCCAAGGAGAATGATAATCATTTTTTGTTTTTGAAGAAAAGTGAGCAACTTCGTGTCCATTTTTTTCAAGGATCTTAATCATGTCAAAAAATGCGCGTTCGGCACCACCACGAAGAAAAAAATTGTTATTAATAACCAAAATTCTCATTAGTTTCTTAATACAGCTTAACTTTTCTTTAAAAAAGCTCTCTATTGATTTACCTTATTCCCTGTGATAGAATGTCTTTTCCTAAAAGAGGAAATGATAAATCAAATTTATGCCAAAGACAAAGACTTATTTAAAGTGCATATATAAAGCTATTAAAGCTAGCATAACTAGATAATCATGTCAAGAAAATCACATCCGACTGACTATTTATCCGCCATAATAACAACAATCTTAATTGGTGTTTTTGTTGGTTTTCTGTCTTTCTTCAATCTATCTCCGTTGGTCACAATCCTTCTTGTGGCGATTTTTTTTACAATCTTAGTACTTCTTATCAATTTAAAATGGGGGCTTTTTTTAATATTATTAATTAGACCAATCTTGGATTTTTCCTCAGAAATAAGCGTCTTAGAAGTTGGTGGAAGCTCAATAAATCTCGCTTCGATTCTTGGCATAGTGCTTATAGTTGCAACCATTGCAAAGATTCCTGACAAGCTTATCAAATTTAAAAAGAATCCCTTATTAAAGCAATGGTTAGCCTTTCTTTTTATTTTAGCGGTCGGAATTTTATTTTCATTCAATAAAACCTCTAGTGTTTCAGAGCTCATCAGGGTCTCTACGATTTTTTCACTTTTTGTGCTTGGTTTTGTTGCGCTTAAAAACAAGAGAGATTTTCTTGAATTAACGGTGGTTATTATAATTTCTATGATTATTCCTTCGATAGTAGCTTTTTATCAATTAATGACCAACACTGGGCTATCTTTATCATACCAGGATGTTCCTAATAGACTTTTTGGTACTTTTGCACATCCAAATCTTTTTGCTTTTTCATTAACACTTTCAATCGCACTTTCAATGGGGATGTTTCTTTTTGTTGATAAAGTCTATCAAAAGTGGCTTTATGCCACCTCTTTTTTGATGTTTTTTTTATTACTCATCCTAACCTACACTAGGGGTGCTTGGATTTTATTTGCCTTTATGATTTTAAGTGCTGGAGTTCTAAGGTTACGCAAGTTTTTGTTTTTTTCGATAATCATTTTTTTCTCAGTATATTTGCTGGTTGCACCAATTCGTGAGCGAGTAAATTCCATTACCAATCTTTCCCCGTACAGTTCAATCTCTTGGAGATTCAAACTGTGGCAAGATAGCTTGGTTTATTTCAAAGAGGCCCCAATCATGGGGCATGGCACTGGAACGGCTGAGGAACTGATTTTGGAAAGACGTGGTTCTCGATTAGGCTCACCCGCTCCCCACAATGATTTTTTGAGAATTCTTTTAGGGAATGGGGTGATAGGCGTCGTCGCTTTTGTTGTTATTTTTCTATCTCTATCAAGAGAGCTGTTTTTGGAATTTTTATCAAGAGCAAAGAGAAATGATGAACTTGCCTTTTTATTCCTGATTTTTCTTTGTTTCTCGATGGGACTATATGCGGCAAGTTTTGGAGATAATATTATCAATGCGACTGCACTTCAGTGGGCTTTCTGGGCAGAAGCTGGGGGACTTTTAGCAATTAGAGCAAATAAAAACAACTCAAAAGAGTTGCTACCTGAGAGATAAAAAGTATTTTAAAAATAAAACATTTTCCTGTTTTTATTTCTCTTTAATAACTTTTTGCAATTTAAAAGCGATACCACATAAATTATGTAGTACCGCTTTTTTGTCCTTAATTGGACCGTTCGTTTATGCAGTAAGGGGAGTATCTTTTTTGATTTGATGCTCCTTTATTACTTTTTCTACAATCTTTCTATCTCTTTTCCCGTTTCTGAGAAAAAGGAAGTAGACTGTCAAAAGAATCGCAATGATGATTGCAACAATCGCAATCATCATCCAGTTGGCGCTCTTTGTTTCGAGAGCAACTGTTTTTTCGCCGAGTCGAGAGGACTGGATTGCTTTAGTGGCTAATTTATCAGCCGTGATAGCGTGAGCTTCTTTTTCAGCTTTCAGCTCACCGGTCAATCCTGCAATCTCCTTTTCTTTATCGGCGATAGTCCTTGTCAGCTCTTTATTCTCGCCAGTTAATCTCTTGGCCATCTCCTTGAAATTAGCGAGTTCACGTTTCAACAGCGCGACCTCGTAAGCATTCAGAACCAGACCCTTGTCAATAAATTTGGTCGGTATGTAAAATACAAATCCGACCGGAAGCTTCCTGCACTCAGGCATTGTCAAGCCATTGGCTTCGACGATCTTACCGATACGCAAGAAACCACTGTTTGATACTGCTTTCGAGATATCGCCAATGCCGTTTCCTTTTACGAGCTTTAATGCGTGAAGCTCATTTGTACTTATGCCAAAATTTCTGGCAATTCTTCCAATCTTGGAAAGCTCTTCTTCATTCTTAGCTTTTCTCAGTTGTGCCTGCACATCTGCCAATGTTGTAACCCCGGCTGATTTTGCGGCTTTCAGTTTCTCCTGCACATCCGCAAGGGATGTAGCAGCAAAAACTGGACCTGAGAAAACAAACAACATCGCGACAACCAACAACAAAACAACTTTGAGATTTTTCATTGCTATACTCCTTTCCTATGAGGGAAATTTGAATTTGAATTGTTTCCCTGCTCAAACCGAAGTTTGAGCAGGGAAACGTGAAATGTTATTTCGAATTCAATTCACCGGAATAATATTCCAATGGTTTGAATTCCTTAATACCATGTTGCCTCATGCTTTCCGAGGCTTTTTCGAGATTATCTCGATAAGCCTTCGAAAACTCGGCATCGGAAATAAGATTTGAACTCTTTGCCTGTTCGACTACCTCGGCTCTTTCAAACCAAGAAGCGGCTAGAGCTTCATTAATAAGCCGAAGATCTGCCCCTTTGATGTTGTCCCTACGAGCCTGAGCCAAATGACCCTGAAAATTAATCAGCGCCTTAAGGTCAGTCCTTTTCGAAGAAAGATATGCACTAAGCTCTTGACCAGCAACGCTAAGTCTGGTTTTCCCGTTCGGATTAGGAACAGGAAGTGCACACATAGCGAGGGTCAAGTAGTCGTCCCTTTTGAGTTGGTTCTTCGACACCTCTTTAACAGCAGAACTACTAAGAGACCTCACCACAGCACTTGGCTTTGTTATTGCAAACAAAGCAATGGACAAAAACGGTTCCGCTTTCGTCTTATTGTCACCGCTTGTCCCAGACACTCCGCTACCAAGACTTCCACCAAGTGGGAGTGCTTGATTACTTGCCAATCCAAGTGCGGCTGTAAAAAGCCCACCCAGATTCATAGAACTGCTGTTTGCACCAATCATTGTCTCGGTGCCTTGACCAGTAGGAACAATAAAATTTGATCCACACTTCCTTGCTGAAGATATTAACATCGCCAACAGATCATCTGAGGTAATATTTTCATAGTCCAAATCTCGATACCACTTTTCCAATCCCTCGCGAGTTTGGAAAGTAATAGAACCCATCTTTAGATAATGCGTTCCCTCCACCGCACTTGCACCTGGAGGATTGAGACTCAGACGAACCATTTTAGTCGGTGCAAAAGTTCTAAAAAGAACAACATTTGCGTTCTCCAACAGGCTGTCGCTTGCCTCCTGAAATTTTTCTGCAATCTTTCTTCTCATTCTTTCATCTTTAACTAGAATCGTTTTGTTGGTGACATAATCATCCAACATTTTTTCTGTTACAATTTCAGGAAATCCGACGAATACCATTTTTACGTCCTTATGATTCCATACTCCACTGTTCTGGAGTGGAACACTCAGAAGTTCTGGTATTGGGATATAATGGGAACCAGGAAGACCACTCTTCCATTTATCTTCACCATCTCCATCACCAAAGTCCAGACTGACGTTCGTTCCTCCGACTTGTATTGCATTTAAAACGTCGGTGTCATTCGTGACACCGACCTTGGTGTCAACACCTCCGACTTTATTAACAATCGAATTAGAGTTGTCACTAGTAACACCAACTGCTGTACTGCTACCAGCCGCAAACGAATCTTGTGCGAATGCACCAATCAAAATCGCCATTACCATCCAAGAAGCCAATTTACATTTCATCTTTTTCTCCTCGTCTTTTTGAGTTTTATTACACATTCCTTTTGAGAACGCATAACTCTTATCTAACTATAAATTGTCAAGCTACTTTTTTAGTTTAAAAAAATAAACTGTTTATTATTTATTACACTGGGCAATAAATAATAAATTAGGTCATTTTTAGAAGCGAACAACTTTCAGAAGTATTCTGTGAACTATACACCTTTTTTATACTTTTGTCAAGAATTTTTCATAGTTACTTTTATTGACATTTTAAAAATACTTTTTCATTTTATATCAAGCTCATTTTTTAACTATGTTTCTAGTAATTCCGTTCTTTATTTTCATTCCTTTTAGTCTTATTTTTCTATGTCTTTACAACTGGAAAGGCTCGGGAAATTAAATTATTTCCCGAGCCTTTTTGGTCGTTATTGACCAGATTTTCTATTTTCTATCAATCTTACTTCATTACTCCTTATCAGGGAGCGGCATGACCAGCATTGATGCTGATTTGACCAAGTGTCTGAACCTGTTGAAAGGTTTTGACACCGACCCCATTGTCGGTGTTCTGAATGGCATTTGTTGCTATCTGAGAGTTAAGAATTCCCGTTGTTCCGTCAGCTACACAGAGCATCCCAGCCATTGCGGTGTTCGCATGCATACTTGCATCAACACCATCAGGGCGAGAGTTGGACCAAAGGTCCACTTTTGCACGGTTGTCTTGAGCTGCAAGTCCGCCCGTAATGCCTCCATCGGCGGTAGCGCTCTGTAATGAAAGCTCTGCCATATCCTGGATTCTGAGGCCAGCGGTACCGTCTTCACGCACTTTGGTGACATCCATCCCCTGACTTGAAACATTGGCGATGTAAGCGATTCCATTCTCTGGGGCCCCGGCCATGGTTGCGATCTGAAGATCATTGCATGCTGCTGCCCAAAGAGAGTTATCGTCGATATCGGTCTGCGCCCACTGATTCCCGTTGGTTTCAGTCTCTGCCCAACCAGCACTACAATTGGCTCCAATACATTCTCCGCTGTTGATAACCGGCTCAAATTGAGTACAGTCGTCGCCAATACAGTCGTCGGTAGCGATGGCAAAAGATGAAAAAATACACATAGAAAGCATAAGTGCGGATGTTGCAATAATCTTCTTCATGGTGTTTCTCCTTGAGAAAAATTTATGATAACAGAGGAAATCCCTACTATCAGTTTTAAAAAATATTTTTTCTATTACATCATAAAACAACACTTCTTTGCGTCCGTTAACCCTCCTTCTCGAACGGTTAAGATTATAAAAAATTAAGGTACGTTGAAACGATGATCGTTTCTGTATCCGAAATTTTTTAGTATCTTTCGGACACAAAATTAATAGCATTTCAATTCTGTGAATCTATCTGTCTATTTCCTTCTACATATTAAGTTACAACACGCATATCTCTATGCCCCAAATTACTTAGATGTGGTACTATAGCATATCTACACTTATCTGTCAAGTGAATTTAGGGTTTTAATTTCCAATAAATTACTCTTCTTTTTCTTAAAAATATTCAAGTCATGTTCTGGCTGTGGGAAAATCACAATATAAACAAAAGCTGCCGAAAGTCCCAACACAAAAGCAACTATAAGATTCAATTTAATATTAGGAGAAGCCAGTCCAATAAGTGGAGGATCTATGATTGTTAGCTTGATATTCTCACCGTTATGATATCTCGAATGCTTGCTCGAAAGAACCTCCAAAATTCCATTTGAAATATTTTCAGCCTGTTTTGCATTGGGATGTTTCACCACAATTTCGATTATCCCAGAATCTCCTAGGCTTGAAGCGCTAACAGTTTTTTTCCATTTCTTCAAAATATTATCAGTCTCAGGCTTTTTTTCAAAATAATTTCTATCTACCCCCAATTCATCCTTTGCAACCTGGTCATAAATAGCATAGGTCTCTACAACCTCAGCCAAGATCTCTCCTAAATAAGCCTTTGACCTTGCAACTGCATAGGAATCAACTTCTTTATCAAATTTCTGCACAACCAAAATCTTTGACTTAGCGCCATAACTAACAGGCTCCAAGAGAGTGAAAATAGTCACGAGAAGTAAAAAAATCAGTGAAATCACTATTATTGTCTGTCTTTTTCTGATGATAAATTTCAAGTCCATTATTTTGATAACTACTCTATATTTAATTCAATACGTAACAATAATATAAAAAATCATATTTGTCAAGTATTATGCCTTATACCTATGCCTACAATTCTCCGTGTAGCAGCCTATTCAACTTTTCTTTAATTTCTTCCTCGGATACTTCTTTCTCAGGATCTATATTCTTGAGAATTGGATTTTTTGTTATTGGGTCTTTGGCTATTTTTTCAGAATCTTTAACTTCTCGTAATTTTCTTGCAAATGCATCCTGCTCATTTTCCTCCTCCATGAAAATTGGCAAATCAAACGGAGTATGTCCTTTCTTGCCACTTTTTTGAGGAATTTCCTCTGCTTGAATTTTTTTCACAGATTCCTTTACTGGTACAAAAGATTGCTCTTTTATTTTTAATGCGGTCTCTTTAGTCAGCTCAGTATCTTGTCCGACCTTTGTCTTTTTTAAATTTTGAACTATTTTTTCATCAACAAGCCCATTTTCTCGGACAAACTCCTCTTCACTTTTTCCTTCAGCTTCTAACATCTTTCTCATCATCTCAAGTTCTTCGGGGTCCATCTCCACATGATGAGTTGCTCTTTTAGCTTGTTGCTCTTTATATTTCTTGTCATTAAACAAAGACTTTCCATATAATTTAGAAAGGGCGCCACCATCTTCAGGGCCCTCAATAACTGAGCGTTGAAATTCTTTTGCATCAGAAAACAATTCATCTTCTTTATCAGCACTACCAATATAATTAATGCTTTCTACATCTTCAATTTTATCTTCTTTCTTAACAGGAATCTCTTCTTTTAAAGTTTCCACTATTTTATCTGAAGATACAGACTTTATTTCCTCAACTTCTTCTTTAACATCTTTCTGAGAAATTTCACTTCCCTCCTTCAATTCAGCCTCTAAAAGTCGCTTTATTTCCTCTTTTTCTTTTTCTCTTTTCTCTTCAACAATTTCATCAAAATCCTCTTCTAAATCCCCATCTTTCTCTTTCTCTATTTCTTCTTTTTTGCTTTTTTCGGGAGTTTCAAGCTCCTTAGATTCCAGGACTTTTTCGGTATACCCAAATGGCTCAATCGACTCAACTTTCCCAATTTCCTCTTCGGATTCTTTTTCTTTTGCTTTTTCTAAAATGACAATTTTCTCAAGCTTCTGCTTTTGCATTTTTACTTGCGGACTTTCTTGTAATTCTTTTATTTTCCTTAGACCAGCCGCTGTCAACTCTAATTCCTCGAATTCCTCATCTCTTGCCTCATTTTTAGTCAAATCCAGCGCCATTTCTTCTTCTTGTTCCTTTTGCCTTGCCTGTTCAATCTCTTCAACCACATCGTTAAAATCCCTCTCTCGCTCTCGCTCAAGATCTTTTTTAATATCCTCAGAAGCTATCCTAACAACTTCTTCCTCAGCAATTTCTTTGGCCTTGCGCTGAGCTTGAAGCCCCTTGAAACCTTGAAAGGTTTCTCCTGCTTTAATAATTTCATGATACCTATCAATATCAATCATAGAATCTGCTAATAAAGGATTGTCCTTTGTTAGCACTTCTGAATCAACAGCTGCTTTGTCTATTGTTCGCATATTTTCCCAAAAACTTTCACTTTCTTGCCCCTCTTTAGGAATTTGAACAATGTCTTTCCTTATTACTGGCGCTGAAATTTTTGAACTTTTTTTATAGTCATCAAACCTTTCAACAAACTCATCTCCTTGTTCATCTTCAATATAAACAAATTCACCTCCTGCTTTACCAAAATCATTCTCTTTAGGAATGTCAATATATTGCAATTCATCATTATTATACAAATCAGCAGACGATTCTTTGTTCACGACTCTCTCATTAGTAGTCGAGGTTATATTTGATTCCCTTGACGCGCTGTCTCTAGGGATTCCAAGTTTATCTTGTTGTTCAAGTTGTTTTTCGAGATATTCTAAGTCAACATTATCCTTTCTCTTTTCTAATTGCCTTACTAATTGATCGCCAATCTTTTGTTCGATTGTTTTTTCTGAAGACCTTAACGTCAAAGCTATCCCTCTTTTAGACTTCTTAACAAGTCTCAAGTCAAAATCTTCAAAGAAATAAATAATCAGTAAAGAACCCAAAAAACCAACAACTAAACCAACCGCTGTGTTTATTTTTATGTTGGGATATGCAACTTTTGATGAAGAAATTGGCCCATCAAGTATCTTTATCTCAACCTCATCTTTCTCTGCGAAGTATTCTGTGCTATTTTCCTTGAAATTTTTAGCAATCCCAGCGGCTATTTTATACGAATCCTGACTTCTAGGATCGAAAACTGATATTTTTAGAATTCCGGAGTTTCCAATTTTTTCAGATTTAATCTCTGCCTTCCATTCTTCCATTCTCTTTTTTGCATCCTTTGAAAATTCCCTTTTTATTCCTGCATCGCTTTTTAAAACACCTCTCATAAAAGACTCGGTGTGTAGAACTTTTTCAAAAACATCGCTTAAATATCCAGCGTTCTGAGATGCCGTTAGGACATCTGCATTCTTTTGAATAATCAGAATTGTTAAGTCAGATTTATATTTCGGAGTAATTGCTGTGGAAACAAAAAAAGTTATCGCACCTAGCATAAGTGAGATATATAAAACCAACTGCCATTTCTTTACTACGTTTGAAGCAAACTTACCCATTATATTTATAACTATATTTCAACTCCAACAAACCTTTCTTTAATACACCTAAACTTATTAGAACTTTCTTTTATACTACAAAGTGACAAAAAAGTCAAATATTTAGCTTGTTATAAACAAAAAATCATAGCCTTAGACTATGATTTTTTGTTTATTCTTCTACACTGATTTTCAGTAGCATTTTTTACCAAACACAAATATGTCTCAAAAACATAGCCATTCCAATAGAAAAATAAAAAATATCTTTATTTAACCCAAGAAAAACTCCAATTCAATCTCTTTTTCACCTCTAAGAATCTTGAGTTTTATTTTTTCTCCTGGAGGAATTTCGGAAATTAAACTTGAGAGTGACCGATCTAAGGTAATTTCAACATCATTAACAGCTAGAATAATATCTCCTATTTTTATCCCCGCTAAATCAGCAGACGAACCTTGCTTTACAGCCAAACCCTGCTGTCCAGAAAAAGAATACACCAAAGCGCCCTTTGAAACTGATAAATCGCTTATCAATGCGATTTCCTTACTAATTGATAGATAATACAGGCCAAGTTTGGCGCGTTTAATTTCCTCCCCTCTAACCACTCTGTCTATTGTGTTTTTAAGCTTATTTATAGGCATTATAAATCCCTCCTGTTCTCCATCTTTCACAATAAGATTGGCAATTCCAACAACCTTGCCATTAAAGTCAACGACCGGTCCACCAACATTTTTATCATCAATCTCAATATCACTTAATATTGCTCCTTCAATTTTTTCCGATGAAGAAAGTTGCGAATTCAATAAGGTATAAGTTAATTCTACCCCACTGATAAGACCAGAGGAGAAATTATTTTGATATTCCCCTCCAGTATTTCCAACAATGACGACTTTTTCTCCAGACTCTAGTTCCATTGAATTTCCAAAAGTCGGAGTAGGTAAATTTTCTTCTGTTGCCTTAAAAAACTCTAATTCAGAATACTCATCAAAAAGAACCAGTTCTGCATCAAATTCCCTATTATTAGAGAGCAGGATCTTATATTTTAACTCTGTCTCTGGCTCATTTTTCAACTGAACATCTTTCTTACCCACGCTCATTATCAGCCCATCATTAGTAATAATAAGCCCTGTCTTAACACTCTTTTGAATATCCTGACTAGACTTAATCTCCTTAAATCCATCGTTTTTCTTATCATCATTTAGATCATCTTTATAAGAAACAATTTTTACAACCGAAGGAAGAATGTTTTGCGCAGTCTTAATAATAGAGGAATCCTCTTGTACAACAATTTGTTCCGTTTTGTTTATAACGGTAACATTTTCATTTGCTTTTTTAAAAAAAGCAAATCTATTAAAGGAGTCTTTAGATGAAAGCCATGGCATCAGAAATCTATCTGCCACTATACCAGAAAATCCTCCCAAGATAATTATAAACAAACAAAGAGCGCTAATTTTTATAAATTTTTTCACTATCGTTTTTTTAAAGATAAAATAATTCTAAACAACAAGTGTCCATTGAGCAGAAAACAAAATCCCCCCAACTGCTATCACAGACAAAACAATATTTATGATGATCTCTTTTTTAAATAATATTTCTTGAATATATCTCCTTATAACGTCCCACATTATGAAATATATAATCAATGCAATAACTCCTGTAGTTAGATATCCAAATGGCAAAAGAGCAAGAGCCCAAATCGTTTGACCCATGATTAAGGAAATAACAAGATTTAACATCATAACCTTCAAATAGTCCTGCTCTGCACAAAAAACACTTTCTTTTTCAGCATTTTCCTTGTCTTCCTTCGTTCTTATTTTGATGTTTTTTTGTCTAATTCTTTCTTTGATTTTTCGATTCGATTCCGAAATAATTCTCAAAGAAGGCAACCCTATCAAAAAAGTTGACCCAACGAAAGTAACCACTAGAGACCAAGTGCTAATTGTAAAGTTTAAATACCAGCCATAATTAGAAACAAACCAAAAAAATCCTGTAGCTAAGGTCGTTAAATTTAACATTGCCTGAGCTGTTTGATCGCAATCATAAAGCTTCAATCGATATGCCCCCAATAAGGCCAGATAATAAACAATTCCACTAAGAATAACAAAAACTTGCCTTTCGATTCTACCATCAATTAAATACAAAAGACTTAGAGATCCTATGCTCAAAAAAAACGGGATCGCCAAAAAACGCATCTTTCCAGCCATTGGCCAGACAACTAGAATCGAGAATATAACCAAAAAAGCAAGTACTTGGAAGAAGAATGCTTCTTTAAAAATTGAAATTTCCAAAGCAATAATAAAAATCAGACTAAACAAAAAGGCATTTAACTTAAGCAACATTCTTTTTTAAAATATTCAAATTATTCAAAAACAGTGTCTGGATATTCATTACTTTCTTCTCTTTTCCTTATGATAAGCAAATAAGTGTCATATTTAAAGAATAATACTGTTACGATCTTTTGCAATCTTTATGGAGTTGTTTTTATTTGGCTTCTTCCAGCTTTACAACAACTATTTTCTCCCCTCCCTTGCTCCAAACTTTCAAAGTCACTTCATCTCCAACATTTTTATTTCCAATTATCTTCGAAAAATCAGTATCCTGTTCGATTTTTTCATTATCGATTTCTAGGATAATATCGTTTTCCAATAGTCCGGCTTTATCTGCTGGACTTCCTGGAACAACAGCCAGTTCACTAGGACGGTTACCTCGAACGATAATTGCACCATAATCAAACTCTAAATTGTTGGCTTCTTTGACATCTTCATTGATAACTGTATACCTGACACCGATATAGGGTCTTACTATTCTTCCTGTCAACTTAACACTTTGATAGATTTTTTTTACATTATTAATTGGAATTGCAAATCCAATATTTTCAGCACCTTGAGCCATGGCAACATTAATGCCAACCACATCTCCTTTTAGATCAATAATGGGCCCCCCCGAGTTCCCTGGATTAATAGCGGCATCTGTTTGAATTAATTCTTCCAAAATCTCTGATTGTCCATACCCATCACTAGCGTTAACACTTCTTTTGAGACCAGATACGATTCCCTTAGAAACGGTATTTCTGAATTCACCCAAAGAATTCCCAATTGCAATCACTGTCTGCCCAGCTTTTAAATTGTCCGAGTCACCCAAATTAATTGTAGGCAACTGTTTTGCTTCAATTTTAATAACCGCAACGTCCAACACTGTGTCTCTTGCCAAAACAACCGCGTCATATCTATCCCCAGCATTTGTAACAACTGAATATTCAGCTTTATCATCACTAACAACATGTTTATTTGTAACGATAAAACCGTCCTCACTTAAAATAAAGCCCGTTCCGCCACCGATTTCCTTTTTTTCCGTTTGAGGCTCTGTTGTATTTGATGGATTTTTCAATCCGAAAGGATTAAAAAATGGATCATTTGCAAAAGGATCAGTAAAATAACTGTCCAATTTTGGAACATCTTTTGTTACAATAACACTAACAACAGCTGGTGAAGCCTCTTCAACAGCAGTAATTGTTGCTGATTCCTCCTCTAAAACTGTTATCTTACCAGTCTTGGCATTTTTAGTCTCAGCTCCTGGAGAATTGAGTGATTCTGGTGATAAAATCCCTGTCTTGATTTCAAGACCACTTATTACGCTTTTTATGCCTTTTGTGCTGATTTCGCTCGCCAAAAAACCAGCAATTCCACCGATAAAAGTGCTTACTAGAAAACTAATGGCAACTATATACATAATTAATTTAGAGATTTTTGCTCTATCTTTTTTCGTATCTCCTTCACCAGCTTTTATAGATAGCTCCGGATCTTGTTCTATTAAATTATCGTTCATATAGTTATTTTATTTTTTATAAATTTACAAAAAATTTAAATGTGTAAAATTATCAATGACAACCTAGGGTGTCATAGCCTTAAGGTATTATAGCACACATAAAAAAACTATTCGAATGCCAATTTGAGCAAACAAAGTTAACAATATTGCTATTCTTCAATTACAATTGCCTCCACTGGACAACTCTCGGCAACATCCTTAATATCATGCGCTTCACAAGATTCACAAACAACTTTTGCAAGGTTTCCATCCATCTTAAAACACTCTGGACACATAACTTCGCAAGTTCCACAACCTATGCATTTATTCTCATCAATTGAAATTTTCATAAAAATATTTTTAAAATAGATTTTATCTAATTATTTAATACTTGGATCACCTTCAGAACGAACTTTTATCCTTTTCTCTGAAAGTCTCATCTGTTCATCAGCAAAACGAATATGTCCACTGTCAACATCCCACTCATATTCCTTCATCCAAACCAAGACTTTTGCTTTTTTCTTTTCCTTTTCAATCCACTCCAAAAAACTAGTTCCTGGTTTAAATATTTGACGGATTTTAGCCTCTTTATACTTAATTATATCACCTTTCTTGAGATTATTAATTTCATCATCTGCACTCACAGTCTCTTCTATTTCTCTAAGGTCTTGAACTTGAACAATGTGAAAGCCTAAGCGACTGGAAATTATTCCTGAAATCTGACCTTTCTTATAATCAACAATTTCATTTGCAACTTCAGTGTCTATTTTATCAAGAGGAAACCAACCTAATTCACCTTGATTTTTTCCACTTTCTCCTTCCGAATATTTTTGAGCAATCTCCGCGAAATTTGACCCATCTTCCTTCAGTTCCTTTCTTGCTTTTTCCATCTCAAGATATACATTTTGTTTTTTGGAAATTTCCGTATATTTCTCAAGCAACTTCTTTGTGTACATCTGATAAATAACAACTTTATCTCTTAAGTCATCAAAACCCCAACCATATAAAGATGCTAATTTTAGCTCTACAGCCTTTCTGCTCCCCGCCTTTTTAACTGTTTCGTCAAGCTCTTTTTGTGCATCCTCTTTGGTTATGTTGATACCGTTCTTATTCCCTAATTCTTTGATAATTTGATCCTCCACGTGTTTATCAAGAATGTCTTTTTCCTTAATTTTCAAACGCATTTTGCCATCAGGAGTATTAAAATCAACCCTCATTCCCTTATCAGTAAGATCTTGATTTTCATAAAATTTTCTCACTGCATCAACGTTTTGAATCAATTGCTTTGTGGTAATCATTTCCCTTTTTTCCCCCACAAAAGCCACTGGATATGGAAACTTCTTGAAAATTGGCCTTGTGATTTCTCCTAGCGGTCCATAAAAATAAATTCCTGCAGGGACAATTATCAAAAGCAATAACAGTAAAAGCGCTGTTATAAATGCGATTTTTTTAAAATGGATTTTATCACAAAAAAGTTGCAACTTTGAATTTTTTGCAATTTCCTTTTTACCATCTTTTTTATCTTCCTTTATTGATGCTGGTTTTTTTATTAATTTCTTCAATCTACCCAGAAGCTCTGTTTTCTTCTCCATCAAGCCCTCTTTAGTGGACTGTGCCTTGGGAACGTCTTTTGCACTTAACTGCTTATCCGACGACTCAATTGACCCTGAGTGTGTCTTCAAATCATTTTTTGTGTTTGACTGTTTCCTTGATACGTCGCTCGCGAGCGACTGTGTTTTTTTCTTTTTCTTTCCCATATATTTTCGTTTGCTCTCTTTTATCTTCTTTTCAAGCTTATTTTGAGAATATCACAAAGATTAAGTTTTTTCAATCTTGAAAATCACCTAATTTAGGACTTCTCCCAAACTCTTTTTTTATTTATCTCTTCTTTATCCCTGATAGCTTTTTCTAAATCCACTCCTAGCTTGTTCGAGATACAAAATAAATACATCATTACATCGGCCAATTCATTTGCCAAGTCTTTAGCTTTCGAATTCTTATTATCAAAAGATATACTAGTCTTGTTTTTGCGAACTGCCTTAAAAAGCTCTCCGACTTCCTCTCCTAACAATAAACATTGTTCAACTATAGTTTCCTCTTCAAAGCCCCTTTCTTTCTCCATAATCTGGGCATATTTCTGAAAATCAGACAGGGTCGGGTTTTCTTTTATTGATAATTTTGACATATTTTATATATTTAATGTTTTATTATTTTTATTTAAATTCATATTGTTTATTGTTTATTTATGTAAAATTATTTACATTTAAATAGTAGCCCTATCTTCTTGGATTCAAAAGCCATTATTCTTTCCTCATCGCTTCCATTGGTGAAAGTTTTGAGGCTGTAATTGCTGGTTTCATTCCAAAAATTATCCCTGTTATCACTGAAAAAATAAGGCTCAAAATTACAGCATTTGCTGTTAACGGGAATTCCAAAACAATCCCTGGCAATTTTGTCTCTGCAATAAACTGTGCCAACCTTGAAAAACCAAAACCAAGAATGACTCCCAAAAATCCACCTGCAAAAGTGAGAAATACTGCCTCTGCAAGAAATTGTTTAAATATATCAGAACTTTTTGCCCCAACAGATTTTCGCAGACCAATCTCAAATGTTCGCTCTGCAACTGCTACATACATCACGTTTGTAATCCCAATCCCTCCAACAATCAAGGAAATTGAGGTCATCGCAATCAACAGAATATTCATGGTATTTATAATAGTACCCACCATATCTATTGCTTCAGCAATGCTCATGACATCGAAATCATCATCATCTGGGTCTTCAATGTCATGCTGGTCACGCATCACATCATCCATCTCCAAAACCGTAAGGTCCATTTTGGCGGTATCTTTGACAGCAAAAATTGCAAAGGAAATGAAATCTGTTCCCAAGACTCTTTTCTGCAAAGTTCTCATTGGCATATAAACCATAGTATTAAAATCCAAAATACCTCCCCCTCCGCGCTCTTTCAAGACACCAATAACTTTATACGACTGATCGTTAATTTTAATTTTTTTTCCCAAAGCACTTTCATTTTCGAAAAGTTCTTCTTTAATTTTACTTCCTATAATAATAACCTGTTTTAGACTTTCATCATCCTCCTCAGTAAACATTTCTCCTTCCGCAATTTCAAAGTTCTTATCCACATCTACGATTCCAGAGGTAACTCCATATAGCATTACTGTTTTGTTTTGACCTTCACGACTTGCAATGTCTTGTCCGAAACCACCAGCGTACCAGCTTTTTACATTCGCTATTTTTGCAACTTCTTCAGCATCTTCAATTTTAAAAGTTGTAATTTGTGAACCACCAAACTGTGAAGATGCATTTTGTGATGATTCATGTTCGGTATTTGGTGTTTTAACTTCTATATTAATAACATCAGTCCCAAAAACTTCCACTTGTGACATCACAAAACGCCTCACTCCTTCACCGAGTGACATCACAAAAACAATCGCCATCACACCAATAACGATTCCCAACAAAGAAAGTGTTGTTCGTGTTAAATTTGTTGTTAAATTTTTCAAAGCCAATCTTATGGCCATTATAAATGCACGCATTTTTAAATTCTAATCATATCTTAAAGCTTCCATTGGACTTATTTTAGAAGCTTTTCTCGCCGGATAAACACCAAAAATTAAACCTATTCCAAGTGAAATTAACACCGCTACAATGATGGAATTTAAAGACAATAAAAATTGCCAATTATAACCCATGGCGTTAATAACGATAGCTGTTATGAGTGCAGTAAAGATTCCCAAAACAATCCCTATGATCCCCCCTATCAAAGCAACCGTTGCTGACTCAACAATAAACTGGACTAAAATATCAACCCTCTTAGCGCCAACAGCACGTCGCACTCCAATCTCTCTAATTCTTTGATTAACAGCAATCAGCATAATATTCATAATCCCAACACCACCAACAATAAGTGATATTGTTCCGATCGCAAGCAAAAAATACCTCAAAACATCAGTAATATTATCAACCATTTCAAGTGCTGTAGCTTGATCATTTATAGTAAAGTCATCGGCTGAAGAATTTTCAATATCATGTTGTTCACGTAAAGTTGCTGTTGCGCTAGCTTTTAACAACTCAACTGATTTTTCATCAGTAGCCTTTAAACGAATAAGCGCTAAATGGTTTATGCCTAAAAGCAATTTTTGTGCTGTTTTTAGGGGTATTATAGCGGATTCGTCTTGATTTGACATTCCCATGGCCGCTGAACCCCTTTCCTTTAAAATTCCTATAATTGTAAAATTTTGATCTTTAATTTCTATCACCTTTCCAAGAGCATCTCGTCCTTCAAAAAGTTCAGTAGCAAGAGTACTTCCTAAAACCACAACTCTTGCAATATTCCTCTCCTCATCTTTTGTAAAAAATCTCCCCTCTTCAACTGTCGCATTCTCAACATCGATATAGCTTGCGGTGGTTCCAGTGAAACTTCTACTTAAATCTCTGGTGTCACTTATAATTTTTGCTGTACCCATTACATAGCCCGCTCCATCTTCAACTCCAGGCACCTTATTTTTTTTCAGCAATTTTTCCAAATCTTCATATGTAAGAGATGTTATAGAAATACCAAAAAGTGCGGCCGGTGGACCATCCTCGCTAGAACCTCCAGGAATAATCATGACCAAATTAGAGCCGACGTTTCTAATTTGATCCAAAATCAACTCTTGTGCCGAAAGGCCAATTGAAAAAATAATAATCACAGCTGCAACTCCAATCACAACTCCAAGCACTGTCAAAAATGACCGCACCTTTGATGCGATCAAGTTTTTCAAAGAAATTTTTACAGCACCAACTGCTGTGCCTAAAAACCACATATTTCTTTTCAAATAAATATCTTACTTTAACAATTCCCCGTCTCTTGCAACCAAACGATTCACCACCTTTTTATCACTATTAATTTTCCCGTCAACAACATAAATAATTCTCTTGGCATGATTAGCTGTTTGAGTTTCGTGAGTAACTAAAATAATCGTTTTCCCGTCATTATTCAACTCTTGTAAAATCTTCATGATTTGCGTCCCAGATTTTGAATCTAGATTTCCCGTTGGCTCATCAGCGAAAATAAGATCTGGGTCATTTACAAGAGCTCTTGCAATTGCAACTCTTTGCTTTTCGCCGCCAGAAAGTTGATTTGAAAAATAATCAATTCGATGCTCAAGTCCAACAGCCCTTAAAGCTTTTAGGATCTTTTCTTTGTTTTCTTTTGTATTTTTCTTTCTATGATCATACAAAAGAGGAAGTTCCACGTTTTCATAAACAGTGGTCTTCGAAAGCAAATTAAATGACTGGAAAATAAAACCAATATTTACATTTCGAAGATTTGCCATGTCATCATCAGAGAGTTTTCCAACGTCTCTACCCGTTAAGAGATATCTGCCACTGGTTGGTTGGTCCAATAACCCCAACATTTGCATTAGTGTAGATTTTCCGCTTCCTGAAGGACCCATAATTGCAACAAATTCGCCTCTTTCAATTTCGAAAGAAACGCCACGAATGGCAAGAGTTTTTATTTCACCAGTCCTATATGTTTTGTGCAAATCTACAACTTGTATCAATTTTGACATTCTGCGTTTTTAAGATTTCAGTGAATCCATTATTTCTCATTTGGATCATTAACAAAAACAACAACCTTATCTCCAGTATTGACGCCGGAAATCACCTCCATTTCACCATCATCACCACGAAGTCCAGTTTCCACTTCAACTGTTTTAATCTCATTTTCACCGATTAAAATATCAACATATTTCTTATCATTTTCTGTTCTTATGGCTCTTCTTGGAATCACAACAACATTTTCTTTCTCTTCTGTGTGTATATCAACATCAGAACTCATGCCCTCTTTCAATCGAATGTCCGCATCTGCTAATCTTAACTTTACTTTATAATAAACTACGTCTTGGATTACAGTTGCTGCTGGTTCGATTTCGATTACTTTTGCTGTAAATTTTTCACTTTCCTCAAAAGCATCAAAAGTAACAGTGGCTACTTGATCAAGTTTTATTTTTACAATGTCTGATTCTGGTATATCTGCTTCCAAGGTAAAATCCGAAGACAAAATTTTCCCGAAAGAACCGTTCATAAAAGTTCCCAAAACTTCTCCTTTTTTATAATTTATTTGAGTAACAGTTCCGTTTATGGGAGATTTTAAAACTGCTTTTTGTAGGTTTGCCAAAGCAATTTCACGTGAAGCTCTAGCACTCTGAACTGCAGCATCCTTACTCATTCTCCCGTATTTAGACTCAGCAGTTTCTAGTCCCTCTCTTGCACTTTTAACAGCACTTTCAGCTGAAACTAAAGACAAATCCCTTGTTTTTTTCGCAGATTCAACAGCCTCTTCAGCGCTATGCTTTGCAGAATTTGCAGAATTAAGTGTGAGCTTCGCACTTTTTGTAATTGAACTATCAGCTCCATTATCGCTTAATATTTGTTCGTAATATTCTTTTGCATCTTCGTAATTATTTTTTGCATCTTCGTAGGACCTTTCTGCTGAATTAACTCTCTGCTTTTCCAAACTTTCTGTTTCATTTAAAATGTCCTTGGCGTTTTCCCTTCTTTGTTCAGCTTCTCTAATGATGTCTTGATTCGCACCACTATTAGCAATCGCCTGGGCAAGTCCAGCTTCTGCGCGCACCAGATCCTGTTTCAAAACAACATCATCAATCATTGCCATTGTCTCTCCTACTGCAATTTTCTCCCCAACATAGCTATCTATAAAGCTGAGTCTTCCAGCTACTTCAAAATTTAAATTAATTTCTTGCTCCGATTTTAAATCGGCTGTAACAGAAACAGTTTGTTTTATTGAACCCATTTTCGCCTCGTCTGTTTCATATGTAATTTGATCTTTTTTTCCAGCAAAAAAAACTTGATACCCTATAGTGGTAATAGCAATCAATACAATCACCATTGTGATGATTTTCCTTTTTGTCATTTATATTTTTTTAACTATTTTGAACTTGTTTTTCTATTTTAGAGGTTTTTAGAAAATAATTCAAACGTATTTTTCATTAACATCGCCACAGTAACCGGTCCAACACCTCCCGGAACTGGCGTTATAGCACAAACAACATCTCTAGCTGCTTCTGGATCAACATCACCAAATATTTTTCTACCCTCTCGATTAATTCCAACATCAATCACAATTGCATCTTTTTTAAACATTCCTTTCCCAATAAGATGCTTTTTTCCCACAGCTACAACCAATATATCAGCCCAACGGGTATGAATCGCTACATCCTTGGTTTTATCGTGACAAACAGTCACGGTTGCCCCATAATCAGTTAAGAGCATTGCTATTGGTTTTCCCACGATATTTGAATTTCCGACCACAACAGCGTTTTTTCCTTCAATCTCAATTCCATAGACCTCTAAAATTTTCATCACGGCCATTGCAGTAACCGGAGCAACTTCTACGCTCTCCTTACCATACTCACTAAATTTGCCAAAATTATAGCTATTCAGACACTCTACATCCTTTTTAATAGCGACGGCATTGAGAATATTTTTTTCAGAAATATTCGCTGGCAAAGGCATTTGAATCATTATAGCATCAACAGTCACGTCTTGATTTAATTTCTCAATCTCATTTAGAAGTTCTTCTTCTGAAATATCTCCCGTCAATTTAACTTCGATTGACTCAATCCCCACTTCCTCACAAGACTCTCTTTTCTTCTCAACATAAATCTTACTAGCTGGATTGTCTCCAACTAAAATAATTGCCAAAACTGGCTTCCTTGAAGACAAAGTTATTTTCTTTCTAATCTCATATTTGATTATGTCAGCAACTTTTTTTCCTGCTAGTATTTCCATTAAATTACTGTTATCTTAAATTTTAAATTTCATATTTTTTCAATTTCCTACAAACTGGGAATCGGAAATTTTGAACATATTTTTTGGATCTCAGCCTTGACTTGTTCAAGCTTCTGAACATCTTCTTTGTTTGAAATTGCCAAATCAATAAGCTCAATAACTATTTTCATTTCATTTATACCCATACCTCTAGTAGTCGCTGCTGGAGTTCCAAATCTCACACCAGAAGGGTTCATTGGCGGATTCGGATCGTTGGGAATAGTGCTGCGACTAACTGAAATCCCAACTTTTTCCAACACCTTCTCTGCATCTTTTCCGCTAATTCCCTTGCTTGTCATATCAACAACAAAAAGATGATTATCAGTCCCGCCAGAAATAACTCGATAACCTTTTTTCATGAATTCATTTGCCATAAATTTTGCATTTTCAATTACTTTCTTGGCATGTTCTTTAAAATCCGCCTGTAAAATCTCTCCAAAAGCAACTGCCTTTGCAGCTGTGATATGATCATGTGGCCCACCTTGCATTCCAGGAAAAACAGCTCTATCAATTTGTTTTGCAAATTTCTCTTTACACATTATCATTGCCCCACGTGGACCTCGAAGGGTTTTATGTGTTGTTGTTGAAACAACATCAAAAAATGGTACTGGGTTTTTCATTTGCCCAGCCGCAATAAGCCCTGCTGTATGAGCTATATCAGCAAAAGTATACGCGCCAATTTCATCAGCGATTTCTTTGAACTTTTCCCATTCAATCTCTCGAGAATAAGCACTATAACCAGCTACAATCATTTTTGGTCTCTCTCTTAGCGCAACTTCCCTTACTTTTTCCATATCAATTCTTCCAGTAGCTTCATCCACTTCATATTGAACAAAATTATAAAGCATTCCAGAAAAATTCACTGGGTGACCATGAGAAAGATGTCCACCATGATCAAGTTTTAATCCCATAACCTTATCTCCTGGTTTCAAAAAGGCGAAGTATACAGCGGCATTTGCCGGTGATCCTGAAAGTGGCTGAACATTAACATGTTCTGCTCCAAATATTTTCCTTGCCCTTTCAATAGCTAAGTTTTCGATATTGTCAATAATTCCATTTCCACCATAATATCGGTGTCCTGGATATCCTTCTGAATATTTATTCGTCAAAACAGTTCCCATGGCTTCTAAAACAGCTTTAGAAACATAGTTTTCTGAAGCAATAAACTCCAATTCCTCTTTTTGTCTGTTTTCTTCTGCTCTTATTATTTCCATCACTTCTGAGTCCTGACTTTCTAAATTTTTATAGTTTAGCATTTTTTTCTTTTATTCTTATTATATTGAACTTAGATATATTCCCTTATTTTCAGAATTACTTTAAGTGATTTTCATTTTTCATAACAATTAAAAAATATATTCTTCGTTTTCAATCTTCTAAAATTAGGTTTTATAAAAAATGTTCACAACATTTTAATTACCTTATTTAATACTAAAAAAATAGTGCCACCAGTAATAATAATTTTCCCTGTGAACAATTATCTCCGTTTTCTTATCTTCATTTTCGCCTCCTATATAATCTTCCAAGCTGTCTTCTTTAACAAGAATCATCTGCTCGCCCTCTTTAATTAAATTCAACTTATCTTTAGCTTCTTTTTCTTTAAAATCATCTGTTTTTAAATACCCTATTATTTCTTTAAGATCTTGATTTTCCCCTTCTAATTGATCTGCTTGCTTTTGAAGCTTGGAAATCTCCTCATTAATACCACTTTGCTTTTCTGCTTGATATGACATTTTGAAAATTATAAACCCCAAAAAAACTGCCAACACGAGAAAAACAAAAAAAAGAAAGATTTTTTTCCCCACATTTGATTCGTCATTTATTTGATTCTCTTGTTTTCTAATTATTCTGGACTTCCTCATTTTTTATAAAGCCTTCTTAGAAAAATTAATACTACCTTCCTATGGTTTGTAAAAATGGTGCAACCGTAAAGGCAACCATACCAAGCGCTGCCAATAGCGAAATAAAAATCCAAAGAATTCTAATCTTCTTTTTTGTACTTTTAAGCATTTTGTAAATATTAGTTATTTTTCTCTTACAACATCACCCTCATGTTATACCTCCTTAGTATACAACATAAATCCCTCTTGGAAAAATTGCAACAGTAGCACTCTTAAAACTTTTTCGGACCATTTAAGCCACCATTGACTTTGTGCCTTTAGATGCTACAATATTACTTAGTTAATTTGATTAAATATTATGATAGTATGCCAAAGAGAACTTACCAACCAAAAAGCAGAAGGCGATCAAGAAGACATGGTTTCCTAAAAAGATCTGCGACTCAAACTGGACGAAATGTCTTGAAAAATAGAAGACAAAAAGGGAGAAAAAGGTTATCTGTATAGTTTTTACACAATAGCACTTCAATAAATCTTTTTGAATACCCTTAAATCAAACAGTGATGCTACCTTTAAAAAATCGCCTAAAAAAATCAACTGATATTACGAAAGTATTTGCGGGCGGAAAATCGGCACAGAACGGTTTTTTATTTTTAAAGTTTTATCCTAACAATTCACAGCACTCTCGCGTAGCATTTAGCATTGGTCTAAAATACTCGAAAAGCGCTGTGGAAAGAAATAGAGTCAAGAGATTATTACGAACTGCTACACATCAATTACTTCAAGAAATGGAACCGGGATTCGATATTGTTGTTAATGTTAAAAAAACCGACCCTCAAAATATTACTCCCGAAACAACAATGCGCTACCTTAAGAAAGCGCTTTTGTTTGCTAAAATCTTAAAACAATAAAAAATCAAAATGGGACTTATCAAAGCAAGCTTTTCATTGTTAGTATTTCAACCACTTCTCAACCTGTTGGTGCTTCTTTATATTATTATTCCAGACTTTGGTGTTGCGATTATCTTGTTTACAGTCATAACCAAGCTTGCTTTACTGCCTTTGACAAAAAAGTCAATTGAGTCACAAAAAGCGATGCAAGATATTCAACCAGAACTTAAAAAGATTCAAAAGAAATATAAGGAGGATAAAGCACTGCTTGGTCAAAAATCAATGGAACTCTATAAAAAGCATGGCATTAATCCAGCTGGCGGATGTCTCCCTATCATAATACAGATGATTTTCATCATCGCACTTTTTCAAGTCTTAAGCCTATCCCTTAATAATTCTCCGGATGAAGTTGCTAAAATGTCTGGACTTTTGTATGATTTCATAAAGAACCCTGGGACCTTAAATCCAATTGCCTTTGGCTTCTTTAACCTTAACAATCCAAGCATCCCTCTTGCTATAATCGCAGCCGCATTGCAATTTGTGCAATCAAAAATGATGATGACAAAAACAAAGAAAGAAAAAGAGGCAAGGGAAGAAAAAAACGGAACTACCAAAGAAGAAAATGAGGAGCCTGATTTTTCAACGATGGTGCAAACTCAGATGGTCTATTTAGGACCAATAATGACTCTCGTAATCGGAGTGAAATTTGCTGGAGGACTAATTCTGTATTGGGCAGTCTCAACTCTTTTCATGATTATTCAGCAATATTATGTTTTAAGAAAAGAAAAAGGAGATAAGGACGGTGAGACAGTAATAGCTTAATAAAAAATAATTTTAATATTTATAAAAATTAATTATAGACTGCTATGCAACTCGAGGAAAAGAAAAAATTAATAGAAGAAACGACACGGGAGCTTTTAGAAAAAATGGGTTTTCAGGCGACAATTCATATCGCAACAAATGCTTCGACTTCGGAGGATGAGTTTTCAGAAGAAAATCCAATTTCAGTTGAACTTCAACTAACTGATTCAAAATATTTAATTGGTAAATACGGCATCAATCTTTCCGCTCTTCAGCATGTTTTACGTGTTCTTATTAGAAAAAAAACAAGCGAAAGAATAAATTTCAATGTTGATGTAAATAACTATCGCGAAGAACAAAAGCAAGCACTGATTACACTCGCAGCTGAAATGGGAGAAAAGGTTCGCAAAGAAAAGAAATCTGCAATGCTTCGCCCAATGAATGCTTATGAGAGACGAATAGTTCATGTTGAGTTATCAAAAATGGAAGGAATTCTAACCGAAAGTATTGGAGAAGGAGAAGATCGAAAAATCATCATTAAACCAACATCAATTGGAGACGAATTTGATCTCTAATTTTAAAAATAAAAACTAAAGCACCTAACAAAAAAATGTCCGTTTCTCGTAAAATAATCTATAACGTTACGGCATCTTCTATCTCCAAAGTAATAACAACTGTTATTGCTTTGGTTAATATTGGACTAATCACGAGATATCTGGGTCAAGAATTATTCGGAAACTACATAGTTGCTATGGCATTTTTTTTGTTTTTCACGGCATTCGGAGATTTCGGGATTTATCAGGCAACTATGAGAGAAATCTCTCGCCCGAATGCAGACGAGGATAAAATAGTCAACAACGCCGTTGGACTTAGAATCGCAATTTCATTAGCAGTTATACTAATTTCACCTCTTTTTATCTTCCTCTCCTCTTATTCAAATGAATTAAAGATATCTCTAGTCATCGTCCTGTTTGCTTTCTTTTTTTCATCATTCACTCAAATGCTAATTGGTCTTTTTCAGAAAAGATTAATGATGGATCGCGTCGCACTCGTAGAAATGATTGGAAAAATAATACAACTCGGACTAACTGCAATTGGGGTAAAATTAGATTTGGGATTTAATTTTATCATAGGAACTCTCCTGGCAACAATGACTTTCAATTTCCTGGTCACTCTCTGGTTCGCAAAAAAATTCATTAAATTTAAACCATCCTTTGATTTTATTTACTGGAAAAAATTCTTACATCAATCCCTGCCAATAGGACTCTCTGTGCTTGTCTCATTTATTTATTTCAAAGCAGACTCCATCATTCTTTCTTGGCTAAAGCCAGCTGCTGATGTTGGTTTATACGGCGCAGCTTACAAAGTAATTGAGAATCTTAGCTTTTTTCCAGGGATGATTGTGGGCCTTACGATGCCAATAATTTCTTACAATATATTTTCCAATCGCAAAAAATTTGAACTCATAGTAAATAAGAATTTCAAAATATTCCTTATTCTATCTATGCCTATTTTTATTGGAACGGAAGTTTTGGCCGAAGAAATTATAAACCTTATCGCTGGACCAGATTTCGTTGCTTCCGCCAATATACTCCGAATTGTAATTTTATCACTTGTTTTTATCTTCTTCGGCCAACTCTTCAATAGCATATTGATATCAGCTAAGCTACAAAAAAAATTACTTTGGGGGTTGTTGATTGCTGCCATTTTCAACGTTTCTTTAAACTTTCTGTTTATTCCAAAATATTCTTATTTCGCAACAGCCTATATTTCTGTCTTTACGGAACTTTTGGTCATTATAATTGGAGGTGTTTTAATTCACAGGAATCTTAAATTTTTTCCAAAATTTGAAAGCCTTCCGGCCGTCCTTTTGTCTGGGCTGGTTCTTTTTGCTTTCCTTGAGTTGACTTCAAATTCTCTGCCATTCTTAGTTGTTGTAATGTTAAGCCCTGTTGTTTATTTTACAGCCACGATACTTTTTAGGGCGATTACAAAGGAAGAAATTATGCTCTTATTAAAAAAAGATTCTTATGAAAAAAAGCCTCATTAAAAAAAATAAGGGGGTCATAAAAATAATCATCATTACTTATAACAATGAGTCAACTGTCGAGAATTGTCTTATTTCTGTCTTTAAAAACAAAATACCCAACTTTCAAAAGGAAATTATTATAATAGACAACAATTCTCAGGATGGAACTTCTAGAATTTTAGCCGGCTTCAAAAAAGACAAACGCATTTCTCGGATAATTTTAAATAATTTTAATGCAGGCTTTGGAAAAACCATTAATAAGATACTGGAAGATGAGAGAGAAAAAAATTCCACCGATTTCTTCTTTTTATTAAATCCAGATGCAACAATAGAATTTAACGCTTTGGAGAATTTAATCAAGAAAGCCAATAATGACAAGGGTGTTGGTTTATTATCTTGCAAGATAATTGATCCCAAAACAAAAGAATGCCTATTTGAAAGAGGCAGTGTCGACTTTCTTCGCTTCAAAACAACTCACACCACTCCCGGGATGTTTCAAACTGAATATGTAACTGGTTGTGCATTATTAATTCGAAACTCTCTTATTGAAAAAATAGGCCTGTTTGATTCTAATTTCTTTTTGTACTATGAAGATGCTGATTTTTCAAAAAGAGCTTTGGATGCTGGCTTTAAAATCGATACTGAAAATTCTGCAATTTGCTATCACCAGGAATCACACTCCTCCACTTCAGCAATAAAAGACTATTTCTTAACAAGAAATGCTCTTTACTTTTTCCACAAACATTACCAAAAAACTGCGCTGCCTTATTTCTGGACTGCGTTCTTTTTAAGATTCATTTACCATAAAATCTTTTCAAAAAAAGAAGTTATTATAAAAGCGATGAGAGATTTTTGGTATAACTAGATTGACCCAAAAGATTAAAGCAAAAAATAGTTTATTTTAAAAATACATATCAATACAAGTTGTCCAAACTTATATTTCCTTTATAATAAAGATATTCAAGAAAAAGTATAAATTACAAAATATAATCAGAACATCAAAAAAATGACAAAAAGCCACATCAACGCAACATTTCTATTCCTGCTAATTGCAATTTCTGGATATGGAGCCTATCTCCTCTTTAAACCTTTTTTAATAGCATTACTAATTGCCTTTGTTCTTTCACAACTATTTAAAGGGTACTATGAAAAATTAACTAAATTTTTTAAAGGAAGAAAGATTTTGGGATCTCTTGCCACTTGCAGTATGATTCTCTTTATCATAATTATGCCTTTAATCTTCATGTCAAGCCTTATTATATCTGAAACAAACAGTTTATATGAAATCATCCAGAAGAATCACTTTCTCGAAAAAGTAAATGGGACTGATATAACAATTCCTATCCTAAACATCCAAATTAGCAATAGTGATCTTCATAGCATTATAGGGACCGATAAATTCGTAAGCGGTGTTAAAAGTGCTGGTAATATTTTTGCATCTTTTATTAAAAGTGCCTACAAAAGCACTAGTCAGTTAGCATTTATGACCTTTGTTATGTTCTTTGCACTCTATTATCTTTTTAAAGATGGTGATGAATTTATTAAAAAAATAATGCAAATCAGCCCCCTAAAAAACCAACAAGAAAAGGTGCTAATTGATAAATTCATAGAAATATCCCGAGCCACCCTAAAAGGAACATTGGTTATTGCGTTACTGCAAGGAACTTTAACGGGTATCCTGCTTTGGGCGCTTGGGGTCAAGTCATCTGCTCTTTTAGGCGTACTTGCAACATTTTTCTCTTTAATTCCAATGCTTGGACCAGTTCTTGTTTGGGCTCCAGTTGCAATTGTTCTTTTGTTGTTAGGACAAATATGGCAAGGTGTCATTCTTATACTTGTAGGCACATTACTTATTAGTCTCATAGATAACCTACTGCGCCCGAAGCTTGTTGGAAATGATTCAGGACTTCACCCCCTTTTGGTTTTTATTTCTACTTTTGGAGGGTTGGCTTTATTCGGGTTAATTGGCTTTTTAATAGGACCAGTCATAATTGCTATGTTTATAGCAATTCTACATATCTATCAAACCGAGTTTAAGGATGATCTAAAAGAGTTTAATAAATAATTTAGTTATACAGCACTATAAGACTTCAATAAAAAACAAAAAACGGCCTGATTCAGTTTCAAACTGCGGCCGTTTTTTTTGTTTAGCTATCTTCTAGTGCTAATTTCTATTCACTATCTACTGGCAAAAATCTTGACAAGTCATCTCCTGTAGATTCAATGTTTTCAAGTGCAATCATCTCAGCTCTTCTTTTTGCAAAACCAGTTCCGGCAGGAATTAGTTTTCCAAGAATAACATTTTCCTTTAATCCTCTTAGATAATCAACCTTTCCTTGAGTGGAAGCATCAATCAAGACCTTTGCTGTCTCCTGGAATGATGCAGCAGAAAGGAAGCTGTCTGTTGAGAGTGCAATTTTAGAAATTCCCAGTACCAATTGCTCTCCAATTGCCTCTGTTTTACCTTTTCCTTTCATCTCATTGTTCATTTCTACAAACTTTGCTTTCTCAACAATATCTCCAGCGAGCAATTCAGTGTCGCCAGGATCAGAAACTTTAACTCTTGATAGCATTTGCCTGATAACAATTTCAATATGTTTATCATTGATTCCTTCACCTTGAGTTTGGTAAATTTCCTGAACCTCACAAATAACATACCTGTGCAAAGCCTCATCGCCACCTATTTTGAATAATTTTTTCAAATCCAAATGCCCTTCTGAAAGTACTTGTCCTTTTGTAACCAAATCACCCTTTGCTACTTTAGTATTCATCACAGCTGGAATTGAATATTCTTTCTCCTCAATCTTTTTCACTTTTCCTGTTTGTGCTTTTCGTAAAGTAATGATTTTTTGCTTCTTGTTTTCGATAATATTCTCAATCGTTCCATCAACTTCTGCGATAACAGCCTCTGCTTTTGGAGTTCTTGCTTCAAAGATTTCCTCAACACGAGGCAAACCTTGTGTAATGTCAGTTCCAGCTACACCTCCAATATGGAAAGTACGCATCGTTAGTTGTGTTCCAGGCTCTCCAATTGCTTGTGCCGCAATCGTTCCTACCGCTTGACCAAGATTTACAAGACTATTTCTTCCAAGATCCTTACCATAACATTTCTGACAAACACCTCTCCTGGTTTTACAAGTCACCAAACTTCTAATTTTAACTTTTTCAACACCAGCGTCTTCAATTTTCTGCGATTGTGCTGGAGTTACCAATTCACCTTTACCTACAATCTTTTCTCCCGTCTTTGGATCCTTAACGGTTTCAAGAGTTGTTCTTCCTTCAACACGTGATGCAAATCCTTGTCCAATTTGATCAGAATCTTCTCTATACAGATAAGCTCCTACTGCATCGCCACAATCCTCTTCACTGATAACAACGTCTTGACCGACATCAACCAAGCGACGTGTTAGATAACCAGCAGTAGCAGTTCTAAGCGCTGTATCCGCCATACCTTTTCGAGCACCATGAGTAGAAATAAAATATTCCAATACATCATATCCACCTTTCAATGAACCCTTAATTGGCAATTCAATCGTTTCTCCTGTTGGTCCAGCAACCAAACCTTTCATTCCGGTCATCTGAACAACAACTGCCTCTGAACCACGAGCTTTTGAATGAATCATCGCATGGATTGAACCTTTTGGATCAATTGCAGCAACAACTTTTTTTGTAATTTCATCCTTGGTTTCATTCCAAATTTTAATTACTTTTGTCTTTCTTTCAGAATTTGTCAAGAGACCCATATCATACTGAGCTTGAACTTCTTCGACTCTCTTATCAGCAGCTTCAAAAGTCTTTTCCCTATCTGCTGGTTCCTGGAAATCGTCCATCCCCAAACTGATACCTGATTGTGTAACATATTCAAACCCAAGATTTTTCAACTCATCAACAAAAATTGCTGCCTCATCAGTCCCATCATTTCTTAAAAATCCCGAAACCATTTCCTTAAGATCGCCCTTTGTCAATTGTTTATTTACAAATCGAAGTTTTTCAGGAAGAATATCATTAATCAAAACACGTCCAGCTGAAGTTTCCATCTTCTCACCATTATAATACAAAGTGATTTTTGCTCTTAAGTCGATAATATCCATTTGATATGCTCGAATAACTTCTTCCATTGAAGAAAAAGTCTTGCCCTCACCTTTCACACCATCCCAGAAAGTTGTCATGAAATACGCTCCTAAAACAATATCTTGTGATGGAACAGTGATGGGATCACCACTTGAAGGCTTCAAAAGATTCTTGCTGGAAAGCATAATTTCAGCACTTTCTTTTCTTGCCTCAGCTGTTAGCGGAACATGAACAGCCATCTGATCACCGTCGAAGTCAGCATTAAAAGCTGTACAAACCAATGGATGTACGCGGATAGCCTTTCCCTCAATTAAGACTGGTTGAAATGCCTGAATTGAAAGTCTGTGCAAGGTTGGGGCACGATTTAACAATACATAGTGATTCCCAATAATGCCGTCCAACATTTCATATGCTTCCTCTCTTTCAGCATCAACCATTCTTCCAGCTGTTCGAACATTATGCGCATGCTCTTTTTCAATCAACTGATTAATGATAAAAGGTTTGAACAATTCCAATGCCATTTTCTTTGGAATTCCACATTGGTGTAATTTCAATTTTGGTCCAATCACAATAACTGATCGTCCAGAATAATCCACACGCTTTCCTAAAAGGTTCTGTCGGAATCGTCCCTGCTTTCCTTTTAGCATATCAGAAACTGATTTCAATGCTCTTCTCTGTCCTGTTGACGCTGCAACCTGTGCTTGTGATCTTCGGGAACTGTTATCAATCAAAGCATCAACAGCTTCTTGTAACATTCTCTTTTCGTTTCGCTGAATTACTTCAGGTGCACCAAGTTCGATTAGTTTTCGAAGTCGATTGTTCCTGTTAATAATTCTTCTATAAAGATCGTTTAGGTCACTTGTAGCAAAACGTCCACCGTTTAGTTGAACCATCGGTCGAAGGTCTGGTGGAATTACGGGGATGACCTTTAACATCATCCATTCCGGTTTGATTTTTGCTCCTAGGAATCCTGCTAAAACTTTAAGTCTCTTTGCCAATCTCTTCTTATCAGAAGTCTCTCCATTAACAATTTTTTCATTCAAAGCCTTAACCTCTTGCTTCAAATCAAGTTCTCGCAGAAGTTGAAAAATAGCCTCAGCTCCAATAGAAGCCTCGAATACATGACCAAAATTCCTTGAGATATTATGATAATCAATTTCAGAAAGTGTTTGTCTTTTTTGAAGCGATTTCAAACCTTCTTTTGAGGCTTGATAAACAGCTTTTACTTCCTCTTTCTCTGTCTCAGTTTCAGCACTCTTAGTGTTCAGTTTATATTCGATTTCAAGTTCTTTTAATGCTTCGTTTCTGGCATCCTCATCAATTGAAATAACAATATAACTAGCGAAGTAAACAACTCTCTCTAGTTCTTGAACTGACATATCAAGAGCCAACCCAATTCTGGAAGGAACACTTCTTAAGAACCAGATATGTGAGACTGGGACAGCAAGTTCAATGTGTCCCATTCTCTCACGTCTTACTATTGATTTTGTGATTTCCACTCCACATTTATCACAAACTATTCCCTTATATCTGATTCTTTTGTATTTTCCACAATAACACTCCCAATCCTTTGAAGGCCCGAAAATTTTCTCACAAAAAAGTCCGTCTTTTTCAAATCGCTGAGTTCTATAATTAATTGTTTCTGGTCGTGTGATTTCTCCATGTGACCATTCAAGAATTTTTTCAGGTGAGGCTACTTTCAATTGCACCGCACTGAAATCTGAAATTCTTGTTATGTTTTCTGTCATCGAATTTTGCTATTAAAGATATAATAAGTAAATTTATTTTTCAGTTGCCGTTTCTTCTAAGCCAGTCTCTTCATCTACTTTCGGGCTTTCAGTAATATCAACCTTTGCTTCTAATAAATTCACCTCCAGTGCAAGAGCTTTAAGTTCATTAACCAAAACATGAAATGCTGCTGGAATATTTGGTGGTTTGATAGTTTCTCCCTTAATAATCGATTCATATGCTCTAGAACGACCAAGAACATCATCGGATTTAATTGTAAGCATTTCTTGTAATGTATAAGCTGCGCCATACCCTTCAAGTGCCCAAACTTCCATCTCTCCAAATCTTTGTCCTCCAAATTGAGCCTTTCCTCCAAGAGGTTGTTGTGTGATTAGTGAGTATGGTCCAATAGAACGCATATGCATCTTGTCTTCAATTAAATGATTCAACTTCATGATATACATATAACCAACCATTGTCTTTTCAATAAATGGCTTTCCAGATTTTCCACTCATTAGTTGAATTTTACCATCTTCTGGCAATCCAGCTTTTCTAAGCTCTCCCTTTATTTGCTCTGCAGTCACACCATCCAATGAAGGTGACGCTGCTTTATATCCAAGTTTATGAGCAGCCCACCCAAGATGAGTTTCAAAAATCTGTCCAAGATTCATACGAGAAGGAACACCAAGTGGTGTTAAGATAACATCGACAGGAGTTCCATCTGGAAGGTATGGCATATCTTCGATTGCTGCAACTTTTGAGATTACACCTTTATTCCCATGTCTACCGGCGAGCTTATCTCCTACAGAGATCTTTCGAAGTTGTGCAACAGAGATTTGAATCTGTTGAATAACTCCAGCTTGAAGTTTGTCTCCTTGTTCTCGTGAAAAAATCTTAATATCAACAACTTTTCCACTCTTTCCATGTGGAACGTAAAGTGATGTATCTTTAACGTCTCGTGATTTTTCACCAAAGATTGCTCGAAGCAATCGTTCTTCTGCTGTTAAATCTCCCTCGCCCTTTAGAGTTACTTTTCCAACTAGAATGTCTCCTGAGCTTACTTCTGCTCCGATTCGGATAATTCCCGTTTCATCAAGATTTTTCAATCTATCCTCCCCAATATTTGGAATATCTCTTGTAACAACTTCTGGCCCAAGTTTCGTATCTCTAACATCAACTGTAAATTCTTCAATATGCACAGAAGAATATCCATCTTCATGCCGCAATCTTTCAGAAACAATAATCGCATCTTCAAAATTGAAACCTTCCCAAGGCATAAATGCCATTAAAACATTTTTCCCAAGAGCTAACTCTCCATGATCTGTTGAAGCTCCGTCGGCTAACAATTCTCCCTTTTTGACCATTTGACCTCGAAAAACACGTGGAACTTGATTCATACTTGTAAATGCATTTGATTTGGCAAATGTTTGCAAAGGATAAGTATGTCTTTTTGATCTTTTGCCTTTTTCTACAGTTTCCTTAAGCACAATATGAGCACCATCTACCTCAATAATTTCTCCAGCCACTTTAGACAAAACCACTTGCCCTGAATCAGCAGCTGCCTTATCTTCAAGTCCAGTTCCAACTAGTGGAGCATCTGGAATAATACAAGAAACGGCTTGTCTTTGCATGTTTGAACCCATAAGAGCACGGTTGGCGTCATCATGTTCCAAAAACGGGATAAGTGCAGTTGCAACCGAAATACATTGCTTTGCTGACACATCAATATATTCTACCTCCCTGGTATCAATCTTTGTTGCCTCCGTGTGAACACGAGCTTCAACGATAGGTTCTATCAAATTATCATTTTCATCCATATCAATTCGGGCATGTGCAATGCTAACTTTTTCTTCAGCAAGAGCATTTAGATATTTAACTTCACCGGTCATAAATGGCAAAACATCAATTTTATCGCTTGCAGATTTTTTTAATTTTTCTAATTCATCTTTTCCGATCTTTGTTCCTTTGGTTATCAGGATTTTTCCTGCAGAATCTTTAACATCTTCAATTACAATTCTGTTTTCTGCCAATTCATCACCACCAGTTTTAATGAAGTTTTTCACAACTCGGTAAGGAGTCTCTAAGAAGCCATAGTCATTAACTCGTGCATAACAAGCCAAATGTCCAACCAAACCAATGTTTGGACCTTCTGGTGTTTGTACTGGGCAAATTCTTCCATAATGAGAATTGTGAACATCTCGAACTTCAAATCCTGCTCTTTCTCGAGTCAAACCTCCTGGTCCCATCGCGCTTAATCTTCTTTTGTGCTCAAGCTCAGCCAAAGGATTCACCTGGTCCATAAATTGAGAAAGTTGTGATGAAGAAAAGAATTCTTTTATAGAAGCTGCTACTGGACGTGGATTGATCAGTTGTCCATGAACAACTGTAGTGACATCACAAGTACTCATTCTGTCCTTAATATTTCGCACCATCCTCGCCAAACCAACTCGAACCTTGTTTTGAACTAACTCACCAACTCCTCGCAAACGTCTATTTCCAAGATGATCAATATCATCAGGGATAGAAGAAGGATCATTATTTAGTCTGATAATTTCTCCAATAATCAGAACAATCTCATCCTTACTTAGAATTCTATTTTCCTCTTTATTTTCATCCTTATTCATTTCCAATCTCAAATTCAAACGATATCTCCCCACTCTACCAAAGTCATATCGTTCATTGCTAAAGAAAATTGAATCAACCATCTGCTTTGCATTTTCTGTTGTTGCAAGATCACCTGGTCGTAGTCTTTTGTAAATTTCTTTATATGCTTCTCCTGGGTTCTTTGCTGGGTCCTTATCAAGAGTTTCTTTAATCATCGCAACCTCTCCATTGTCGATACCCTTAAAGGCATCAAGAATTTCCTTATCTTTACCTAATCCAAAAACTCTCAAAAGAGAAGTCACTGGGATTTTTCTTTTTCGATCAATCTTTGCCCAAATTGCTCCATCCATATCAGTTTCCAATTCCAACCAAGCTCCTCTATTAGGAATTACCTTAGCACCAAAAAGCTTTCGTCCTTTAGTGTATTCCATTGTGAAGAATGCTCCAGGGCTTCGGATCAATTGAGAAACAACCACTCTTTCAACTCCATTGATAATAAAAGTTCCTCGATCTGTCATAATTGGAAAATCAGCAAGAAAAATTTCTTGTTCTCGAACTTCTCCTGTCTTTTTAATCAAAAGACTTGCTTGAGCTCTAAGTGGAGCGTCATATGAAATATTTTTTTCTTTTGCTGTCAATTCATCGTATTTTGGTTCGTCCAAATAACAATCACTGATTGCCAATTCCATTTCATTTCCTGTGAAATCTTCAATTGGACAAATTTCTTTCAAAATTTCATCCAATCCTTCTTTCAAAAACCACTCGTAAGATTTTATTTGAGACTCAATCAAATTCGGTAAAGAAACCACTGGTTGTTTCTGAAAAAACTTTCTTTTTGACAAACTTGAGTGAGAACTAAACTTTGATTTTACTACGAGATTCTCTTTGACTTTTTTCATATAAGCGCAATTTGGTTATTGATTGTTTGCTGGGTAGACAAAAAACAATCAGTGCTACTGATTAATATATAAATTTATCTATTTTTTGTGATCATTGCTTCTCTTAGGCATTTGAGGGAAAGAGATCAAGCATATTATATAGGCCAGATTATGGCCTTTTTTTCGAAACCGTAAATTTTTCAGACAAATAAAACTAATATAAGAAAGGTTATTTCCCGCCTTGGTGAGGCATGTCGCTTGCAAGCGCCGTGACAAGTCAGAACGAGACAGATATTAATTTCATTTCACACGCACACAAGACGATAAAATCCAAAAACATACAATTGTTTTTGCATCTAACCATCTTTGATTTAACATGTTCATTTTACACTCCGTTTTTCTTCTTGTCAAGTGAGAAAAAGGTCAAGATAAAGAAAATTTAATCATCTTAGCCACGACGCTTGCAATCCTGGCTGAAGTATATGAATCGTTATCAGTTTCGACTCTCACATCAGGGTCAATATCTGATATTTTAAGCTTATTTTTGTTTAGTAGGGCGTCAATTTCACTAAGTAATGTTTTGGAAAGACTCCCATCTTCTTGCCATTCTTTCGTGTCTATAATGCCATTTTCATTTTCTAATTCCAAGCTGATTTTTTTACCTTCAATTTTAATTGCTAACCTCTCTTTCATTTCAAATTCCTATCAACTTAAATTACTATTCTATTATACAATTTTTTCAGAATAATGAAAAGTCTAAAATTGAAGGCCTGCTCAGATTTACCAAGCAGACCTTTTTGTTTTCAGGGAAACGTCCTTTATTTCTCCCATCTACGGAATGTATCTCCCACCCACTTTTTGCATCCTGCGCAACTCTTTTGGAAAAAGGAAAATTTTTTTCCCGCTCCATTTTTGTCCTGTCGAATCATTGTCTTGGTCTTTTTGGAACCACAGATACAAGGCCTCATTTCCTTACCTCCTCTCAAAGATTGACGGTTAACTGCTTCTGGCTTAGAAAAAGCATAACACACTGTTTTTTATATGCAACAGTTTTCCATGTTCATATTATCTTGCAACTTTAATTAAAAAGTATAATTCTGCGCTGGAGCGGGTTTGCAACCAGGTTTATTGTTTGTGTTTTTTCCTATTGGATTTAAGCAAGGATCCAAGTTACAAACTCGGACCAGCACCATTTTATTTTTAAGAGAAACTAAAATATCTAAAGTTCCGAGCATCTGATTTAATATTATTTTAATCCAAAATGTTTATTCAAAATTTCAATCGCCGCAAGAAAAGCTTTTCCTCGATGATTCATATTTGTCAGTTCTTCTGGATCAAACTCCGCATTGGTTTTTTTGAAATTGGAATCTTCCGACAAAAAGATTGGCGCATATCCGAAAGATTTGGTGCCACGTGGCTCCATTGCTACTCTCCCCTGCCATCTACCAAAAGCAGTTTCAACGAAATTCGTCGCAGGATCATAGATAGCAACAGCGCAGTTATAATAGCATCCTCTATCCTGCTCTGGAATGTCTTTCATCTCTGTTAATAACTTTTCATTATTAGCAACATCAGTCCCCTCACTGGAATATCTCGCAGAATACACTCCTGGTTTCCCCTCAAGCGCATCCACACAAAGACCAGAATCATCTGCAAGTGTCAGCATTCCTAATTTTCCCCCCACAACAATTGCTTTTATCAGTGCATTTCCTTCAAATGTTTTAGCATTTTCTAGAATTTTTGTATCTCCCATCTGCTCCTTGAATTCACCAAGAAATCTCGGCATAAAATTAGTATTCTCAAAAATTCTTCTGAGTTCTATAATCTTGCCATTATTTTCAGTAGCTATTAGAATTTCTTTTTTGGAATTTGGCATGATTTGCATTGTCTGTTTATTTATAAAATTTATGCTGTTAGGAACTAAGTCCCCAATTGGGGACTTAGTTCCTAAGCGATTTGGAATTTATTTTTTGTTTTTTTGACGATTAGATTATTGAAAATTATGCTTTCACAGATTCTAATAATTTAACAACCTCCTCATCGGATTTATCAGAAACATATTGCAATGTCTCAAGAAATTCTCTGTCCAATCTTCCCGATTCGATTTCAACTACAAGCAATTTTAAAGTTTCTATATCAAATTGTTCAAAATTAGTAAAGTTGAGTAATTCAGAAGCATGCCCACTTTCAATAAGCACTTTTGCAATTTCGCTTTTGCTGATTTTACTAAACTTATCAACACTGGACAATAAATCTTCAAAAAACAATTCGCTAGGAATATCTGAACTTAAAAGTTTTTCTACAAGATTCTTATCTATCTCAAAAAATGAGCTTATATTTTCAACAATAAGATGCTCATTTTTATTATCAATAAGAATTTGAGCGGCCTCGTTTGGTTCTAAATCCAATTTATCAAATTTACGAGCAATTAAACTAAAAGATCCTTTTTCTACTAAAAATTGCAAAATTTCTTTTTTATCAACAGCACCATACCTATCAATGGATTCCAAAAGAGAATTCTGAAAACCCTTCTCTATAAGTAGTTTTGCAACTTCTGTTTTTTCAGACTCACCAACCTTTTCGCCGAGCTCTTGAATCACAATTGCACTATCCGGTAGGATATCCATTTCTGCTTGTTTATCAAGAAACTTTGTCGTCCTCTCTTTTGCAGTCATTTCATTATCACCATCAACATCTTCACCGAATACACCATTCAAAGACTCCACTGTTTTTTTATATTCAAGCATCTTTTTTGAGAGATATTGATCAGCTTTCATCTTGTATTGTTTCTCTGAATCACCTTCTCGCATTGCGACATCTGCTATGATTTTAGATGGACCAGTCAATTCACTACCTCTGATAAATTTTTTCCTTTCTGGATTATTTTTAATCTCAGCTAATAAATTCTGCATATATTCTGACATTCTTTTAGCTTGATCCTCATCAAATGTTGGAAGTTTTACTTTCAAAAAAGTGGCACTCCCTTCGGGATTATCTACGTCCAGCGTAAAAGAATTATCTTGTTCCGAAAATGACACGCCAACTTCATTCTTTTTCATCGCCTCGGATTCAATTGTGTCAATTCTTTTTTCCTCCACAGATTCTTCATCCTTTATTTCTACTGGATTATTTTTTTCCAAATCTGCATTTGATGAAAATTCTTTAAATGACATATTTTTATATTAGTATAATTAACATTACAATTATAGCATATCAAAAAACCTTTTTGAATTTTTTCCCAGGCTCTCCTGGGCTCTAAGTGCCCTTTTGAGTTTGGGCACTTAGAGCCTAATAAACAAAAAGAAAAAGCCATTGGGAGACTTTTTCTCACAACAACTTTTTTTCATCGCGTTGGATTGGCTTTAGCTATATATTCGCTTAAAAGATTCGTTGTTTGCTGGAGCTCTTTTTTTTCATACTCTGTTTCTTCTTTGCTGAACCTGATAAAATACACGGTTATCATAAGACCATTCCCAGCAGACTGTTGCATTTTGCATACAAAATGTGCGGTGTATCCCAAATCAAACCTGTCCACCAATACTACACTGAGGTCGGTATCGCTATTGCCTTGAACTTGTTCTTGAAAGCTAATTGGATAAATTTTATTTAACTCCACAAGACCTCCTTCATTCAATAATATTTCCTCCAATCTTTTTTTGAAAATTTTAGCATTCTCTTTTGTGTCATAGGCCTCAATTAATAATTGCATATTGTCAAATCTACTCCCATTCATACTTCACCCCTTCTTGAAAGATTATGAATACAACATAAAGCACTTTTTACACTTCTTATAACGTTACAATATATCGAGAAAAATATCAACACTTTTTCAAACAAAAAACTCCCCTTCTAGGGAGTTTTTTAGTTGGAGCGAGCGACCGGAATCGAACCGGCGTCACCAGCTTGGAAGGCTGGGGTAATAACCATTATACGACGCTCGCTTTTTGAGATTTTTAATAACTGTATAGAACCTCTCTTTCACTCAAAATCTGATATTCGCATTATAACAAGGAAACACTAGACAGTTACTTAACTTTAACAATATTTAGAATAGTCTAAATATTGTTAAAAGTCAAACTCTTTATCTACCAAATTAAAGAAGTCTTTCTACGTTTATCTCAATGAATCATACAATGAATGAATTTTTTGGGTCGCTATATCCTGAAGTTGCTCTTTTGACATCTTTTCCTCTTCATCTATATGGAAAGATTCTCCAAAGGAAACTTTTCCATTCCTAATTCCTGCTGGAATTATATCCAAATCCTCTCCGGTAACTCTCTTGTATTCTCTTGCAATTAAAGCATAGCCTGCATATGCACGTCTTTCATCTCCTTCCAATCTCGAAAATGCCCCTTCTGCAAAAATTGCCACGTCTTCGTTTCGAAGCAATAAAGCAACCATTGATTTAATATTTTGAATATTTCCTTGCCCTTTGGATTTCGTTGCAATTTCGTGTTCATTTCTCTCTGAAACTGGGGACTTCTTTATGGCCTCTTTTTTCTGCTCTTCGTTTAAATTTGAAAAGGTTTCTCTAATCGGAACCATTCCCAATTTTTCCAATATCTTTTGAAAAAGAAGGCCTTTTCCCTCCCAATTAATTGTTTGTGCGGCAGAAATATGCACCGGACGATCAAGCGCTGCAATAAGACGACCGGACTCCCCGCCTCTATGAGAAGATATTATAAGCTTTTGTTTATCTGGTAAATTCTCTTTTCCGATAACATCTTTCAACGCCAATTTACTTACATTTTTAAATAAATCATAAACTAATGATGTTTTATTGTCTCTTAAGTGTTCTGGTATGTGTTTTTCTATATAATTTTTAATTTTGTTTGCCTTCTCCAAGGTATCTACTTCTAAGAGACCCCCTTGTTTAAACGTCTCAACCATTTCTATTCTTTGTCTAATCTCTTTTATCTCACTACTTGAGTCATCAACATCACTATCTTCTCGTGCTTGATTATCTAAAAATCCTTCAGTTTCACCTCCAGCAAATACATCTATAGTGGACTTCTGTTTTTCCTCTTTATTGTAGATATTTTTAAATTTACACCCTAAGCGTCCTTCTTGTTTCATGGATTTTATTTTTATTACAAACTATTTTCTTAATTATAACAGATAAATATTAATTTCATAAGCGAAAAAACAGCCTTTCGACTGTTTTTTATCTGAAGTAAAATAGCTACTATTTCTAAAAACCTTCATAATCTCTCATCACCAGCTGTGCTTCAATCTGTTTCATTGTTTCAATTACTACTGAAACAACAATCAAAATTCCTGTTCCTCCAACTGTTAGCGTTTTTATACCAGTAATACCTTGTATAATAAACGGCAGTACCGCAACTAATCCAAGGAATATTGCCCCTGATGTTGTGACTCTGTTTACAATATAGTTTAGATATTCCATCGTAGGTACACCAGGTCTGATACCTGGCACAAAACCTCCCTGTCTTTGTAGGTTTTCTGCAATATTTTTGGGGTCGAACGTTACTGAAGTATAAAAGAATGTAAAAGCAACTACTAAAAAGAAATAAGCAAAGCCATAAAATGTTTGATTCGCAAATAAATCAGCTATCCATCCGGCAAACTTCTGAACTGATGACTGATCGATTTGTAAAAGTAAATTTGCAATCATCCCTGGAAATATCATAATTGACATCGCAAAGATAATCGGAATTACACCAGCCTGATTCACTCGCAAAGGCAAAGTGCTTTTTGTTGAACCACTTGTAGTTCCAGCTCTTGTTCTTCTAGCAAAAGAAATTGGAATATCTCTTTGTCCTTCATTAACAACAACAATGGCCACAACGGTTGCAATTGAAATTACAAGAAAAGATAAATAAGTCAAAACCAGCGAAGGGTCCCAAGTTGCTAATACTTGCTGTATTGTACTTGGAAGCGCGGAAACGATTCCAGCAAAAATCAACAAGGAAACACCATTTCCAAGACCTTTTTCTGTGATTAATTCCCCAAGCCACATCAAGAAAACCGTTCCAGCAGTTGCTGTCATAAGAATTGTAGCATAATTCATCGGTGTTAAATTTCCGATTATACCTTGTGAACGGAAAAGAGAAATCATTGCGAAAACTTGCAAAATAGCAAATGGAACTGTGAGATATCTTGTCCAGGAATTATATTTTTGTCTTCCAGCCTCGCCTTCCTCTTTCTGTAACTGCTCTAATTTAGGAAAAATCATTGTCATCACCTGCATCACAATCGATGCCGTAATGTATGGACCAACCCCAAGCATCACAATTGAAATATTCTTCAAACCTCCTCCTGAAAACATATCCAACATACCAAAAAGCTGATTGCCTTCAAAAAAAGCCTTCAGCTGACTAGTATCGACACCAGGAATTGGCACATTCGCAGCAAGCCTGTAAACAATAAGAATTGCTAGAATGAAAAATATCTTATTTCGTAATTCTTTTATTTTAAATATTTGCCTAACTTTTTCCCACATTTATTTTATTCTAGTGTTAAATAAGATACCTAAGTATTGCAAATGTTGCATACTAAATACTATGCAACACTCCCACCAGCCTTTTGGACTTTTTCCTTTGCTATAGCTGAAAAAGCAACGTCCTTCAAAGATACTTTCTTGGAAATTTCACCCACCGAAAGAATTTTAACAGGAAGAGATATTCTCTTTATCAATCCCTTTGCTTTCAAAGATTCTGGTGTTACTTCTGCGCCATTATCAAAAGCTTTGTCAATATCTTTTAGATTAACAACTTGCACTAGGGGTTTTGTTGATTTAAACCCTTTGAGCTTCTTTGTTTGCCTAACAATTGAAGAGCTTCCACCGGAGAATGTTGCGGCTTGAGAATGTCCACTTCTGGATTTTTGTCCTTTCATTCCAGCACCACAATATGTTCCTTTTTTTCCACCGCGTGTTCGTTTTTTTGAACTTTTTTCCGCAGCTTTTAGATCATTAATTTGCATATCAAAATAGATTTAACCTTACTTATTTTCTGCTTTTTTTGAAACTGTTTTTTTCTCAGTTTTCACGTTTTTTTTCTTAGTGTCTTTTTCCGCTTTGTCAACTTTTTTCATTTCCTTTTTAACAGACACCACTTTCTTTCCTTCTTTTTCTACCATTTTTACAATTGGAGTTTTCTTCTTTAAACCCTTTCCAATCATTTGTACGCCCAATTCTTCAAGCGCAGCCATTGTTGCTCGAGCAACATTGATTTTATTCGAAGAACCTAGAGATTTTGCAACAATATCTTTGACTCCAGCCAATTCAAAAACAGACCTCATTGCTCCTCCTGCAACGATTCCTCTTCCTTCTTTCGCTGGACGCATAATAATTTTTGCTGCACCAAATTTTTTCTCGATATCAAAGGCAATGGTAGTATTAGTCCTTTTAACTAAAATCATGTTTTTCTTTGCAGCCGCAAAAGCCTTTCCGATTGCAATAGAAACATCAGATCCTTTAGCTACTCCAAAACCAACTTTCCCCTTTCTGTCGCCGATAACAACAGAAGCTCTGAACGAAAATCTTCGCCCACCTTTAACTACACGAGTTACACGAGCAAGGTCGAGTAGTCTCTGTTCAAATTCAGGTTTCTCTCGCTTTTGGAATCTCTTCTTTTTGCCTCGAGAAAACTTCTTATTTCCTTTGTCTTGTTGTGTTGTTGCCATATCACAAAAAATCAATAACAATTAATAAACTTAAAATTTCAATCCTCCTTCACGAGCTCCCTCAGCAAAAGCTTTGACTTTCCCGTGATATATATATCCGCTTCTATCGAAAACGACTGATTCGATTTTTGCCTTTTTTGCCTTAGTTGCAACCAACTCTCCTAGCTGTGTGGCAACCTCTGCATCAAACTTCTTCTTTTTCAATTCTCTTGTGTCAGCAGCAACCAAAGTTTTACCTTCTGTGTCATCAATAATTTGAGCACTCAACATTGTAAGGCTTCTAAAGACACATAGTCTTGGCATGCTTGCTGTTCCAGAAATTTTAGAACGAATTCTTCTTTTCTTGTGAACACGTATTTGGTTCTTACTCTTTTTCATAAAATATTTAGCTTATATCTCTAATTACTCGCCACTAGTGGCACGTTTTCCTTCTTTTTTAACAAAAGTCTCACCAACATATCTAAATCCTTTACCTTTATAAGGCTCAACTTTCTTAAGAGATCTAACTTCTGCTGTAAACTGTCCAACTACTTGCTTATCAATTCCTTCAACGTTCATTACGTTTTTCTCAATAGTAATTGTTAATCCCTCTGGAATTTGAAGTTCAATAGGGTGAGAGAATCCAAGATTCAAAAGCAATTTTTTTCCTTGGAGAGCCATTTTATAACCGACTCCATGAAGTTCTAATCCTTTTCTAAATCCTTCAGAAACACCTGTTATCAGGTTCTGAATTCTTGATCTAGTCGTTCCCCAAAGCGCAGGTGCAGCCTTAGTTTTTCCAATTTTTGTAACAGTAATTTCGTCACTGCCTATTTCAACTTTAACTTCATAACTTGTCTCAAAAGACAATTCTCCTTTTGGACCCTTGACCTTTACGGTATTGTCTTCAAGAGCTACTGTTACGCCACTAGGTATAGAAATAGGTTTTTTTCCAATTCTTGACATCCTCTTTAGCTATTTAACTATTTAACATTTCACACAAAATTCTACCAACTTGAGCGTTTAACTCCAGGGACACATCCCTTGACAGCGAGCTCTCGAAAACAAATTCTACAAAGACCAAACTGTCTTATGTATCCATGCTTCCTTCCACATTTCCAACATCTATTCACAATACGTGTGGAAAACTTTGGCTTTTTCTGCGCTCTCGCTATAACTGATTTTTTTGCCATATTTTCGTTATATTTAATCTATCAATTTATAAAAATTACCAAACTTTACAGATAAATTCTCCCCCCAAATTCTCTTTTCTTGCCTTTTTATCAGTCATAATTCCTTTTGATGTAGAAATAAATGCAACACCAAAATTGTTCTTTACTCGTGGGAGATCCTTACTTCCAATATAAATTCTCTGTCCTTGTTTACTAACTCGACTAATTCCTTTGATAGCAGGCACTTTTCCGAAATATTTCAATTTCAATCGAAGATATTTTTTATCTCCTTCAGAAAAAATTGAAACTTCTTCAATATATTCATTGCTATATAATGCTCTTGCTAATGCAAGCTTAAACTTTGAACAAGGCATTGACACATCAGCATTTCCAGCCATTTGTGCATTCCTGATTCTAGTGAGCATATCTGAAACTTGATCAAAACTCATATGATATATTT
>JBFHIG010000008.1:0-55525 GCA_041596615.1 Candidatus Moraniibacteriota bacterium | reverse complement strand
TCTTTAGCATTTCCTAATTTATCAGCATATTTACTGGTGGATTGTCGTAATGAATTTGATTTAGATCTTCCTACCATCAAATCGACAGAGCCTTCTTTATTTGCAAAATTTCCCCAACAAACAGCAATATATTTTTTTGTGATTTCTCGATTTTTGAAAATATTTTTGAAAAACAAAAAAGATGACTGATTTCTTGGCACAAGAATCAATCCGGAAGTATATTTATCCAGCCTATGAACTATTCCTGGACGCATGGGACTATCACCGACATCTTTTATTTCTGGAAATTTCTCCAAGAGCCCATTTGCCAAGGTTCCAAGAGGTTCTTTCTCCGAAGGGTGTACTGAAATCCCAGCAGGTTTCTCAATCACCAAAAAATCAGGATGTTCATAAACAACGTTGATATCAACTGATGAGTCAGGAAGTGCTGTGGCGGCGAGCTCTTTAATTAAAATGTCTACTTTGATTTCGTCGTATTCCTCTGTTACATAATTCGGTTTTACCTTTTTTCCATTTACCAAAATATTGCCTTTAAGAATCTCTTTCTTGAAGGTTTCCCGAGGGATTTGAGTGAAATTTTGCGCAAGAAGTCTATCAAGGCGAGTGCCAGATTGTTGGAGCGGAGTGAAAACTTCTTGGATTTCGATTGCAGACATAGGAATGATTTTATGATTTTCGAAGTAATTGTCTAAAATCTCTCTTTTGATATGAAAATTCCAGATAGTTACAATGGTAAGTCTATCCTAAAAAGAAAAGTTTTTCAATTATTTAAAAAGCAACACCTCGGAACATAAAATTGATTGTTCCGAGGTGGGGTTGCTCGTTGAGCTGGGCAGCGCTATACACTTGATGTGCTTTGAAATGGTAGAAAAGATTTTTTCAGAAATACACCAATGGTGTCGAATGGGGATTTTCCTACCAGAAGTTCGTCGCTATAGATAAGAGCATTTTTTATGCCAGTGGAAATTTTTAAAATTTTTCCTTTGGATGCGTCGACCCAGGGAGTCAAATGCGAAGCTTCTTCTCCGACAAAACTTAGCCTTTCACCACTTTTTTTGCGGTCTTCTCTTAAAAAGAGAATCCTGCAACAACCTTTGTTTCCTTTATGTAAGCCAGTGACACTCATCACCAAATCAAGTTTGGGGGTTAACATAAAACCCTTTTTGACGATGTGTACCGTAACTAAGGAGCCCAGGTCTTTTTGGTCCTGAGGGATGTGTTTTGCGAAAAATTTTTCTCCTTTATAAGCGGAGATTGCTACAGGATTTTTTTTGTCTGCAGGAGCAGACTCTTCTGCGGGGAACAAAAAATATGCCATGATGAACTCCTCTAAAGGAAAAAGGTTATGTCTCACACTGAGACCCGGTTAAAAAACGAACTATTTACCACTTTTTCGGAGAGATGCCTTATAAAAAGACACAATCTCTGAATGTAGTATTACAGAATAACATGAATGATGATTCAAGTCAAATTATGTTTTGTAAAAATAGATTAAATCAACAAAAAAACAAGGATAAACCCTGTTTTTTGTTTGTGTGTGCCGGAGAGAGGACTCGAACCTCCATGGGAGTTATCCCACATGCTCCTAAGGCAGGCGTGTATACCAATTTCACCACTCCGGCTAATATTTCAAATTTCACATTTCACGGCGGAGAGAGAGGGATTCGAACCCTCGGTACTCGTGAAAGCACTTCAGTTTTCAAGACTGACGCATTCGACCACTCTGCCATCTCTCCTTAAATTATAATAAACTTTCAATCAACCTTTTCTTAAGATCTTTCTTTCCGTCACTCGTTTTGAGAAAAAGTTCTCTTCGTGACGCCTCTTCCTTACATAAATATGCTTCGTAGCAAATAAGCTTTAAGGGTGTTCTATGTTTTGTTGACTTGACTTTGCCGTTCTTGTGTTCAGCAATGCGTCTTTTCAGATCGCTAGTTTTTCCAATATAGAATTTCCCGTCTTTTTTGCTCAGAAGAATATATACATAAAATATTTCCTTTTCGGTTAGATGTTTGATGGATTCGTCCAGCATGCGCTGGACGCCCCGCGAATGCCGGGGCGAACCCTCGGTACTCGTGAAAGCACTTCAGTTTTCAAGACTGACGCATTCGACCACTCTGCCATCTCTCCTTAAATTACAATAAACTTTCAATCAACCTTTTCTTAAGATCTTTCTTGTTCTAGATTCTTGTGAAAAATAAAAATAACAACAAGTTGCTACCTAAGAAAATGTAGCAGTTTTAATTTGTTTTGTAAATAGTAAAAGATAAACTAGAGCATACGAGCCGTTCTTTTTGGGGAAGAAGATTCAGGATTAATCTCAACTATCTGTTTTTTTCCTTGAGCTGAAATTTTCTTGGAAGGAACTCTTCGGCTTCTGCCTTTTATAAAAAATTTGTCACCATCGCTTAGATTTATGAAGTCATCAGCTTCTTCGATTAATTGCGAAGAACAACTTTCAACAAATGCCATAATCTCAACTCTCACACCAAAGTTGTACTGAAGATATTTAACTAAAGGAATATAGTCACCATCACCACTAACCAAAACAATTACATCAAGATTTTTGGCCAATTTAATCGCATCAATTGTGATTCCAACATCCCAGTCTCCTTTTTTCATTCCACCTTTGAAGATTTGCAAATCCTTTGATTTTATTTCATAACCATGTTTTTCAAGTGATTCGAAGAACTTCTCTTCAGTTTTTTCTTCGGTCGCAATTCCGTAGCCAATGGCTCTGATTAATTTTCTTTCAGAAACTGCTACCTCTAGAATATTTTTAAAATCTGTTTTTTTCTTATACAAAACACGAGCGCTGTAGTACATGTTCTGAATATCGACAAGAACCCCAACTCTCTGCTCTTTAAATTTTGCCATTTTGTTATTTTAAAGTTTAAACCAAAAAAGGCTTGGTTTAGCCTTTTAGGTTTAGTTTTTTGATGATTTTTGCATAAACCTCCTCGTTGGTAGTTTTCAAATATTTCATCATTTTCTTTCTTTGAGATACCATTCCCAATAAACCTCTGCGAGAATGCTTGTCTTTTGGGTTTGTTTGTAAGTGAGCCACCAGTTGTTTGATTTTTTCTGTAAATAAGGCTATCTGGAATTCTGCAGAGCCAGAATCTTTTTCATGCCTTTTGAAAGTTTTTGCAACTTTAGCAGGTTTTTTCTTTATTGGAGTCATGAGTTTGTTACCGTCCTGTCGTAGCGTTGCTAAGCAACCAGTGAATAAAAAAATTGTTCAACTTCGAACAGGAAAGCTAATTCAATATATTATAAAAACATTGTAGCAGAATTATTGGGTTTTGGCAAGCATCCAAAGCTCGAATGATTTTAGCGATTAAACTTTTTTAAAATGTATGCTAAAATAAAAACAGAATTATGTAATGAAATAAAAATGAAAATTCAGAAAAAAATTTTTTTTAAAAAAATTAGGAAATTGTATTTTTTGGCCGTATTGTTTTTGGTTTTTGGAATCTACGGAGCATCTTTTGTTGTTACTAAGGCAATGCCATCACCAGAAGAAATAGAAGCTATCGAAAACATGAGCGAAGAAGAGAAACAAGCTTTCATGGAAGAGAGAAGGCAGAATGGTGAGGGGGGTCCCATGGGAGGAAATCCGGGGCAGGGGAAAGAAAGCTTTGGCCAGAGAGAAAAAACAGAAGGAGTGATACAAACTGAAGAAGAAAAGATTGAAAGAATTAATAAAGCAAAAAGTGCACTTGAAAGAAACCGAATGCGATTAAGAGTCGCTAGGAATATTGCCACCAGCACTGTTTCTCAGTTGAAACTTGAAGGAACAGATGTTGATGAATTACTAGTAAATTTAGGAGATTTCGAAAAAAGAATGGATGAGATTGAAGGATTATATAAAGATCATATAGACCAACTCTTGTTATTCGAAAGAGATAGAGCTGATGACCCAGGCAGTCTAGACGAAGTATTTAAGCAGGCCGGAGAAAAAAGAGCCGAGCTACTCGCTTTTTATAAAGAAACTTTTAGGGGCAACCTTGAAAGTGCGCTTATTAAAAATAAGGAAGAAAAGGGAATAAGATAATCTAATAAAATAATAAGTAGAGTTGTCATGAAAAATAAAATCTTAACAATCATAATAATTTGGCTTATAGTGGCAACGGCTACAACCTTTAGCGTTGCTTTTATTTATAATGATAAAAAGAATAGAATTTCAGAAGAAATGGCTGCTAAGATAGTTTTGGATAAGAGAGAGAAAGAGGCTACTGCTGATGCTGAAAAATTAAAAAACAGTGAGAAGATAGATAGCCCTCTAAGAAGTACGGAAGAGATTTTAACCGATCTCGATCAAAGCATGGAAAAAATTATTTTTGATGAAAATTAGCAAATAGCGAAAACTAAAACAGAAAAAAGCTAACAAAAAATCACTAAGTAAAGTGATTTTTTTAGTTTAATTAATGTGGTATACTAAGATAACTTGGTAAAAATTTGTTTTAAAAATGAACAAAAAAACAACTAGAAAAAAAGTCGCTAAAGCATTTTGGATTATCACTCCTATCAGTTTAATAGGATTTATTTTTTTTGGACTTCGTAATCCCTCAAATAATCGTGATTGGGCGGAGGATCAGAGCATCCTGCCAGTTGTGAATATTGCCGGAGATATTGTGGAGATTAAGAACATAAGGTATTTTAAATATAAAACCGAAACAGAGTATGAAAAAAATTATTATAATAAAAGTTTTGATTTAAATAAAATTCAAAGTGTTGATTTTATTCTTGAACCATTTTCAGACTGGGAAGGTGCAGCGCATACCTTTTTGAGCTTTGGTTTCCAGGGAGACGAATATGTTGCAGTTTCCATTGAAATACGCAAAGAAAAAGACGAATCATTTTCGGCATGGAAGGGGCTCTTAAATGAATATGAAATCATGTATGTAATAGCTGATGAACGGGATGTGGTGAAGCTACGTTCAAATTTTAGAAAAGATGATGTTTATATATACCCAATAAAAACCGACAAGAAAAAAATTCAAGAATTATTTTTGGATATGATGCAAAGCGCTCACAAGCTCGAGACAGAGCCAGAATTTTATAATACGGCAACAAATACCTGCACAACAGGAATTCTTAGACATGTAAATAAAATTTCGCCAAAAAGAATTCCTTTCGATTTGCGAGTTTTGGTTCCAGGCTATTCCGACAAGTTAGGGTATGAACTGGGGCTGTTTGACACAGAACTTTCGTTTGAAGATGCACGTGAAAAATTTCATATAAATAAGAGGGCTGAAAAATTTGCAGAGGATCCTGATTTTTCAAGATTGATTAGGGAATAAAAACCGAGCATATTAATCAAAAAACCTGTAATAAACAGGTTTTTAAAATCATTGATTTGTAAGAAAAATTAATTCTCCAAATCCAACTCCCTATCAATTCTAATTTGTTCCACAAATTCTGGAACATGGCTGACAAGAATCATTGCTCCTGTGTACTCATCAAGAGCTTTGGCAATAATAGGAATGTGTCTAAAGTTGATATGGTTTGTCGGTTCATCGAGAATAAGCAAACCAGGCTCTTGTAAAACCAGCATAGCAAAAGCCACAAGACCTTTTTGTCCTTCAGAGAGTGAGCCAACCTTCGCATGAATAATTGTTTGGTCAATCAAAAAGCTCGAAGCAACTTTTCGTAATAGTTGCTCGTCCACTATCTCCATCACAGATTCCAGAGAGTCGTGAACAGTTTTTTCGAAATCTAAAGTTGAAAAATCTTGTCTATAATATCCTACCCGCACACCCTCTTTGATTTTTACTCCCTCTGATTTTCCGCTGGCCAATTTTTCTAACAAGGTTGTTTTTCCTATTCCATTAGGCCCTTTTAAGAGCAAGTGTTCTTTTTTCTTTAATGAAACCTTGGCTTCTTTGGCAATCATTTCATGATTTTTCATGATTGTAAAAGATGAGATGTTAATAATCTCTCCAAGTAGATTTTCTTGCGACGGGATTTTAAATTCACGAATTTTCTGGTCTTCTCGTCTAACAGCAACTTTTTCAGCCTCCATTCTCTCCACCTCATCTTTCATCTTTCTGGCAACAAGTCTCATTTTTCCACCCTTGTTGGCAAAATAGTTGATTTTCTCCTTATTATCACGAATTTTTTTCTCAAATTGAGCATTTTTTCGCTGTTCCTTTTCAACTCTTGCTGCTATTTCTTCAACAACTTTATAATAATCCCCAACATATTGCTCTACTTTTTGTGTGAAGATGTCTAAATAAAGAACGCCATCAGTGAAGGTGTTTAAAAAATCCGCATCATGTGAAATTACGATGCAAGTTTTTTCATAGCACATTAAAAATGTCATTAGATGCCCGATGCCCTCAGGGTCAAGATTATTTGTTGGTTCATCTAGAATTAATAAATCTGGATCTTGAATTAGAGCAGAGGCAAGTAAAAGTCTAGCCTGTTGACCTCCAGAGAAATCTTTTATTTTTTTATCATGAGGAGCATGTAAATTCACAACCTCAAGTACGTTGTCAATCTTTGGTGAAATGGCATAGATCTTTTCATCAAAACATTTTTCAAAAAATTCAGTTACTGTTAACTCCATTTGTTCAGCAGGAATGACTTGCTTTGCATAAGCAACCTTTAGGCCACTAGAAACGTGAATGCTACCACTTTCAGGTTTTAATGCTCCAGTAATAAGTTTTAAAATAGTACTTTTTCCTGCCCCATTTTGTCCCATAATAGCAATTTTTGATCCAGGACGAATTGCGAAAGATGCCTCGTCAAGTATTTTTTTATCACGATTATATTCAAAAGAGACGGAATTAAATCTAACTGCTACTTCTTCTTTTCCCATAACTTATAAGATTGGCTTTCTTAAGATCTTTTTTGCTTTGCAAGTTAAATGCCCTAAGAAAACTTGTATTTAAAAATAATAAATAAAAACAAGCAATAAAATATTTGTTTTGGAAATTTATTTATTGCAAGTTATTACAAACCGTAAATAGAAAACTATAGTGTTTAATAACCCAGTCTAGTATAGTTTATTTATTTGAAAAATGGAAGGGGTTGACTATTCTTGAAATTTTTTACAATTCTCATCATCGAATTCAATTTCTAGGGTTGAGTATTTAATATCCTCCTCTCTTAATCTCTTTTTTAGCTCCCTTTTAAGTTCTTTCACCTTGTTTTGGCTTGTGTGACAATCAACGAGGATATGTGAGCTGAAAACGTGACTTTCCCCGTCTAATGACCAAATGTGAGTATTGTGAATGTTTTTAACTAAGGCGTTTTCTCTTAATTTTTTTTCAATAGTTTCTGTGTCCATTGAGTCTGGAGTGGCTTGCAGAAAGAGCAAAGTAGTTGATTTTAAATTTTTTCCAACTCCCCAAAAAATATAAAGAGTGATTGCGATTGAAAGAATGGGATCAAGAATGTTAATATCTGCAAAAATCATTATAATGCTTACTATAAACACAGCGACCCAACTCAATAAATCACCAAGAAGATGCCAGGAAATAATTTTTTCGTTTAAGGTTTTTCCTGTTGAAACTTTTTTTATAGCCACTAAATTAACAATCATTCCTATAATTGCAATAAAAATCATCCCTCCAGCATGAGATCTTTCGGGATTCCATAGTCTCGGAATTGCTTCGGAGAGAAGGAAGGCTGATCCGACAAGAAGTATGATTGCATTTATAAATGCAGCAAGAAGTGAAAACCTCTTGTAGCCATAGGAAAAATGAGCAGTTCTTTTTTTCTTTGCTACTTTTTCTAAAACCCAGGCCGTTCCTAGCGAGACAGTATCTTCAAGGTCATGTAGGGCATTGGAAATAACAGCGATACTATTGGTTAGATATCCACCTAAAAGCTCAATAAGAGTGAAGGTTAATTTTAGAAAAAAAGCAAAGCCAATATTTTTCTCTGAATGGTTGTGGTGGTGAGGCATATTTATTTGTTAGCTGTTTTTATCTTAATTTACTTTAGCACAAAAACAAATGAAAATAAAAGAAAATTAGTTATAAATATTTCTTTATCTTTAACTTAAATTTTGAAAAATAATTTTTAAAACGCAAACAAAGATGTTAAAATTCGTATACACTTAAAAGCTAATAAGGAAAATGATTTAATGAAGGAATTACACAAGGGTAAGTCTGATAGTGAATTAGTGGAGTTATCAAAGGAAAACCCAGATTTTTTTGAAGAATTAGTTGTTCGATATGAAAGAAAACTCTTTTCTTTTGTTAGAAGAATTTCATATTTTTCACAAGAAGACATAGAAGATATTGTGCAGGAGGCTTTTATTAAAGTGTACAAAAGCTTAAATGCTTTTGATAACTCTTTTGAGTTCTCTACTTGGATATACAGAATTACCAGGAACACAACATTTGATGCAATCCGCAGAAAGCACACAAGGCCCCAGTCTGCTAGGTTAGAAGAAGAGGAGATTTTGAAAATTTTTCGTTCGGGAGTTGATTTGGAAAAAGAAAAAATAGTCGCTGACGATATAAGCAAAATTAAGAAAATTATTGAGGATATGCCAATTAAGTATAAGGAGGTTTTTATTTTAAAATTTATCGAGGAAAAAAGTTACGAAGAAATTATGGATATCATCAAAAAACCGAAAGGAACGATAGCAACTCTTATCAGCCGAGGGAGGAAAATGATTGCAGAAGAGATGGCAGAAGAAGAATTAAAGTTTAAATAAAAGTATATTATGAAAAAAGATTTTTCCAAAGGAATTATAGAGAAAATAAAAGAAAATAAAATAAAGCCAACGCAAAAGTGGAAAATAAATTTAAAAAACAACCTATACTGGTTAATTTTAGGTACGATGGTTTTATTATCAGGAGCTTTTCTCTCTATGGTCATATTGGATCTTACTTTTTTTGGCCCAGAAACTTATAATTTCTTTGAGTTTAGAGAATTTTTTCATATTCTACTTTCTGCGGCCCCTTATCTCTGGATCTTTGCATTTATTGTTTGTGTTGTTTCTGGAATTCTAATCTTTCAAAGAACTAGAACTGGTTATAGGTATAATTTGTTGTTCATAGTGAGCATGATCTTGCTGGTAGCTTCTTTTTTGGGTGTCTCGGCTCATCTTTCTAGGATGAATGAAAGATTTGAAAGTGGACTTTTAGGAGAAGGACCTAACCCTGCCATGATGAGGCTGAAAAAGGAAGGGAGGCTGTTTATGCCAGAAGAAGGGGTTTTAGTGGGAACGGTGATTCAGCTGGGGGAAAAAACGATTTTAATTAAAGATCCGCTACAAGAAAATTGGGTAGTGGAATATTTTGAAAAAACAAAAATAGATCGAGATGTTGATTTGGTAGTAGGAGCAAAAGTTATAATATTAGGCAAAAAAAGCGAGGGCAATAACTTTTCTGCAGATGGCATCAAAAGATTAAAGAGGCCAGAAAACAGAAGGCCTAATGATGAAAGGATGCCACCACCAAAAGATGAAATGAATAGAGAAATTAACTCAAGAGGGAATGTGAAGTGATAATAGATAGCTGAATATTTTAATTTAGCCCATTTTTCATCAAGCAGCAGTATAAAGAAAAGATAAACTAAAACCACCTTGCGGTGGTTTTAGTTTATCTTTATCTTAAAAAAGTCTTTTAATTAACAATTTTTTTCCAAAGACCGTGAATATTACAATATTCACGAACTTCTATTACACGTTCTTTTGTATTAAAGTCTGCCTCTGCAAGATGTCCTGGTTTTAAAAATTTCTTATTAACTTTTCCATTTTCTGTTTTGATTTCAATCCATTCGATATAATGAGACTCCTCCATTGGGTGAGGTACTTCGCCAACTTTAATTTTAACTCCGCTTCCTACTGTTAAAATTTCAACTACTGGTAGGTGTTTTTCATTTCCCTCTTCCATTGTTTTTTCTTCTTGCAGAATCATAGGAGCTCCGCAACAAACCAGCTCACCTGCCCCTGTGTGCAGGACTTCAATAACATTTCCACAAAGTTCACATTTATAAATTTGATTTATTTCTGTCATATATTTGATTTATTTTTTAACTTCAAAATAAGCTCGGGGATGACTGCAAGAAGGGCAAACAGCAGGGGCACTTTTATTAACCTCCGAGTAGCCACATTTCCTGCATTGCCAGATTACTTCAGTACTTTTTTCAAAAACAGTTTCTTGTTCAAGATTTTGTAGGAGTTTTTTGTATCTATCTTCGTGATTTTTTTCAGCCATGGCGATTGAGCGAAGTCGAGTTGCAATTTTATTTAGCTTTTCTTCATCTGCTATATCTGCAAACTCAGGATACATTGATTCGTATTCATAATTTTCTCCTACAATTGCAGCGTTTAAATTGGTTTTTGTGTCTCCAAGTACAGTGGAGACCTCATTTTCAATTGTCATTATATTGAAATCTGAGTTATCACTTTTTAATTCATTTATCATGCGCATCAACCACTTTGCATGCTCTGCTTCTTGTAAGGCGGTTATTTCAAAATTTGCAGCAACTTCTTCAAGACCCTCTTTTTTAGCAATTCCAGCATACATAGTATATCTATTTCTCGCCTGACTTTCACCAACAAAAGCCTTGGAAAGATTGATAAGTGTTTTTTGCATTTCTTGTTGAATTTAATAATTAACTAGCTATTTTTAAAACATGCTTTAGCTAGTTATATTATAACAAAAATGTTAATAAATGGAACTAGTCCAATTTCTTCAAAAAACAGAATTATTATGATTTTTAGAATATTTAAAAAGAAATTACTGCAAATTAAAGTCGGAATAATTAGGTTTGTGTTTTTTAAGCTTGCGGATATTTTTTGAAATAGCTCTTTTCTTATATTTTCTTTCTTTGGATTGTAAGATGTTTTTTCTTCGAGCATTCTTTAGTAGCTCGGTCTCTAGTTTGAGAAAATTTAGGTAGCGTTTTTCATCTAACTTACCACTTTCGATAGCTTTTATTACTGCACAACCCTCGGTTTTATTGTGGTCGCATTTATTGAACTTACAGCCCTTCATTAAAAGTTTGATGTCCAAGAAGGAAGTTTCCAGTGAATCGCTTATGTTAACACCAATTTCTCTCATTCCTGGGATATCAATAACAATTCCGCCATTAGGTAAAATAAATAACTCACGACGTGTAGTGGTGTGCCTGCCTCTTGAATCATCTTTTCTTACAGATTTTGTTTTTTGGATTTCATTAGATAAAAGCTTGTTAATAATTGTTGATTTGCCAGCTCCTGAAGATCCCGTAAAGACAACAGTTTTAAATGGAGAGATATTTTCTTGTACTTCATTAATACCATCCTCATTTTCTGCACTAATCGCTAGAATTTTCGTTTCAGGGAAAGTTTTTTTTACTTTTTCTAAATAACTATCTAGATCAGTAACCAGATCTTTCTTGTTTAAAAGAATAATAGAATCACTTCCTCCTTCTCTTACAATTGCCTGGTAACGTTCCAGTCTTCGTAGACTAAAATCATCATCTAGTCCCTGAACAATAAAGACAAGGTCGATATTTGTGACCAACACCTGCTCATTCACAGATTCCATTTTTTCTTTTCGTGAAAGTTTAGATTTGCGAGGGAGAATTTTTTGTATAACAGCTCGTTTTTCATTTGGCAATTTTTCAATTTCTACCCAGTCTCCGACTTTTGGTGAATCAGCAGAGCTTTCATTTCTATAAAGAGATTTTCCGCTTAAAAAACCCTCAAGCTGTCCAATATTTGCTTGAAGTGTATATACAGACTTATTTTCGATTGTTACGCGGGCCAACTTATCCGTGTTAGGGCTTGGAAGCTCTGGAAAGTTTTTGGAATAACTTTTCCAACCGAACACATCTATTGGCATTGAAATTTTTTTCATACCGGAACTATAGCAAAGTTACAAGATTATGAAAAGCAATTTATCAATTAAAAATATTTATTGATCCTTATGTTGTTTTTATCGATAGTTATGTATCCAGAAGGCACATCAGTCCAACAACCACAATTATAATAACGGGTTTTGCCAGATTTCTTTTGGGAGGTTTTGTGCGTATGACCACAAAAAATATAATCCACACCTTGAAGTTTCCCATAAAGAAGAGCTCGCTGGGCTACTTTTTTTGAAAGTCGAAGCCAACCCTTACTGGTTCCTTTGATAAAACGGCTGATTCTTTTATCTCTAAAGTCAACAATTTGTATGGCATTGTATAGCTGGTTGGCAATGAAACCAAGAAATGCATTTTCGACCAAGAAATTGTCGAATTGATGTCCATGCATTGCTAAGTATTTTTTATTTTGGTATTGCCAGGAGTATGATTTTTTTACCCTAACTTTGCTTGGGCCTATAAAAATTTTTGCGATTCCTTGATCATGATTCCCTTCCACCCAAATTATTTTTTTGGTTTTAGAAAGTTTCCCAAGCAGTGAAAGAAACTCCCAATCGCTTTCTTGAAGGTGGGTAAAATCAAGTTTCTCAAAAATATCTCCAAGTAAAATCAACTTCTTAAATTGAAAGTTTTTTAAAAATGTCACAGCCCTTTTGCTGCGACTTACTTTGGAGCCAAGATGTAAATCGGAAATAATTAATGTATGGGTTCTATAGTTGGCAGTGCTTTGTTTTTGCATTTTTATTTTAATTTAGAGCATGTATGTGTTATGTATAATAGCACATTTTGTTTTTTTATGTATAGATGTTATTATATATAGTAAACAGAGTAAATCAAAAAATAAAAATAAAAAAAATGATGCAAGATAAAAAAATAACCATTGCGTTAGTAAGTGTTTTTTCGGTTTCAATTTTTTTAGCTGTTTACTTGTTTATTATTCAACCAGGACATAAAAATAGTACAAATAAAACATTGTGTTTAAATGCTTCTGATGAAGATATTTATAAAAAAATAGCTGAAGACACAAAGGAGGTTGGTTGTGAGTGCATAAAGGAAGAAAAATTAAAAAAAGCCTGCATTGATTTAGTTAAAGAGAGAAGTTTATATAAAAAAGCCGTTACTAATTCTGATAAAAGTTTGTGTGATTATATCGAAAACGATACTAGTAAAGATTCTTGTAGTTTAGCTGTTGAAAATAAGATTGCGTATCTTAAGAGTGTGGAAGTGCCAAAAGGTAATCCAGAGGAAAATATTTCAGTAGCATATTTGGAAAGGACAAGAGAAGAGAGTCCAAAGGACATTGATAATCTGATAAATCTAGCCAAGGCGTATGTCTTTTCAGGCCTTAATAGTGAAAAACAACAGGCATCGGAATTCGAGATTGATAAGTCAATAGCAATCCTTAATGAAGCAAAGGAACTTGAGCCAAAAAATGCGAATGTCTATATAGCTCAAGGGTATATATATAGTATAAACAAGCAATACGAAGAAGCTCTTGTTGCTTATACTAAGGGACTCGAATTAGATCAAGATAATCTGGAGGCTCTTGTAGGCAGAAGCGGCGTGCTTTATTTATTGAAAATGAATAAAGAGGCTTTATCTGACCTAGAAAGGGCTGCTAAGCTAGATAGTGAAAGGATATATACAGAAAGTATAATTGACATCAATCTTTGTAGGCTGTATGCAGAGACTTCTGATTTTGAAAAAGCAACCGAAAAATGCAATAGTATAATAAACGGAAATAGTGACAAAGGTTTGCAATCTGAGGCAAAAAAAGTTATAGATTCTTTATAATAAAAAACTATGAACAAAAAAAACAAAACAGGGTTACTGCTATTTGCAAGCTTTTTCATCTTGAGTGGTATTTATAATACTGCAAGCGCAACAACTGTTACTAGTTCTCTTGTGACGACAAGCACTCTTACAATAACTGTGGGTGTCGGCTTTGCTGTTCCAAGTTCGACGGCTGGATTATTCTGCGATCAGCCCGTGACGGGGTCATTGATACCCGGACTTGGTCATTGTCCCAACAGTAAGGGATATTATGCGGAAACAGTTTTTATTGATGGTGTTAGTCAAGGAACAGCAAATATTTCCTGCACCAAAAATAATTCACTTATAGCTTCATGTGGACATATTATTAATAAAACAAAAGTATCTAGTTGCACATACACCACCAGTGTTGCAACGTGGGGAGCTTGTAACTCAAGTGGTATTCAGTATGCAACTAGCTATAATTATGCAACTGTAGCGGGGGAGAGCTGTGTTGATAAAGCGCCATCATCACGAGCTTGCACTCCGGTAGTAGAGCCTTCGGTTCCGGTGTGCGCATTCTCAAACACCCCTGACTCACAAATTTTTGATATTAATGGTGGATTAAGTGATGGAGATCCAACACAGCGCTCCTTGTGGGGTTCCGCAAAAAAGGAGTTTTTCGAGAGTGTGAATGTTCCAGCAGGGGTTTATGATGTGGAGACCATGTCTTGGGATGGTTATCTTAGCAGACCCCTTAGTTCAGAACAGCTTGCTGAGCAATGGAAAATTGATTTTCTTGATGTAAGTGGTAATAAATTAGCCACGGTTGGACCTACAACAGACATTGTTGATTTTGTAGTCCAAGATACAAAGACGGATTTTTTCGGATCGATTGTGCTTTCTGGTGATAGCAATGCTTTGAGAATATTTAGTTCTAGCTATCCCTTAGGCGGTGACTCGGTGACTCCCGTGTGTATAAAAATTACTAAAAAGCCAGAGCCTTTAGTCCCATTGTGTTCATTTTTAAATGAGCCTGGCTCGCAAATTCTTGATATAAATGGAGGATTGGAGCGTTCCAATCCAATCACTAGCAGATTAAATTCAATTACACCAGAATTTTTTAGAGACATAAATCTTTTAGCAGGTAGTTATTCTGTTGAGACTATGTCTTGGGATGGATACAGCGTCAGACCATTTACGCCATCGCAGTCTGCTGAAATATTCAATGTCGATTTTATTGATTCGAATGGCCTTAAATTAGCTACGGTTGGCCCTACGACAGATATTGCTGATTTTATAGTTCAAGACACAAAAATAGATTCTTTCGGACCAGTAATTCTTTCGAAAGATGCTGTTAAAGTGAAACTGCGTCACGGAGGAGTTGCTCCGTACACAGATAATTCAGTTATACCTGTATGCGTAAAGTTTACTAAAGCCCCGGATACATTGCCAAGTTTGAATTTTCATGCCAATCCAACCGCCGTTACTTATAATGGGTCATCTGATTTAATCTGGTCAACTACTAATGCGAGTTCTTGTTGGGCAAGTGGAGACTGGACTGGATGGAAAGCAAATACTGGAGGAAATGAAGTCCAATATAATATTACAAGTGATAAAACTTATGAATTAGAGTGCTGGAATTCAGCAGGAGTAAGCACTGGCATTAAATCTGTGAACATAAATTCAGTTTGCACCCCAGACACTAATTGTGCGACAAGCCCCATTGTCTGGAGTGGCGTATGTAATGGAGATTGCTCTCTTGGGACAACAGGAGTCGAAACGGGTTCATGTAACAATGGTTGCAGTGGCATAGGCGCAACAACTAAACCTTGTGACCTTGACTGCTCAGCTGATATCAAAAGGTATATTGAAACCACAGAATAAAAAAAATAGTACTTTTTCGGAAGCAGTTGTTGCTAAAATCTTATGGTATTTATAAGAAAAAGGAGATATCCTTAGTAACTTTTGTGTATAGTAAATATTAAGCAAGCAAAAAAAAAGCATATTTTTTATAATTAGTTTAGACTATTTGCAAAAATATAAACAAGGGTTGGCCCAACCAGAGAGGTTCTCTTCTGTTTGTACGTAACCCAAAACATTTATAGCAGTGCCCTTGTGAACTCCTAGGTGCAAATGCTTTCTTTCACCACTGGTCTCAGTGCTTTTGTTTGTTCCTAAAATTCCAATTAATTCCCCGACCCCCAAAGTCTCTCCTGGAACTTTATTAATACTAGCTAATTTCAAATGTCCATAGACAATAGTAACTGGACCAGAATCTAGTTCGCAATTTTGAATAAGAAGACCACCATAACCAGTTGCATATCTTTTTTCTCTTACCTTACCGTTGCAGACAGCATAGACAGAAACTTCAGTGTTTAACTCTTCTGGAAATATTTCGAAATCAGTTCCCGTATGGTATCCGAAAAATTTTTCAGGCTGTACAGGTGAATTCTGGGGTGTAATGAATTGTCCAAACTTTTTTTTAGTAATTCTCTCATTAGCTCTGTCCAGAGGTGGTGCAAACTTTGTTTTTTCTTGAAATGTATTTGATGTAATAGAATCAGCAACGGGGATTATTTCTTCCTTTAAGGTTGAATTGGCAGATTCTTCCGTGATATCTTGATTATTGATAGAAGCTTCTTTTTGAGGAGGAGTAGAATCTTTAGATAAAAAATTGGTTGTCGAAAAAAATAACAACAGACCTAAAAAAGTTAAAAGAATAGTTATTGTAATAATAAAATGTCTCATACTTTTAGTCTAACACTTATTTGGAAAAATTAAAGTTATAATAATGAAAACTTTTACCAGGGAGATTCGTTATACTCAGTGAAAGGACGCTCAGTGGTTTTTCCGCGGAAACCAAAAGCATCTTTTTTAAAATAATCAATTAATGTAAAAAAATGAATAACAAAAAAATAATCATATCATCGATCTTTGGTTTAGCAGTAGTTGCTGCAATGGCAGCTGTTGGAATAAATGATACATTCGCTTATCGTGGGGACGTTTCAGAAAAAGGTCCTAATTATTCAGAGCAGAGGCACGAAGTTATGGAAAATGCTTTTGAAGAGAATGATTATAATGCCTGGAAAGAGCAAACAAGCGGACAAGGAAGAGTTTCCGACGTTGTGACTGAAGAAAATTTCTCTCGCTTTGCTGAGGCTCATAAACTAGGAGAAGCAGGAGAGACTGAAAAAGCTGATGAGATTAGAAAAGAACTGGGTCTTAGAACCAGCGATGGTGAGAGAATGCGAGAGGGTTATGGTAAAGGAAACGGAGAAGGACGAGGACAAGGTGAAAATCGAGGACAAAACAAGGGAGGAAATTTCACTGATAGCGACAGAGATGGAAATTGTGAGAACTTGAAATAGTTGATTTATATATAAGAGAGAAGGTCAGAGCCTTCTCTCTTAAAATAAGTCAATTAATAGCCAAAAAGGATATTAATTTTAATTTATAATAAATAGAATGAAAAGATTGTTAACAAAAGTATCTTCACGCTTTGTAGGGCAACTTGTTATTGTTGGAATTGTTTTTTCCTTGGCTTTAATCCATCAAATTGCTGGAATCGAAAAGGCAGCTCCGATTGACGCTTATTGTCCTTTCGGGGCAGTGGAAAGTTTTTTCACGCTTGTTTTTAAAGGCGAATTTCTCAAAAGAATATTTACCAGTGCATTTATTTTGCTGGGTATTTTTTTAGTAGCAAACTTATTGCTAGGAAGAATTTTCTGTGGATATTTTTGTCCCTTGGGAGCAATTCAGGAATGGCTTCGGGCTCTGGGAAAAAAAATGGGATTTAAAAAAGACCTTGAAATTCCTGAAAAATTCGATAAATATCTCAGATATCTGAAATATTTTATACTTATTTTTGTTGTTTACTTTTCCTTTTATTTAGGGGATTTGGTTTTTAGGGACTATGATCCGTATACCTCCTTGATGCATTTTGGAAAAGAATTTGAAGAAAAAATCATAGGCTATATAATTTTAGCGATTGTTTTAATTGCAGCACTATTCTCAAAAAGTTTATGGTGCAGGTATTTTTGCCCATTGGGAGCATTCTTCGGGATTACAAAAAAAAGTAGCTTTTTAAAAATAGAAAGAGATAAAGATACTTGTGTAAGTTGCGGAGCTTGTGATATTACATGTCCGGCAAACTTGAAGATCAAAACAGCTGAAAAGATTACGGATACTGACTGCATCAGTTGCGGAAAGTGTATAGCGAAATGTCCAAAAAGTAGCTTGAAATATGTTCTTTTCAATCGGAAAATAGAAAAGAAAACTTTTTCAATGTTAGTGATTCTTTTGGTGGCAATTCCTTTAATAGTTGCTCCATTTACACCTTTTTGGAAGACAAAGCCAGAGAGTAACATTGTTAATGTTCACGGAGAGGTCAATACAGCTGACATTCGTGGAAGCAACACACTGCAATATGTAATCGAAACAACAAAAATTCCCCTAGCTGAATTTCAAGAAAAATTAGATTTGCCTAATAAGGTTGATACTTCTTTGAAATTAAAATCAATTGGCTTGGAATATAATATTAAAAACAAAGATGGTCAGATTTTAGAGACAGAAGATTTTAGAGAAGTTGTTGAGAACTACACTGAGGTAGTAGAAAACAAAAAAGAAGAAATATCACACGGGAACTGTCCTTTTGAGGAGGAATATTGTTCTTTTCCTGGCGATTGTGGGGCCTATGTTGATATGGATATGAATGGTTATTGTGATCATTCGCAATAATTTTGATTTGCAGTTTTTGTGGTAAGTTGGATATGTTAGAATGAATTTATCTAGAAGTTAAATAAAAAATCAGAAAGAACCACCAGAAATATTTTTATGAAAACAGAAGAAGACTATTCTAATAAGAGTGATATCGAATTGATTCAGTTATCGATAGAGGATCCAGAATATTTCGGGATTGTTATGAGTCGCTATCAAGAAAAATTATTTTGGTATGTTAAAAGAATTTCATATTTTTCAAATGAAGATATTGAAGATATTTTGCAAGAAGTCTTAACTAGTGCATATCGCAACTTAAATGAATTTGACGAAGAGACAAAATTTTCTAGTTGGATTTATCGAGTTACACACAACCAAGTAATCGACGCGATTAGAAAGTCAAAAAGACAAAATGAAAATTCGTACGATGAATTAAGTGAGCATGATACACAGTTTTTCCTCAGTGCAAGTGTAGATTTAGAAGAAAAAATTTTATCAGATGATTGTTTGAAAAGGGCTAGGACGGCGATTAAAAATTTGCCGATGAAATATCGAGATGTAATGGTGCTACGCTTCTTGGAAGAAAAAACATACGAAGAGATTATGGATATTTTAAAGAAACCAAAAGGAAGCGTTGCAACTTTGGTGTCCAGAGGAAGAGAATCTCTCAAGAAAGAACTAAAGAAGCTGAAAATTGACTGTTTGTAATAAAATTAGCAGAAAGAAAGATGGAAAAATTTATTGAAAAAGGGCTGGAAAAAATTAAAAAAGAGAAAATCAGACCAGTTGCAAAGTGGAAAATCGAAGCAAGAAACTTTTCTTGGTGGGCAGCCTTTGCATTATCTGTTTTGGCCGGAGGAATTTCATTTTCTATTTTAGCATTTCTTGTGGGAGAACTTGATTGGAAAATTTATAATAATCTAGGTGACAGTTTCGTGAAGACTTTTTTAATAATGTTTCCACATTTATGGTTCCTTTTTCTGGCAGTTTTTATGTTTATTTCATATAAAAATTTGCGGCATACAAAAAAGGGTTATCACTATGAACTTTTGTTTGCTCTAGGAATTATTGTCATAGCCAGTTTTATGCTAAGCTTATTGCTATATTTCTCAGGGCTCAACAAGAAACTCAATCAAATTTTTATAAACAATATTCCAGGATATACAGAGGTGATTCACACCAAAGAAGATCAATGGTCGCAACCAGAAAAGGGTCTGCTTTCAGGAGCAATCATCTCAGCAGAGGAAATTGATAGCGTAGATATTTTAACTATAGAAACTTTTGAAGAAGAAAACTGGGAAGTATTTGTCACAAAAGATACACTTGTTCGTGGAGCGGTGGAATTAAAAAAAGGCGAAACAATAAAAGCCATAGGAAAACAAAAACAAGAAAAGAACCAATTTGAAGCGACTGAAATTAGACCATGGGAAGGAAGAGGGAAGGGAAAAGCAAAATAGTTCAGTGTGGATCAAAAAACTTAAAAATAGAAGATTCATTACTATAGTAATAAACAATTTTTTGTGCTAGACTAATGTCACTTTAAATATTAAATATTAAAAACCTTTTTAATAAAAACAAGTATGCTTAAAAATAAATTTGAAAAAATTTCACTAAGTTTCTCAGGTGTTTTGTTTGTGATTGCTGTTGTGCTTGGAATGAAGGTAAAAAGTGATGCACAGGAAAAAGAAAGCCTAAAAGAAGCTATTGCAAATAATGTTTTTGACGAAAAGCAATTTGAGATTCAAAAAGAAATAGACAAAGACAGGGCTGAGATAATAAATAAAATTACAAATTCTCCTGGGGAAAAAGTGATTGAAGAAATATCAACAACAACCACAACCCCAGTAATAAAAAAAGTGGAGACCCCAGTTCAGGTTGTAACCAAAAAAGCAGACAAAAAGACTAAATCATCATAATAAAATGGAAAAGACAGTAACAAAAAAAAATATATTGTTCGTAGGTGGATTAATAATACTCTTAGTAGCTTCACTTTTTTCTTTTGATGCTTTTTTAAAAAATAAAAGCTATTTTGAGGTGAAAAATGTTTTAGCTGAAGATGAAGAGGATGAAGAGGATGAAGAAGATGAAGAAGATGAAAAGGATGAAAAGGACGATGATGACAGAAAAGACAGCACTAGTGTTGCGCAAGAAGAAGTTTACGAGACAATCATTGAAACCTCATATGAACAGGTTTCTACCAATGTTCAAAAAGAAACTGTCACAACAACTTTGTTTGATAGTGACAAAGACGGAATCTTTGATAACGAAGATGAGCATCCATCAATAAATAATTTTTTTATCGTCAAGGATGATAATAAAAACGGGATAGTTGATAAATATGAGCAATAAAGAAACTCAAAAGGCATATACCGTGGAGGATTTTTTTGAAGCGATGGGAACTGACATCTCTTTGAAAATTGTTTTGGAAAAGGAAATAACAAAGGATAGAGGGATAGAATTGAAGTCTAAAGTCAGGGAGATTTTTGAGGAAAACGAAAAGATTTTTAGCAGATTCAGAGATGACAGTGAGCTTTTAAAATTAAATAAACAGTTGAACGGAAAAGTGTTAGTTTCCTCCCCAATGCTTGAAGTTCTCTTGTTATGTCAGAAATTTCACCTAATCTCAAAGGGATATTTTGACCCGAGGGTTATTGAAAATTTGAAGAAAATTGGTTATGAAAAGGACTTTAAAAAGGACAGACCATCTTCAAAAGAAAGACTGATTCATCTACAAAAAATAGCAGAGCCACTTTCGGAAGATTTAGAAATATTTTCAAAAGAAAAAAGTGTTATAATTAAAAAAGCAATTGATACTACGGGAATTGTAAAAGGCCACACAGTTGATTTGGTATCCAAGTTTCTTCTGGGTGAGGGAATTGGAAGCTTCATCATAGATGCGGGAGGAGATATGTTCGCTCAGGGACTAAATCAGGATGGTGTGGCGTGGAAAATTGGAATTGAAGGGCTTAGTGACGAAAGTTTTTTACTTGGAATCACCGATGAAGGAATTGCCACCTCGGGGATTAGTAGAAAAAGGTGGATGGTTGGGAAAAAAACATTTCACCATCTAATTAATCCAAAAAATCCAACTGAATTTTCTTGTGACCTAAAAACTGTTACAGTGATTGAAGAAAAAACTGTGGAGGCAGATGGAAGAGCGAAGTCACTTTTTTTGATGGGCAAAGAAGACGGATTGAAGTTTGCAAATGATAATAATATTAAAGCTTTATTTTTAGATTATGAAGAAAATATATACTTATCAGAAAAAATCAAAACAAACCTTGTTTAAAGTCACTATTTTCTTGGTGCTACTTTTTTTCCAAGGTTATATTTCATTATCTGCAAATGCGGAGGAGGGGATAGAAGGAGATGTGATTGATTATAAAGAGGAAGTTATTGTAGACAGTGATCTTGATGGACTTACGGACGAAGGAGAGAAGCAAATTTTCAAAACCAATCCAACTTTACCCGACACTGATGGAGATGGTTTTGTTGATGGAGCAGAAATTCTAAATGGCACGGATGCCCTTGATTATAGTGATCCAATCGGAAAAGGAATGGCAAATCTTAGCAGCAATGATTCTGATTCAAGCACTCCCTGGATGTGGTATCTTTCAAGAGCTTCTGGATTTTTGGCATATATTTTTCTTTGGTTCTCTATTTTCCTAGGTCTTTCAATTAGGGATCCTTTTTTGAAAAAGATGGTAAAACCTGTCTATAGCTTTGACCTTCATAGTTTTACGGCTGCATCAGCTGTTTTTTGGGGTTTATTCCACGGAACTAGCTTCTTATTTCACGAAGGCCCTTTCAAAATGAGTCTGGGAGATGTTTTTATTCCCTTGCATATGGCGAATGGCCTTGTTGACAGCGGACCTTTAGCTCTTGGAATAATTGCCTTCTATGTTATGGTGGTGCTGATTGTCACTTCTTATGCCAAAAAATGGATGTCTCAGAAAATTTGGAGAATATCTCATTTTCTGAATATAACACTTTTGCCTCTAGTTGCTGTACACGCCCTCTTTATTGGAACTGACATGCAGAACCAACCTATCAGAGCGTGGTTTCTAATTTCAGTTTTTATTCTAGTGCCTTTTTATCTTCGAAATTTAAGCTCCTTGGTTTGGAATAAATGGCGAACACGTTCTAGTAAAAATATATAGAAATTTCTTAGTATTATATATGAAAAAGAAGGTTCCAGAGAACTTTCTTTTTTAGTAGTGTAATTGAGATATTAATTTCAATTGCTATAATAAGAAAATGGAGTTAATTTTAGGGTAGAATAAAGTGGAATTTTTTTGGGATGCATTATAAGGATAGAATTAAAAATAAAATAAAAAGAGGAAAGGATTTTTTTCAAAAAAATGAACAAGTTTTTTTTAGTGCTTTGTTTATTTTAATTTTAATTTTGGGTATTTTTCTCCGAACTTTTCACCACAACGATTGGTTGCATTTTCAACTTGACCAATCAAGAGACGCAACAATTATCAGCAATGCCGTTAGAGGTGGAATCGACAAACTACCCTTATTGGGACCGCAAGCGAGTGGTAGTGATTTGAAGTTGGGGCCAATATTTTATTATTTTCAATATGTGACAGCAAAAGTTTTTGGAGACAGACCAAACGTGATGGCTTGGCCAGACTTATTTTTCGCGATTCTTTCTTTGCCACTTTTTTATTTCTTTGTAAAAAATTATTTTTCAAAATGGATTTCTCTGGGATTGTTGTCAATTTTTACAACTTCAATCTTCACTGTTTTCTATGGAAGGTTTGCTTGGAACCCCAATTCAATTCCATTTTTTATGTTATTGCTGGCTTTTGGCCTATTAAAAACTGTTGAGGAAAAAAATAAATATAATTTCCTGTGGCTATATTTAGCATTTTTTGCTACTGCCGTTGTTGGTCAATTGCATTTTGTTACATTTTTCTTGGCACCAATTATTTTGGGTTTATTCTTGATTCTCTCTAGGCCAAAAATAAAAGCCAAGCATTATTTGGTGGGGCTATTGATTTTTTGCTTTGTTTATTCGTCTGTTATTTATTCAGAAACAAAAAATAATTGGCAAAATAGCAAGGCTTTTGTTGGTACTTTTGCGCAAAGAACGGAACTGGGTGATTCGGGGCACAGCCTATTTGAAAAAACTTTTCGAGCTTTTCAGGAATCAAGTAATTTTAATTTGGCGATTATCGCAAGTAATCAAAATACCGACACAGTTAGCACGAAAAATAAAAAAGGTGGGTTGAAATTTGTATGTGACGATACGTGTGATAAATATTTTCTGCAGATGGTTCTCGCTTGGCTTGTTTTCGCCATAATTTTAACAGCACTTCTATATAAAGTGATAATAGAATTTAGAAAAGGTGATAAAAATAGTTTCTTGTTTTTGAATTTTATTTGGCTAGGAATATTTTTTATATTACTTATCCCAATCTCCTATAAATTATCACCAAGATTCTATTTGGCAGGAGTGGTTCCTTTCGTGGTATTATTTGGAATACTGGTACAACTTTTTTTGGCAAAGTTTTCTTCTGGCAAAGCTAAAGCATTAATTTTCTTGGTATTTTTTGTTTTATTTCTATTTAATTTAAATGCAACAATTAAATTTTTCCAAGTTGAAGGGAGACTTAAGTTTGATGAAAAAGCAATGAATTCCTATCAAAGAGAAATTATTATACCAGGAGGAAGTGGAGTCACACTGGAACAGCTTGATGAAATCGCTAAGGAATTGAAATTTGACGCTGAAAAAAATAATGAAGAAAAAATATATATTGTAGCAGATAATTATTATGCAAGATCAATTTTCTATATTCTTAAATATCAATTGGACGCCCCCGTTGATTGCTACTTTAAGATGAGCAGTTACGAAACCGATTTCAACAAGGTTATTTATTATATAAGAAGAGGGAATTCCAAACCTTTGAAAGGGCGAGTAGTAGAAAATAATGATGTCGAGTTTGAAATTAGAAAAGGAACGCTCACTATTTATAAATTAAAGCCGAAAGAATCTTCATTGAAAAAGGAAACAAGTTTTAAAGGTTGTAATATTTTTTAGAGAGAATGAATGTTGAGTAAATAAAGAAAAACGCCGTTTAAGGCGTTTTTCTTTATTTAAGATTTATTAATTTTTATTGTCTTGACCTTCCGTATGCATCAGCAGCTTTAATTGCTGCAAAGACAGACTCGGGTGTTATTGGGACCAATTCATTGTAAATTGTTTCTCCCTTAGAGCAAGCTTTTTCAGCGACCTTCATCAAATCTTCGTCCGTTGGATTGTTGAGTCCAACTTGCGCAAGAGTTGTTGGAAGACCGATAGATTCACAAAATGTATAGATTTCATCGATGAAATCAGCAGGCTTGTCTGTTAAGAAGAGGGAGGATACAACTCCAATTGCCACTTTTTCTCCGTGAAAATATGCATGAGTTGGTTCAAGTGCTGTGAGTCCATTGTGGATTGCATGACAAGAGGCGATTCCACCACTTTCAAAGCCAAGTCCGCTCAAAAGGGTATTTGCTTCAACAATTTTTTCAAAGGCAGGAGTAACAACATTGGCATCATTACAAATTTTAGCGATTTTCCCATATTCCAAAAGTGTATCAAAGCAAAGTTCGGCTAGAGCGTAGGCAGTCATAGAGCCCTTTCCACCTGCAAAATTGTCAGCATATTTAACTTGACAAGAATGTCCCTCAATCCAAGTGGACAAAGCGTCTCCCATTCCAGAAACTAGAAAACGAGAAGGTGATTTAGAAATAACAGTAGTATCTACTAAAACACAATTTGGATTTGTTGGTAAAAACAAATATCGGTCAACAACTCCCTCATCAGTATAAATTACAGAAAGAGCACTACAGGGAGCATCGGTTGAGGCAATTGTTGGAGCAACAATTATAGGAATAGAAAGCTCATGAGCAACTGCTTTGGCAGTATCTATGGTTTTTCCTCCTCCAACTGCAATCATCACAGTACTTCCAGCTTCTTTGACTAGGGCTGAAACTCTAGCAATTTCTTTATCAGAACACTCACCATTAAACTTTTCAAACTTGATTTCAATTTCTTTTTCAATATCCTCTTTATAGTCTGGGATTATAGACTCTAACGCGAATGGGTCACAGACTGCGAATGCTTTTTCGCCGAACTTTTTTGCTTCTTTCCCGAGAGTGGACAGTGCACCAGCACCTTGTGTGTATCGTCCTGGGAAGATACTTGCTTGGATCATTTTGTTTTTGTTTCTTAAAATTAAAAAATAAAAAAAGACGTGGTTACATAAAAAATATGTAAAACACCCGTCTTTATTACAATAAGAAGTATAGCATAGAATAATGAAAAAGTCCAGAGATGATTTATGGCTAAAAAACAAGTAATACTGATTCTTTTAAATTTTTTCTTTGAAGGAATATGAGGTGTTTTGAGAGTAAAAAGAGGGGAGACCGTCGATTGTGATGGTCTCCCCAATAAGCATAAATACAGAGTTCTGTGCTATGAAAAGCACGGAATGCGGAAGTCTTTTGGATTGTGACCGCTGGTGCTTTTTTCGTTGAGAATGAACTTTAATGAAGTTTGTCCCGCTCCTTTTTCGTTGATTTGTAGGTGTGCCTGGCACAACGAACCTGTGATTGAGCCCAGAGAGCGAATAATGGGATATTTAAATACATTAAATACAATTTCTTGATCACCAATGAGCATCTTTTTGCTGAATGAAGTGTTCGGGGTCAATTCATTTGCAATTGAGAGAAGTTTCTTGTAGACAAGACTGTCTTTGTCTTCCAATAAAGCACTTCTAACGGGTTTAAATTCCGTTGTGAACGACTGAACCAGTAAGCAACAAAATTGTTCCATGGGGAGCCTCTTTTAAGTTGAGTTTCTTGTTTAGCCAATTTACCTTTATCGGCGATTATTGTTGGAATACCCTACAACACAAACATTTTTCTTTGGTTGATTTGGATCATAACGATTTGTGATTTTGACTGAGGTACAAACTTCAAAATCGGCGATATGCCAGTTTTTCTCCTCTCCTTTGGAATATAGAGTGAATTGAAGCTGGTTATCACTATTGATTTTGACCTCCACAGTTTTCTTTTCATCCCCAATAAGAACATCACCCTTGCCCTTTTCGATAATGTTAGCATCATTTAACGATACATGAGTATCAGTTAACACCTCGATTGCTAGACATAAAAGTCTCATTTTTTCGCAAGAATCACTGTCTCTTTTTTTCTTTGACCACAACATACAATATCCCCCTTTTAAAATTTACTCGAAAATTTTTCCGAGCCCTACATGTAAGTAGGAATTATTTTAAGTTACTAGCAATGTCTATTTAGACTTTTTAGCATAGGTTATTTTAAATCTTTTGTCTATACCTTCATGCTTTTTACCTCCTTACTTCTGCAAACTCTAATGCTAACAGCGAAGACGTCAGATTATGGCATAAGATTTTTTCCATCAATTTCCTTATTTTTTGTCTATTTTAATCTAGTAATAACATATTAAATTTAAAATTCTTCATGTAGGAAAAGTCATTGACCATTATGTTCATATATGCTAGCTTAGATTAGTTAGAATTGTTAATATGTCCAGAAGATAAGATTCGGCCAAGAAGCTGAAAATTATTTGTAAACAAATAATTTAAAGACGACAGTTAACTAAAGGTTAATCGACTAATTGTTAAAAAACATGAAAAGAATTCTAAAATATATTGTCCGTTTTCCACTGATTACTTTTGCGCTTAGTCTGGTGCTTTTATTTGGGGTTATTTTTATGGGAAATAAATTGCGTGCCCAATCTGGTGAAAATAATCTTAATGAGCAAGAAAGTGTTAAGCAGGTTATCTTATACAATCCTCAAGCAGAGAAATACTCAGCTGTAGTAGAGGCTAAAGTAGATCGTGCTGATACATTAACCTTGGTTGCCACTGCTAATGGAATTGTAACGCGAATGCTTGAAGAAGGTAATAAAGTTGCTCGAGGTGGGGAAGTAATGAAAATTTCTGATACTTATAGTGGATCTTCTCAGGCAGCAGCAGCAGCAGCGGTAAGCGCTAGAAATACTCAATATCAAAAAGATGTTCTGGAGATCCAGGATGACATCTTGGATTATCAGCGTGATGAAGTAAGAAGAACAGGGGATGAGGAGGCTAGAATTGAGAAAAAACAAATTACATTACAAAAAAGAGCCGCAGAATTTGGATATGAGAATGCTCAATTGCAGAAAAATCAAGCTTATGCCGCCACGGCTCTTTATAAAACAGTGGCTCCTTTTAGCGGAGTTATTCAAGAGGCATTGGTACGTAAAGGAGATAACGTTTTTTCTGGACAAACGGTGGCATTGTTAAAATCTCAGGACTCTAAAGAAGTGCGTCTAGTTGCTTATGTTGGTGAAGAAAGAGCTGCTAATATTGATGTGGAGGGAGAATTTTTTGCAAAAATTGAAAATGGGACAAGGATTCCTTTGGAAATAATTTATATTGCTCAAAGTGGAATCGGAGCTCAATCGTATGCTGTTGCCTTGGAGTCTCAAGAAAAAGATCAAGAAAGTTTTAAAGAAGGCTCTTTTGTTGAGGTTGAGTTGCCCATTAAAGCCGAAGAGGGAATTTTTGTTCCTATTGATGCAATTCACTATGGTGATGATAGTTCGGAAATATACGTTTTGGAAAATGACCGTGCTGTTGTAAAAAAAGTTTCATTAGGATCATTAATTGGTTCACAGGTTTTAGTTGTGGAAGGGCTTAGTAGGGATGAGTTGATAATTATGGATCGCTCAATAACGGATGGTCAAAAAGTTTCCGTTTGGGAGGATTCTAACTAGTTGGGCAAGGGAGATTGAAAAAACTTTAAATCAATTTTTATGAATGAGTATTTAAAAAACATTATTTGGAGTAAAAATGATATTCCCAAGGGGATTCAGTCCTATCTAAAGAACATGAGAATTGTTTCTCTTTTGATAGTGGCTCTTGTTGTTTCGGGGTTAGCAGCTTATCTAACTACTCCTCAAACTGTAGCTCCAGAAATAAAATTAACCATGATTGTGGCTAGCGCTGCACTTCCAGGCGCAACGCCAGAAGACGTCGAAACACTTTTAACTATTCCTATTGAAAACGAGCTAAAAGGCGTTGATGGTATCGACAAAATTGAATCCAGGGCCAGTGATGGATTTACTTCTATTGTGATGACATTTGATAGGGGAGTGGATAAAAACAAAGCCCTTTCTGATGTGGAATCTGCACTTAACTCCGTGGGGGATTTGCCTGAAGATGCTACTGATCCAAAATCTGAAGCGGTTGATTTTGAGGATTATCCTATTGTTCAATGGGCCTTTACCAGCAAAAGTGATAGCGATACATCATTAAGTGCCCAGATGCAAAAATTAATTGATGAGTTGGAGTCCAATCAAACAATTGATCGAGTTGAGAGTGCCGGTCAATCTAAACGTGAGGTTCAAATTCTTGTAATCCCAGAGCAAATAAACGCTTTGAATTTGCAAATAGATGTTATTAGAAATGCTATAAAATCTGCTTTGGCAACTTTACCTAGTGGCACGGTGGGGGGAGAGGGAATTGAAAGATCTCTCTCTCTTGATACCTCTATTCAAAAAGTAGATGATTTGCGTCAGCTACCAATTGATTTGGATGGAAGAGTAATGGCATTGGGTGAGATTGCAGTGATTGCTGAGAAGCCTGTGCCTGGCAATGTCCCAGCTTATATTGGCGACAAGCAGGATATAAGAAAGAGCATCACCTTAAATGTATATGGCGCCAGTGGGGTGGATCTATCTGAAACTGCTAAGGCTTCTCAGGATATTGTTGGTAAGTTTATTAAAGAAAGCGAAGGCCAAATTACTCTTTATGAAATAGCCAATGTCAACAATGACTTAATCAAACAGTTTAATGATTTGATGAGAAATCTTTCAGTTACGATAATGCTTGTTTTTGTGACGTTGACATTGTTTGTTGGTCAAAGACAGGCACTTATAGCTTCAATGTCAATTCCTCTTATTTATGCAATTGCTTTTGTTGCAATGAAAATGACAGATATTAGTGTAAATTTTTTATCTTTATTTGCATTAATGTTGTCCCTAGGGCTTTTGGTGGATGTGACCATTGTTATAATTAGCGCTATGACAACCTATAAAAAAGAAGGTTCTTTTGATGCGCACACAACTGGCATGTTGGTCTTTAGAGATTTTTTCGTTACCTTAATTGCTACAACCTTGACTACAGTTTGGGCTTTTGTTCCATTACTTATGGCAGGAGGAATTATCGGTGAATATATTAAACCTCTTCCGATTGTGGTGAGTGCGGTTTTGGGAGCCTCTGTTTTTGTAGGGTTTTTTGTAATTTTGCCTTTTATGATTTGGGTTTTTGATTTCAATATTCCTAAAAGAGTAAGTTTATTTTTTATCGGATTATCTTTTATAGTAATTATTGTTGTGATTTGGAAATTTCTAAAATTGTCACCCATTTTGGCAATTTTTGGGGCGATTTTGTCTATGACAATCATTTATTCAGGAATAATTTTATATAAAAATTTTCGCAAAAGGAAACAAGGGCAAGAAGGATTAAATAAAAAAGAAGGCAAAAGCATTGTTAACATTAGTATCCTACAGGAAAAATATCGCAATTCTCTAGATTATGTTTTGCGATCACGATCTTTGTCCTGGAAAGTCATTGCTATTGTAACTGTGTTTTTTGTTTTTGCAGTTAGTTTAGTGGTTGGGGGCTTTGTAAAAAATGAATTTTTCCCAGGAGCAGATAGCGAATATTTTTATATTTCATTAGAGCTTCCAGAGGGAAAAAACGCTACTGATACTGAAAAATTTTCCAAGGAAATGTTGCCTCAAATAGTTAGTGTCGATGGGATAGAATATGGCACTTTGCAAATAGGCTACGAGGTAGGAGCGGATGGAACAGTTTCTTCCGTGGGAGAAAATAAAGCACTTTTTACAATCAAGGCGCCTTTGAAAGATGATGGCGGAAGAGGTTCTAGTGTCGTGGCTGAGGATGTACGAAATTTGGAAGTTGTAAAAAATAATACGCAAGGGAAAATTTCAATCCTAGAATTGGCTGGTGGCCCTCCCGCGGGAGCTGATGTTACAATCGTTTTTAGTGGCGATGACATTGAGACGCTTACTGATTTAGCTCGAGAGCTAGAGGGAAGAATTAAAAATCTTCCAGTAGAAAACGTGAATGTTGCTCCTGAGTCGGCAGCCGCAGCTATAGTATTTAAGCCGGATGATTATCAATTGAGTGAGGAGGGACTTTCTAATTTTCAGATTTCCAATGAACTTAGACTGTTAACAAATGGTAGTGTTTTGGCCGAAGATATTGAATTTGATGATCTCGAACAAGAAAGGGATATAGTTCTGAGAGTTAATGATGAAGATGCATCTCTTTTGGATTTGGGAAAAGTCCGGATCTCGGGAAATAATGGTAAGACATTTCCACTTGATTCTTTGGGTAAGATAGTTCTTAAAGAAAATATTTCTGAGATTAAAAGGGAAGATTATGAAAGGACTGTTACATTAACTGCTAGTATAAAAGGGGAAGCTAATGCTGTGGAGCTTAATAAGCAAATTGGTGAGATTGTTGATAATCAGATGTCTTTGCCTATTGGTTATAATTGGAGAAGTGGTGGCGCTAATGAGCAAAACAATGATTCAGTGGCGTCAATTATTCAAGGAATGGGGTTGGCGGCAATTTTAATATTCCTTACCTTGATAATTATATTAAATTCCTATCGCAAGGCAGTAATCGTTCTTTTGACAATCCCTTTGGCGATTAGCGGGGTGTTTGTAATGTTTGGAATTTTTGGAATAACACTTTCTTTTCCAGCACTAATTGGAGTTTTGGCCTTGTTTGGAATTGTTGTTAACAACGCTATCATTATTATTTCACAGATAAATGCAAATCGAAAATCAGGAATGAATTTTCACGCCTCTGTCGTTGAAGGGGCATCCAGTAGGCTAGAGCCAATTTTACTTTCTTCTTTAACTACTATTGTAGGGTTAACGCCTATCACCCTCAGTGATCCTCTTTGGCAGGGGCTTGGAGGAGCTATTATCGCCGGACTAAGCTTTTCTGGTATAATCATGCTCTTCTTTATCCCGACGGTTTATTATAAAATGATGCGGGACGAATATGATGGTTCTGTTAAAATGGTTGATATTTCGCAAGGTTAAAAGTGAGAGGTCATAAATTGCCTTTACTTCAAATGCAATCTGTATATATCAAAAATTTGTGCCATCAATTGTTTGGTTATTTGAATTTTTTATTTCCAAAAAAGACCCTTGTAATTAAATACGAGGGTCTTTTTTAATCAATATTTTTCTGTTTTTGGAAGCCACACAAAAATCATTTTAAATTGTTGAAATTTTTTTAAGTTTTTTTGATGTAGGTCACTCTGTGTAATATTTTCTTTTTGACTCTATTTCCCCATAAACCTTAATATCAGCAATAGAAGGGTTGAATCCTGGTGGAAGAGCTAGTTTTTTGAGGAAATTTTTTGGAAGTTCAAAGTCATAGACTTTACCAGTCTTATTGTCTATTGCATGTCCATGAATTCCAATTGAGGCTTCGTAGTGTTCGCAAGTTCCAAGACCCTTCACCTTATTGAGCAATCCTTGTGATACCAAAAAATTTAGTGTTCTGTAAACCGTTGCTTGTCCAGCAGAAGGGTGTTTCCTTTGAAGCAGCTGGATAATTTTAGCTGCAGTGTAGTGTTTATATTTACAAATTTTCACAATTTCTTCGTCGTATATTTTAGGACGCATAAGTTTCAATTATTCTAGTGTTAGAAAGCAGTGCATTACTTTATTGACATATTTTAACACAACATGTTATTATGAGTATAGTAATGATAATGATTATCATTATTAATAATACAATAATACAAAATTTATGCAAGTAACAGAAGGTTTCCGCATGCCGCTAATTGGTGAGGATGCACCACACTTTAAAGCGCAAACAACACACGGGACAGTATCTTTTCCAGGGGATTTTAAGGGAAAATGGACAGTGCTTTTTTCACATCCAGCTGATTTTACACCAGTTTGTACAACTGAATTTTTAGGATTTCAAGATTTATACAGTGAATTTTTAAAAATCAACACAGAATTGCTAGGATATTCAGTTGATGGGATTCATTCTCACATTGAATGGGTTCGTAATATTAAGAAGAATTTTGATGTTGACATCAAATTCCCGATTATTGCTGGTCCACAAGTAGCACATCTATATGGAATGATTCACACAATCGATTCTAGTGTGGCTGTACGTGCTGTATTTGTAGTGAATCCTGATGGAAAAATCTCTGCGATGATTTATTATCCACTTAGCAATGGAAGGGATATTAAAGAAATTCTACGCTTAGTCAAGGCTCTACAAAAAACATATGAGGATAAAGTCGCAACGCCAGAATCTTGGCCAAATAATTCTCGTTTTGGAGACGATGTGATTATTCCTCCAGCAACCTCAATGAAGGATGCTGCTAAAAATGAGTCTAATAAGAGATATACTTGTCATGATTGGTATCTTTGTACTAAGAAAAATAGCTAGTTTTATATAAAGTTCTTTTAGTGAAAACACCGCTCAAATAAGGGCGGTGTTTTTGAATTAAATAAAAAAGTAAGATTATTCGCAAAAGAAAGAAGTGTATTCTTTTAAAAATTTATAAAATAAGCTAAAATAAGTTATAGGTATGAACTTTCAACTAAAATAATAAAAAATATTTATGAAAAAAATCATCACGTTGGCAGGCCTTCTTTTCGTATGTTTATTTTTTTCTGGATGTGGCAAAAAAGATAAAAACAATCTAGAAGACAAAAGTGTTGCAAAAACTAAATGGAGTTTTGAGAAGACGATTTCTGATAATATTAAAGGAGTTAGTAATGACAAAGACGATTTAATTTTGGGAGACTTAGAAAATAATAAAATTTCTTTTGTTGTCTCGGGCGGTTCTTTTGATGAGAATGCAGAAGTATCTCTTGCTAATCCCACAGAAGTACCAGATTATAACGGAAATATAATGGAACCCCTCGGTTCGCCGATTGATATTTCTGCCGGAGAAAACAAGAGAATGAATGAAAAGGCCACAGTTATTTTCAAATTTGATTCAAATAAGCTTCCCACAGGAGATGAAATTTATCAAGTGAGAGTTGCTTATTACGATGGAGAGAAATGGGACTATGTTAAACCAGCCCAAGTTGATAAGGAAAAAGGGTTAATAACTTTTGAAACATATCATTTTAGTTTACTTGGTCCGGTCAAAGTTAAGGATGAGACAAAAATAACAGAGGATTGGATTCATTCACAGGCAGTAGATAGTGTGTTGCGAGATCAGATAAACAATGAAGTGGATAATGTTGCCAGTCAAATTACGGACATGATTATGGCTAAGATGGGTATTACAGACGGGAGTTCTAGAGGAAAAGTTATGAGCGAATTACTTAATTCTGATAGCTATAAAGATATTTACAACGAATATCAAAAAGGCAACACTGCTGATGCAAGTCAAAAACTTGCATTGTTGGCTGGTGAAAAAATTGCAGAAAATGTTCCAGAATCAGTTTTCTCTAAAGCGCTAGGAGATGTTGCTGGCTCGGCAGATGATATCGCAAAAGTTAGCCAAGCTGCTGGATATGCAGCAGAAGGTCAATACAAGGAAGCAGCAAAAATTATTGGCGAACAAATCGCTGATAAATTTCTAATTACTACGGCTGGAAAAATTGCTGTGGAAATGGTGGATTATCAGATTCAGAGCTGGAAAAATTCTGAGGTAGAGGCGGCCTATGAAGCATATAAAAAAGGGGCTGATGGAGTTTTTTGGGGGTATAATGTTGATCCGGGAGACTTTGATGGGGTTTGGCTTCAAATGCGTGGAATACGTCGTCAACTTGAATTAGAGATGATTAAAAAAGAAAATGGGTTCAGAGAAGACGCTGGAATGCCAGAGTTGACAGAAAGGCAAGAAGAGTTGATGCGCGCTTCATTGAAAGAAAAATATCGCAAACAATTTGCGGAGAGAGTAAAAAAAGATGAAGAGATTAAAAAAGCTGAAGACCAACTTAGAATTTTAGTCAAAGCCTTTAAAGAAAAGGGAATGTTTGAGCGTGATGAGTTGGGGAAAGATGTGGAATTCGAACAGAAACTGGAAGTGCTTAATCATTTTGCCAAAAAAATGATGAGGGATACTAATAAAAATGAGGTTTTAGACAAAGATGTGACTCTTAAAGAAGGCGCAATAACATCAAAAAATATCGCCTTAGGAGCAAGTATTTATTTTTCAAAACCAGATGGAAAAGAAAAATACAAAGAATATTTACAAAGTAATTTTGGAATTAATCCTTATCCAGATCTCAAAAACTTAAAAGGTGATTGGGAAGGAACTGTAACTATTACTGATGTTTATGTTTCTGAAGATTTAAAACAACAATCTCAAAATAAAACAGATGGGGGCAATTCTGAAGAAGGAGAATGTGATTTTAGTATGAACCTTGAAGAGCTGATAGGTCAAACAAACCCTTTCTCTATGTCGATATATCCAAATGGCGAAAACGCAGGGACTATTAAAATAGGAAGTGATAGTGAGGACAAAAAGAGTTCTAATTTCACTTATAACAATGGTTTAATCTCGGCGCCCTTTGCAGAGAAGGGGGCCACGGGAAGTATGGAGTTGACCATAACAGAAAATGATAATGGCTACGATGCGAATGGAGCAATAAATATTTCATATGAAGAGGGAAAGGCAAAAATTACTGCAACCGTTAGTTTGAAAAAAGGGAAATAGAAATAGAATAAGATAAAGTTCAATAGATGCATTCACAATTTTCAGTGCATATTTTTTCGAAATTGATTTTTTTAAGTGCCTACACAACATTTTTTTGGTTAGCACTTATAGTTTTTTTGTTTGGTGGCTATTTCTTTGCAACAAGAAAAATGAAGCTACCTGGAAAGCAAGTTCTGGTATGTCTCGGAGTTATAATTCTATTTGGAGTTATAGGGGCCAGGATTTTAAATGCTTTTTTAAACATACATTTCTATATTGAAAACCCTCAAAGATTGTGGTCAATTAAATTGCAAGGTTTTTCAATTTTTGGGAGTTCTCTGGCAATTCCTTTTGGTTGGATTTTTTGCAGGGCAATGAAAATGGACGTTTGGAAATTTGCTGATGCCCTAACACCCTTTTTAGGAATTGGAATTGCTTTGATGAGAATTGGTTGTTTTTTGAATGGCTGTTGTTTTGGTAGACCAACCACACTTCCATGGGGTGTTACTTTTCCTGATTTTGGCAGAGCACACGTTCATCAAATCGCGAATAATCCCTTGGGATTTTTAAGTGGTTCTATAGCTGTGCACCCAACTCAGCTTTACGAATTATTTGCAGCTTTGCTGGGCTCAGCGATTGTTTTTTGGTTAATTAAGAAACAATCAAAGCCAGGGATTGCTTTCTTGGTTTTCGCTACGGGATTCTCTTTTTTTCGGTTATTGAACAATCTTTTAAGAGTGCAGCCAGAAACATTTGATGCACCCTTTTTATTTTATCCGCTCCTTTATTCTTTTTTTGTTATTTTAGGTGGGGTATTTATTTTTTTGAAAAAGTAAATTTTATTTCTTGGATAATAATTAGGAGTTTGTTGCTATTTTTTTTCTATAGTGTAGTTTTTAAATTTTACATCCATAAAGTCCGTTCTAATTCCAGCATATCCTCTATTTAAAAAAGGCCTCTTTCCATATTTATCTCCCTCATCCTCAGTTTCAATAACGGAATCCCATTTTCCATTTCCAAAATCGATTAAAACTTTTATACTAACTTTATTGTCCTTAGTATTTTCTAGTTCACTTTTTATACCGAGCCAGGTATTTTCTGGGATAAGATTGGGGTTGTTGTTTTTGTCATATTTACCTTTTTCCTTGAAAATATTTTTTTCAAGTATAGTAAAATATTCACCTTCTATTTTTTTCTTGACAATAACGTTGCCATCAACTCGTAGCCCAGTGTAATATAAATTATCACCATCTTGGTAGCGATTAAAAAGCAAAACCCCATTAGATTCGTTACGATATTTACTCTTGCTTAGATTAACCTTTTCAATATTGAAGTATACTGATTGAGAAAAGTTTTTCCACTTATTCCTGCTTACTAGCCGGAAAATATTTTGAGGAAAATAACCGTTGTCTGTGTCTCGGGAATTGCTCTCGGCGTATAATTTTCTCCAGTTAGAATCTTCAGGGAGGGCTCCAATATTTGTGCTAAACCCATCTTCCTTAAAATACATAAAACCACCAGAATTAAGCCACCAAAGACTGTTTTTGCTCTTTTTCATTGAGGAAGTTTCTTCGAGTATTTCGCCAAGATCGCTTTCTTTGTTTGCGTTAACAAGATTAATTTCATCCGTCCCTACTTCTTTTTTGGGAAGAAAATTTACTAAGGAGAGAGTGTTTATAATTCTTTCTGTATAGTAGAAAAGGGTTTTTTTTGATTCACCATAAGCTCTTTTATTGTCGGATTTATTTTGCTCAAAGAGCCAAATTCCCATATACAAAACAACTAAAATCAATGCTATAACTAAAATAGATAATTTTGAAAACCGTTTCTTTTTGAAGAGAATCTCGTTTTTTGTGTTCCTGTTTAGCGTTGCTTCAGCTTCTTCTTTCTTAATGTCTTGAACAATTAGCTTTATTTTTTCAACTTTTTTGTTATTTTTTTTCACATGTAAGGTGGCTAATATTTCTTCTACACATATCTTGAACTAAAAATGATAATTATTCAAGTATGAAATTATCAAAAAGCTTTTGAAACCTGTAAATTATTGATTAATAAATAAGCTTTTTCTTCTGGAATTGAATTCCAAATATTAAAACTTATTCCGCCATGGCCTGTTGTTGGATCTATTTTACTTGTTAGTACTTTTTCTCCATTTAAAAAGCAATTAGCGGTGTTTCCTATTATGGAAATACCCACCTTAGTTTTTTTAGTATCACCCAAGCCAGTTGCCAGAGAAGTATCTATTTCTTCATAATCTGTCCCATTAGTCCTTTGCTGCAAAACGATACGATTAGAATAATAGTTGCAGGATATATAATTATTCCCATTTTTGTATCTGCCATTTAAAGTAAAAGCATTGCCATTTTTTACTCTTACATCAGCTTGCAAGAGATAATCTTCCCAAAGATAAGATCCTCCTAAAAAAGTAAGAGCACTATCTTCTTCGTTGGTAGCACCAATAAGAAGTGTATTTTTCAGAATACTTATAAGTCCCCAACCAGACATCCAGCCATTATCACTAGAAAAATTATCCGCATAATTGAGTTTTTTTGCTTGTGTTTTTTCTATTAACCAAAGAAGTTTATCGGCAGACATCTCAGGTCCTACATTAATTCTTTTGGCAAGTAATAAATCTTCTCCTTTGTAATTAACAGGAAACTCACTACTTCCTGCCTGGTAAAATGTGATTGGAAATATGGAGTTGGCAAGGGGGACTAAAATTTCTTTACTTTCGGGTAAGTTTACTGTGGCTTGCCCATAATCTCCAAAAGGATAAGCGAAAGCCAGAGCCGAAATATTTAGTTTTTTTTCTAACTCTTTTTTGGAACTTAACAAATCTTTCTCTATTCTCGTTTTGTATTCGGATTTTGTTTCCAGTCTTTTCTCTTCTTCAAGCCACAATTTATTGCTTAAAAAATGCCCCTTTTTTCCTTTTTTGTCAATAACTTCGAGTTCATGATCATCTTTTCCGTGTGATTCCATTTCCCAACGACCACTTGTAATCATTTTTTTAAGCTCTTGCTCTGAGAGGTGGAAAACGCCGTTTTCGTTGTCTTCTCCCAAAGAGCGTCCAGTAATGACATGCATCACAGCAGTAAAATTAAGTGTTCTTAGAATAGGATCAACCGGGTAATAACTGTCCTTGCGCCCATCATCAAAGGTGAGTAAAAAAACCTTGGGTGGAAAATCTTTTTCTCCTTTTGAAAAAGCCACATAGTCCTCAATGTTAATTGTTTGATAACCGGCCTTTTTTAATGCAAACATATGTTTTTGAAAGTCGCTTAGACTGATATTTACTCCGTCCGGCTTCCACTTTTTATCTTTAATCACCCCATGATACAAGAGGATTGGAATCGAACCGGTCTTTTCTCTTGATTGTTTTTCGGGCGTATCTTTTTTTGAATTCTTATTTTTTATCCAATTGACAATCCCATTATGTTTATATTCAAAGTAAGCCAACCTATTTTTTGCATAGTCTAAGTGCATTAAGAGATACTGATTTCTCCAGTAATAATTATTCTCCAACATTTTCATTCCGCTAATCATAATAACAACGACAGAAAATACCATTAAGACGATAGTTCCTTTAATCATTTTAATATTAAAGTCATGCATATTTTTAGTTTATTACATTAGAAGATGGCATGCCATTTTCCAGCTTTATCTGGTTCCCCAGCCTCTATCTTGAATTCTGACTGCTGCCCAGACTATAATAAAAGACAATACAAACAAATTGAATAAAGACCAAAGAAAAAGATATGGCCAAAATTTATTATTTTTGTCCAATAACCTATAATACATACCTATCAAAGCTGTTAATAACAGAATTCCAATGACATGATAGAAAGGAAGAATCCCCTTGGTTAGAGGGGTAAGGATAAGAACTCGGAAAGTCATTATGGGAGTTATAAAAGAAATAAAAACCAAAGGAAAATAGTAGAAAAGAGTTACAAAAGGTTGTTTTTTTAGAATAAACCTACTTGTAATAAAAAAGTTTACTATCCAGGATTTTTTCCAGCGCAATTGTTGAACTAGGAGAGTCTTGAGATTGTTTGGCACAACGGTATAAGCAATCGCTTTGTCATTAAAAACTGTTTTGCCACCTATTTTTAATAGCCAGCTTGTTAATGCGCGATCATCACCCCAAGTTACGGGCAGACCTAGAAATTTTTCTTCTAACCATAGATGTAAAATTGGCATGACTTGTTCTTTTCTATATGCCGAACAACATCCGCTACAACAAAAAACGGTGTCATAGGTTGATTCTGCTGATTTAAGAATCCTAAAAGACATAAAATAATAAGCAGTTTGCATTCTGGTAATTAAATTTTCATTGGCATTTGTGGGCTCCCCACTGGCACAAACTGCTGATACTTTGGGGTTTTTGAAAGGCTCAATTAGGTGACGGATTGTGGATGGTTTGATATAGCTATCACTATCCAATTGAATTACTATATCTGAATTGGTCTTCTCAAATCCCTCAACCATTGCTTTGCGTTTTCCCCTGTTTTTTTTCCAATCTATTACTTTGAGACTAGGGTATCTTTTTTGTAAATCTCGTAAAATACCAATGGTATTATCTGTACTCCCATCGTTGATTACAACAACCTCCATTTTGTGTTTTGGATATTGAGCTAAATAACATTTTGAAATAGTATTCTCTATGTCTTTTTCTTCGTTTTTACAGGGAATTATAAAAGCTATCCTAGGTTCATATTCTTCTTTATCCTCTCTTAAAAGCTCCCCTTCCTTAATAAGACTTTCGTAGGAGCTCTCATAAAGCATAGCTGAGATTAAACGTGAAAGAATGAAGGCTGTAACAAAAACACCATACGAAAAAAGGTATGGCTCGAGAGAAAATTCAACAGTTGTTTTTGATTTAAGAAGTATAATTAAAAATAAAAAAAGTAATCCAAAGATAATTATGGAAGTTTTATAAAAAATTTCTCGCCAAGCATTTTTCATAAAGACAGTTGTTGTGCTTTTCGAATAAGGTTGTTGTTTGATTTTTAAGTGTGTCCAGTTCATAAGCTAGCTTTATTTTAGTTTAGCATTCTAACCCAGACCTTCTTGACTTTTTAGCATACAACAGGCAAGAAACATAGTCAAGCCATTTTTTAACAAAAGAGAGCAAAACCAACGGACCAGAGGAGTCTTTGGTTTCAGTTTTTTTAAAAAGTATTTTTTATTTATTAATTTTTGTAATCACTCAAGAAAAAAATGAAAAAAAGTAGCCTTAATTTATAGATAGATAAAAACGCATAATAATCCCCCAAGAAGTAAGTTTTTTTGCTATTGAATTTAAAACTATTGACCATTGTTGTTACAATGTGTATAATACAAGACCACCTCAGTATTGTAACAACTTGAATGGCTTGAATCTGCTTTTAATTGATTAGCTTAAATTAAAATCATGAAAGCACAAGAAAAAAAAGGAACTTCTGTTCCTACCACAAAAACCAATAAGAAAAAAATTGCCATAGTCGGGTCTGGTTTTGTAGGCAAGGCTACAGGGAAAGGGTTCTTGTTTCTTGGCCATGAAGTAACTTTTATCGACATCAATACTATCCTTATCGAATCATTGAATAAAGAAGGGTTAAGCTCCTGCAACATTGAGTCTGATTCTTCTTCTGACCATGATATTTATATGGTTAGTGTTCTTACCCCAACAATCGGAGATCGTTTAGATTTTCGTTTTATTGACTCAGCGCTTGCAAGTCTTGGGCGTGTAATCAAAAACAATACCAATCATCCACTTGTTGTGATTCGTTCTACAGTTCCACCAGGGACAGTGGAGGGGCATTTTATTCCTATCCTGGAAAAATATTCTCAAAAAAAAATAGAAAAAGATTTTAGTATTGCCATGAATCCAGAATTTTTGAGAGAAGTTACTGCAGAAAAAGATTTTATGCATCCATGGATAATCGTTATTGGAAGTCATGAACTGAAAGTTGCTCAATTATTAGAGGAACTTTTCTCTCCTTTTAAAGCACCTATTGTGCATATGACAATTAAGGAGGCTGAGATGATGAAATATGTTCACAATATTTATAATGCTAATAAAATTTCTTTTTTCAATGAAATGCGCTTGGTGGCTGAAAAAAGTGGGGTAGATGCAGATAAAGTTTTTCGCACTGTAATTGAAAGTGCTGAAGCTTCTTGGAATAAGCAATATGGGATAAGAAATTTTGGGCCTTTTCATGGTTCATGTTTGCCTAAAGATACATTGGCATTCTTGAACTGGGCAAATGAGAAAGTTAAAAGTAAGATGCCACTCCTTCATGCTGTAATTAAAGTCAATGAAAATTTAAAAGACAAGGAATATCTCGAGCACTAACTTATGACATGCAAGAAACCGTTACCAATTAAAAGTTTAATTGTATGGAAGCATTATCTAACTATTTGAGTCATTATAGTCAACTTTTACTTTTTTATATACCCATTGGTATCATTGGTTTTTGGCGCTGGGGGGTTTGGGCTGTTCGAAAAGTGATATCCTTTTTTTATCGTCCACCTAAGGGCGATTATAAAGCCACGTTTTCAGTTGTTGTCCCTGTCTATAATGAAAATCCAAAGATGTTTGAAGCGGCGCTACATTCCTGGAAAAGCAATAAGCCGGATGAAATTATTGCCGTAATTGACTATACAGACAAAAATGCAATTGAAGTTTTTGAAAATTTTTCCAAAAGTTTTATTGGTGCTAAAATGATTGTCACAAAAAAACCCGGCAAACGACCAGCCTTGGTCGATGGCACTAGAGCTGCGAGTGGTGAAATAGTGGCTCTTGTTGATAGTGATACTGTTTGGAGTCCTGATATTAAAGCTAAATTACTAGGTCCGTTTGCTGATCCGGAAGTTGGCGGTATAGTGACGAGACAGGATGTTCTAAAGCCAAATACTCTAGCGCGAAGACTTTTTAAAATTCTACTTGATGATCGTTATTTATTTGAATACCCCTTTCTTGCAGCTGTAAGTGATGCCATCTTATGTCTTTCAGGCAGAACATCTGTTTATCGTAAAGTTGCTATTATAGATGAACTGGAGAAATTGGAAAATGAAAAATTTTGGGGGGATTACATGATTAGTGGGGATGATAAATCTCTCACTAATTTTATCCATGCTAAAGGCTGGAAGACGCGTTATCTTAGAGATGTCAAAATTTACACTAATGGCACCCCAGATTTATTTGGGTATTTAAAGCAAAAAGTGCGTTGGACCAGAAATGGTTTGCGCTCTGACTCCCGAGTTTTGCTTAGCGGTTGGCTTTGGAAACGACACAAGATGTTAGCACTTCATATGCTCGATAAATTAATCTCGCCAATAACACTGCTAATAGGGCTTGCTTATTTTATGACTTCTCTTTATTTGGGGCATTGGCAAATTGCCCTTATCATTGCTGGTTGGTGGATAGTGAGTCGAACTGTAAAAATATTGCCACACCTTAGAGAAAGACCACTCGATATTTTCATATTACCAGCCTATATTATTATGACTTTCGTTATAGCGATAATTAAAATTTATGCCACAATAACTATCAATAAGCAGGGCTGGATAACACGTTGGGACAAGAGCCGTTTAAGAAAATTTGCTTTTTTCGAAAGTCTGTTTACTCAAACGGCAACCGCTATGGTAGTTCTTGGTTTATTTTTTCTGGTTTTTTCTTATAAAAATTTCACGCTTAAAACCTTTCGACTAGAAAAACTTCAAGCGAGGGAGCTTAGAGGGCAGGATTTTATAAACAATCAGCGAACCACCTCAATTTTCACTCCAGAAAAAAATATTTCAAATACTGGAGAATTGGAAAATATAAAAAATAAACTTATAGAAGAAAATGGTTCCGACCCTTATGCTTATTATGTTATTAAAAGTGGGGACACGTTGTCTTTTGTGCAAAGAAAGTTTAACCTAAGCTCAATTGAAAAAATTTTAAATGCCGAAACCAAAGAACCAATTCCAGCACTTAAGACTATCGAAATCGGTGATAAAGTTGCTATTTCCGTAGAAGAACTGCACACTCCAATAAGCCCAGATTTGTTAAATTATTTTAGTGAAACACCGCGTGTTACTTATGATGAAGCAACTAATACAATCTTTGTGAAACAAGGTGGAAGCGTTGTAAATCTTGCCAGAATAAACCTTTTACTTGCACCAATAAATAAAAAACTTCTTGAGCAAATAGTGCCGGGGGAGTGGATTTTACGCGCAAATCTATACATTGGCGAAGATGTGACTTTAATATTAGACAGTAAAGAGGTCACTTATCTGAAACTAAAAAGCACTGATGATAGTTTTGTATGGCTTCGCTCTGAGAACGGTAGTGTACTTATTTCTAATACAAAAATATTCTCCTGGGATGAAATAAAGAATACTCCTGATTTTGATTATGAGAATGGAAGGGCATACGTCACTGCTAAAAACAGCGGTCGTATGGATATTCTTAATTCGGAATTAGCCTATCTTGGTTATTCCGGAGCACCAAGTCGAGGAGGGCCGTTTGGAGGGTCTTATGGGGTTTCTTGGAAAATTAAAAGTGGCGCTTTATATGAGCGGATGCTTACGGGGATAGTTGTAAATAGCAGGTTTCATGATAATTATTTTGGAGCATATACATATGGTGTGACGGGGATGATTTTTAGTGAAAATGAATTTTATGACAACATTGAATATGGATTAGATCCACATGATGATTCTAATAATTTATTAATTGAAAACAACAAAGCATATCAAAACGGCAATCATGGAATAATTATCTCTCGGCGCTGTTTTAATAATAATATCGTTAACAATATTTCCCATAATAATCGTTTGCATGGAATTATGATTGATCGTGATTCAAATAATAATTTAGTTCAAGGCAATATAATTTATGGCAATGTAGATGGTATTGCAATTTACGAATCAAATAGAAATATTTTCATAGAGAATAAAGTTCAAAACAATGTGCGCGGAATTCGTTTAAATGAAGGATCGTCCGAGAACTTCTTTGAAAATAACTCAGTTAATAAAAACAGTCGTGGAGTATACATATATAACCAAGCGCAGAAAAACACCTTGATTAATAATGGCATTGTTGATAATGAGATTGGAATTACTATTAAAAATGCTAATCAAAATATTTTGCTTAATAATTTTAATGCATTTGAAAATGCGAAAGATGGTCGCATCACGAATGACGCTTATGAAAACATCATCCAATAAAAAAACAGCCTTTAAAGAAATGATTGTCCCCCTTTTTGTGATAGTGGCTTTTGTGATAATCACTATTTTGATTTTCAAAAAAACCGAAGAGAATGAAGTTAAGGATTTTTTCTCTCAAAAAATCATAATTGATACCGTCTCTGATTCCCGCGCATTAGGATATTCTGGGCAGCGGAAAATTGTTAAGGATAACAAAGGGAATATCTTTGTTGGATATCGAAAGGAGTATGAAAAAAACACAGAAATTTTTGTCGCAAAAATTTTTCAGGATATTGCAGGATTTCATATTTCTGGCATCGAAAGTCCAATTGCTGTAATTGGAAAAAATAATGACCAGCGGGTACCATCTTTAGCAGTTGATAGAAAAAATACGGTTCACGTTGTTTGGTATGGATCAAACACGGAAAATACAAAGAATAATCGCCAGATAAAATATGTCCGTAAGCCAGCAAGCGCTAAAGACTGGGAGAGCTGGCGCAACATCTCTTATGTTAGCGGCTATGATGGTGAAGAATTTTGGCAAGAACACCCAATGATTTTTGTTGGAAAAAATAATAAACTTTATGTCGTTTGGGAGGGAAAAGATCAGGAACATCAGAAACAGCAGATAAAATTCAGCAAATCCACAAACGAGGGAACAATTTGGACAAAATGGAAAAATATAGCGCCACTGGAGAGCAATACCCAATCAAGGCCAACTTTAATTGAAGATCAAAATGGAAAATTGTTTGTATTTAGTTATTCTTCTGAGGGAAACGAAGATAATCTTCAACAAGTGCAATATTCATCATCTTCGGATGAGGGTGATAATTGGAGTGGATGGCAATCGATTTCAAATCCTGCTTTCGATGCTCGACATATCAGCGTTGCTGTTGATGAATTTGGAAAATTACATATTGTTTGGCGAGCTCAAATAACCAGTGATGGACCAACACAGATAATTTATCGCACTTTTTTCAATGACAGTTGGTCGGATATTCAAATAGTCTCACCTTCTGAAAATTATCAGTTTTTTCCCAATATAGGAATAAATAATACTGGAGAAATCTATGTTTCTTGGGCGGAAAGTGCAGACCCTTCAGAGTTCCCTCATGAAAATCCAACTGGTGGGAAAGGGGTGGTTTCTTTCTTGAAAAAAGGAATATTTCAACCCCCAACTTCGCTTTCTGACCAAAATAATCTTCTTTATCTAAATGTTAGTGAAAAAATAGATTCTCAAGATTTTGTGCCTATTTTTTATGAGGAACAATTAAATGAAAAAGAATTTAACTTGAATCTAAAGTTTTTAGATAGCAGTAAATAATTAAATCACCTCTGATTAAAGGTGATTTAATTATTTGTTTAAACTTTTTAAGTTGTAATAACTAATTTAGAGTTACTATTTGCTTAAGATAACTTGATTAATCATCGTGCCAATTTCTCTGGACTTGTCTATTAAACTATAAAATCCGTCTATGAATGAAAAGTCTTGCCCATAAGTAAAGATTTTTTTGCTTGGATTTATCGGCCTTAGTTCTAGAGCATCTAATTGAGTGTTTTTCTCACGTTTCTTTATTTCCAAGATATGTTCACCCTCTGTTAGTTCAATTGATTTTCCATCAACCCAGGTCCAATCCTTGATATTGTCAGGTAAGGACCATGTTCTAGAGGATTCCTGATCTAATTTGTAGTAGAAGGAATTAGAAGACCCACTTGGAGAAATAACGTTGGCATATAATTGGTACTCTCCAGCCACAGATATACTGAACTTATATTTTGCACTACCTTCTCCCTTATCGTTTGTTTGCACAATGTATTTACCAGCAGATGCTTTTGAGTCGGAAATAATTTGCATTGGTTCAGTTAATACCCCATCTTCAGCCTCAAAAAAAATGTTATCCATAATAACAGAATCTTTAGTTGTTTCTGGGTTGGTAGTAATAATTTCTTCTTCTAAAATCATTGATCTTAGTTCTAAGACATCTAATTGAGTGTTTTTCTCACGTTTCTTTATTTCCAAGACATGTTCGCCCTCTGTTAGCTCAATTGATTTTCCATCAACCCAGGTCCAATCATTGGTTTTTTTAGGAAAAGACCATGTTTTGAATGAATCAGAGCCTAATTTGTAGTAGAATGAATTGGACGACCCACTGGGGGAAATTACTCTAGCACGTAACTGGTATCTCCCGGTAGATGGTATATTCACCTTATACTTTGCAATACCTTTTCCTCCTTTATTTGTGGTTTGCACAATATAATTACCGCCAGACGCTTCTGAATCAGAAACTATTTGTAGGGGCTCTCCAATTTCTCCAGCTTCAGCCTCAAAAAAAAGAGTATCCGTTGGAATTACCTTAGGAGAAGTTGTCTCGACGGTAAAATCTTCTTCAGCAGTGGTTTCCAATTCAGCAGAAACTTCCTCGGAAGCAGTTGCTACAGACTCGACATCATTTGGTTTTGGAACAACAACTTCTCCATTTAGTGATAGATTGTAGATAATAACCTCACCGAAGTTATCGCTAGAACAGTCTGATTCTTTTGAACAGTTGGATTGGGTATAAGCACCAGCTTTGAAATAACAGCCAGAGGTGGATTTATTTAATGTATAAATGGGATCGTTACTGCCATTGTAATAGATTTTTATTTTTCCATTTTCTGCAACAAACTTAACTGTAAATCTTTTACCTAGAGTATAATTAGCATCCAATATTGGTCCAGTTTTGCCATTAATATCGACAAATAACTTAGGATATTCCAATCTAATAACCACAACATCATCATCGGCATCATGGATTTGTCCTGCAACAACATGTTTCTTGTCTTTAGGAACTGCAGTAATAGCCTCATCGATATACATGGTGTGTGTTCCAGAAGTGGTTGACCAACTTGCCTTATCTTTTCCGTTATTGGTCATTTCACGCAGCTCTGAACGTGGATAACCAGAATTGCTTGTAGTTACACCATTAACTGGAGCTTGAAAAACAACACCATCACAGGTAGCGTTGGTTTTAAAGTAGGGGTCAGAAACATAAGAACCTAAAGCTGGCTGAAGTATTTCTGTTGGACTGCCAGACTTTCCCGTTGGTAAGGTTTGCTTGTAACTAGCAAGGTTTAGAATTTCGGCTGGATAAGTACAGGCAGCCGAAGCGGCAGGGCTTTTAATTAAAAATAGTGATACTAACAATATTCCAAAGAATAAAGTGTAGTTTTTTCTGTTTGTTTTTTCTGTTGATAATAAATGATACATTTATATTACTTAAATATTATTACTAAGTCCTTTCATAAGTTATATGGTTATTATTTAGGTTGGGATAGACAACCATCGTCTGGTTGTGTCAGATTGAGTTTTTCTAAAATCACCGACGCAAAAAGACCATGTTTATTGGAAAGGAACAATTTTTCTTTGCATATTTGAATGGCGGGGAAATGTTTATTTATGTTGCACGATCTCCGCTTCTCGTACAATTTGATGATTATTATATAGTGTGATTTGAAATGTGTCAATGAAAAAATAAAGACATTTTTTTTAACAAATTTCTTTTTGAGGTAGTTTCAATTTTTAAGTCTATACTTTTTCTGCATACCTTTATACAGGCTTTTATAAAGCCTAAGTTATCGGGGGTTTGATTCTAGAATTTGTAAATTAAAAACAACAAATATATATATACGGGTAAAGTATTATATTAAAAAAAAATGATTAATTTTTTCAAGATTGAGATAAAATTTTTATTTGTGGTTATTTCTAATTTTTTAGAAACTTTTTCAACTGGAAATAAGAGATAAATTTTTAGCACATAGAGTATAGGTTCTAAGCTAGTTTGAAAATTTTTCTTTTTAACAACATTGTATTTTTTTGCTTTTTTTATGGTATAATAATGGTGTCAATCATTAGGCATACTAACAATGGGCGGTAAAAATTTTTTTAGCATAATAGTATTTTTAACCCTCTTTATTGGAGTAACTATCCTTGTTTTTACTTTCCAAACAGAACAGCAGAAAAAAGAAACTCACCCAGTGCTTAAGCCCGAGACAAAAAAACAGTCAGTAGAAACTTTTTCTCGGCCATTTGAACTTATTAATTGGAAATTGACTTTGCCAATTACAACTCCTGACAACCCGACAGAGCCACTGGAAATTCGACAACCAGAATTGGCGACATATCAGGTAAGTCCCTGGTTTAAATTGACCCCTGATCAGAAAGGACTTATCTTTAGAGCTCCAGTAAATGCACCAACAACGGTAAACTCCAACTATCCTCGTTCCGAGCTACGAGAGATGACGGCTGATGGGAAAGAGGAGATCTTTTGGTCTTCAATCAAGGGAACACACACATTTTTTTTAGAAGAAGCAATTATGGCTATTCCTAAAAATAAGCCAGTTGTTGTAACAGCGCAGATTCATGGTGATGACAGCGATCTCATCGTTATCAGATTAGAAGGAGAAAAACTTTTTCTTGCTCGTAGTAAAGAGAACCTAGCCACACTTGATGATAATTATCTCCTTGGTAGGCGCTTTAATGTTAAATTTGTAGTTAAAGGTGGAGAGATAGCTGTTTATTATAACAATAGTGCAACGCCTATTCATACTCTTGCAAAAAAAGTTAACCAAGCATATTTTAAGGCCGGCGTGTACACTCAATCAAACTGCAAGACGGAGGAATTTCCAGATCTATGTTCAGCAGATAACTACGGAGAAGTGATTATTTATCAGGCAAAGATAACACATGAATAAACTTTTCTTTGGATTTTTTATTTTAAATTATTTTCATATTTCTCCTTTTCTTTTCGAAACTTTTCCAATACATCACCAGTAAGTGGCTCGCCCTTGGGTAATTGGAGCGACATTGGGTTGACTGGACTCCCATTAAGTTTCATTCCATAATCTAAATGAGGACCAGTTGACCACCCAGTCGAACCAACATAACCAACGACTCTTCCCTGAGAGACCGAAACTCCTGTTTTAATGCCCTCTCCATAGGCACTCAAATGGCCATAGTGAGTAGTGTAACCATTGTCGTGGCGAATCCTAATCATATTCCCCCAACCAGTCTCCCAGCCAGCACTTGTGATTGTTCCGCGAGCAGTAGTAACAACAGGAGTTCCAACTGGCGCGGCATAATCAATTTGATAGTGTGCAGAAACCGTTTTGGTGATTGGGTGAAATCTTGCGCCGGTATATCCAGAAGTTATTTTGCGATAACTAAGAGGTGCTCGTAAGAATTGACGAACAAGCTCTTTGCCGTCAGCGTCATAGTGACTACCAGTGTCTTCATCTCCACTTTCAAAATAATAGGAAAAATAAGGGTTCCCATCGTTTATAAACTTAGCAGCCAAAACTTTTCCATCGGGAGCATCCACTCCATCCAAAGTTCTTTTCTGGTAGACAACTTTCAACTCATCACCCTCGCGTATTTCAGTTGTGAAATCAATATCAAAAGAGAAAATATCAGCTATTTCCAAGATGCTATTTTCAGTCAGACCAGCATCTAAAGCATCTTTGTAGAGAAACTCATCGATTTTTATGGATGCCGTTTTTTCTTCTATAGAATAAGGGATATCCTCTTTTGTGACCACAAAATCTTCTCCATCCATTTTTACGACAACCATTCTCTCACTGGTTGGGTAGTATTCTATTTTTTTAAATTTATCCTCGTCGTCAAAAATAAAATCGATATTTTTATCAATCTTCAGTTGAGTAAAATCAAAAACGTCTTCTGATGCTGCCAAAAGATCCGTGATTTCGTTTGCATTTAGTTTGCCATATTTTGCAAAAATATCCGCAGGAATATCACCTTCTGCAATAATATGACTAGCTATTTTTTCGATTGGTTCATTGGTAATTTTTCGCGCATCTTCTGCAATGTTAGGATTGAAAATTTCAATCACATGGCTTTTAACAAAATTGCGTTGCCAAAAAAGGAAGCTACTTAGAAAGAAAACAATCAGTGCTATAAAAAATTTTGCTCCAAATAAATCTCCTTTGAACGAGGGTGTTTTTAAATTTTGTTTTTTAAAGTTTTTTCCTTTGGGCCTGTATATAGAAGTTTCTTTATTTCTTTGCATAAATTCTTTTATTTTCCAATCGCACATTCAATTTTTGCACTTTTGGAAAAAAATATCAAATAAAAAAACGTCCCGAGACGTTGTTTTATTTGCTCTTAAGATATCTAGAAAAAAAACAGCAGTCATTATTTTGAGGTATTGTTGGCTATTTTTTCTATGCTAAATATCTCTTATGACCTTATTAAATACCATTCTCTCTTTTGGTTTTTTGTCAGGCTGGAAGGAGTCTTCAGAATCTCTATATCCTATGGAAATGGAAAATAAGGTAGTATAATTGCCATCCGGATTTATGATTAAATTGTATTTATCAGTTTCAATGCCTTCCATTGGAGTTGCATCAATTTTCATTGTGGCACAAGCACTTAGAAATATTCCTGATGCTAAGTATACTTGTTTTTGAAGCCAATTTTTTATATCATCCTCTTCTTTCGGTTTTATCATTTTATCAAAATAGTTAGCAGCTCCTTCGGGCAGACATTCTTTAATCTGTTTTTCAAATAGATCAACTTTATCTATAGCGCTAAACACAACTAATATGTCGCTGTTTTTTACCCTATCTTCATTGAAACGAGATGCTTCTGCTAATTTATTTTTAATAACAGTGTCTTTAACAAAGGTAAATTGCCAAGGTTGACCATTAATTGATGATGGACTTAGGTGGAGAATCTGTTTTAATTCTTCTATAGACTTATGGTTAATTTTCTTTGTATTATCGTATATTTTTGTCGCATAACGATTTTGCATTGCCTCTAAAAAATTCATAGTTAGTATTGCTTTAATATAATTACACAACTTATTCCGCATCACCATTATACAAACATATCGTTAAATACCAATCAAAAAATAAAAAAAGATTGCTTGATTGAGTAAATTTGCATTGAACGAAATACTTTTTGAATTTAAAAGTCACCTAGAGAAAAATTTCCTTAGGTGACTGTAGAGTTTAATTTCCTTTTTCGCAAAAGATACTTTTTATTATAAGGAATCTTCTGCGGTTTCAATCAGCTCATCTACGATGGCATGATCCACTGAAGTACCCAGTTTCCGCATTTTTTCAAAGTAATCTTTTCTAGCAACGCCAATTTTAGTAAGCACTGCTTCTTGTCTGAGTATTTCTTGCTGGCAAGCTATTATTTTCTGCGCTGCACTTTTCTCAGCAATTTCTAATTCATCAAGGCGAGCAAAAATATTCTTCTGGTTTTTTACCACATGAATTGTAGGCAGAGATTTTTTGGCAAATCCGAGCATCTTCTTCATGTGCTTGATTTTTTCTGCCTCCAGTTTTTCCGCATCGAGATGTTTTTCATGTTTTTCTAACATCTCGATTCCAGCCATAGATATCTCGACGATTGGTCTTCTTGCTATGGAAATAACATTCACAACGCCTTTCTTTTTAAGAAAAGTCACAAGAAGATTATTTTTTATTTCGATTCCCATTTTTGAGACTATTGTTCCAAACTCTCTTTGAGATATTTTTTGTACACCTCCACTATGCTTCATCCAGATTTTTAGTATTTTCAGTATTACCTCGTCGGTTATGACTGACGCTGTTCGTACTCCTTTTTTCCTTTTCCCTTTTGGTGTATCCGTGGGATTTGAGTCTTTGTCTTTGGTATCTGGGCTCGGTGGAGGACTAGGAATCGGAAGTTTTTTGTTTTCCTCTTCGCATACCGATTTGGCTGCTTCGCGCAATTCCTTAAAAAAACCTTGAATATTACCCTGAATGTTGTTATGAAAAGTTGTAGTAACTATCCATATTATGTTGTCACCGACTAGTTGGATTCGCAAAAGAAATCGAGAATTATTACTATCTTGTTTTATAGTAATTTTATTAATTTTCGCTCTTTTGGAACTTTCCGAATAATCGTTAATAGAATTAGTGAATGATGTGTTCGAATAAGAGGTCCTGGAGATTATTGTAGTTATTATTTCCTCCAGTTTTGCTTTATTGAAACTGGGTTTTTTAAAAGCATCTTTACTGACCGATCCAATCTTTTGTGTGGTTTTGTTCATTTGCGCATTCCTTTTTTGGGTTGATTCTATTGTAAAAAAACTGCTTATTGCTACTCTTTGGAATTTTTATTTAAGCATAATTATTAATAAATGTCAATGTAGGCGTGTAATGGTTTAAAATAGAGACCGCAAAGACCTAAAAATACTTATAATACATCCAAATCTTTTTTTAAAAATAACAAAAGACTATCATAAACTGATGAGAATGAGGGACTAAAAATAGTCGAGAGTCCAATGCTTATCATTTCCAATGTTTGCAAAAAAGGTTATTATAATAAAACCTAGAGCGTAGAAATGATAACAATTGTCAATCGCAATGCACCCACGAAAAATAATTCACATTGACATGGATGCCTTCTTCGCTTCAGTGGAGGAGCGGGAGCATCCAGAGTATAAAGGAAAGCCTCTTGGAGTTGGAGGAGGGTCTCTTCGTGGTGTACTTTCCACAGCCAACTATGAAGCTAGAAAGTTTGGAGTTCATTCTGCTATGCCCACCTCTGTGGCTTTTAGAAAATGCCCGCAACTTATTTTGGTAGAGTGTAATTTTGAATTATATAAAAAGATTTCAACTCAAATCAGAGAAATTTTCAAAGAATATACTGATTTGGTTGAGCCATTGTCTTTGGATGAGGCTTTTTTAGATGTTACTAGAAATAAAAAGAACATTAAATTAGCAGTTGATATTGCCAAGGAAATTAAAGAAAAAATAAAAGCCAAGACAGGACTCACTGCTTCTGCTGGAATTTCTTCTAATAAATTTGTTGCAAAAATTGCGTCTGATTTTCGCAAGCCTGATGGCTTAACCGTGATCCATCCTTCGATTGCCGAAGACTTTATCGCGAAGTTACCAATTGAAAAGTTTTTTGGAGTGGGTAAAGTCACTGCCAGTAAAATGCATAAAATTGGCATAAAAAAGGGTTCTGATTTGAAAAAACTTTCAAAGGAAGAGCTGGTCTCAAAATTTGGAAAATCTGGAACTTATTATTACAACATTGTTCGGAACATCGATAACCGTCTAGTCGAACCACATCGTAAAAGAAAGTCTTTTTCTTTGGAAAGGACATATGAATTTGATTTAACCACTAAAGAACAAATCAAGGGCAAATTAGATTTTCTAATAGATGGTCTTTCGGATTTAATAAAGAGTCATAAAGTTTCTGGTTGCACAATTACTTTGAAAGTTAAATATGCCGACTTTAAACAAATAACAAGATGCAAAACAACAGAAGAGATAATTGATTCGAAAGATATAATCGCTAAATCTGCGTATTATCTAATGAAAAAAGTTGAGCTTGATAAAAAGGGAGTCAGATTGTTGGGCTTGGGAATTTCGAATTTGAAAATAAACGAAAAGATATAAGCTCTGAATTTCACATTAAACAGAGAGTGATAGTTAGGGCAGGATTTAGTTGGGAAAAAGCTTTTCCATGGTAGCTTTTTTTCTAGCTATCCCTATGTTTTTTGATTTGAGCCCAAGTCCAAATAATGGACCAAATAATAATTGGCACTAGGCCCAGTACCCAATTTTTATTTACTAGATAGATATGAATTCCAGTAAAAATAAATGCGGGGTAGGACAGCTTTTGAATTGTTAGCCAATGTTTTTTAAGAAATCTTTTTGACGCATTATTTGAAGTTATAAAAGGGAAGAATAAAAAAATAGCGGCTAAATTTCCCCAGGCAAAGAGTGTTTTAAAATTCCAGAAAGCTGAGTTAAAGATATAATTACCAAATAAATTGTTCGCATAGAGATAGATTACTATATGCAAAAAGGCGAATATTCCACAGATTATTCCCAATTCCTTTCGTCTCCCCAAGTTGCTTTTTAACCAGCTTGAATTTAGAATTCCTGAGAGAGGGCGCATTAACAATATCGCAAAGAAAGTTAACCAACTAGCTTTTGCAAAAATTAGATGAATTTCCATTAGCTTAATTCAATTATATTAACAGGGCAACTTTTTATTGCTAGTTGCATATTTGCACTTTCCAAATTTTCCTGTGAGACTATCGCAGCCTTCCTGCCGGCCATTTCGAAATTACCAGATGCTATTCTGGCACACTTTCCACAACCAATGCATTTATTTGTGTCCAGGGTGAGCTTTTGTTGTTTCGAGGCTTCACTGGAGATATCTAGCTGAGAATTACCTTGGGACTCCTCTTGTATTGATTCAATTTCTTCTTCAGATTCTTTTTTACTGTCGCACCCAGTTAGAAAAAATATTCCGAAAAGCGCTAAAATTATGGCCGATTCTTTGTTGATGATTTTCATCTTTATATATTAATAATTATTTGCATGTAATTTTATCTGCATAGTATAACATACGCATTTTATTATTATTATATTCAGCAAAACTATATCAGCTCTAGTTTGTCTGTATTTATTGTTTTAATTTGGTAATTCAGTTTATTTTTTTAATACACAATAAATCTACTTTATGTTGATGTATTGAGGGTTTTAATGTTCTTTGTGATGGGGAATTTGAGTTAAGTTGTAAATTACAAGTGTAACAAAAATTTTATTAGATATTGTAGATAGTATATTCCCGCTAACATGAAAATCGAAGCAATTAGCTGTCTCGTAATTTTTTCAATTGTTTGAGTCGCTTGAAAAAGTTTGTTGACTTTTTGCATACCAATTGCGATAAAAAATGAAAAAAATATTACGGGCAAACCAGTCCCAATTGCAAAAAAGGGTGGAAACAAGAGGCCTTCTTTTGAATTTAAAACCAAAGGAATTAAAACACCGAAAAACAAAACACCACTGTAAGGACAAAAGGCAAGTGCGAATAGAGCGCCAAGTAATGTAGACCCAAAGTATCCTTTTTGGGACAACCAATTTTTTGTCTTTTCTATTTTTTCATTTTTCATCCCAATTTTTATGTTTACTTTTCCAAACATTACCAGGCCGATGAAAATCAAAACAGGTCCTAATATTTTATCTCCCCATCCTTCAAAAATGCTTGAGATTGAGAAGCTTGAAAAACCAAAAAATATTAAAGTGGCTAAAAAGGTGTAACTTGCCCCTCGACCAACAGTGTAAAATATACCATTGAATAAAGTATTTTTAACAGTTTTTAATTCTTTTGAGATGAAAGCAACGGCAGTGATGTTCGTGGCTAAAGGACAAGGACTTATAGAAGTTAAAATACCCAACAAAAATGCTGTGAGCAAAGGTATGTTATAAGTGTCAATAAAAGAATTTACAAATTCCATTTTATTTAATTCCTAAG
>JBFHIG010000007.1:0-59180 GCA_041596615.1 Candidatus Moraniibacteriota bacterium | reverse complement strand
GGCTATTCTGGTTATTTGCTTTTTTCTACCGGCTATTTTTAAAAAACCCATTTATCTATATCGTCTAACCATTGGTTTTTCAGAGACGAAAACATTGTGGTGGTTAGTGCTAAGTTCCTATCTGGTCATTCTTTTCGATACATTTATTTTGAAAAATATTATTCTATTTAGTATTAAAAGATTTTTTGCAAAGTATAATTTTATTTTTAAGTTTCCGGTTTTTTTAATGGTAATAATAGTTTTTGTTTTGATCTTAGGCAGAAATTTTTTCTCAAGTTGGCAGCTATTTGAGATTGTTCCTTTTGATATTAAAAATCTAGATTCCATTAAAAATCTTAACTATTTCCCGAATTTTTTTGAAAAAATATTACTTGAATTTAATACGTATATTTTCTCTATTACGCCCATAGTACTTTTTTTGACTATCTATCTTTGGCTTAAATGTCTCATGAAAAGATCAGTTAAATTTAGTTTTCATATTATTACGATGACCTCTTTTATGCTTATCTATGAGATTGCTTCAATCAAAGCTGGTGTCTTGAATAGTATAAGGTATAACATAATTTTGTATCCGATAATTTGTTTTTTAGCAGGTATCGCACTTTATGATTTAGTTCAATATTTTCTTGGGAATAAACAGGTGCTTATAAAATTAAAAATTTACACAGGAATATCTTTTGCCATTATTGTTATTTCAGCGGCAACTCTTTTTTTGACCAAGCCTTACTATTTTAGCTATACGAACTTTTTACTTCCCAAAGACAAAATCATTGTTGGCGCTTGGGGTTATGGAGGCTATGAAGCTGCTGAATATCTAAACAGTCTCCCGGGTGCAAGCAATATGACTATTTGGTCTGATTATTATGGTGTCTGTGAGTTTTTTAAAGGAAAATGTATCACAAATCAAAAGATTGATTTAGAGAAATATCGCATTGACTATTACGTTATCACAAGAAGGGGCGGGATTCGTTATGGCATGGGCAGTGATGACAGTCACAACTCAGTGAGGGCAGGAAAATATTATTCAAGTGAAGATTCAATTTGGAGACTAGACATAAATGATCGACCGCAGAATTATATCAAGATCTTTAAGGCAGATAATTTTGCAGAGCAAGTAGAATAAGTAGAGTAATGATAATGGAGTATGAAGAAAGAATTAATTTCTTATATGAGTGTTTATCCAATTTTCAATTGCTTTCCCTGAGTCCCCAGTGCGCAATTCTTTCAGGTATTTATTTATATCCAATAAGGACTGTTTATCAAATTCGCTTAGGGAATCTAAAGATTTTGGGTTATTTTCCTTGAGGAAATGGTCCAGCTTATCTTTTAGCCAAAAATATTCAATTGCTTTTCCAATATCACTATTCCCAATTTCTCTCTTAAGTCCCTTTATAATCTCTATGTCAGAAAAAGCTTTATGATAGGGTCTTTTGCTTTTCAGCGCTTGTTCAATGTCGGCTATCTGAATGATGTTTCCTAGGTCACTACTTGGTTTTTGTATTCCTTCTGGTAAAATGAGTTTAACATCTTTTTCTTTTTTGTTATGGTGTTGTCCTACTAATTCACCTGTTTTATTGAATCCTTTTTGCTGGTGAATCTCCCTTGAGAAATCGGCATGTTTATCAATTATTTTCATCAAGGGCAGTTCACTGGAGAGCTTCCATTTTTCTTCCAACTCGCTTTTTTCTTCATCCGAAAGTCCTTTTTTAACAGGAACGATATCCTTTGAGCGTAAACCAGATTCTTTTAGTTTCTCTAAAAATTCATCCTTATCGTAATCAACACCATCTGCCATTGCAAGTCTTTCTTTTGTGATTTGATCTAACTCATTGTTTCTTGACATCTCCAACAATAAATCATCCCACTCTTCCCTGGTAAGTTTGTTGTTGATAATAAAGGGGGGAATACAGACCTTTCCAATATCGTGAGTTAATGAAGCAAAATAAACACGCTCCATTTCATGATTTTCTTTTCTTAGAATCTCCGCCAAAAACAAATTTCCCGTTGCTATTTTTTCAATTCTTTTTCGGAGTAATTTGTATGTTTCAATGCAATGCTCAGCAGTTCCTTGGTCATATAAATAAAGTACAGTTAGCATTTCCCAAACAGCCTTTTGTTTGGTGGGGAAATTATCTGTATCGATAGAGGAATTAAATTTTTCACGCACTCGAATAAGTTGTTCTTCCCAAAGTCCTCCATCTTTCAATTGGTTTATAATTTCTTCATAATCACCAGTTTGTGTTGCAATCTCAACGGCTCTTGCATTTTTCATTTCATATTCCAGATTCTTTATTCCCTCAGAATCTACATTTATAAAGCTTTTTGTTTTTGTCCAGGTATTTTCAAAATGATCTCTCATATATTTTGAGATGTAAAAATTATTTTTTAAAATTTGAAATTGATTGATGTGTTTAAATCTGCTAGAATAGCAGATGGAAAGCTTAAAAATTCTTTTTATATATTGTATATGAAAATCAGTAAGGAAATCAAGGAGCGAGTAGAAAAATTGAAGATAACAATAGATGAATATCGCTATAAGTACCATGTGTTGGATGATCCAACAATTACAGATGAGGTATATGATTCATTGATGGAGGAATTAAATATTTTAGAAAAGCAATTTCCTGAAATCAAAACAACTGATTCTCCAACGCAAAGGATTGGAGGTGAGGCATTGGAAAAATTTGTAAAAGTGCGTCATAAAAAAAAGCAATGGTCATTAAGTGACGCTTTCTCATTTGAAGAGGTTTGCGAATGGGAAAATAGGGTAAATAAGATTTTACAGAAAGAAAAAATTCAAGAGAAATTAGCATATACGACAGAGGTTAAAATTGATGGGCTTAAAATTGTTCTGGATTATGAGAATGGCATTTTTGTGCGTGGAGCAACACGAGGCGATGGTGTTATTGGCGAGGATGTAACCGAGAACATCAAAACAATCAGCAGTGTCCCTTTGCGACTTTCAAGACCTTTAACAATTACTGTTGTTGGAGAGTGTTGGCTTTCTGAAAGTGAACTTGAGAGAATAAATAAGGAAAGAAAGACGAAGGGTGAGGCCCAGTTTGCAAATTCTCGCAATGCCGCAGCTGGTTCAATAAGGCAACTAGATTCTCGTGTTGCGGCAAAAAGAAAGCTAGATTCATATATTTACAACATCAATCAATTAGATGAAACCGATGAGTTTAAGTTGCCAAAAACTCAAATTGAGGAGCTGGAATTTTTAAGAGAACTTGGGTTTAAAGTGAATCCGCATTTTAATTTCTTTAAAGACATTTTTAGTATCCAAAAAGAGTACGAAAAATGGTCTAAGAAGAGAAATAAACAAAATTATGGGATTGATGGATTGGTAATTAAAGTCAATCAAGAAAAGCTTCAGGCTGTTTTGGGATATACAGGAAAATCACCGAGATACGCGATTGCTTGGAAATTCCCAACCGAAAAAACTACAACAGTGATTGAGGATATCACAATCCAAGTTGGAAGAACTGGAGCATTGACACCAGTTGCTAATTTGCGGCCGGTGCTTGTTGCTGGAAGTACTGTTTCTCGTGCAACACTCCACAATGAAGATGAAATTATCAAGAAAGACATCAGAATAGGTGATACAGTTGTTATTCACAAGGCAGGTGATATTATTCCAGAAGTTGTTGAGGTGATTAAAAAAATGCGTAATGGAAAAGAACGAGAATTTAGAATGCCAAAAAAATGTCCAATTTGCAATGGAGAGGTTGTGAAAGAGCAAATTTTGGATAAGAAGAGAAGTGTGAGTGCCGCACATTATTGTAAAAATCCCAACTGTTTTGCTATTGAAAAAGAAAGTGTGATTCATTTTGTTTCGAGAAAAGGCTTTAATATTGATGGCCTTGGCGAAAAGATTGTGGAGCAATTAATATCAACTGGTTTGATTCATGATGCTGCTGATATCTTCACCCTGAAAGTGGGTGACCTTGAGTCGCTTGAGAGGTTTGCTGAAAAATCAGCACAAAATTTAGTGGAGGCAATTGAAGCTAGTAAAAAAATTGCACTTGAGAAATTTCTTTTCGCCTTGGGAATAAGGCATTTTGGGGAAGAGGGAGCTATTTTGGTGAAAAAGTATGCCTTGGATGAAAACTTTAAGTTTTCAATTTTCAATTTTGATTTAAAAAAAATTGAATCCCCAAAGGATTTAATTAAATACTTTTCTTTTCTTAAAATAGATAGTTTAGTAAAAATGAATGGTGTCGGTGAAAAAATGGCACAAAGTTTGATTTCTTGGTTTTCTGAAGAAAGTAATCACGATTTTCTTAAGAGACTTTCAGCAGCAAACATTGAGTTCATTCAAGAGGAAAAAAGTTTGTCGATGTCAAATTCTTTTCTTGTTGGGAAGTCAATTGTTTTGACAGGGACAATGGAAAGGTTGACAAGAGAAGATGCAAAGGATTTAATAAGAAGGTCGGGAGGTAAAATATCTTCCTCTGTTAGTGGTAAAACAGACCTACTTATTGTAGGGAAAGATCCTGGCAGTAAATTTGAAAAAGCCAAAAAGGCTGGCGTAGCCATTTTAACGGAAAATGAATTCCTAGGAAAAGTGCAAGAAAGTAAATAAATCTAAGATAAAATGATATGAATAATGAAAAAATAATTTCAAAAGAAGATGTTCAGCACGTTGCTGATCTTGCAAGACTTGCGCTCTCAGAAAGTGAAAAAAATCAGTTTACGGGAGAACTAAATACTATTTTGGGTTATGTAAAAGAAATTGAAGAGGTAACTATTGATAATTATCAAAGATTTGATCATTATAATTTGCAGAAAAATGTTTTTAGGGAGGACAAATTGAGCAAGATTAATGAGAGGGAAAAAGAGTCTATTAGGAGTCTCTTTCCAGAAAGAGATGATAGTAGCTTAAGGGTGAAAGAAACGTTAAATGGTGGAAGTCAATAATAATCTGAATTTGGCAATGAGCTGTTATTTCAAATTTTAAAAAATAGATAGATGATAAAAGAACTTCATGAAAAAATTCAAAGTGGGGAAGTGACTTCTTTTGAATTAACAAAACAATACATAAAAACGATAGACCAAAAAAATGAGAGTATCAATGCTTTTTTGGAAATATATAAAGAAGGTGCATTAATAGAAGCTAAAAGAGTCGATGAGGAGGTTAGAAGTGGAAAGAAAATAGGGATGCTGGCTGGAATACCTGGTGCTTTGAAGGATAATATGTGCGTAGAGGGTAAAATAACATCTTCTGCTTCTAAGATGTTGGAGAATTATGTTGCGCCATATGATGCAACTGTTGTTGAAAAATTAAAAAAAGAAAAAATGGTTTTGTTGGGCAGAGCAAATCTAGATGAGTTTGCTATGGGGGCTTCAACTGAAAATTCTGCTTTTGGGGTGACGAAAAATCCACATGATGAAACCAGAGTTGCTGGAGGATCTTCTGGTGGTTCAACTGCTGCAGTAGCGGCTGATATGGCCGTTTGGGCCCTAGGTTCTGATACAGGTGGTTCAATTCGTCAGCCGTCTTCTTTTTGCGGAACCGTTGGATTTAAGCCAACATATGGAAGGGTCTCTCGTTATGGATTAATTGCTATGGCCTCCAGCTATGATCAAATCGGACCAATAACAAAGACCGTTGAAGATGCCGCGATTGTTTTCGATGCAATTGTAGGTAAAGACGAAAAAGATAACACCACGGCAAAAAAAGGTGAGGGAAGCTTTTTTGCAAACCTTAAGCCAGAGCTTAAAGGTAAAAGAATTGGTATTGTAAAAGAAATGTTTTCAAAGGGTTTGAACAAGGAAGTTAGAGAGGTTATTGAGAAGAGGATTGAGTTTGCAAAACAGCAAGGTGCTGAAATTTTAGAAATTGAATTACCCCATTTAAAACATTCCATGTCAGTTTATTATTTAATGGTGCCATCGGAAGTTAGCTCTAATATGGCAAGATTAGACGGTATGAGATTTGGTTTTTGTGACGCAATTGAAAACGGTTCGGGCAGTAAAACTATTTTAGATATTTACAGAAACTCAAGGGAAGCAGGTTTTGGAGCAGAGGTAAAAAGGCGAATTATTCTTGGGACGTATGCTTTAAGTGCTGGTTATTACGACGCTTTCTATAAGAAGGCTCAACAAGTAAGGGAGATGATTAAGCGTGAAATGAATGAGGCTTTTGAGAAGGTAGATATAATCTTAACACCAACTTCTCCTGATGTAGCTTTTAAAATCGGAGAAAGAGCAGAGGATCCCTTGGCTATGTATCTAGAGGATGTTTACACTGTTTCCGCTAATGTTGCTATGGTTCCAGCAATTTCAATTCCGGCTGGAATTGTTGAAAGAGGAGGAAAAAAATTGCCAGTGGGACTACAATTGATTACTAAGTGGTGGAATGAACAAGAATTGTTAAATATTGCATTAGCGATGGAATTGAAATAATCTAGCCTATTTTTAATTTTTCAAAATCAAATTAGATGAAAAGTAGTGGTATCGGGGAGATAGGCGAAAAAATTGCCGCTAATTATCTAATTGCTCAAGGATTTGAAATTATCGCACTGAATTATTTTAATACAAAAGGATATTGCGTAGGTGAAATAGATATTATCGCAAAGGATTTGAAAAATGAGCAGCTCGTTTTTGTTGAAGTCAAGACAAGAAGAGGTGCTAAAAACTCTGTTTTTCCGGAAGAAAATATTACAAAACAGAAAATATTACGTATAAATAAGGCAGTAAACTGGTTTTTGTCTAAAGAGAAAAAATGGGATGTTGATTGGAGAATCGATGCAATTTCGGTTATCATTGACTCATGTAGAGAAAAGACGCACATCAAACATATTAAATATATTCGCTTTTAATTGACAAGAGGGTGTTTTAAATGTTTTAATGATATGATATAAATTATTTATTGACACAATGGTTACGATGAAAAATTCACTAGAAGCTCTGTTCGGTTCAAGGGAGAGATGGCGCTTGATTAAGATGTTCTTGCTTAATTCCGAAGAGAAATTCACAAATAGTGAAGTGGCTCTTAGAAATAAAGTTGACGGTAGAAAGATTGCTGGTATTTTAGCTCAATTGGTTAAGGCTGGTTTTTTGAGTACTCAAAATAAAGAAGGTAAAGAATCTAAGAAGCTTTATTTTCTAAACAAGAAATTTTCTTTTGTACATGAATTAAAAACCGTTGTTATTAAGTCAAATCTCTATCCTCAATGTGAAAGTTTAGGTAAGATTCAAAGTTTGGGTGAGGTTCAACTAAGCTTAATCTCTGGGGTATTTGTTGATAACTCAAAATCTAAAACAGATCTCTTGGTTGTGGGAGATTTAATTTCAAAAGCAAAATTAAAACATCTACTGGAAGACTTGGAGGCAGAAATGGGAAGAGAGATTAATTACTCTTTGATGAGTACTTCTGAATTTAAATATAGAGTTAATATGTTTGATAAATTTATTACAGAACTTTTGGAAGCACCGCACGAGATTATTCTTAACAATATGCAAAAAGAAGTTCTTCAGATGAAGCGTAACAAAAAATCATAGAGGCTTTATATCGACAAATAAATTTTAATGAAGAATTTTTTTTATAAAATAGGGGCTATAAAAGACGATTGTAAGGATATTTTTCTTAGTTTATTTTGGCGTAGAAATTTTTCCATTTTTTTTATTTATGGAGGAATGATATTTAATGCGGTGTCCTGGATTATTTTATGGCAACTCACAAAGCTTAATCAGGAAATTATCATTCTTCATTATAATGCATACCTTGGGATAGATGTGATGTTGAACACGGGTGAAGGATTTTATCCTGATTTGTTCCTAGTACCACTGGGAGGTGTAATTGTCTTAATTCTCGATATTTTTTTGGCAGGAATTCTTTTGCATCTAGTAAGTTCTACTGATAGACTTGGTACTGGAAAGCGTAAAGAGAAAAAAGTTTTAGATGTAAATTTGTTAGGAAGTAATTTGATTTTAGTAGGAGGTTTTTTAACGCAAGTGTCTATATTTATATATGCAATTGCAATATTATTTGTTAATTAATTTTGTTTATGAGTGAAGTTTATAAAAAAAATTGGTCATATCCTGACCCAAAAACTACTGACCAAGAAGAAAGGCGCAGGCAACGTTTTTTTGAAATTTTGCCCGGTTTTCTTTGCTGGTTTACTTTGTTGGGAATGTTTGTTTTTTCTTGGATAGTTCCAGTTTGGGTTGCAATTTTTATTATTATCTTTGATATCTATTGGATTTATAGAACAATTTATATTGCGATTTATTCGATTATGGCCTATAGAAAATTGAAGCGTTGGAAGAAAATTAATTGGTTTCATAGACTGGAGACCATTTTTAAAGGGGAAGCATTAATCGATGAATTGAAAGATCAAATCAAGGAATTGAAAGAAAAGATTAAGCTGAAGGGTATTTCAAGAAAAGAGAGAAAAGAATTGAAGCAAAGGATTCTTGAGCGCAGTAATTTCCTTATAAGGGCTAAATGTGATTTGAAAAATAGAGATCAATTTTTGCCATGGGAAGAAGTATATCATGTTATTATGCTTCCAACTGCCAATGAAGAGGCTGGAATTATTGCTCCAGCAATTGAGGCCGTAAAAAAATCCAACTACCCAACTGATAAAATCATCATTCTTCTTGCAATGGAAGAGAGAGAAGACTTAGCCAAGAGGGAGGCTAAGAAAGAAATTCTACTAGATAAGTACAAAGATACTTTTATGGATTTTATCATCACAGTGCATGAAGTTAAAGGAAATGAGATGAAATGTAAAGCTGCAAATACGACATATGCGGCAAAGAAATTAAAAAAATATTTGGAAGATAAAAATATCCCTCTAGAGAATGTGATCTTATCTAATTTTGATTGTGATACGCAAATACATCCCGAATATTTAGCAGCTTTAACATACGCGTATGTAACTGAGCCGCGGAGGTTGAATTTTGCTTACCAACCTCTGCCAATGTATCACAACAATCTTTGGGATACTATCGCTCCAGTTAGGATTATTGTGACAGGATCCTCTTTCTGGCATATGGTTGAATCAATGAGGCCTGATCATATGGTGACATTTTCCTCTCATTCAGAGGCATTTAAGACAATCGTCGATGTTGATTATTGGCCAGTCAATGTTATTTCAGAAGACTCAGTGATTTATTGGAAGGCTTATGATTATTTTGACGGTGATTATCAAGTTAAACCAATTTATTTACCCGTTTCTTTAGATGCTGTTCTTGGAAACGACTATTGGCATACAATTAAAAACCAGTACAAACAAAAACATCGTTGGGCATATGGGATTGAAAATCTGCCACTCTTGGGTCGTGCTTTTATGCGAAATAAAAAAATCAAACTCAGCAAGAAATTTAAGCATATGTTTACGATGATAGAAGGTCATCACAGTTGGGCAACAGCTTCTTTTGTTCTTGCTATTTTGGGTTGGTTGCCTTTGATTTTCGGAGGAGAAAGGTTTAGTGAGACAACCTTGGCACATAATCTGCCATATATAACTAGGTATTTAATGACCTTAGCCATGTCTGGTTTGATCGTTTCTATGTTTTTGAGTTTTCTTTTGATGCCTCCAAAACCGGCGAGATATTCAAGGAAGCGCTATGCTAATATGTTTTTCCAATGGTTTTTGGCGCCAGTTATTGCGCCCTTTTTAGGTGCGGCACCAGCAGTTCACGCACAAACTAAGATTATGCTTGGAAAGTATATGGGAGAGTTTTGGGTAACAGAAAAGATTATCAAGAGAGACAAAAAAGAAGAAAAGGGAAAATAAAAGTTTAATTTTAAGAAAGATGAGCTGGAGCATATATTTTTTAGGGACGCTCTTAATTAGTACGGCCTTAGCTTTTTTAATCAGAATTCTTCAAAACAAAATAAAAAGAAATTTCATTAAAAGATTCGGAGGAGTTGCCATTATTTTGCCTTTACTGATAATCGTGCTAGTTAGCTCTGAAATTGAATACACCCTGGCAATTAAAGGTTTAATCTTTGGGTTAATGGCAATTTTAATTTTTGGCATATTGGATGATATAATAGATTTGTCGTGGAAATATCAACTGTTATTTCAAATAGGGTTAGTTCTTTTTTTAACAACACTATTTTCTTTTTCGGTGGATTATTTTGTTGGTCCTTTTGAAAAAGTTTTTAGAATGGATGCAATATCTCTTGTAATTGGAAGTTTTAACCTCGAGGTTTTTAGTTTTTTCTTTATTTTGTTTTGGTTTTTGGCTATTATTAATTCAGTGAATTGGGCTGATGGAATTAACGGTCTTTCTGGTGGGGTAGGGATGCTTGGGGGGCTTGCCCTTTTTTTGATTAGTTTGACGCGAGATGTTAATCAGCCAGCAATTGCTATTTTGGCAATTATATTTATAGCATCGATACTAGGTTTTTGGTGGAATAATTTTCCTAAAGGAGAAATTGAAGCTGGAACGAGTGGAAGCTATGCTATCGGATTTTTTCTGGCTACTACGGCAATTATGGCTGGCACCAAGGTCGCAACAGTGTTAATTGTACTCACCATTCCCCTGGTTGATTTTATTTGGGTCGTAATTGAAAGGTGGCATAATCAATCTCCAATCACAAAAAAAGATAAAAGGCATTTGCACTATAAGTTAAGAGATTCCGGGTGGTCAGATAAAAAGATAATCTTTTATTATTTTGTATTTATTTCAGTAACATTAGGACTATCTTTTTTGATGGAATCAAGGAATTGGAAGTTTGGAATTATGCTAAGTGAAATTCTTTTTTTAATATTTTTTATCAGAAAGATTTCCATTAATTTGGCTAATAATAAGGAATGAAGCTAAAAATTAGAGATTATATTTTTTTAACATTTGTTATAATCGGATTGTTTTTACTTGTGATTCAAAAAAGCACGAGTAATTTTGATAGTAAGGAAATTTTAGCAAACGAAACTATCCAAAATAAGAAAATTAGAATTAATAAAAAAAAACTTTTAGTGAAAGTTGTTTCAACCGAAGAGCTGAGGTTTAGGGGTTTAGGTGGTGTTGATGTTATGAGAGATAATGAAGGCATGCTTTTTGTCCATGAATTTCCGGGTGAGTATATTTATTCTATGAGAGAGATGAAGTTCGATTTAGATTTTATTTTTATTAACGATGACAGGATTGTTGATATTGCTAAAAGTGTTTCCTATCGGTATACTGGGACAATAAAAGGCGGAGCTGAATATGATAAAGTGCTTGAAGTTAATGCTGATTGGGTTCGGAAAAATGATGTTAAAGTAGGGGATTTAGTTGATCTGGGTAAGTAGTTTTAAAAATAAAACTAAGCAAATGGAGTTTAAATTCCCGAAGAATGATAGAAACTATTACTGGACGAGTCACTCGAAAAGAAAGATGATTCAATATTCGATTGGCACCAATATGGTCAAAAGAGTTATACGCTTCCCCGACAGAAAAGAAGAAGGGATTGCTGAAAATACAGTAGCATCCATGAGGCGTAAGGTAGGAAAATCTAGTACCAAAGAAACGTGGGTAATGTATCAATTCGAAAAAGGCAAGAAGAAAATAATTTCCACCTGGATTTTCCCTGGAGAAAGTCCTAGGAATAAAGAAATTTTTGTTCCAGAAGAGGTCTGGGAAGAGGTCTATAAACATCAAGCCAAGGGAGGATGAATTTTATGGAGAATACAAAAATGCATCAAAGAGGGCAAGAAGCAGATGGTAACAAAAAGGGGGGTTGTGGGAGTTGTCAATGCAAGCCCATTTCTAGGCGGCCAGGTTTGTGGTATGAATTGGTGGATTGTCCTCATCGTACACCACCTGAGATCCCTGTCGTTTGCCAGGAGTGCAAGAAGCCCATTGACTAGAAGTTCTTGTTTTATGTAAGTGTTTTGTGAAGTGGTTTGAGGAATTTTCCTCGAATCACTTCTTTTTATTTTAATGTAGATTGGAAATAAAAGATAAAAAAATTCATAAAAAATTCATAAAAAATTTATCTTTTTTTCATCTATTATTTGTTATAATGAAAAGGTCTTTTGTTATATATTGAGTTCTAATAAACTCGAATACAAGATGACGACTTTGTAAGTTCTTTAGAAAACTCAAAATGCTTGTAAAAAAGCAGATTAAAGAACTGCGCTCTCTTGCCCGAGAGCGTTTTTCTTTTTAGGCTAAAAAATTTTTTACAAAGGCACTTATCTCACTTTGTTTGTTTTCCCAGGTAATATTTTTGTTTCTAGTGAACCAAGTTCTCTGTCTTTTTGCATAACCTCTTTCTGCGATAAAGACACGCTCTGCCAGTTCAGCTTCTGTAATTTCTTTTTTTATAAAAAGAGGAATCCAAAAATAACCAAGACCAAATGATTGGATTTTTTTCCAACTGAGATTATATTTATTTTTTAAATTTTGAACCTCATCAACCATCCCTGCTTGCCAGCGCTTGGTTAACCGTTTTTTTATTTTTTCATCTAATTTTTCTTGTGGCCAGTCAATTCCGATTTCTAAAAATTTAAAACTGGGATTATCCTTAACTTCTAGTTTTGGAACTTTTCCTAGTTTTGTTGCAATTTCAATGGCTCTGATAAGACGCACCCTGTTTTTTCGATCGATGTGTTTAGCCCTATTTCCATCTAATTTTTCAAGTTTTTCGACCAAGAGTTCAGTTGTTTTAGTTTCAAGTTTTTCTCGCAAGACAATATCGGGCTTGACTTGTGGCAAAATAACACCATTAACAACAGCATCAATCCAAAATCCAGTTCCGCCACAAATAATTGGCAATTTTCCTCGGGACGAGATTTCTTTTATTTTTCTCTCGCAATCTTTTTTGAAATGAGAAATATTGTATTCATTCTTTGGAGAGCGAAAATCTAGCAAGTGATGTGCAATCCCTTCAGAATAGAATGCCTTCTCGGCAGATTTTCTTTCTATAAACTTCCAGGTCCCTTCGACTTTGCCAGTTCCTAAATTCATATCTTTGTATATCTGTCTTGAATCTGCTGAAATTACCTCCCCGTCAAATTTTTTCGCTAAAAAAATTGCCACATCTGACTTTCCAGCTGAGGTTGGCCCCAGGATTACTATTACTTTGATTTTCTTTGGCAAAATTTTGTCCATAAGTATTGAAATATTTTGTAACTTAACTATCGTATATTTCAGCGATTATGTCAATTGCTGTTATATTGTATTGACAAATGTTGACATAATTGTATAATTGTGGACAACAAGAGCTTTGTACTGCAAGAGAACTGATTTTAAAGAGTTTTTTAAAAAAAGACCTAGGTCAAGAATAGGATGCAGAAAATTGTTTTTTATTCTTGGCTTTGATTGTAATTTACAATTTGGTCAAAAAATAAGTGAAGTTTTTTAGAGGGAAATCCTGAAAATTTTCTGAGGGGGGTTTATGTGCAAAAAGAGGAATAAGGCAGGCATAATTGCCGGAAATACAGAAAAAAAAATCGGACACCTACAAAAGTCCGGCTCCAGCCGAAGTATAAAGGGGGACCAGAGAGTCCCTCAAAAAGAGCTTAAAGAGGCAAAAAAAAGACGATACTGGCAAGAGGTACGTGCAAGGCAGTTGCTTGAACAGGTGGCAGCAGACTGAGAAAGCTTCGCTTATTAGGAGGGTTTGTGAATCTTACAAGCCCTCAGTTTTTCAAAAAAATACCTTTTTATATTTAAATGTTTAGTGAATCAAGATTTAGTATTTTATCTAAAAATGTTAAAGCAACTTGACAAACCTTCAATGTATTGTTAATCTTGTGATGAAGTTTAGATAGACGTAATTAGTTTTATTAGTTTGATGAATCAAGGAAAGAATACAACTTATTTGTTTATTCTCTTTATGCTCTGGTTTACACCGGTCAGTTTTGGTTTGTCGAGAATAGAAGTCTAATAAACGTCTGAAAAATTCTCAATAGTCCAAAGCTGACCAAAGTAGGTCAGTTTTTTTGTTTTTAAGGAAGTTCTTTAAATTTAACTAGGATATTAATTCTTGCATAAGGCGAAACAGGGAAGATAAATTTCAACAAAAAGAAGGAGTTATTCTATGTATACCGAATTAAACGATGCACGGGTACAGATAAAGACAAGGTTTGCAGAACCAGGCTTGAAAGAAGAAGTAGAGAATTTTTTAAAAAACTTGCCAGAACAAATTCGTTGTCTAAGTCGACCAATGGCTGTGATGGCTCGTCAAGTTGCCACCCCAAATTTTGAAAGCATAAGATTCTGGGAAACTACAAGTGGAAATGGTCTGACACCTATTTGGTTGGAATATTCAAGAGATAGGTTCAGTTCTGCTAATGTAGACAAGGTTATGTTAGCAAAACTCATTTTCTATTATGGGAAAGGAAGAAACGGCGGGAATAAGACAAGCATCCAGAAGATAGTTGATATTGAGAGAGCTTCAAAGAAAGCTATTTGTGATATCAGGACTAGAGTCAATTCAGAAGTCAGTCTTTTGGATATCCACAGTAGAATGTTTGAGTCTTATTTTCCCTTGGAAGCCAAGCGAGTTGATATATCGTCTTGGATTCAGGAAATAGGAGATTCAGCCCCCTTGTATTATGAGGCGTTTCTCTCGCTGTTTATTTGTCATGGGGTTCTTTTTGAAAACTTTCTCTTGGAGGGTCGCGAAGGAGAATTCTCAAAAAGTGTAGTTATTCCTGCGTTTGAAAAAGTTCAAAAAAGATTTGGCATCAAGCCATTGGTGGTCTCTTTGCTTCCAAGAAATAGGGCAGCAAATAATTCCTGGGGATGGTATCCTGGACAACTCGAAGAATTAGTAAGAAGTTAAAAACAGTTTTGTTTGGGTGGGAGGTGAATGAACTATTCATCTCCCACCATTTTTTGACTATTATGAACCAAGAGCTTAAAGTTTAATATATAAAACTTTTTATTTAATAAAATATATTATGAAGAAATTTAGCAAACTAAAATTTATTGAAAAACTTACAGAAATTCCTCAGCGCCAATCCGAAGGTGAGGAAATCGCGATAAATGAAATAAAAAAAATTCTTAGAGCAAATGGGATTGAATTTGAGATTGAAAGTTATGAAAATTGTATACCAGTTGAAATTTCATCAGGACTTAAGGTCGATAATGTTGAAATAAATTGCGAAAACAGTGGATTCATAAGCGGCAGTATTGATAATAAACACAACCTAGTAAGCTCTTTGTCTGATTTTGAGTCGAGCTCCCCAAATATAAACTTTAATCCATATTGTAAGGATATTTCGTTGGTTAGTTTTTATAATGCGCCTTCTTTAGCAATTTCATCTATGGATGTTTGTAGAGTTTTAAATGCAGAAAAAATAGAGGGTTTTACGAAAGTTGAAAAAAAGTTTTGCAAAAGCGCAAATTTTTTAGTAGGTAACAAAAAAGCTCCAAAAAATATTTTTTTTACTCATATTGATAGTATAAAAAAAGGAGCAATAGATAATGCAAGTGGTGTGGCAGTTATTCTTGATGCAATTATTTCAAATCCCAAAATAATAAAAGATAATCTTTTTGCTATATGTGGCTCAGAGGAATTATCCTATGAGTACCCAGTTTACTGGGGATTTGGCTATAGGGATTTTGAGAAAAAATACTTAAATTTACTAAAAAAAGTAAAAAAAATAGTCGTCGTTGATGGGGTTGGCCATAGTGAGCCTAATTTATATAAAAATAAAGAACTTTTATTTCAAGCATTCCCGATAAAAAATTTGAATGAATTTGAAAACAAAACAGTTGTTTTGGCAGGAGATATTGATGGGCTTATGCCAGTTTATCACAGCGACCTAGATGATATCAGTAGATTAAAGGGTGAGTTTCTGAGTAAAGCGCAAAAGATTGTTGTTGATTTTTCAAATGAATAGAGATTGTTTATTTGGAAAATATTAACAATGATAAGATTATTAATTTTCCTGATAAAATAAATACGTTTTAAAAATATTTTTGTTGGAGAAGTTTGACACCTTAAATTAAACTGTTATAATTCTTGCATAGAATTTATTTTAAGTTATGAATCTGATTGATTTAAAAAATTCAGCCAAGCATGTCGCAAAAAAATCTCCGGTCACTCCGGGCGTTTTGTGTTTGCTAGACGAATTTTTCAGAGAATAAATCAGATAAGTTAGCTAAATAGATTCTCAGACAAGCAAACATAAACCGCCCCCAAGGCGGCTTTTTTGTACATGTACCTTGAAAAATTTTACATTGACGACGTAACGAAATATAACTTACACAGAGGGGATTGCTATGAAACAAGAGATTAGTTTGTTTAATGGTTCAATTGGTGCTTATCATCGTGGATGGTTTGGATTTCTTTTTGAAGTTTCTTTGAGTGACGCAGGGGAAAAAGCATGTAGCTTTTTATTTGATCAATTTCCGAAAATTGACCCAGAAATAATTATTGATTTGTTGAAATATTTATGTGGGGCAGGATTCCTCGCTGGAGCCGATGAATCATCGGTAACCTACGACGGATCTCGAATCGATCACGTGGTGAGTAGAATAATCTGCTCAAAAGATGAAAGAGTGTTTCTTTCTGATTTTGCTCTGTTGCGAACTTCAAACCAAGTTTCTCTAGAAGACGGCCTCATTGCTGTTCAAAATTTTCTGAAAATAAACCAGCAATTACTGGAAGAGATTTCTGATTTTGGAGGTTTGTTTTGGGAGGTGTATCCTTTTGGAATTTTTCGTTGTGAGAGTTTGCTCAGTATGATTGGGGTTAAAAAACTTACAATCGAAACATATCTTGATCAAATATCAATCAATTTACAAGAAAGAAAAAGGATTTTTGGATCTTCTTTTGCTTTCGTCCATCGTTCAACTGGCATCCCCATTGACCATGATAAGAAAAGAAATGTTTTTATCCCCAAGGGTTTTTATCGAAGGATTGGAAAAATTCTTATCCAAGATGAATCTAAAGATGTTTTCTTGCGCTTTTCTCTTGGTGACGGGGAAGGTCACATGGGAATGAGTCTTTCAATTTGCTTGGAAGATCCGCAGGTTGGATTTTTCAAACTTTCCTATCAGATGATTCGCGATGGTGCTGGGAATATTATTCCACAAATAGTTACTGTCCAAGTTTCTCCAATGCAAATCGACCGACAGCTAAATTTTGTCGAAGGATTTTTGCCACACTCGAAATTTCCCAATAAAAAGGTTATCTTTCAGGTGCAAGAAGCTGTTTCACAACTTTTGGGCGGAGGAAATATCTTTGACACCATGATCGTTGCTCTGATGGATTATTATAATTCCGAGGGCTTCGTTGGATTTTGTGGAATCAAGGGCTCTGATAATCTTTGGCTCAGATATCATGCTGATGAGATAATTGGAACAGAAGATAGAGCGGAAGAAATTGTCACTGATAGAGCAGAAAAAATCTACTGTGAACGTTTTAAACGTTTGGGATTTTTAAGGAACAACGGTTGGTGGATCTCTAGTGATTTCTATCGTTCTTTGTCGGAAGCTCTTTCTTTCAGGGAAATAGGCGTAAAGAAAATAAAAGTCGCTTGCCGTTGTAAAGGTGGAGGCGAGATGGTTAAAGTAATTTCTTTACCAAGATGGGAATTTTGTGTTCATGAAGCTGGGATGTTTGCTGTTTGTGAAAATCTTTTCAGCGATTTGCCACAATCATCTGTCGAGACCAACTTAAATCAACTTTTCAATCAACTGGAGGTCTTGAGTCAATCGAGGAGGAACATTAGGGAGCTCTGTTGTTCCTAGAGGGTCAATGTTGAAATATAAAAAACTGTGCGGGATTTCTTAAAAACGAAATCCCGCCCTTTGTTAAATTATTTTTTTAATAAAGACAATTTAACAGAGGGAATAAAAAGTGTATAATAAAGTATAGTTTTAAAAAAATGCAAAAAATGAATAATGAAAGATTGATCCAAATTTTCTTAAAATTAATTAAGAAGTCTAGCCCAACAGGTCAAGTAGCAGAATTTCAACAGCTACTTTTGGATTTTTTTCTGAAGTATAATTTTTCTGGTGGTTTGGATGAAAAGGGAAATTTAATTTTTAAAACAAAGATTTTTGATCCAAAAAAGGCATTACTTTTAACGACACACGTAGACACGGTAAGTCCTGGCGAAAAAATTAAGCCCAGAATTAAAGGTGATTTTATTATCACGGACGGTACTACAATTTTAGGAGCTGATCCAAAATCTGGAATTGCAGCAATAATGTTTCTAGTGGAATATTTTCTTGAACAGAAAAAGGAATTGCAAAATCTCGAATTGATTTTTTCAACGAACGAAGAAGAGGGTGATCACACTCTTTCATATGCCGATATTTCCTCTAAGAAAGCGATTGTTCTTGATAACGCAGCTGAGATTAAAAAAATTCTCTACAAAAGTCCTAACGCAAAAGTTTTTGAAATTTCCATAAAAGGTAAAGAAGTTTATGCTCAAATTGATTATGAAAAAGGTGCCAATGCAATAGCAACTTTAGCTAGAATTATAGATTCAATTGACTGGGGATTTTATAAAAAAGGATGTGTTGCAAACACGGGCATCATTCATGGCGGAAAGGGCACTACAATGGTAGCTAAAGATGCTTATCTGAAAGGAAATATCTATTGTTTTGAAGAAGATGATGTTGACGAATTTATAAAAAACCTAGCAGTTGTTTGTGAGTCTGCTGATGAAGAATTTAGAACAAAAACTAAGATTAAAATTGTGGAGAAATATAGTTCGGCCATTGCTAACAAGAAGGGGGAATTTGTAACAAAGCTTAAAAAGGTTTATCTTAATAATGGAGTTAAAATTGAACTGGAACAACAACTGCTCATTAGTAGCAATAATTGTCTTGCGGAAAAAAAGATAGAATCTGTAAATGTTGGATTGGGATACTACGGGTGCCACACAGTAAATGAAAAACTCTCAATTTCTCAATTTAAAAAATTTACTGAAATTTTAAGGGATATATTTTTTGATTTTAATTTGATAAAATAATTTTATCGGGCCGTAGTATAACGGTAGTACGCGCGCATGGGGTGTGTGTAGCCCGAGTTCGACTCTCGGCGGCCCGACTATTTTTTTGCGGAAAACTTTGTCAGAAGAATGCACTGGAGCATGTAAGATTTAAAGCAAGATAAAAAGAGTATGACCAATAATTATCAAGAAGAGAGAACCTCTTTCGATATCAACGCTTACACATCTCAAGCAGATATGTATCAAGATCTCGATCTTCCTTTTTATTATAATTTAGGAAATATGCTTAAATTAGAAGGCACATTTTTATTTTTGGTGATTATATCAAGTTTTTTGTCTTATTTGTTTATTGCTATATCATTACAAAAAATAGCGAGAAAATTAAAAATTTCGAATGACTGGTATGCCTGGGTTCCTGTTCTGAATCTATCCTTGCTTTTAAAAATCGTTAATAAGCCACAAGCTTTAATTTTTGTATTTCTCATTCCTGTTATAGGAATATTATTTGGAATAACCATCTGGATGGAATTAGCCACCACACTTTCCAAGCCTAGATGGTTGGGCGCACTTATGGTTATTCCATTTGTGAATATTTTTGTAATTCTTTATTTTGCGTATGCTGATGATTCTTTGGAGACGAATATTGCTGATGTCGCAATCATCAAAGGTTCCAGTGAGGCGTTTGCTTATAATTCGAAGATTGTAGTAGGCAAGGAGTCTTTACAAACAGCTGAGCAAACAAATAATCTCAACCAATTAGAGAAAGATCTGCAAAAATTGGAAACTGATTCACCAGAAATTCAAGCAGAAATAAAAAAGGAAACAATAGTGTAATTTTATATTTTATTATAATAAATAGGATTAAGAAATGGAAAATTTTTACAAAGATGTCTTGCGAAAATTTGAAAAAGCAAGCGATGCCATCAAATTACCAGCACAAACCAAGAATATAATTCTGGGACCGCAAAGAACTATCCAGCTTTCGCTTATATTAAAAAAGGATAATGGTGATCTTGAAATACATCAAGCATATCGTGTTCAGCACAATGACGCTCAGGGTCCTTTTAAAGGTGGAATCAGATTCCACATAGATACTAAACTGGATGAAGTGAAGGCCTTGGCAACATTGATGACTCTTAAAAATGCAACAGTAAATTTGCCGTATGGAGGCGCCAAGGGAGGGATTAGTGTTGATCCACGAAAGTTGTCCACTACCGAGTTAGAAAGGCTCTCACGTGCATATGTCGATGGAGTTTTTGGTGCGATTGGTCCCAAGAAAGATATTCCAGCTCCCGACGTCAACACCGACGGGCAAATTATGGCATGGATGGCCGATCAGTTCAGCTTATTGTCCAATGATTATCTGCCAGCATCTTTTACTGGAAAACCAATCAGCTTTGGTGGAAGTTTTGGTCGTGATATTGCAACAGCATTTGGTGGTGTGGTAGTGCTTGAGGAATTTCTAAAGACCGAAAAAAAATGGGGAAAGAAAAATAATGAAATTAGAATTGCAATTCAAGGAGCTGGAAATGCTGGTGCAAATGCAGCGAGAATTCTTGAGGAAAAAGGCTATGAGATTGTGGCAATTTCAGATTCTAAAGGAGGAATTTTTAAGGAAGATGGTCTGGCAATTGGAAAAATTCTAGATAGTTATCAAAAAGAAAAATCAAAAAATAAGTCCATGGAAATTGGGAATGTGAAGGGGAAGTTCGAAAAAATAACAAACGAGGATTTATTGGGTCTGGATGTCGATGTTTTGATTCCAGCAGCCCTGGAAAATCAAATCAATAAAAAGAATGTTGAGGATATAAAAGCCAAAGTTATTTTAGAACTTGCTAATGGACCTGTCACCTTTGATGCTGATGAAATCTTATTCTCAAAAGAAATTATTGTTCTTCCGGGCATCCTTGCAAACGCAGGAGGTGTTGTGGGAAGCTATTTTGAATGGGTTCAAAATAACTCAGGTGATAGATGGAGTAAACAGGAAGTTTTGAAAAAAATTGAAAACAAAATGAAAGAGGCTTTTGCTGATTTGCATGAAATGAAAAATAAACTCAAAACAGATTATCATACTGCAGCTTTTGCGTCAGCAATTTTGAAAGTGAGGGATGCAATGAAATCAAGGGGGAGACTTTAGTATGGCAATTAGTTTTCGTAGAAAGAGAAAAGAGTTATAAGTATCGATTTTTTGAAATTTGTATGGTATTCTTTGTGTATATTTAAGTTAACAAAAAATAAAGATGGAAAGCAATTATTATCCAGATTTGCCAGTAAACCAGGTAAATGACTATAATAACCAGACTCAAACTTCAACTGGTGTGGGATTTTATAACAGCCGAACGACATTTGATCGCAGTTTTGATCCATCATCGATGTTTATAATAATACTCTTTTTTCTCTTGTTGCTTATAGCTGCGATTTATATTTACTTTGCAGTTGCTCTGCAAAGGATGGCAAAAAAAATTAACATCCAGGATGATTGGTTTGCTTGGATTCCAGTTTTAAACTTGGTCTTGGTTTTAAGAATCGCGAACAGGCCGGCTTGGTGGATTGTTCTTTTATTTATTCCAATTATACAAGTCATTGTGAGTGTTATTGTTTGGATGGATGTAGCCAAGGCAATGGGAAAAGAAGAGTGGTGGGGAATTTTAATGGTCATCCCTGGTGTGAATTTAGTTGTTATCGGCTATCTGGCCTTCTCTGATGCTTTTATCTCATCCCAAGACACTGATTCTGTCCAAGAAGAATCAATCCCAAAAGATGCAATCTCTGCTAATTCGGATAATACCGATTTTACTGAGAGTTCTGGTGATAAAAAACAAGAAGGCTAGTTGTGAAAAGAGATGATGGAAATTGAACGATAATTGAAAAATATTTAGAGCAAGATGAGCGGAAATAATAGCTTTGAAAAATTAGACAAACAAATAATAGATAGAATTGTGAAAGGAGAAATTGGGATTGTTCCAACCGATACTATCTATGGTGTGATTTGTGATGCGATGAATCCAGTGGCAGTGGAAAAAGTCTATGCAATTTGCGAAAGAGACACGAAGAAGCCATTTATTATAACAATTGCTAGGACGACAGATCTTGATTTATTTGGAATTGCTTTGGGAAAATCAGACAAAGAAATAATCAAAAATTTTTGGCCCGGCGAAGTAAGTGTTGTTTTTGGTTGTAAAAGTGAAAAGTTTAGATATCTTCACAGAGGTGGGAGGTCGATTGCCTTTCGTCTTCCGAGAGAAAAAAGATTTTTAGAATTTTTAAAAAAAACTGGTCCGCTTGTTGCGACCAGCGCTAATCCACAAGGAAAGCCACAGGCAGACTCAATGGAAGAAGCCAAGACCTATTTTGGTGATAAAGTTGACTTCTATGTTGATGGCGGAAAAATTGCCAACAAAACATCAACTTTGATAAGCATCTCGAATGGTAAAGTGAAAGTTTTAAGAGACGGGTCAACTAAGATTAAGAATGATTTATAAAATGAAAGGAATTTTTGCAATCAACAAACCAAAAGGGCCAAGTTCCTATGCGATTGTTGGACAAATTAAGCGTTTGGTTGGTGGTGGGAAAAAAGAGAAAATTGGGCATGCCGGCACCCTAGACCCCTTGGCCGAGGGAGTTCTTGTTGTTGCTATTGGTAGAGAATATACCAAACAAATAAGTGAGGTGGTTGCGAAAGAAAAAGAATATTTGGCTGATATAAAACTCGGAATGACAAGCGTTACTGATGATGAGGAAGGAGAAAAAACAGAAGTCGTGGTCACAAAAATCCCGACGCTAGCAGAAATTGAAGAAATAAAAAAAGATTTTATTGGTGAAATTATTCAGACAACCCCAGTGTACAGTGCGGCGAAAGTTGGTGGTGGGGAAGAGGGATATAAAAAAGCCAGAAGAGGGGAAAAATTTACACCTCCACCAAGATTTGTGTATATCGAAAGAATTGATGTTCTTGATTATGAATGGCCAATGTTACAACTGAGAGTCATAACTGGTCCAGGAGTTTATATTAGATCCTTGGCAAGAGAGTTTGGTGAAAAATTAAAAACCGGTGGTTATCTAACAAAATTAATCAGAACAAGAGTGGGAGATTTTAGGATTGAAGATGCTGTTTCTCCAGAGGAACTTTTTGAATCAAAAGCAAAATAATGAAAAAAGAAATTTCAAAAAAAGAACTTGAGAAAAGGAGAAGAATAGCGCTAATAATGACGAAGGAATTGGAGATGCTTTTTCCCAAATCAAAAATTGCGCTTAATTTTTCCAATACACTAGAGCTTTTAATTGCTGTTGTTTTGTCTGCACAATGCACTGATAAAAAAGTTAATGAGGTGACGGGAAAACTTTTTAAAAAATATGAAACGCTTGAGGATTATTTAAGCGCAGATATAAAAGAATTTGAGCAAGATATCCATTCGACTGGTTTTTATCGTAATAAGGCGAAGAATATCCTAGCCACAGCCAAAATAATCAAAGAAAAGTTTGCGGGAGAAGTTCCCGATTCAATGGAGAAATTGCTCACACTACCCGGTGTTGCTAGGAAGACTGCGAATATTGTTTTGGGTGATGGATTTGGAAAGGTTGAAGGGATTGCGGTCGATACTCACGTCAGAAGACTTTCCCTTTTACATGGATTAACAACAGAGAACAATCCAGATAAAATAGAGCAAGATTTAATCAGGGTTGTGCCCAAAAAAGAATGGCTTAATTTTAACCACAGACTTATTGATTATGGAAGAAAGTTTTGTCCAGCGAAAAAACATAAACACGAAGAGTGTCCAATAGTAAAAAAACTTCTTAGCACTTAGCGTGTTTTTTGGTTAGGATTTTTAAAGCGCTAACTGTGAATTAAAAATAAGAGTAGATAATATTTTAGTTGCAGGTTACATTTTTTATTAATTTAAAGAAGTTCGCCAAATAATAAAATATTACGCACTCTTATTTTTTGTTTTACCAAAGTGTATTTTTATAAGACTATTTTTCTAAGACTTTTACATCACTAGTTATAAACAAAAAGGAATATTATTTTAGTTGCGGGTTACGTTTTGAGAAACTTCACCAAGCAATAAAATAATATTCCTTTTTTTATAACGATGTTCTGACAAGTTTATTCCTCTTCTTTCTCATCTTCTTTCGATAGAGCTTCTGCTGCGCTGACTCCAGCTAGGTGTCCAGTGCTCCAAGAGATTTGAAGATTGTAGCCACCAGTTGGACCATCAAGATCAAGAACTTCTCCTCCGAAATATAGGTTTTCAATTTTTCTTGATTTCATTGTCCCAGAATCTACTTCTTTTAAATTGATTCCACCGGTAGTAATAATGGCGTGACCGAAACCTTCCAACTCGGTAACATTCAAAAGAAGATTTTTAGTTAGTTTTACAAGATTTTGTCTTTCTTCCTTAGAGACTTTGTTGATTTTTTTCTCAGCATTAATTTTTGAAAGACTGATCATCACAGGAATTAATCTTTTTGGAAAAAGATCTTCAAGTGAATTTTTGAATTGTTTATTTTGATATTTTTGGAAATCTCTTTGAATTCTTTTATCAAGAGCATTAAAATCTAAAGCTGGCTTCAAATCAATCGAAAGCTGAACTTCTCCTTTCTTTAGAAGTTGTCCAACTTTCTTGCTCATATCTAAAACGATTGGTCCACTAACACCAAGATGTGTAAAAAGCATATCTCCAAATCTCTCATCTTCCTGTTTGTCTTTTTGGATGGCTTTCAACACTACATTTTTCAAGGTAAGTCCGGTAACCACTTCAATCCATTTGTCACGAGTTTTCATCGGAGTCAGGGCCGGTTCTGGTTCAATTACAGAATGTCCTAATTCTTTTGCCCAAACATATCCATCACCAGTTGAGCCAGTTCCGGAATAAGATTTTCCACCTGTGCAAATAATAAATTGCTTTGCCACAATGGTTCCTTTTTTTGTTGAAAGTCCCTCAATTTTGTTGTCTTTGACCTGAATCGCAACAATTTTGTTGTTACGGATAACAACGACCTTGTTTCTTGCAAGACGATTTCTAAGGGCAAGAAGGATTTCTTCGGCAGAATCTGATTTTGGAAAAACTCTTCCACCTCGCTCAGTTTTTAATTCAACACCTTCTTCCTCGAAAAACTTTTTAGTGTCTTCGACGCTAAATTTTGCGAAAGAAGAAAAAAGAAATTTTCCACTTTTTCCAATGTTTTCCAAAAGAGTGTCTTTAGTGAAATTTTCTTGAGTGACGTTGCAACGCCCTTTGCCTGTGATCAGAAGTTTCTTTCCAAGTTTTTGGTTTTTTTCGATTAGCGCAACCTTTGCGCCAGACTCAGCTGCCCAAATAGCAGCCATCATTCCAGAGGCCCCACCACCAATAACAGCAATGTCGAATAGGAGTTTATCTTTAGTATTAATTTTCATTGTATTGTTGGTAAAAGTTGAATTAGCAAATAATTTATAATAATCCTTTTTTTAGTTTTTGGCAAGAGAAAGCTTTTATCTTTACTTATGGTTTTTAAATGAATGCATATAAAAAAAGACAAAGGGCACACTCATTTTTACGAGGTGCCCTTGGGTACAACTTTTAGCTAAGAAAGATCATAGTGGCAGAAGCTCTGCATTTTTTTGGTAAAAAGTGTGTGATTCATTTTTGAGAAAACAAAGAATCAACTTAGTCTACCTATTTAAACAATTTGCAGTTTGTTAGCTTCTGTGAACCCTCAAGGGGTTTTCCAACAATGTGTTTTGAAAATCCAGGAAAATTAAAAGAACGGAAGATTTCCAAAGCACCCACAACGTAATCTTAGTAAATTATTTTTTAAATGTCAACAATTTTTTACCGAAAGAATGCTTTACCTATTGATTTTTGATATGAAGCATTGTAATATGCAGGACAACAAAAAAAGCCCCCAAAAGGTGGCTTTTATGATTTTGTATAAAGAAAAAATAAGTCCTTATTTGGCAACCTTATTCATAGTTTTGATGCATTTTGTGCAAATCTTTACTTTTTTGCCATCAATATGCTTTGTTTGAATATTAGCCTTGAAAGTTCTTTTTGTAGCGATATTCGAATGAGAACGTGAGTTTCCTGACATAGTCTTCTTACCGCAAGTGCTGCAACGTGCCATATATCTACCTTGAATAGTTATAAAATGTATTGTAAACTTAACAAGTAACAGAATACCAATTCCAAGGCATTTTGTCAATATTTTTGGTAAAGTAGCTATTTCGTCTGCATATCTTCATATCTTGGCTTGCAGAAGAATAAAGATTTGTATATTCTGTATAAACAAGAATATGTATAATAAAAATTTTTAAATATCTATCTATGGACTCTAGTATTGGAATATTTTTACAAATCGCAGTTTTAATCTTCTCTGTGGTTATTCATGAGGTGTCACATGGTCTTGCAGCCTATCGCTTGGGGGACCCAACAGCAAAGTATGCTGGGAGGTTAACTTTAAACCCTTTTAGTCATCTTGATCTTTGGGGGTCTTTCATTGTCCCATTATTTCTAACAATCTCAAATGTGGGATTTGTTTTTGGCTGGGCAAAGCCAGTTCCTTACAATCCTTACAATCTTAGAGACCAAAAATATGGACCAGCAATTGTCGGTGCAGCTGGGCCTTTATCAAATTTAGCACTCATACTTATAAGTGGGGTACTGTTAAGGGCAATGCTTGTATCAGGAACTTCTGACGGACTTTTGGTTCATGCCCTTGCACTTATGTTTATAATTAATATAGCTTTGATGGTTTTCAATTTGTTTCCAATTCCTCCACTGGATGGTTCAAAACTCCTTTTTGCCTTTTTGCCGATTTCAGAATACACAAAACAAACTCTAGAAAAAAATGGGTTGGTTATTTTGTTAGTATTTTTATTCCTAGCTAAAGGAGTTATAACATGGGCGATTTTTTCTGTTGCTGGATTTCTCTCTAGATATGTGATTGGGATAGGACTGCTAGAATTGGTGAATTTATAGAATACCCAAAACTTGAAATGCTTGACAAATTATAAAGTTGTGATAATATTCTAGAAGTATTCCGCAGACCTTGGGCGAAAAAGTAAGTCCCAAGCAGGAGTGAAACGAAATCCTAAAAGGATTTGTTTACTTCTTTTAAAACTGCGTTATGCGTAGTTTTTTGTTTATTACAGGATAATTAAAGATTAAAAATAAGACAAATGCTTAAACGCCAAGACAAAGAGGCTCTAGTAGATGATCTTACAAAAAATCTCAAAGAAACCACAACTGCAATCGTTTGTGATTACAAAGGGTTAAATGTTTCTGAGATTAGCGGATTAAGAAGGCTTTTGCGAGAAAAAAACGCAAATATGAAAGTCGTCAAAAAGACTTTCGCGCAAATAGCTTTTGACAACGCAAAGATAAAACTAGACGTTAGAAAAGTTGAAGGTCAAATTGCAGTTATTTATGGGGGAGATGATGAGGTTTGTTCTTCGAAAGTAGCTTTTGATTTTTCAAAAACCAAGAAAGCTTTCCAGATTAGAGCTGGATCTCTCGAAGGAAAAGAACTTACCGTTGAAGAGATTACAAATCTTGCACAACTTCCAACAAAAGAACAGTTACTTGGACAAGTTGTGGGAACAATTAAAGCTCCTATTACAGGTTTTGTGGGCGCACTTAGCGGAAACCTAAGGAATATCGTTTATGCGCTAAATGCAATCAAAGAGTCAAAAGAGAATGCATAATCATAGTTTATTAATTTAGTTAATAATATTTATCAATAATAATTTTACAAAGTTATGACAGAAGAAAAAAAGGTTGAAGAAAAAAAGGAAGTTGAGGTTCCTGCAAAATTCAAATCTATTATCGAAGAAATCGAAAAAATGAGTGTTTTGGATCTTTCAGAACTAGTTACAGTTCTAGAAGATAAATTCAATGTTACTGCTGCTGCTCCTGCAATGGCAATGGCTGCTCCTGCAGCTGGTGGTGCTGAAGCTGCTGCTGATGAAAAATCAGAATTCGATGTAGTTTTGATTGCTGCTGGTGATGCAAAAATCAATGTGATTAAAGTCGTAAAAGAAATTACTGGTCTTGGTCTAAAAGAAGCAAAAGCTATTGTAGACGAATCTCCAAAGGCTGTTAAAGAAAAAGTAGCTAAAGAGGAAGCTGAAGAGTTGAAGAAGAAACTTGAAGATGCTGGAGCTACTGTAGAATTGAAATAGTTTCCGTTCTAAATAAGGAGCAATCCTAAAAAAACCCATGGTGAAAACTGTGGGTTTTTTGTTGTTTAAGAAAAAAATAAAGGCATCTATAGTAGTCGCTATAGAGGTCTTTATTAAAATATTTCAATATGCATATTTAAGCTGTGAAAAGTTATAGCACAAAAAATAAACTGGGCTACCAGTCTCTTGCCGTGACAGATCGGCTTCAGCGCAAAAATAACTCCAATCAATTCCTGCTCTCTCTCGGAAAGGAAGGTGAGAACGCCAGACATCTTTTTTGATGTTGCATCCTTCTGTCTTTTGTCTTGATTTTCCGAGCTAGACCTGCTAACCAAAAGAATGAAATTTACCTGAATTTCAAATTTGCGGAATTAGAACTTTTCGGATATAATGGGGCATATGGGAAAAATAATATCATTGGTAAACCAAAAAGGTGGAGTGGGAAAAACCACTACTGCCATAAACCTTGTTACATATCTTGCCGATTTTGGGAAGAGGGTTTTGTTAGTGGATCTTGATCCGCAATCAAACGCTTCAAGCGGTTTAGGAATTGATCCAAAAAGTGTTGAAAAAAATCTCTATCACATGCTTGTTCTGGATGAACATCCAGACAACGTAATTGTGAGAGCAGATTTTCTAAGTCACGATATCATAACATCAAATCAGGATCTCGCAGCAGCTTCAGTTGAATTAACTGGAATGGAGAATAGAGAATATCGTTTGTATAATGTTTTAAATAAGTTGCGTGGGCAGTATGATTTTATTATCATTGATTCCCCACCAAGTTTAGGACTTTTAACAATTAATGGGTTGGTCGCATCGGATGAAGTTATTATTCCGGTTCAAACAGAATATTTTGCGTTAGAAGGACTTGGACAGCTTTTGAATACCGTCGATCTTGTGCAGGATCATTTGCAGCCAAAATTGCAATTAGGCGGAATTGTGATGACAATGTTTGATCGAAGAAACAGGCTTGCACATCAAGTGGTGAAGGAAGTCAGGAAACATTTTCCAGGAAAAGTTTTTGATGCGGTAATTCCACGCACAGTAAAGCTTGCAGAAGCTCCTAGTTTTGGGAAATCGATACTTCACTTTGACAGTTTCAATAAAGGGGCAAGGGCATACAAACAATTTGCAAATGAAGTTGTCGCAAGAAGTGAATAATTTAGAAAAGCTATTGTGCTAAAGATAGTTAAAATAACAAAATTAGCCTAAACAAAAATGGCTCAGCAAGGTGGATTGGGAAGGGGATTGGCATCTCTTATTCCTCAAAAAAAAGCAAAACAAGAGATGGAGAGTGGAGAAATTAAAGGAACTGACGAGGAGCAGTCTTATTTTGGTTCTGTGAATGAACAACGAGAAATTAAAAGTTATCCTTTAGCAAAAACAACAACGGAAATTGTTGAAAAAGAGAGTCTTTTGAAAAATAAAATAGAAGCAATTAAGAAAGACAAAAACCCTACCAAAAATTCTACCAAAAATAAGACTAAAAGGAATGAAAATAAAGAGATAGAAAAAAAGTTTAAGGAAGGAGTAGAGCTTATTTCTGTCGATATGATTATTCCAAACCCACATCAACCACGTGTTAGATTTAGTGAATCAAGGTTGGCAGAACTAGCGGATTCTATAACAGAGCATGGAGTGATACAGCCCTTAATTGTTACTAGCGTGGGAGGTGGCAATTACGAATTGATTGCAGGAGAGCGTCGTTTAGAGGCTGCTAAGATCGCTGGGCTAGAAAAGGTTCCTGTGATTGTGAAAGATGTTAATGATCAAAAAAAAGCAGAGTGGGCACTGGTTGAAAATGTGCAACGTCATGATCTTAACGCAATGGAAGAAGCAAGGGCTTACAAAAAGATGCAAGAGAATTTTGGAATGACGCAAGAAGATATAGCTGTGCGTGTTGGGAAAAGCAGAAGCACAATTGCAAATTCACTAAGGCTGTTGAATCTTCCAATCGAAATCCAAAGAGCTCTTATGGATGAAAAAATTTCAGAAGGTCATGCAAAAACAATTTTGGGAGTCTCTAATCCTGAAAAACAAAGAGCTCTTTTTGAGTTAATCTTAAAAGAAAGTCTCAATGTTAGACAAACTGAAATGAAAGTAAGAGATGTTTTGGGAAATAATTTGAGAAAAAAGCGAAGTGATTTAGATCCTGAGACATATTCTAAACAAGAAGAGCTCGCTCAATCATTGGGAACGAAAGTGGAGATTAGAAAGAGTATGAGAGGTGGAAAAATTGTGATTGATTTTTATTCAGAAGAAGAATTCGATGCACTTTTAAGTAATTTAATCTCCTAAAATGATTGAATTTGAAGAGCCAGAAAAAGGATATGTATTTGAGGGTTCGAATTTCACTAAAAATAAGCCGAAAGCAAGACTTATTGTTTTGCTCCTAAGCTTCTCTTTTGTTATCGGATTTCTTATTAAAAATGATTATAACTTTAATTTTTTTGAAAAAAATAGAATTGTTGTGAATTTTAAATGCTCCGATGAAAGCATTATTAGTCAACATGATACAATGGAGTTGAATTATCAAAAGGCGGTAAAGTCTTTAGATCAAAATATGTCTTTACTTAAAAGTGAAAAAAAATTTGAAAATAGCCAGGTTTTATATGAAGAAAATCTAGAAGCAAACAGAAAGAAGCCAGTTGTTAATTTGTATTTTTCAGGAGAGACGAATCTTGAAATACCGGATAGAATGTGTGGTTTTAAGGTGAATGTTTTTTATAAATAGAAGTAAAAGAATCTAAAAGAAATGCATCAAATTGATATTTTTACAGATGGAGGGTCTAGAGGTAATCCTGGTCCAGCAGCAGTCGGTGTTGTTATTCAAATTGACGGAGAAAAGAAAAAATACGGAGAATTTATCGGAAAGGCCACAAATAATGAAGCTGAATACGCAGCTTTAATTTTTGCTCTTAAAAAGACAAAACAACTTATTGGAAAAGGCAACACAAAAAGCGCAAAATTAAAGTGTGTAAGTGATTCTGAGCTCATGGTAAAGCAATTGAACGGAGAGTATAAACTTAAAGACGAAAAAGTTAAGAAGAATTTTATTGAAATTTGGAACCTGAAAACAGATTTCCTAAAGGTTTCTTTTGAGCATACAAAGCGCGAAAATAACAAAGAAGCTGATGCTATGGTTAATGAAGCATTAGACCTTCAAAACTCTAAAATGTTCTGATTTATTCAGAACTTTTTAATAAATAAAGAGTAAAAGTAAGTAAAAAAATGAAAATAGTAATTTTAGCTGGAGGGGGAGGATCAAGAATGTGGCCAATGAGTCGTACTGGTAAGCCAAAGCAGTTCTGTAAATTGATTTCGGAAAAGACTATGCTCGAAGAAACAATAGAGCGCTTTTCAAGTTATCCACAAGATAAAATTTTTATTGCTACAACTGAAGAGTTAAAAGAAGGTGTTGAGGAGATACTTCCAAATTTTCCTAAAAAGAACATTATTGTAGAGCCTGCGAGACGTGATACTGCTCCGGCAATGGCATATGCTGCATTGAAGTTGAAAATAATCGATCCCGATGAGCCGATGGCATTTATACCCTCCGATCACTATATCGGTAGGATTGATAAATTTTTAAATTCAATCAAAGAGGCGGAGAGGGTTATCAAGGAGACAGGAAAGCTTTTGGATATATCCGTTCATCCAACAATGCCAACAACGACCTTGGGGTATACAAAAATTGGAAAAAGGTTGTTTGAACGAGAAGGAATTGAATTTTTTGAATTCAAAGGTCATGCTGAAAAGCCAGACTACAAAACAGCACAAAAATATCTAGACGAAGGTTGTTATTTATGGCACGCAAATTATTATATGTGGACACCAAAACTCTTTTTGGAGGCATATAAAAAATATGCCCCGGAAATGTACGAAAGGTTAGAGGAAATTGAGAAAATGATAAAAAAGGGTGATGAAGAGGGAATCAAAAAGGCGTATTGTGAAATGGAAAAAATTTCAATTGATTATGCAATCACGGAGAAAATGGATCCCGAAGAATTAATTATTATCAAAGGCTCATTTGATTGGAAAGATATTGGCGCTTGGGATACTTTACATGAAAATCTAATGACCAAAACAGATGAGAGAAGGAATTTGGTCAAAGGTGAAAGATTAAATATTGAAACTTCGGGTTGTATTATTTATGGACAAGAAGGGAAATTAATTGCCACAGTTGGAGTTGATGATTTAGTAATTATTGATACCAAAGACTCACTTTTGGTATGTCCAAAATCACGAGCCCAGGATGTTAAGAAAATTGTTGAAGAATTGAAGGAGCGAGGAGAAAGGTATTTGTAATTTTATTATTATTTCTAATTAAAAATGAAAATTCTCGTAGTTTTATATTCCAGAACAGGAGCCACAAAAAAATTAGGAGAAAAAATTGCCAAGAAATTGGGATCGGAGGTTGATGTAATTACCGACAAAACTAATCGAGATGGGATTCGTGGCTGGTTTGGCGCTGGAAAAGATGTGCTTTTTAAGAAATCAACAGAAATTGGTTTCGAAAAAGACCCCAAGGAATATGATATGGTGATTATTGGAACTCCTGTTTGGGTAGGAACAATGGCACCAGCTGTGAGAAGATATATTTTGGAAAATAAATTTGGTGGTGTTGCTTTTTTTGCAACTTTCGCTGGCGATATTTCCAGGACTTTCAGGGAGATGGAAAAGCTTTGTAAAAAACCAGTTGCTATTTTGGGAGTAAGGGATAAAGAGCTTGAAACTGAACTTGTTGCTGAACGGATTGATGAGTTTTGTTCTGCAGTAAAGAGTGGCTAGTGAAAATTAAAAATGAAAATAGAGCATTCAAAAATAGAGTATTCTAAAAAAGAATTATTTGATTTTCAATTGAAATTTAAAATTTAAAACTCCAAGTAGCATTTTTCTTCGTTTCAAGAGTTTTACTCCGACCTAATTGTAGAAAGGGGTCTGAGTGGAAATAGTGCTGTTGACAAGAAAAAGCTTATTTTGTATACTATTAGTGTGAAATGAGAAGTGTTGATTGAGAATTCCGGTCATGAAATGACGGGAATTTATTTTTAAAAAGAGCTAGCTAATGCTGATATAGGTTTTTTGAAATAGCTTAGACTAGCATTCGCTTAATAAATAGTTAAAATTATCAAAATGGGATCAAAATTAATAAAGGATTCTTCTGCTTTAGGGCAATTCGGAAGTGCAATTGCACAGATCTGTGAAGAGAAAGGGATTGAGAAAAATAAGGTTATCGAGTCTGTTGAGGCAGCACTTGCAGCTGCGTATAAAAAAGATTATGGACACAAGGGTCAGATTATTATTTCTCATTTAAGTCAAGACACTGGAGAGGTTAGTTTTAAACAGCTAAGAGAAGTTGTTGATGAGTCAGTTCGTGTCGTTGAAAGAGAGTATCTTGGTGAAAATGCTCACGACATTGACAAGAGTGCAAAGAAGAGTAATGAAATTTTGGATGGCGTTAAGGTCCAAGATGTTGTTGATGAGTCAGAATCACTTCCGAGGTTTAATTCTGAAAGAGATGTTCTTTTGGAAGATGCTGTAAAAGTTGATAGTTCTATTGCAGTGGGAGATTTTATCGAAATTCCACTTGAAACTAAGGATCAATATGGGAGAGTGGCATCACAAACAGCTAAGCAAGTTATCATTCAAAGAATAAGAGAAGCGGAAAGGGATTCAATGTTCCAGGAATATAAAGAGAAAGAAGGAGAGGTGGTTAATGGAACTGTTCAAAGAATAGAGATGAACAAGATTTTTATTGACCTTGGAAAAGCTGTTGGAGTTCTTTTTCCATCTGAACAAATTCCGTCAGAAAGATATAGAATAGGTCAAAGAATAAAGGTATATTTAAGTCGTGTTGAGTCAGATCCAAAAGGTCCTGGAATTACACTTTCAAGAAGGCATCCCGAATTGCTTAAAAAGTTGTTTGAACTTGAGGTGCCTGAAATTTTTGCAGGAACTGTCGAAATTAAAGCAATTGCAAGAGAAGCAGGGGGACGTTCAAAAATTGCAGTAATCTCAAATGAAGAAGGTATTGACCCAATCGGGTCTTGTGTTGGACAAAAAGGGACTAGAGTACAGGCCGTTATTGATGAAATTTGTGGAGAGAAAATTGATATTATTGAATGGAGTGAAAGTCCAGAAGAAATGATTGCAAGTGCACTTTCACCAGCCAAGGTATTGAAAGTTGTGATAAAAAATGCTCTGGAGAATAAAGATGATGAGGTTGTAGCCGAGGAAAAAAATGCTATTGCATATGTAAAGCAAGACCAACTTTCTTTGGCGATTGGGAAAAGAGGGCAAAATGTTCGTTTGGCGGCAAAGTTAACTGGATGGAGAATAGACGTTGAAGTTATGGAGGGGAAAGAAGGTGTTGAGGGTGAAATAATGGAGCCAGCCGTAAATGAAATGCCAGCAGAACTCAAAGAATTTGAAATAGAAGAAATGACTAATGCTGAAGAGTCAGCAGAGGAATTAGTAGCAGAAGAAACTGTAAAGGAGGGGGAGGAAATTTCAAAGGATAAAGTCAAGAAAGAGAGTGGGATGAACAAGAAGGATGCCAAGAAAAAAACCACAGAAAAGATTGTAAAGAAGACCGTCACAAAAAAGACTGTAAAAAGTAAAAAAATAACAGAGAAAAAATAAGTATAAAAAAAGAAGTAATCTATTGAGATTAAGAAAAATGAAATATATTATTGGACACAAGAACCCCGATACCGATACAATTTGTAGCGCAATCGGACATCAAGCTTTTTTAAAAGCTAAAAATATCGAAGGAGAGGCTTTGTCTTTGGGTAGTATTAATAATGAAACAAGCTTCGTATTGAGTTATTTTAAAGTTTCTTCTCCAAGAGAGGTTTCTGAACTGCCACATAATTCCGAAATTATTCTAATCGATCATAACGAAGAGGGTCAAAGCATTGACAACTTGAACGATTTGGATATTGTGGAAATTATTGATCATCATAAAGTTAAGATTCAAACTGATAAACCAATCAGAATTCACATTGAACCGCTTGGATCCTCGTGCTCTATTGTTGCGAAGAAATTTTTTGCTCAAAACATTGAAATTTCAAAAGAAATTGCTGGAATATTATTAGCGGGAATTGTTTCGGATACTTTATATTTTCGTTCCCCGACAACAACAAAAACTGACAGGGAGTTGGTTGAGAAATTGAATGAAATTGCTGGGGTCGAAAACCTTGAAGTTTTTAGTATGAAAATGTTTGATGCCAAAAGTGATGTAAAAAATATTGAAACAAAAGACTTGATTAAGCTTGATTATAAATTATTTGAGTTTGGTGGTGAAAAATACGGGCTTGGGGTTATGGAAACAACGAATAAAGATTTTGGTTTAGAAAGAGAGGATGAAATACTGGAAAACCTAAAACAGCTGAAAGAGGTAGATAATTTGAAGGGCGCATTTTTTTCGATAATAGACATTTTGAATAAAAAAAGTTATACTTTTTGTTCAGGAGACGAGGAGAGGGATTTATTTATGAAAATGTTTAATGCTAAGGAAGAAGGGAAGGCTTTATTTGTGGATAAAATAGTCTCCAGAAAAAAGGAGATCGTTCCAGTTTTTGAGAAGTATTTGAATAAATAGAAACTGGGAAAATTGAAATATAAAGAATTTAACGAAATATTATGGTAAAGAAAGAAGAAAAAAACATTAAGAATAAGATTGCAATTGAGAAACTTAATGGCTCAGAAATTAAGCTTTCGATTACTGTTCCGAAGGATGAATTTCAAAAATATGTAGATTCTGCTACAAAAAGTTTGGCTTTGGAGATGAAAGTGGATGGTTTCCGTAATGGTAAGGTGCCAGCGGCAATGGTTGAAAAAACTGTAGGAGTGGAAAAGCTTCTCTATGAGGCTGCTAGTGAGGCTGTGAGAGAGGGCTATATAAATGCGATTTTAGATAACAAAATTGATGCGATTGGTGAACCTAAGGTTGATATTAAAAAAATTGCCAAAGGAAATGATTTCGAATTTACTGCAATCGTAGGAGTGCTTCCTGAGATTAAACTTGGAAACTGGAAGAAGGACGTTGCTAAGGTCAATAAGAAATTTGCAAAGAAAGAATTTAAGGTTGAAGAAAAAGAAATTGACCATGAGGTGGAATATCTTGCTAATCAAAGAGCAAAGATCGTTACAGTTAACAGAGCTGCTAAAAAAGGAGATCAGGTTGAAATTGACTTTGATGTTTTTCAAGAGAATGTTGCTATCGAAAATGGATCAGCAAAAAAACATCTAATGGTGCTTGGGGAGGGCAAATTTATTCCTGGGTTTGAAGAAAATCTAATCGGGATGAAGGCTGGCGAAGAAAGGGACTTTAAACTAGCTTTTCCGAAAGAATATCACGCGAAACATCTAGCAGGAAAAGAAGCTGAATTCAATGTGAAAGTTAATCTTGTTCAGGAGAAGCAAATTGCAAAAATTGATGATGAATTTGCAAAAAGCATCGGAAAATTCAAAAGCTTGGCTGATTTGAAAGAAAATATTAAAAAAGGAATTGCAGAGGAAAAGAAACGAAGGGATGAGGATGAGCAAAAAAAGGAGTTGATAGAAGCTATTATTGAAACCACAGAAGTTGATCTTCCTAATGTTCTTTTGGAGAGAGAAATGGATATAATGATGGGAGAATTAGAAGCGGATATCTCTAGAATGGGTATGAATAAGGAGAATTATTTTAAACAAGTTCAAACCACGGAAGAGAAGGTAAAGGAAGGGTGGAAGAAGGAAGCTGCGCCAAAAAGAGTGAAGGCGGCTTTGATTTTACAAGATCTTGCTAAACAGGAGAAACTTGTTCCAGATACTAAAAAAATAGAAGAGAAAGTAAATCAAACTCTTGAATATTACGCAACATTGGGAGACGTGGAAAATAAAATTGACACACATCGACTTTATGAAGCGACAAAAGGAAGTTTGGCAAACGAAATGGTATTCAAGTTTCTGACAGAGATAAAGTAATAATTTTCACTAGCGATTGCAAGGATAATATCGCTAAATAGTTAAGAAATAAAGCTAAAATATGCTTATTCCAACAGTTATAGAAAAGTCGCAGTTCGGAGAGCGGGCCTATGATATATATTCGAGGCTTTTAAAAGAGAGGATTATTTTCCTAGGAACCCCAATTAATGATCAAGTCGCGAATGCTATTATTGCTCAGTTGCTTTTCTTGGATTCTCAAGACAGTGCATCTGACGTAAAATTATATGTGAATTCACCAGGCGGAAGTGTTTCTGCTGCTCTGGCGATATATGACACGATGAATTTTATAAAGAGTGATGTTTCAACGATTTGCATTGGTTCGGCAGCAAGTGCAGCCGCAATCCTACTTTGTTCAGGAAAAAAAGGGAAACGTTTTTCTTTGCCAAATAGTGAAGTTATGATACATCAAGTGATGGGTGGCGTTGAGGGACAGGCGACTGATATCGATATTCATGCAAAGCATATTTTGAAAATAAAAGAAAAATTGAACAAGATTTTAGCGAAGCATACAGGGCAAAAAGTTGCTGATATAGAGAGGGATGCAGAAAGGGATTATTTCATGTCAGCAGAGGAAGCAAAAAAATATGGAATTATAGATAAAATTATTAATTAACATGGAATTCCATTTTTGTTGACAAAAGCGTTTTTTTTGGGTAAACTACACAAAGTTTGTATTTGGTTAAATTCAAATGTAGGTTTTGATATAATTAATTATTTATTGAAGTGATATTATGATTATCATTAGATTTTCAAGAGTTGGTAAAAAAGGTCATGCTCAATATAAAGTTGTTCTTGCGGAAAAGTCTTATCCCGTACAAGGAAAATTTATTGAACAGTTAGGAAGTTACGACCCACACAAAAAGGAAGCAGTTTTGAAAACTGATAGGGTTAAGTATTGGATTGAAAAAGGAGCAGCTTGTTCTGACTCTGCACATAACCTATTTGTTCGAGAAGGTTTAGTAAAGGAGGAAAAAAGAAAAGTTTCAATTAAAATTCCAGAAAAAGCAATTCCAGCTGAAGCAGAGAAGGTTGAAGAGAAAAAGTAGAGCGTAGTTGAAAAAAAAGAAGACGAGGTGAAAGATCAAGTCTCTGTTGAAGCAAAAAAATAGAAATTATTTTGTATTATTGTGTGATTGTGTGTTTTTTAAAAAACCTGTTTTATGCAGGTTTTTTGTTTTTTTGTAAAATAGTAGTTAAAATTTAAAAGTTGATTTTTTCTATATTTGTTGTAGTATTAAAGCTGTAAGTTAAAATAGTTTCTATTACTGACTATGTTTTTTTAGTTAGATATAAAAAGAGATAATTTAAAATATGAAAATAGCAAAGATTGGACAGAAAAAGTGGATAAAGCCATTGGCAATTATTGTTTTTGCACTTGTTGTTGGAGTTATTGCCAACCCTAGACCTACGGGCATTGCTTTTGTGGATGGTTTTTTGAGTAAGATGAAAATAAACATGGGACTTGACTTGCAAGGTGGTGTTTATCTTGTTTACGAGGCGGACATGAATAATATTGAAAAAGGAAAAGAGTCGGAGGCTCTGCGTGGAGTGCAGGATGTGATTGAGCGTAGAGTTAATGCTTATGGAGTTGCTGAGCCAAATATTCAACCTTCAAAAATCGGGGATAGTTATCGGTTAATTGTTGAATTGGCAGGTATTAATGATGTTGAGGAGGCTAAAGACTTAATTAAAGAAACACCATTTTTGGAATTTAAAAAAGAAAAAGAATCAAGAACTGAGCTGACTGAAGAAGAGCAGGCAATGGTGGATGAAGAAAAAGATAGAATAGTCATTGCAGGAGTGGAAGCTGAGAATAAAGCTAAGGAGGTCCTAGAAAAGGCTTTAGCAGGAGAAGACTTCAACTCTTTAGTCGAAGAGAATCCTGAAGATCCAACACAGGGGAAAAAAGAGGAGTTAGGTTTTGTACAAAGAGGCGTGATGGTTCCAGAGTTTGAAGAGGTAATTTTTAGCGATGACTTTGCCGATAGCACCGTTTTTGGAAGTGTTGTAAAAACTCAATTTGGATTCCATGTTATTAAAAAATTAAGTAGTCGTGGAGAGGGTGATGATAAAGAGGTTGAAGTTACTCATATTTTGTATTCTGCTCAAGATCCAGAGGAATATGCAGAGATGATAAAATCTCAAATTTTAGCGCAACCAGAGTTTGAGTCAACAGGACTTACGGGAAAGGAGTTGAAGCAGTCCCAGGTTTCTTTTGATCAGCAACTTGGACAACCAATTGTTATTTTACAATTTAATGATAACGGAAAAGAGTTGTTTAAAGAGATAACAGAGCAGAATAAAGGCAATAGAATAGCAATTTTTCTGGATGATGAGGTTATTAGTGCTCCTGTTGTTAATGATGTTATTCGCGATGGAGAGGCTATAATAAGCGGAAGCTTTAAACTTCAAGAGGCTAAAGAACTTTCTAGAAGATTAAATGCTGGAGCACTGCCAGTGCCAATTAATCTAATCAGTCAACAGAGTGTGGGCGCTTCTCTTGGACAAGAGTCATTGGAGAAAAGTTTAAAGGCTGGGCTTTTGGGCTTTATGCTAGTGGGTGTTTTTATGATTATCTATTACCGTCTTGCTGGAGTTATAGCTGTTGTCGCATTAATAATTTATACGGCAATTATTGTGTCTGTTTATAAATTATCCTCGCTTTCTCCATATGGAGTGACGCTGACATTGTCGGGAATAGCGGGATTTATTCTTTCAGTTGGAATGGCGGTTGATGCTAATATTTTGATTTTTGAAAGAACGAAAGAGGAGATTAGAAAGGGAAGAGATTTAAGAGCAGCACTTGATGAGGGCTTCAAAAGGGCTTGGTCTTCAATTCGCGATGGAAATGTCTCGACTATCCTAACTTCAATCATTTTGATTATGTTCGGAAGTGGTTTTATTAAAGGATTCGCGATTACGTTAATTATAGGTGTTTTGGTTTCAATGTTTACTGCAATTGTTATAACGCGCGTATTGTTAAGGTCGATTCTTTTTGATTGGTTTGAAAAGCACAAGGCCTTAATTCTCTGTGCTTCGAAAAAAACAAAAAAATAATTAGTCAAATAAAATAAAAATTAAAACAAAAGAAAGGAGGTGTCATATGTATCATAAAATTCTAGCAGATGGCTTTTTCACATTCGCTGCAATCGCCGTCTTAGTATCAGTTTATAGTTGGTCAATCAATGATATTTTTTTAGCGTCATCGCAATGGTTACAAGTAGCAACAGTAATGCTTTTAGTAGCTATCTATGTTAAAATTAATGCAATTGATGATGAAGCTATCCTAAAAGGTATGTTTTGTAAATCAACTGAAGTTACCAGAAAAGCTCCGATTCGTAGAAAAAGAAGGGTTTTGAAGAAAAAATAAGTAAATGGAAAGTAAAGGAGTTCAAAAAAAGAATAATAACAATCTATCTTATGTTGTTTTACACAACATAAGGAGTTGTTATAATGTAGGTTCTATTTTTAGAACTTCCGATGCTCTCGCAGTTGATAAAATTTTTCTTGGTGGTTATACGCCAAATCCATCAAAGAATTTTGCTATTGGGAAAACAGCGCTTGGTTCGCAGAATTCGGTTTCATGGGAGGCTCATTGGCAAACACATCGTATTCTTAAGAAACTTAAGTCTGAAGGAGTGACCATCATTGCTCTGGAATTGACAAAAAAAAGCATTGATTTGGAAAATTTTGAGTCAAATTTTCCATTTGCACTGCTTTTGGGAAATGAAGTTACTGGTCTTTCTGCCTCAATTTTGAAGTATGCCGACCATATTGTGCAAATTCCGATGCTAGGCGAAAAAGAATCTATGAATGTTTCAGTTTCGTATGGCATTGGAATGTATACAATGAAAAGGTTTGCAAAACAGAAAATTAATAAAAGATAATGAATGAGAATGAAGAAAAATAAATTAGCGATATTTGATATTGACGGAACAATTTTTAGAAAGAATTTGCATTTTGAATTAATAAACGAACTTGTTTATGGGGGCGTTTTTAGAAAGGAAGTGAAAGCAGAGTTACAAAATTTCTATGGCAATTGGCTTGACAATGAAGGAACTTATGAGGCATATAGAAATAAATTAGTTTCACTGTATGAGGAAAATATTAAAGGATGTAAAAAATCAGATATTGTTTCGGCATCAAAGAATGTGGCAAATTTTCATGCAAAAAGAATTTATATTTTTGCAAAAAAAATGATTGAAAAAATGCGCAAAAATCATACCATGTTAATAATATCAGGCTCACCTTCTGAAATCGTGGAAGAATATGCGAACATTTTTAACTTCGATGCTCATTATGGGACCGTTTATGGACTAGATGACGGAATGAAATATACGGGAAAGGCTACCTTTGAACCAACCATAGACAAGGGTTTGGTAGTTAAGCAGTTTGTGGCAGAACATGAACTCACATTAAATGATTCTTTCGGTATTGGTGATACAGAATCAGACGCAAAATTCTTAGAGTTGGTTGATAACCCAATTGCGTTTAACCCAAATATGAATCTAAGAAAAATTGCCGAAAAAGAAAAATGGCAAATCGTAGTGGAAAAGAAGGACGTTATCTATGAAATGGAAAAGAGATTTTAATTGTTTAAGATGAAAAAATGATAAATGCTTTCTTTGAATTTTTTATTGAAAAAATGCTGTGGTTTTGGTTGCCAATACACGCTTTTCATAGAGTGTTAAAAGATATTTTAGAGGGAAAATAAAGCAGTGCTTAATAGTTTATTTAATGATTAAAGTTAAAGTTTTAGAAAAAAAGATTAGATTTTGGATACCAGCTATGGTTTGGTTATCTGTTATTTTTTATTTTTCAAATGAACCGAGTTTAACAATCGGTTCTGGGGGAGTAGAATCATTTGTTTTGCGTAAATTTGCACATATCGGTGAATTTGGTGTCTTGGCTCTTTTGATATTTTTGCCATTAACAAAGAGATATAAGAGTAAGGGAATACTGATTTTTTTTGCGACTTTTTTAATAACAGCACTTTTCGCTTTGACTGATGAATTTCATCAAACTTTTATTCTCGGAAGGGATGGAAATTTAAAAGATGTTTTGGTTGATTCTCTAGGGGCTTTTTTGTTTTTACAGATTTTGGCATTTATATTATTTACAAGAAGAAGGTTGCTGCTGACATTATCTATTTTTATGAATTTAGCAGCAATATTTTTTTTATTAAATTTCATGGTAAATGAAATTTTTTCGAAAAATTTTTCATCAGAGGAGCAAGAGACTCAAGTTAATTATTTAGACCAAGCAACTGAGCTAAGAGAGAAAGGGGAAGACTTTAAAGTTGAGGTTGAGGTAAAAAAGAAAGAATCTTTAGCGGAGATCGAGAAGAATAAGGGTGAGGAAAAAATGGATCAGAATCCACAAAAGAGTGTTGTCCCTGATAAAATTCTACTTCCGGTGCCATTTTCTTCGCAGGCTCCTTTTGGAGTTTGGGATGAAGTTCATGAGGAGGCTTGCGAAGAAATGAGTCTAATCATGGTTAAATATTACTTAGACAAAAAAGATTTAACCCCTCAAGTAGCTGAAGAAGAAATTCAAAAAATGAAGGATTATCAGCTTGAGAAAAATGGGCACTTTATTGACAGTGATATGAAAGAGCTTTCTGAGATTGCCAGAGATTATTTTGATTTAAAAGATGTTACCGTTAAATATGATCTAATAAAAGAGGATATCATAAAAAGCTTGATACAGGGATATCCAGTAATAGTACCAACTGCTGGTAGAATGCTTGGTAACCCAAATTTTTCAGGGCTAGGACCACTATACCACAATCTTGTTATTATTGGGTTTGAGGGAGATGAATTTATAACAAATGATCCCGGAACAAGAAGGGGGGAGAAATATAGATATAAAATCGACACAATCATGGATGCAATTCATGATTATACTGGGAATAAAAATGAAATAAAAAAGGGTGCCAAGGCTGCTTTATTTTTTGTGGAAAAGTGAGTTTTTAAGAGGATATGTTTGACACACAATGCAGGAGTGTTAAAATAAGTATAAGTTTATAATAGATTTATAAATAAAAAAATAAAAAATGAAAAAGTCAATATTAATTTCATTGGTCACAATTGTTTTGGTTTCTTTTGTGATTCTGTCTTTCTTTGTCATGTGTAAGAATGGGGGGAAGAATCCAAAAAGTACCTCTTCAGTAGCTAATCTCAGTACGGAACAGAGAGGTGAAATTGTTAAGGAAAGTCAATTAGAAGCATCAAAGCCAGAAACTAGTTTTAATGGCATAGTTGGTTCAGTAACTTCTCCCAAGGGAATTAATGTTAAGATTTTAGAAATTGATGGCACAATAGATGACCTTGAGGCTTTAGAAAATATGAAATCAAGTGATTTTGTAGGTGATTCTGTTGATATTCCAACCATGAAAAAAACCTTTAAAGTAGCAGTTGATGAAAATACAAAATTAATTGGATTTGATTCTTTGGAGGATATTAAATCTGGTGATCAAGTTAAGGTTGACGCTGGAAGAAACCCGAAGCTTGTGGAAAATTTTACAGCTATTTCAGTTGAATTAAATTTCAGAGTGCAATGACTAGTTTCTAAAAATTTTTAATAAAAATAAAAACCATGTGGTCATTAAAGAAAACCACAGTTGTTTGGGGAGCTGTGATTGGAATTGGGATGGGATTTCTTTATTTTAACGTCGCCTTTGCTGCGCCGAATATTAATATTTTCACCGCTGATAAGGCGGTTATTCCAGCAAATTCATCTACAACTCTTAATTGGTCTGTTACTGACGCCACATCTTGTACAGCATCAGGAGAATGGAGTGGCAACAAATCTTTAATTGGATCAGAAAAGACTGCAAACCTTGCTGCTGGAGCTAAGAAGTTTACGTTATCCTGTGTTGATGCAGACGGCAAAGTTTCTATTGCTGATGTTAATATTGTGGTTGCTAGCCCCCCAACATTATCTTTTTCAGCTTCTGATGAGCTGATCGAATATAACACCTCAACAAATTTGAGCTGGAGCTCAACTAATGCCAACTATTGTGAAAAATATGGTGATTGGTCCGGAAACACAACAACTTCTGGTACAGAGGCTAGTGGAAATTTAATTTCCGAAAAATCTTTTGGCGTCCGATGCGTTGGTGATGGTGGCGAAGTGGAAAGACTTATTGTAATTTCAATTTCAAATCCAACGCTCCAAGTAGAGCTTGTTTTTAAAGCCGATAAGTACTTTATTAACTATGAGGAGAAAACTACTTTGCGTTGGAGCGCTACCAACGCTGATTTTTGCACAGCCTCTGGTTCTTGGAGTGGTTCTAAGGATAAGACGGGTGGTTTGTATGACACCCCAGCCCTTACCTCAAATAAAACGTATTCATTATATTGTTCAAATTCAGAGGGAAGTAGTGTTTTGAGAAATGTTACGGTCGTTGTTGCTCCGAAAGTAGTGTTGCCAGTTACTGTTGATGCAACAACAAATAATTTAAATATCGAGTATAATACCCCAGCTAAAATAAGTTGGACATCAGAAAATGCAAGTTACTGTAGAGTTTACTATGGATCTTGGACGGGAAATCTTCCAGTTAAGAGCAGTTATACTTCTAGTAACTTGCTTTTTGATAAGACTTTTACAGTGAGATGTTATAATAGCATTGGAGTTGCAGATGACACAGTAACCATAAAGGTGGGGCCTAACCCCGCACCTGCACCTTCTTTGGATTTTTCGTCTAAAGATAGCGGTATTGCTTACAATACCTCAACCAATCTTGGTTGGAATGTTGCAGATACCAATACTCTAGAGGCTTCTGGTGATTGGAGTGGATTCAAGGCAATGCCAAGTGGGAATGAATCAACGGGTAATTTGGTAGAAGATAAAAAATATTCCTTGATAGCTACAGGGGATGGAGGTTTTGTGAATGAAACGGTTAATGTTAATGTTGGAGACCCAACTGTCCCGCCAACGGTAAACATTTCTTCTGACCTTGGGATTGTTCCATATAACAATGGGACTGTTGTTAGATGGAAATCTGAAGATGCTGACTGGTGTAAGTTGAGTTATAGAGGTTTAAGTGAAAGCGTCGGTGCTGATGGAAATAGGTACACGGCTGATTTAATTGCCGATGTTACTTATAAACTTGAGTGCGGAAATGAGGCTGGATCAACTTCAACATCAGTAACTATAAATGTTGTTCCAATTGGATTTCCTCCAATAATAAAGATTTCTCCCGATTTGAATCCGGTTGACTACGGTAGAAGCACAATCCTTAAGTGGACCACCACTGATGCAACAAGTTGTGTGCTCTCTGGGGTGGGGAGTGTAGCTACGAATGGCAGTATTGATACCGGTAGTTTGTATTTGCCAAAAGATTATAATATGACATGTGTCGGTGATGGAGGAAAAAGTAGTAATAACGTTACAATCGATGTTATTGGAATACCCAGTGATCCACCAATGGTCGATTTGCAAGCTGATAAATACAGTTTTTATGGCAATGGCTCAACCACTCTTCGCTGGACAACAAATAATGCAGATAGCTGTTGGGCCTCAAGAGGTCCATGGAGTGGAGACAAGGCGTTGTCTTCTGGCGAAGAAGTAACAACTAACTTAACAAGTACAACACTTTTTGAGATTACTTGTGAGAATGTCAGGGGAACGGTTTCTGATTCTGTTGTGATCACTGTTGATGCAGTTAGTGATGTTGAATTAATTTTTTATCCTGATAATACGGAAATAGAACTGAATTCCTATATAAACTTAACGTGGAACGGAAAGAACGCAAACTGGTGCGAATCTTACTCATATGATAATTTTTCAAATTGGGGGAAATATCAAAATCAAGTTGCTGGTATGGAATCAACAGTGACAATTGGTCCGATAACTAAATACAACACGCCATTGCTTTTGAGGTGTTGGAATTATACTTCGAACACAAACTGGAAAGTTGTCTATATTAACGCTGGTGATCACCCACCTTCAATTACAATGAGTGCGCCATCGATGGTTGCATATAATTCTCCGGCAACAATCTCTTGGTTTGCTGATTACGCTGATAGTTGTTTGGCATGGGCAAGTCCTGCAGAACCTACTTGGACAGGCTCAAGAGCTGTTAGCGGCTTACAACTAACTTCTAATTTGAAAACCGCAACATATTTTTATCTAAGGTGTGCTAATTCGGAAGGGACGGAAACCACCGTATCTAAAAGAGTTACAGTGGGATCTTCTTCCGGTATAGCACCACAAACAAACTTTACTTCAGACAAATATATAGTCAATGAAGGGGAGGAATATACCTTAAAATGGAATGTTTCAAACGCAACTTGGTGTAGTGCCAGCGCTAATCCCATTAATGGGCCGTGGAGTGGTGCTAAAAGTTCATCTTCTGGTTCGCAGACACTCACATTTAGCGGTGATCAAAATGAATTAGTTTTGACATGTGGAAATGCTTATGGCTCAATGTCTGCTATTGTGAGAATTAATAAAGGTGGTACGGAATTAGCCGTTCCTAGTATCAGTTTTTGGGCTGATGAAATGGCCTTGCCTGTTGGTGGAAAGACAATGTTGAGATGGTATGTTGAAAATGCAGAAAGTTGTGTAGCTTCAAATGGTTGGAGTGGAACAAAGGCCGCTGGTGGTGGTCAGGAATTAACAACATCATTGGCCACAACAACTAGATTTGAGTTGAATTGTTCAAACACGGCTGGTATCAGAACTGCTTTTGTTGATGTTGTGATTGGTGGGTCTCCTCCAGGTGTTGTGATTTTTTTCAATGCAAGTAGATACGATGTTTCTGCCGGTAGTAGTACCACACTTTCCTGGTCTGCATCTAATGCTTCTTACTGTTATGCGATTGATCCTAACGGAGTTTTTATCGGAGGAAAAACAACTGTTGGGAGCGATACTTTATCACCAACAGTTTCCACTACTTATAAAATGGTTTGTGGCAATAGTGGTGGAGAAGTGACAGCAACAGTACCAATTATTGTCGCTAAGGTTATTGTTTGCCCAAGTCCAGCGAGGATTATTAATACTGGCAATACAATACAATTAACAGCACGATTTAAGTTAAATGCTGATATTGGCTTTTCTTGTTCAAATATTGTAGGGTCTTGGGATATTACAAACGGACACGATGGGTTTACAACTGATTGGAGCAGTTTAAATGATTCTGTAGTAACAATTTCTTCTTCAGGTCTAGCGACTGGTCTGCAATTTACGGAATTAACCGGAGGGCCAGTTCCTGTTTCCGCTGTGTATAAAGAAGCTAAGGGAGAGACCAAGGTGACTGTTTCACCCCCTCCCATTTCTTGTTGGAAATGCAGTGAGACCAGAACTTGTTTTTCAGAGATAACATTTCCAATTAGTGGAAAATGTCCAAGTGACGCCTACGATTCCATGTATGAATGTGCTAAATCTTGTAGAAAACCAGTTGATTGGCAAGAGATAGATTCATAAGACAGGGTTTTTCTATTTCACCTCCTACCGTATCTTGTTGGAAATGTGCAGAAACAAAATTTGTTTTTCAGAAATAACATTTCCAGTGGATGGAAAATGTTTGGCCGATGCTTCTGATTATATGTATGAATGCGCTAAATCTTGCCGAAAAACGGTTGATTGGGAAGAAGTTAGCTTATAGGATTAAACAAAGTTTTAAAAGCGATTCAATTTAAATAATAAGAAATTTAAATTGACACTGAAATAGGGTTTTGATATAATTTTAATAATCCCGGGCACTTATTAAAAGGTCGATGTCAACAAAGGGATATAGAGAATTTAGAATTAACTGATTTGAACAATGGAAGGAAAAGACAAAGAATTTCTCGAATTCATTGTAAAGTCTATAGTGGATGTTCCTGAAGATGTTGTGGTTGAAAGAGTTGTTGATGAGCGAGGAGTGCTCATTACACTTAGCGTAAACCCAAAAGATATGGGAATGATCATTGGTAGGCAGGGGTCAACAGCAAAAGCAATTAGAACATTGCTTAGAGTTGTTGGTGCTAGAAATAATGCTCGTGTTAATCTTAAAATTAACGAGCCTGAAGGTTCTGAAAGAGTCTCTTCTGAACAAAAGAGGGAAGACAAAGAGAAGAGTATTGATGACATCGTAAATGATATTAACTAAAGTCTACAGACTTTTGTATAGCTCAAAACCGTGTTAATATAAGGACACGGTTTTTTGATTTAATTTTTAGAGCAGTTCTATGATTTTTCATATTATTACAATTTTTCCAGATATTTTCGATTCATATTTTAAAGAGAGCATTATTAAGCGCGCTAAAGAGAGCGAAAAAATTGAAATTAAAATTTATAATTTACGTGACTATACAGACGATAAGCACAAAACTGTTGACGACACTCCTTATGGGGGTGGCCCCGGGATGGTTTTGAAAATAGAACCTATTTATAGGTGCATAGAAAAAATAAAAAAAGAAGAGATTGGGAAAAATGAGACAATGAGAATTTTTTTAACTTCTGCGAAGGGGCAAGAATTTTCTCAGAATATGGCTAATGAAATTACTAAAATTAAACACATAGTTATTATTTGTGGTAGATATGAAGGGGTTGATGAGAGAGTTGCTGAAAACATTGCGGATACCGAGATATCTATTGGAAGGTATATTTTAACAGGAGGTGAATTGCCAGCTATGGTGATTGTAGACTCGGTTACAAGACTGCTACCGGGGGTTCTGGGGAATAATGAATCATTGGTGAGTGAAAGTCATAATGAAGATAGTTCGTTTGATTACCCTGTCTATACAAAGCCAGATAGTTTTAATAATTGGGGTGTGCCAGAGGTCCTTTTAAGTGGGCATCATAAAAATATTGAGACTTGGCGTAAAGAAAAAAAGCAAAAGTAGGTAATTCTTGTTTGAATAAAAAATGGTACAAGGAGATAAAAATAAAAAAGTAGATTCTATTATTCTGGGAGTAGTTTTGATACTTATTGTTTTTGGTTTAATAATGATTTCTTCTGCTGGAGTGGCCATTTCTAAAGATAGATTTGGTGACGAATATCATCTTTTTAGACGACAACTTTTTTATGGTATAATTCCAGGTTTAATATGCCTGTTTATTGTTCAGAAAATACATTATACTTTTTGGAAAAAAATTGCAGTACCACTCTTTATCTTAGCAATTGTTTTTTTGGTTTTAATTTTTATTCCAGGGCTTGGAATGAAATTGCAAGGTGCTAGTCGTTGGCTTTCCTTGGGACCAATTAGTTTCCAGCCAGCAGAGTTTATGAAATTAGCAATTATTCTATATCTTGCTTCTTGGATTGAATCTAGAGGAAAAATGATTATGGACTTTAAAGAAGGGCTACTTCCTTTTTTAGGAATTTTAGCAGTGGTAGGTTTTTTGATAATCAAACAACCCGATGTTGGTACTTTAGGAGCAATTGTAATTATCTCATTTATAATGTTTTTTGCTTCTGGCGCACCAATTAAGTTTATTTTTGCGCTTATTGCTTCTGGCTTTGGGCTTCTTGCGATTTTAATTGCAGCTGCACCATATCGTTTAAATCGTTTGAAAGCCTTTGTAGATTCCACGATTGATCCACAAGGAATCGGCTATCAAATTAACCAAGCCTTAATTGCTGTTGGGTCAGGTGGAATTTTTGGTCTAGGGTTCGGACAATCTCGTCAAAAATTTAATTATCTTCCAGAACCTGTGGGGGACAGCATTTATGCGATTATAAGCGAGGAACTTGGGATGATTGGTGCAATTATTCTACTTATTCTGTTTGTTTTATTTGCCTTAAGGGGGTTTAAAATTGCTAGAAATGCGCCAGATAAATTTTCAGCATTGGTGGCAGTAGGAGTTTCTTCTTGGATTATATTTCAAGCGTTTATAAACATAGCTGCAATTATTGGTATCATTCCACTCACAGGAATACCCCTGCCATTTGTTAGTTATGGTGCGACCTCTTTAGTCTTTGTTTTGTCAGCCGTTGGTGTTTTGTTGAATATTTCAAAATATTCTAAGATGGAGTGATTTTAAAGATTTTTTATGCTATAGTTAAAGTATAGATAATAATTAATTATAATCAAGATGGGATCAGGATTATTTTCTTTACTTCTTTTTTTGGTAGCAGTGGCTCTTGTTTCAATTAAGCAGATTAATCAGTATGAGAAAGGCATTAAATTTACTTTAGGAAAATACGTTGGAATTATGGAGCCAGGTTGGCGATTGATTATTCCAATTTTCCAAGGTTATAGAAAAGTCGACATGCGAATCAAGGCTGTTGATGTGCCAGATCAAGAAGCAATTACACGTGATAATATCTCGGTTAGCGTGAACGCGGTTATTTATTATAAAGTTGCAAGTGCAGAAAAAGCAATTTTGGAGGTTGAGAACTTTTTCTTTGCTGTTTCTCAACTTGCTCAAACAACAATGAGAAACGCTGTTGGAGAAGCGACGCTTGATGAGCTTTTAGCAAATCGTGATGACATTGCGAATAAAATTCGTTCAATTATTGATAAAGCAACCGATGTTTGGGGTATTGACGTGCAATCAGTGGAACTGAAAGATGTGAATCTTCCAGAAGAGATGAAACGTGTGATTGGAAAGCAAGCAGAGGCTGAAAGGGAGAAACGGGCTGTTATTATTAAAGCGGAAGGAGAAGTTCAAGCTTCGGAGAATCTTGCAAAAGCCGCAAATACGCTTTCTGCTTCACCGGGAGCATTACATCTTAGAACGCTAAGTACCCTAAATGATCTTAGTTCAGACCAGTCAAATACCGTAATTTTCGCAATTCCTCTGGAAGTTATAAGGGCCTTTGAAACGTTTAATAATAAGGGAAGATAAGTATGAAATTGTTCAGATAAAATAAAAAACTTCTCATCACTGGGAAGTTTTTTTGTGAAGTTAGCCAAAGAAGGATTAATTTTCAATTATCATTTTTCAATTTTCAATGAATTTTCAAAAAGTTGTCATTCCCGCGAAGGCGGGAATGACAGCATAACATTATTACATTTCAAAATTGATTCGAAATTCAAAATTCAAAATTGCATCTTTTTCTCATGAATCATGTTTGTTTGAAAATTGTTTCATTATAAATTCATTGAAAATTTGAAATTGAAACTTGAAAATTCTTTTGTAACTATATACTACTTATCCAACTTATGTGGATTGTGATTGGGGCAAGTTTTATCACTACAACGTTCCGGAATTGTTTTTGTTCCTTCCATCATTAAAGCTCCACAAATTTCTCCTTCTTTATCCTTGCGTTTGAAGTCACAAATCCTTCCAGTAGGCTTTGCCTTGATTGCATTTTTACAATCTGGGTAATCGGAGCAACTGTAAAACACTCCAAAACGTCCCTTACGTTCCACCAGCTCTCCTTTTTTACAGACAGGACACTCGACACCAGTTTTCTTTTTTTCTTCCTCCACAGGGTCATTTTTGATAAATTTGCACTTCGGATAATTACTACAGGCGATGAATTTTCCAAAACGCCCCTCTTTCTCGACCAAAAAACTGTCGCAATTTGGACATTTTTCTTTTAACATCTTTGGTCCTTCTATTTTCACACCCTCGATAGTCAATGCTCCTGTGCAATCAGGAAATTTAGCACAACTGATAAATTTCCCAGCTTTTCCGAGTTTGATTACCATTTTACCACCACATTCAGGACACTTATGTTTCGCATCAGCATCTGAAAGTGTGGTGATTTTTTCCATTTTTTCTTTGGAAACTATATCTTTTGTAAAAGGAGTATAGAAATTTTTTAAAGTATTTTCATAACCCTCTTTGCCTTCAGAGATTTTATCTAACTTATTTTCCATCTCTGCCGTAAAAGAGTCGCTTATGTATTTAGCAAAATTTTCTTCCACAAAAGAACTCACAACATCACCAGTGTCAGTTGGATGAAGGGCGCTTCCGATTTTCTCAACATAGCCACGATTTTTCAAGGTTTGTAAAGTTGGTGCATATGTCGAAGGGCGTCCAATTCCTCTTTTTTCAAGTTCTTTAATAAGTCCTGCTTCAGAATAGCGATTTGGTGGTTGGGTTTCTTTCTCCTCAGTTTCAATCTTTTTGAACTTTAATTGTTCACCTTTGGTTACTTTTGGAATCTCAACATCTTCACCACGTGATGCTGGATCAATTTTATACCAACCATCAAACAGTATTCTGGAACCGTTTGCTGAAAAAGTTGGTAAGGTTTTATCTTCTAACGAAACTATTATTTTTGACCGCAAAATTTTGGCATCAGACATTTGTGAGGCCACAGTTCTTCTCCAAATTAAATCATATAGTTTTTTTTGATCAGGGGCGCTTCCACACTCTCGTTTGGTTAGATCGGAAGGCCTGATTGCTTCATGAGCTTCTTGTGCTCCTTTACTTTTTTTCCCAAAAAAACGGTCAGTATAATATTCTTTGCCAAAACCAGAAGTTACCAATTTTTTAATTTGAGCCTTTGACCCAGTGCTAATATTAGTGCTGTCAGTTCGCATGTAGGTGATATGTCCAGCTTCATAGAGTTTTTGTGCCACAGACATGGTTTTTGAGGGAGGGAAGCCAAGTCTTGAGCTTGCAGCTTGTTGTAAAGTGGAAGTGATAAAAGGCGCTCGAGGTGAACGTTTTGCTTTAGTCTCTTTGATATCGGTTACGGTCCATGCTTGTTTTTTACCTGCGGCAACAATCATATCCACAATGTCTTTATTGATTGGTTCCTTCGAACAAAGCACTTGTAGCAACTCACCTTTTTTAGTCAGAAGTAGTGCGGTAATTACCCAAAAGGTATGTGAATTAAAGGCTCTAATCTCTCTTTCACGTTCCATAATGATTCTTAGTGCTGGGGACTGAACTCTTCCAGCTGAAAGACCATAGCGCACTTTTTTCCAAATAAGACCAGATAAATCATATCCAAAAAGTCTATCCAAAACTCGACGTGCTTCCTGAGCCTCTTTAAGATTCATATCAATATCACGAGGATGTTTCATTGCCTCGGAAACAGCATCTTTGGTGATTTCATTGAAAGTGACGCGCCTTGGATTTTTAAGACCAATTGCTTCAGCGATGTGCCAAGCTATTGCCTCACCTTCTCGATCAGGGTCAGTCGCAAGAACAACTTCGGTGGCTTTTTTGGCAAGTTCTTTAATTTCAGCAATTATATGCCCTTTCCCTTCGGAAATTTCATATGACGGGGCAAACCCGTTTTCAAAGTCAATTGCCTTTTTATTACTCTTCGGTAAATCTCGAACATGACCAACAGAGGCTCTGACAGTGTATTTATTGTCTAAATATTTAGAAATAGTCTTTGCTTTCGCAGGAGACTCAACAATCATTAATTTCATAAGGCAGGGCTAGTATTTAGTATTTAGTATTTAGTATATTGCAGTAAAAGAATTTTCAATTTCTAATTTTCAATTTTCAAAAAATTTATAATGATTTAATGACTAAAAGAAAGTGTGACTACGATATTGTTGTGCTGTGATTGACCAACAATGCCCAGCGATTTTTTGCTTGTCTTTAAATTAGAAATTGGCTAATTGAAAATTGTTTAGAAATTATAAATTAAAAATTGAAAATTAATCCACAGTTCTCGCAATCCGTTAACACATTAGCTTATTAATAAGCAATAATTAATTATAGCATGTTATACGACGGGTTCGCTACAATATGACACAATTACTCTTGATAGTAAAGGGTTTTTTGAAAAAGTCAAAAACTTTGCGCTGGAATGGGCTTGTCGTTTCCTGTTTCCCTCTTGGTCTAAGGGGAAGCTAGGAGGAGTTGGGTTTCTGAAATTTAAAGCTAATTCAACTCAGGCTCTTAACCCACCCTAACCCTCCCTCAATCTAAGGGAGGGAGTGGCACCTCTTCCTTTAAAAATTTAAAATTAACTTTTCTTTAGTTATTAAATAATTCGAAATTCAAGATTCAAAGTTATCTTATTTTAACAATCCGTTAACCAGCCAATAAACAGTAAATAACTACATCTTTGCTATGTGCTTTAAGCTAAACGACATATATTGCGCACAACTTTATTTCCTAACAAACATTCCTCCTCCAATATTTTGCGCAATCCCATTTAGTTCAAATAGTGATAACTTTGAGAGTAGGGTTGAATGATCGATTTTACCTTTTCGTGCAAGAATATCTATATGCAAAGGTTCAACAGAAAGAAGAGCATAAATTTCTTCTTCTACTTTATCGCCGAAAGAGTGTTTAATTTCATTTTTCGCATCTTTTGGTGCGTAGGTGAAATTAAGTGCCTCAAAAACATCTGAAATGGAGTCAACAACAACTGCACCATTTTTCAATAACCAATTTGCTCCAGTTGATTTTTCAGAAAAGATATTTCCAGGAACTGCAAAAACTTCGCGGTTTTGTTCAACTGCAAGTCGTGCAGTAATAAGAGTTCCACTGCGTAAGCTAGCCTCTGGAATTAATGTGCCAAGTGAAATTCCACTCACAATCCTATTTCTGGCAGGGAAGGTGTATTTTGCTGATTTTGAAAAAGGCGGATACTCAGATAGAATTAACCCTCCAGTTGCTATTATTGCATCAATTTGTTTTTTATTTTCAAGATTTTGTCTAGATGTTTCAATGCCACAACCCAAAACAGCAATTGTTGGTTTTTCAATATCGACACAAGCTTTATGAGAAATTGAATCAATTCCCTTTGCCATACCACTAGCAATGACAATCCCCGAAGTTGCTAACTCTGTTGCGAATTTTATTGTGATATTTTTTCCATAATGTGTTGGAGTGCGAGGACCAACAATAGCAATTATCTTTTGCTTAAGCGCTTGTAAATTTCCAATATAAAAAAGAATAGAAGGGGCAGAGGATGTTTCTTTTAAAAGTTCTGGATAAGATGCATCACTCTTTATGATAAAAGAAATCCCAAGTTTTTTCAGCTCTTTTAATTTTTCCTCAGGAGAAATTTTATTCCTATTTTCAACTATAGCTTTGGCAGACTTTGCTCCAATTCCTGACTTGATCAATTGAGATTCATTCGCTTCCCAGGCATTTTTTAGTGAATTGAAAAAAGTTTTTATCATCTCAAAACGAGCAGGTCCAATCGAGGGAATAAAACTAAAGGCGAGAGTGTATAATTTTTCTTCGTCGGTAGATTGCATTTTTTGTTTGAATTTTGTTGGAACTAAGTCCCTAATTGGGAACTTAGTTCCAATGCATTAGTTTGAGGATAGTGCTAAGGCATGTTTGGTTTTTAATCGAAAATTAATTTTTATTCATTATTGAAAAATTCGAAATTAATTATTTAACTCGGATTCCTAACCCACCCTAGCCCTCCCTTAATCTAAGGGAAGGAACAGTGCTAATCTTCTAAAATTTGATAAACACTCCCACTGGTCTGTATTTCTGATATACTCGGTTGCGCCAAAGGTTCTCTAGACGGAGTAATGATACTATTTGTGATGGTATAATCTTTGATTTTATTTTTTTCTAAATCACTATAGAGCTCTTTTTCATCGTCTGAAGTAATAAGATAAATATTTTGAAATTCAGATGTGTCAATTTTTTCAAAATCGTTTGGGTTGAAAAAATATACCGCATTTTTTCCAAGAACTGTTTTTGCTGGCTCTGAAATAAGAGACCAGCCACTACCCGAAGATTTTTGACTAACCAAGATGAGATCTTTATCGCTAAAATCTTGCATTAAATTCTCTGTTTGAGAGAGTAGATTTTTGTTTTGAGAATATCCTAGGAAGGGAATAGACTGTGATAGATTTAGGATGAGCAAAATTCCCACAATATATAAAGGCAATCTTTTCGTTAAAGCAGTTTTTTCTATCAGCAACATTGAATAAAGCAATAGAGCTGGAATTGTTGCGAAAACAAAGCGTCTGAGCATCCAGGGATGGTCAAGGGAAATGTTTGCATCAAGAAGATAAACAAGGGCAGGAAATAAGAAAAAGAAAGGAACCAGAGTTGACCAGTGTTTCTTGCGAAAAAGAGTGTATATAAAAGAAAATCCCAAAATAATAAAAGGAAGAATATTATAATTAAAGAAGATTTTTAATATATAAAAATTTTCCCAATCATCAGGCAAAAGGTTAAAGGAGGAATTTTCACTAGATATTTCAGTTGGTTTGATTGGTGAAAACTCGGCAAAGCTTTTAAGTGTTTCTGTGAAAAAATTAGAGTTTATCATGAATGATATAACGGCGATAATTCCAGCAACAATAAAAAGCGCTCTGTAGCGAGGCAATTTCATTTTTTCAAAATTCATTAGAATTAAGATGAAAAGTAATGCAAAGCCGAAAGCAATTGATTCTACTCGAAGAAATGGAGTAACAGCAAGAGATATGAAAATAACTGCAAATGTCCAATAACTTTTTTCTTCCAAATGTCGCAAGACAAAATGGAGCGAAAACCAAATTAATGCTGCAAAGAATATTTCTGTGAGTGTGAATTTATAAAAAAGAGTGATTGGCAAAAGTGTAATCAAAATTGCAACACCGAGAAAACTGAAAATTGGTTTTGTGGAAAATCTCTTTAAAACGAGAAAAAAGGAAAAAATAAAAGTGATAAAAGGAAGTAAGTTCACAAACTTAATCCCAATAAGTCCAAAGAAAGAGTAAAAAACGGCTACCCAAGCCGGGTACGCAGGGAGGAATTGGCTATGCAAGAAACCTTTTTGAGTATAGAAAAAGCCTGGAAAGTTCAATGCTTTTCCCGGCCCATAGATATCGAAAAACTGCCTCGTCATTTCATCAGAATGCTCCAAAGAATGATTTTGTGAAATTAAGATAGCACTTGTTGAAAGTGATCCCTCATCTCTTCCCCCAAAAATAGTAGGAGTGACGAAAGAATTTAACAGAATCCCTATAGAAGCTATAAAGGCAAAAATCCAAATTTCATTTTGGGTATGAGGTGTGATTTCAAGCTTTTCATTTTTCAAAAGCAGTAGGATAATGATTGGAATGAGAATAATCCACAGGATCAGCAAGTATGTGTAAAAGATGTGCATAACTACTAAAAGCAGAGCAATTATTGCAACGCTAATCCAGGATATGGAAAAGATTTCAAAAGGGGAGAGTTTTATTTTATTCATACAGATTAGCTATTTTTTATTAGCGAATTAACGAGTTAACGAGTTGCTAAAACGAGGACCACTTTCAAATTATCAGTAAATTGTCCAACTCTTAAGGATATGACAAAATAAAAGCTTTTTTTAGATAGCCTTATTATAAGTTTTATTATATAATGATACAAGAGCAGAATTTAGCATTTTGTAATAATATAATTATTTATTATTTATTAACGTGTTAACGAGTTGTGGGAATAGGGCAATTTCGAATTTTGAATCAATTTTAAATTATTTAATTGCGCTGGAGCGGGTTTGTAACCCGGTCCCATATTTCAAACCAACATTGCGGTATTCCTGCTGTGTCTTAAAATAAAAAGTCCGAGTTGCAAACTCGGACCAGCGCAAAACCAATCCGAGAAAAAAAGAAAAAATAACAAAAAATGTTCAGAAATTCAAAATTCAAAATTTATTCAAAATCAAAAATTCGAAATTTAAAATTAATTTTGAAAAAAATATACAGCTGGGAAACCTATGAAGATCTTCTAATAGGTTTTTTGAGGTTTTTTATTAAAAGAAATCCAATTTCTCCTTTTTATGCGTTGGTGGTTATTTTAAAACAAAAACTGAAAACTAAGAAAGGGAATAATGATGATATAAAAAGTTGTCATTCCCAATTCAGCCCAGAATCCATTAGGAAAACTGACCATGCCAGAATAGATCCCTGTATTCACGAGGATGACAAAAATAAAAACGACTTCCCCCTTTGTGAAGGGAGACCAGGGAGGGTTTTGAAAACCACAAAATTTGCATCTTTCAAACAAAGATATAAATCTTTTAGACAAAAGTACAAATCTCTTAAAAATCATTTCTCCTCCCACCATCCCTACGCCTCTGCAGCTTCTTCGGCTCTAACAATTTTCCTTCTTATCGGAGGGGTAGCTTTTTATCTTTTTACTAACTATGCCTCCCAAGCGCAAGCTTGGTGGAATGATGATTGGTATTATCGGAAGGCGATCACTGTTAATGCTTCTCAAATTCCAGCAGACCAAACCAATTTCCCAATGTTAGTTTCTTTGACAGATGCAAATCTCTCAACCAAAGCTCAAGCAGATGGGGATGATATTATTTTTATAACTTCCTCTGGAGAAAAACTAGATCACGAAATTGAAAGCTATGATAGCACCACAGGAGTTCTAGTAGCTTGGGTCAGAATTCCAGAATTAGATGGAGACAACAATTCGTCTATTTTTATGTATTATGGGAATCAGACTGCAGAAAATCAGCAGAACGGGGAAGGGGTTTGGGATGAGAATTTTAAGATGGTTCAGCATTTGGAGGAAAGTGGGACCGGAGACAGGACTGATTCGACTAAGAATGGTAATAATGGAACAACCTCTGGTTATGATGGGGATGAGGCGGTTAGTGGGAAAGTGGACGGGGCAGATGATTTGGACGGGATTGATGATTATTTCCACATCGCCAATCGCAATAATTTGGATTCAAGTAATTTTTCAGCTGGATTTTGGATAAAGCCAGATAATATTTCAAATAATTCTAATATTCTATTGAATTCCGGTCAGGATGTTGAGAATGGATGGTGTGGTTGGGGGATGAATATGGACAGGGGGTATGGCGAGTGTAATGATGGTGATATATGTGTCTGGTTGTCCGATAATTGTGAAGGAGGATCGTATGAGTATGTTGACTATGCATATGACTTCGCAACTAATGGATGGACACATTGGATAGTGACTTTTGATGGTACCACAAAGCTTTTGAAGTTTTATATAAACGGTGCAGAGGTTTATTCAGAGACAACTGCCCGTTCATTTGCATTGAATGAAGAAGCAGAAACGCGTATAGGAAATTTAGTCGGTGGAATATATGACGGAAAGCTGGATGAAGCTCGCATCTCTTCGATAGTTCGCTCCGCCACCTGGATCCAAACCGAATACAATAATCAAAATTCCCCCTCAACTTTTATTAGTCTAGGCCAAGAAGAAAAAGGTCCGGCATCTGTCCTTTATCTCCCATTTGATGAAGGATTTGGCACAACAGCTCACGATGAAACATCTTTTAAAAATGACGGCACAATTGTAGGCGCAACTTGGAAAGATACCTCAGATTGCAAAAGTGGAAAATGTTTGGAATTTGATGGGAGTGGGGATTATGTGGAAGT